>JBMONB010000051.1:0-14617 GCA_049325315.1 Bacillota bacterium | reverse complement strand
GCCAGGCGATCCGGGACTACCTCTTCGGCTGGCAGGGGCTGCGGTACGACCCCACCAGCGAGATTCTGATCACGGTGGGGGTCGCCGAGGCGATCGATCTGGTGATGCGGGCGGTGCTGGAGCCGGGTGACGAGGTGCTGATCCCCGAGCCCTGCTTTGTCAGCTATGTGCCCTGCGCCACGCTGGCCGGCGGGCGTCCGGTCACGATCCCGCTCCGGGCGGCGGATGCGTTCAAGCTCACCCCTGAACTGCTCGAGACCTATATCACCCCGCGGTCCAAGGTGCTGCTGATGGGCTTCCCGGCTAACCCGACCGGGGCGGTGATGACCGAGGCGGAACTGCAGGCAATTGCAGAGCTGGCGATCAAGCACGACCTGCTGGTGGTCTCCGATGAGATCTACGGCGAGATGACCTACGAGGGTCGCCACCGCTCCATCGCCGCCCTGCCCGGCATGCGGGAGCGGACGGTGCTGCTGCACGGGTTCTCCAAGGCCTACGCCATGACCGGGTGGCGCATCGGCTACGCCTGCGGGCCGTCGGAGATCATCGGGGCGATGATGAAGATCCACCAGTACACGATCATGTGCGCTCCGATCACCGGCCAGGTGGCCGCCCTGGAGGCGCTGCGCAGGGGGGCCGCTCCTCGCGATGCGATGGTGGCGGAGTACAACCGGCGCCGCCGGCTGATGGTGGATGGCTTGCGCCAGGCGGGGCTGGACTGCTTCGAGCCGCAGGGCGCCTTCTACATCTTCCCCTCTATCGCCGAGACGGGAATGGACGACATGACCTTCGCCATCCGCCTCTTGGAGGAGGAGAAGGTGGCGGTGGTGCCGGGCAGCGCCTTCGGCCCCAGCGGGGCGGGGCACGTTCGCTGCTCCTACGCCTCCTCCACCGCCAATCTGACCGAGGCGCTGCGCCGTATCGGGCGCTTTGTGGCCCGGAACCGGGTGGGGGCGGTCGCAGGGGACTGAGGCGCCTCAACGTGCCGCCTTTCGCGTGCCGGATTGTCCTTTTTGCCCATAGCCCCGGGCTGGGTCCCATGCTATGGTGGGGGCAGTACGGCCGTGAAGGAGTGTCTGCCGTGGTATCTGCCACCGCTGCTCAGGAGTTTCTATCCCAGCACCGCATCGCTGTCATCGGCGTCTCCCGGGATTCCCGGCAGTTCGCCAACGCCGTCTTCCGGACTCTGCGGGAGCGGGGCTACGAGGTGATTCCGGTCAACCCCCATGCCGGTGAACTGGAGGGGGTGACCGCCTACCCCAGCCTCCAGGCGACTTCGGGGCCGGTGGACGGGGCGCTTGTCCTGCTGCCGAAGGCTGCCCACCTTGCAGCGGTCGACGACTGCCTGGCGGCTGGCGTCTCCCGCATCTGGTTCCAGAGCCCCGCTGGGGCGGGCACCTCGCCGGAGGTGGCGGCCCGGGCCCGGGAGGCCGGCGCCACCGTGATCGACGGGGGCTGTCCGTACATGTTCCTGCAGAAGCCCGGCTGGTTCCATTCTTGCCACACCGCGATCGCCCGCTGGACCGGTTCGATTCAGCCCTAAAAAGGGAAGGGAGGCGCTGCGATCAGCGCCTCCCTCTAGTCTTGGCTTACCATGCGGACAGGGCCGACAGTCGCCTGGGTACCGCCCTCGGCGTGGAGCGAGACCTTAACCTCGCTGCTCCTGGGGTGCTGCCGCGGCCCTGCCTCATGGGCCTGCCGCTGCGCCGGCCGTCCCCCCGGCCTCGCCTCCTCCAGCTCGGCCTCCAGCCGGGCGAGCCGCTCTTCCAGCTCGGAGACCCGCCGCAGCAGCACCTGCTTGGTGGACGGCTCCACGGGGCGCTCACCGGGCTCCCGCTCAGGGGTCCGCACCCGGGGACGCTGCGGGGTCCGCTCCGGTCGGTCGGATCGATAGATCACCATATCACCATGGGTATAGTACACCGGCCATCCCTCCCCATCAGTACGGCCCATGCTATGCGGCTCCCGCCGGAAATTGCCAGTCCACCATGCAAAAAGGCCGGGCGCAGTGGTGCGCCCGGCCTGTCCTGTCCTAGTGCGAAGCGACGGGGGCCAGCTTCGCCTTGACCCGCCGGATCACCTCGTCGGTGAACTCGGTGGTCCTGGCGGTGCCGCCCAGGTCGCCGGTGCGGATCCCGGAGGCGACGGTCTCGAGGCAGGCCTCCTGGATCGCCTTGCCGGCCCGCTGGTACCCGGCACCCTCCATCTGGAGGAGCAGGGCGCCGGCGGCCAGCTGCATCGCCAGCGGGTTGGCCACGTTCTTGCCCTGGAGGCTCGGGGCGGTCCCGTGGGGCGCCTCGGCCATGACCACCCTGGGCTTGAACTGCTCGTCGAAGGAGATCAGCAGCGACTCGGAGCCGGCAATGGAGCCGTAGAGCGCCAGCACCATATCGGAGAGAATGTCGCCGTCCCGGTTCAAACAGGGGATTACCAGCGGGCGGGTGGCCCGGGCGAAGAGCAGGGCGTAGGCGGCGTCGATCAGCTGCGGGTCGTAGGGGACATCGGGGTACTTGCGGGCGGACGCATCCATCGCCTCTTTGAGGAGCCCCTCGTAGGTCGGCGAGACGGTCCACTTGGGGCCGCCGAAGACCACGGCGCCCATCTGCCTGGCGAGAATGAAGCTGAACTCGGCCGCCGCCCGGCAGTTCCGGTGGGAGACGTAGGTGGTGCGGTAGGCCTTCTCCTCCTCCCCCTCGCCCTCGCGCCACTCCTTCGCCTCGTAGGCGTCTTCGGTGGCCATACGAACGACGGCGATGGGGGCGGAGATGTTGCCGATGGACTCAACCCCGGGCAGCGCACGACCGGTGCGAAGGATCACGGTCCCGTCAATCTCCTTGCGGAGGATGGCGTTGGGCGAGCCCACATCGCCCCGAACCTCGGGGGTGATCGTGGCCGCCTTCAGGCCGTAGCCCTCCTCCCGCATGGCGGCGGCGGCGTCTCGCACCACCTGGTTCTGGGTGGCGCGGCGGTTCTCCAGGCTCAGGTCGTAGCGGTTGAGGTGGAGCGGCAGCCCGATTATGTCAGGCGACAGCAGACGAACCGCCTCTTCCAGGAGTTCCTGGCCGGTCTGGTCCCCCTCCAGCACAATGATCGTAGGCACAGTGGACAACTTCATTCAACTCCTATGGATAACATTGCACCTGTACACAGGTACCATCTTACTAGTCCTTTTGGCCCCTGTTAAGTCCCAATCGGTTCCGCCGTACAGAACCGTGTTCTATTTAGGCCATTCGTGTTGGGAATAGGAGACGGCAATCTGTGCCCCCACCCGGGCGTTGTGCTGGATCAGCGCCAGGTTGGCCGCCAGCGACCGCCCCTCGGTCACCTGCTTCATGCGGGCCAGCAGGTAGGGGGTGACCGCCTTGCCGCTCACCCCGGCGGCGCCCATTGCGCCCAGCGCCTCGTTAATGTGACGCTCCACCTCGGCGGCGTCCAGGGCGGCGGTCTCGGGGAGCGGGTTGACCACCAGCACCCCGCCGGGAATCCCGGAGGCCGCCCTGGCCGCGATGATCGCCGCCGCCTCGGCGGGCGAATCGACCCGGGCATCGACGCCGTGGCCGGTGTCGCGGGTATAGAAGCCCGGGAAGCGGTCGGTCTGGTAGCCCAGCACCGTTACCCCCAGGGTCTCCAGCAGCTCCAGCGTCGCCGGAATGTCCAGCACAGACTTGGCCCCGGCGCAGACCACCGTGAGCCGCGAGCGGCCCAGCACCGTCAGGTCGGCGGAGATGTCCCAGACCTGGGCCGGGCTCCCCGGGCTGCCCCGGTGCACCCCGCCAATGCCGCCGGTCACGAAAAGGCCGATCCCAGCCGCCTCGGCGATGGTGGCGGTGGAGGCCACCGTGGTGGCGCCCAGGGTTCTGCGGGCCAGCACCACCGGCAGGTCCCGCAGGGAGACCTTGACCGCATCGGGCGAGGTGGCCAGCCGCTCCAGCTCCGACTCGCTCAGGCCGACCTTGCAGCGGCCGTCGATCACGGCGATGGTGGCCGGCACCGCCCCCTCGGCCCGGACGATCGCCTCCACCTCCCGGGCCATCTTGAGATTCTCGGGGTAGGGCATGCCGTGGCTGATGATCGTCGACTCCAGCGCCACCACGGGACGCCTGCTCTCCAGCGCCTTCCGCACCTCGGGCGCGATATCCAGCAGATGCTTCAAGACAGGCTACCTCCTCACCGCTTCGATGCCCCACCGCACCGCCTCGGCCGAGACGTTGGCGGTCACCACCACCTCACCGGCCCGCACGGGCATCACCCAGCGGAGGCGGCCGTCTTCCACCTTCTTGTCCCGGTACATGAAGGGCAGCAGGAGCGAGGGGTCGCTTCCCTGCGGCAGCCTGACCGGCAGGCCCAGCCGGTGGAGCAGCCGCTCCAGCCGCAGCTGCAGGTCGAGCTCGGTCAGAATCCCGGCCTTCTCGGCAATGGCGGTGGCCGCTACCATGCCCGTGGCGACGCACTCCCCGTGCAGCCACTGGCCAAAGCCGGTGGAGGCCTCCACGGCGTGGCCCACGGTGTGCCCGAAGTTCAGAATCGCCCGGAGCCCCTTCTCGTTCGGATCTTCGGCCACCACATCGGCCTTGATCCGGCAGTTGGTCCTGACCACGTGCTCCAGGACCTTCATGTTCAGCGCCAGAATGTCGCCGCAGTGCACTTCCAGGTACTTGAGGAACTCCTCGTCCCGAATCATGGCGTGCTTGACCACCTCGGCCATACCGGCGGCCACCTCCCGCTTGGGCAGGGAGGTCAGGGTCTCCAGGTCGGCCACGACCATGGAGGGCTGGTGAAAGGCGCCGACCAGGTTCTTCCCCTCGGGGAGGTCGACGCCGGTCTTCCCGCCGATCGAAGAGTCTACCTGGGAAAGCAGGGTGGTCGGCACCTGCACAAACGGGATGCCCCGCAAGTAGGTCGCCGCCACGAAACCGGCCAGGTCGCCCACCACGCCACCGCCGAGGGCGATGATTACGCTGCTGCGCTCCAGCTCCGCCTTGACGCAGGCGGTAATGAGGCTGTAGGCCTGCGCCAGCGTCTTGGAGACCTCGCCGGCGGGCACCATCGCCTTGGAGACGGTGATCCCCACGCCCTCCAGGGCCTCGCGGGCCGCCTGCCCGTACCGGGGCCCCACATTGGTATCGGTGATAATCAGCGCCTTGCGCGCCCGCGGCAGCCGGTTATAGACCAGTGTGCCCAACTGATCGATCAAGCCTGCACCAACATGGATCGGGTAGCGATGCTCGCCCAGTTCCACCCAGACCTCAGCCATGGTCAGTCACCCCTTCGTTGCTCGCCAGCAGTGCGATAATCTCTTCTGCAATGCTCGCTGGTATCTTTGCGTCGGTCTGCAGCCGCACATGGGCCGCCGCCTGGTAAGCCTCGGCCCGGCCCGCCGCCAGCGCCCGGAGCTTGCCCAGCGGGTTCGGCCCGGCCAGCAGCGGCCGCCGCTCCAGCCCCTGCGCCCGCGCCCGCTGGTAAAGCGCCTCGGGCGGGGCGTCCAGCCAGATCACCAGGCCGGTCCGGCGCAGCGCCTCCCGGTTCTCGGGCCGCAGCACCGCCCCGCCGCCGGTGGCGATCACCTGGCCGTCGTGCGCGGTCACCTGAGCGATCACCGCGGCCTCCCGCTCCCGGAAGGCGGCCTCTCCCTCGGTTGCAAAGAGGTCGGCGATGGAGCGGCCGGTCTGCTGCACCACCAACTCATCGGTATCGACGAAGGGCCGGCCCAGCCTTTCAGCCAGGAGCCGGCCCACCGCGGATTTGCCTGAGCCCATCAGTCCGATCAAGACGATGTTCATCGCTCTGCCACCCGCGCCATGTAGCCTCGATAGTTGCGCAGGCACTCCCCCAGGGAGTCCCCACCGAATTTCTCCAGCATAAACCGGGCCAGTTCGAAGGCGGCCACGCACTCGGCGATCACCGCCGCCGCCGGAATGGCGCAGGCGTCGGACCGCTCGATCTCTGCCGCCGCCTCGGCGTGGGTGTCGATCTCCACCGAGCGGAGCGGCTTGTAGAGCGTGGCGATCGGCTTGAAGGCGACCCGGACCACCAGGTCCATCCCGTTGGTCATGCCGCCCTCCAGCCCGCCGGCCTTGTTGGAGTGGCGGTAGTAGCCCCGCCCCTCGGTCCAGCCGATCTCGTCGTGCGACTGGGAGCCCCGCCGCCGGGCGTTGGCGAAGGCGTCGCCAATCTCGACCCCCTTGGCCGCCTGAATCGAGAGCAGGGCGGCGCCCAGAGCGCCGTCGAGCTTGCGGTCGTACTGGACATGGCTGCCCAGGCCCGGGGGCAGGCCGGTGGCGATCACCTCCACCACCCCGCCCAGCGAGTCGCCGTCGCGCTTGGCGGCGTCGATCTCCTCGATCATCCGCTGCGAGGCGGCCTGGTCGGCGCAGCGCACCTCACTGGCCTCGGCCCACTCGATCAGCTGGTCCAGCGTCATTGGCTCCAGGGCTGCCTCCACCGGGCCAATGGCGCGCACGTGGCCCGCCACCCGCACCCCGAAGGGGGCCAGGAACTGCTTGGCCAGCGAGCCCGCCGCCACCCGCATGGTGGTCTCCCGGGCCGAGGCCCGCTCTAAGATATTACGCAGGTCCTGCTGGTCGTACTTCAGCGCCCCCACCAGGTCGGCGTGGCCCGGTCGGGGCCGGCTCCGCACCTTCTGGGCCGAGCGGGGGTCGCTGTACCCATCGATCGGAATGGGCGACATCACCTCGGTCCAGTTGACCCAGTCCCGGTTCTCCACCATGAGCGCCACCGGGCTCCCCAGCGTCTTGCCGTGCCTTATGCCCGACAGCACCTGAACCGTATCCTTCTCGATCTTCATCCGCCCGCCCCGGCCGTAGCCCGACTGCCGCCGGGCCAGATCCCGGTCGATGGCCGCCAGGTCCACGTCAACCCCAGCCGGGAGCCCCTCCACCAGGGTGACCAGGGCGCGCCCGTGAGATTCCCCAGCCGTCAGATAGCGCAACATCGCAGGCCGCCCTCCCGTCATCCGCTTAATAGTTCATGTACCAGACCCAGATCTCCCAGCCGTAGAGCACCGTGACGATATGGCCCAGCGAGAGAAAGGGGCCGAAGGGGATATGGCTCTTCCGGCCCACCGCCCGGGCCAGCAGCAGCACCGCTGAGACCAGGCCGCCCGCCAGGAAGGAGAGCACCATTCCCATGCCGATATAGTTCAGCCCCACAAAGAGGCCCAGCACGGCGGAGAGCTTCACGTCGCCCATCCCCATGCCGGCGGGAACCAGCAGCGCCAGCAGGAGCAGGAAGCCGAAGCCCGCCGCCCCGCCGGTCAGCGCCTGCAGCCACGACTTTTCGGGATAGGGCGACAGGAACATGACCGCCACCCCCGCCGCCAGCCCGAAGAGGACCAGCTCGTTGGGGATAATCCGCTCGTGCAGATCCACATAGGCCGCCACCGAGAGGATGGCAATAAAGATGAAGTGATGCCAGAAGTACTTCCCGGTCACCGGATGCTGCACGGCGAGCATGGCCGTCAGAACGGCATTGACCGCCGCCAGGGCGTAGAGCGTCCAGGGTTGGGGCCGCTTCTCGAGCCACCGCGGGGCGATCCAGCCACCCAGGTATCCGAGACCGCCGCCCAGGGCGCCCGCCAGTGCCACCTGCCAGATCATAGCCTTCCCTCCAGCGCAGCCAGGGCTGCGGTATGCATGACATTCACGGGCCCCCGGCGCCCGAACCAGTACTCCCAGGCACAGGCGCCCTGGTGCACCAGCATGGCGAGACCGCCCACGGTGTGCAGCCCGCGGATCCGGGCCTCCCGGAGCAGCCGGGTCTCCATGGGGTTGAAGACCGTGTCGTAGACCACGGCCCCCTGCGGCAGCAGGTTCATATCACGAATCGGCGACGAGCCGGTGTCAGGGTGCATCCCCATGGGGGTGCAGTTGACCACCAGCCCCGCATCCATTAAAGCGTGGCGCTCCTCGGGGGAGAACGCCTCCACGGCGTCCACCGCCACCCGCGCCTCCACCCGCCTCACGTCAGCCGCGAGGGCTGCCGCCCGCTCGGGCGAGCGATTGGAGATGGTCAGACGCCGCACCCCGGCCATCGCCAGGTGCATCGCCACCGCCCGGGACGCCCCGCCGGCGCCCAGCACCACCGCATGCAGCCCCACGATCTTGATCTTATGCTCCTCCAGGCTGGAGATAAAGCCCCAGCCGTCGGTGTTGTATCCGACCAGCCGCCCGCCCCGGTTGACGATGGTGTTGACCGCCCCCACCTGCCGGGCGGTGGGCGCCACCTCATCGAGATGGGCGATGACCGCCTCCTTGTGGGGGATCGTCACATTCACCCCCAGAAAGGAGAGCGCCCGAATCCCGTCGATCGCCGCCTTCAGCTGCGCTGGTTCCACATCGAATGCCCCGTAGATTGCGTTCATTGACTGCGCCCGGAATGCAGCGTTGTGCATGGCCGGGGAGACCGAATGGCCAATCGGATGACCCAAAACGCCAAGTTGTCTGGCCTGACCCGGGATCGCTCCCTGTGACAACAGACCCCCTCCTCCTGCGAACCGGCGACCCCCGTTCGCCTCGTACCATCTGCCCTGTCGGGCCGACTGCGTCCTCTAAGGTTCGTCATTTTAGGCATGAAAGTCCTGCCACGAAGAAACCCGGCTGGCCAATTTGCCAACCGGGCCTGTCCACCTGCTATTCCTCGGTGAGCAACCCCTTGCGGTCGAGGTAGCGGAGCACCCGCCGCTCTACCTGGCGCACCAGCCGGGTGCCAATGAACTCCCGGGGGTCGATGGGCACCACCAAGATGGTGTAGGCGCCGGACCGGTTGCCGCCCAGGACATCGGTGAAGATCTGGTCGCCCACCACCACCGTCTCCTCAGGGGTGACGCCCAGCTGCTCCATCGCCTCGCGGAAGCCCTTGCGGCGGGGCTTGGTCGCCTTGGGCACAAACGGAATCCCCACCTTGGCGGCGAACTCGCTCACCCGGGCGCCGCTGTTGTTGGAGACGATGCAGACGACAAACCCCTTGGCCTTCACCTCGTCGAGCCAGGTCATAAGGCCCGGGGTGGGGTCGGGGTCGTTCCAACGGACCAGGGTGTTGTCCAGGTCCAGAATGATCGCCCGCTTCCCCTTTTGCTTCAGCCGGGCCAGGTCGATTTCGAAGATCGACTGCCGGTACTCGGCGGGTCTCAGGATGCGCACCCTTCACACCTCCAGATCAGACCATTATTTTACCACAGGTGTGACCTTTCATGCCAGCACTGGAAGCAGTGAACGCGGCAAGGCCCCGGCAGACTTACACTGCCGGGGCCCTGCTCACCTATCCACCCACCCGAAAGACCCGGATCCGGAGCCGGGCCGCCAGGCCGGCCAGCACCTCTGGCTCGCCCGCCAGCCGGATGATCACCCGGGGGAAGAGCGTCCGCATCGCCAGGTACTCGCCCTCCTCCAGCGTGGCCTGCCAGCCCGGGCCGGCGAAGCTGCCGTCGGGCTGCTCGGTCCCGCCCAGCTCCACCAGGTAGGGCTTGATCTGCCAGGCGGGGGTGCCCCGCACATCCAGCTCCATGGCGCTACCCTCCCGCCGACGGCGGGAAGAGCGAGAGCGTGTCGCCGTCGGACAGCGGGGTCCCCAGCCCCTGAAGGTCCCGGATCAGCCGGCCCTTCAGCATGATGTTCACGTGGGGCTGGAGCTCCCGTCGCCCAGGCGCCATCACCTCGGGCCGCAGGAATGGCCGCTCGGCGAAGAGGACTTCGAGGGCGTCCATCACCGTGGCGCCGGAAATGATCTCCACCGGGACCCGATCGGAGAGCCCTGGCTGGCGGAAGCTGGCGAAGAGCTTGATCAGCACCCTAGACAATCGCGAGCTCCTTCAGCTTGGCCTCGGTAACCACGCCGTTCTCCCAGCCGCGCAGCTGGTAGTACTCCTTCAGCATCACGTCGAGCTGAGAGAGCATGCCCTCGCTGTTGCCGGTGGCCGGGGTCTCGAAGAAGCGGGTGGGCAGGGTGTCATCCTTGCCGCCGAAGCCGTTCAGGTTGTTGTAGTGGCGCTCCAGGTTGTAGATGCGCTCGCCGATGGTCATCGCCTCGTCGGCGGAGATATCCAGGCCGGTCAGCCCCTTGACCTGAGCGGCGAACTCGGCGGCGCCCTCGCTGAAGGTGGCGAACTTGCAGACATCCATCGAGTCGGTGAAGGCGAAGAGATCCTGGAAGGTCTTCAGGAGCAGCGCCTTGCCCTCGGTGACCGTCCGGTCGGTGGCGAAGGGAATGCCGGCGATCTCCGAGGCGATGGTGTAGCCGCGCAGGTGGCAGCCGCCCCGGTTGGAGGTGGCATAGCCCAGGCCGATGCCCTGAATGCCGCGCGGGTCATACGCCGGAATCGCCTGGCCCTTGACCGACATGGCAATGTGGGGATTGCCCAGCTTGACCGCGGCGTGGTAGGCGCCCAGGGCCAGCAGGTCGCCGAGGCCCTCACGGTAGGCGGTCTGCTTGATCAGGGCCGACATCTTCTCGGCGTCGCCCCAGTTGATCACCTCGTCGACCAGCTTCAGCTCAGAGGCCTCCATCGCCATGGCGAGGGTGACGCCCATCTCGATGGTGTCAAGGCCGTAGTCGTTGCACTGGTCGAGCATGTAGGCCATCGGCTCCCGGTCGGAGAGGCCGCACATGGCGCCCAGCGCCCAGGAGGTCTCGTACTCCATCGACTCGGTCTTGACCTTCCAGCGGCCGTCCTTCACCTCGATCTCCTTCTTACAGGCGACCGGGCAGGCGTGGCAGACGGGCTCCGAGGCCAGCATGTGCTCCCGGAAGGCCTCGCCGCTGATCTCGTTGGCCTTCTCGAAGTGGCTGGTCTTGCCGTTGTAGGCCGGCAGACCGCCCGCTTCGTTGATGATGTTCATCAGCACGTTGGTGCCGTAGACCGAGAGGCCGCCCTTCTTCGGGGCGGTGAGGGCGCCGGCCATGATCGCCTTGAGGCCCGCCTTCTGCGCCTCCTCGAACTCCGCCTGCCGCTCCGGAGTCGGCTTGATCAGGTTCTTGCGGTCGCCCAGGATCACCAGCGCCTTCAGGTTCTTGGAGCCGCCCACGGCGCCGGTGCCGCCCCGGCCCGAGGCCCGGTCGTCCTCGTTCAGCCAGGCCGCCAGGCGGACCTGCCGCTCGCCCGCCGGGCCGATGGCCATGACGGAGGCCTCCTTGCCGTGCTTCTCCCGCAGGGCGCGCACGGTGGCCCGCACGCCCAGGCCCCAGACCGTGGAGGCATCGTGCAGGGTGACTTCTCCGTTCTCGATCACCATGTAGGTGGGCTTCTCGGCCCGGCCCTTGACCAGAATGCCGTCAAAGCCGGCCCAGCGGAGCCTCGCCGCGCTGAAGCCGCCCATGTGCGAGTCGGTCACGGTGCCGGTCAGGGGCGACTTGGTCACCACCGCCAGGCGGCCCGAGAGCTGCACGTTGGAGCCGGTGACCGGACCGGTCATGAAGCAGAGCAGGTTCTCGGGGGAGAGCGGGTCGACGCCGGGGCCGTTGTCGAAGACGAACTTGACGCCCAGGCCGCGGCCGCCGAGGTACTTCTTCATCAGGTCCTCGGGGATCGGGCTGTAGGTCACGGAACCACTGGTCAGATCCACATGAGCCAGCCGGTGCGAGTATCCGCCGTAGGTCATTCAGGATAGCCCCCCTTGTGTGATTTGGTGCCATTCCGCTCCAAATGCAAGTCCCGTGCCAGCGATCCGGGGCGGAAAAGAGACAGGACAGGTGTCCCAATGAGACACCTGTCCCGCGACACCTGTCCTACTGCACCTGCCGCTTGAGCCGAATGTCGTACAGTTCCAGCTTCCGGTAGAGGGTCGAGCGGCTCATGCCAAGCGCCCGGGCGGCCGCGGCGGCGTTGCCGCCGCAAGAAGCCAGCGCCTCGCGGATCTGCTCCTCCTCCCCGCTCTCGCCCAGCACCCCGGCAGGATCGCTGTCCAGCGGCGGCAGAGGCAGGAGCGAGGCGGGGTCCTCGTGCAGCGCTACCGCCTGCTCCACCAGGTTGAGGAGCTCCCGCACGTTCCCCGGCCAGGCGTGGGCGGTCAGCCGGTCCCAGGAGCCAAAGGGGAGTTCGGGGGGCTCCTCGCCCAGCCGGCGGTAGGCGTACTCAATGAGCGGGAGAATATCCTCCCGCCGCTCCCGCAGGGCGGGCAGCCGCAGGGGGACCACGTTCAGCCGGTAGAACAGGTCGGCGCGAAACTCGCCCCGGTCCACCAGTACCTGAAGGTCCCGGTTGGTAGCCGCCACCACCCGCACATCGACGGCGATGGCCCGGTGGCTCCCCACCCGCACCACCTCCCGCTCCTGGAGCACCCGCAGGAGGGCGACCTGGGCCTCGGGCGGCAGCTCGCTCACCTCATCGAGAAAGAGGGTGCCGCCGTGGGCCGCCTCCACCTTGCCGGCGCTCCCCCTTGGGTTGGCCCCGGTAAAGGCGCCGCCCACATAGCCGAACAGCTCGCTGGAGGCCAGGTTCGGGGGAAGGGCGCCGCAGTTGACGGGAATAAAGGGCCCCGCCGCCCGCCGGCTGGCCCGGTGGATGGCGCGGGCCAGCACCTCCTTGCCGGTGCCGGTCTCGCCGCTCAAGATCACGGTCGACTCGGTGCGGGCCGCCCGGGCCGCCCGCTCCAGCGTGGCCAGCCAGGCCGGGTTCCGCCCCACCAGCCCCGGCAGCGCCGGCTCAGCGCCCGCCCGGGAAAGGCTGATGCTGCCGCGGGCGGCGCCGCCGCTCTCCACCAGCGCCCCGATGATCTGCCCGTGCAGCCGGACCGGATGAATCCGCAGATATAGCGGCCGTCCATGCAGGTCGACCGTCTCGGTCTCAAACTCCGCCCCGGTGCGCTGGAGCCGGACCATCGCCTCGGCCCAGCGGTCAGATGGGGCGTGGGCCAGGCTCTCGGGCGCCTGAAGCAGGCGGCCGCGCCGGTCCAGCACCGCAATGGCGGCAGACCGGAGATGCGACTGCCGCTCCAGCCGGGCCTCCAGCAGGGCGGCCCGGTAGTTGGACTCCATCTGGGCCAGCCGGGCCTCCACCGTCTGGACAGCGCCCAGCACCGCCATAAAGGTGTGGTGCGTCACCGACATATGGATGCCCGACAGGTCGATCACCCCGAGCACCGAGCCGGTGACCGGGCAGCGGACCGGGGCCGCCACGCAGGCCCACGGGTGCAGATCTTCCAGGAAGTGCTCGGCCGCATAGACGGTGACAGGCCCCTGCTCGAAGGCGCTCATACCCATGGCGTTGGTGCCCGAGCCCGCCTCGCTCCAGTCGGCGCCGGGCAAAAGGCCGATCTCCTCTGCCGCCAGGCTGGCGCTGGGCTCCCCCTCCACCACCAGCGCCCGGGCCTGCGGGTCGCAGACCACCAGCACCTGCCCCGTGCCGGCCAGGAGCTGCCGGCTCTGCTGCAGGAGGGGGGCGGCGGCGTTCAGCAGTTCGTTGTGGCGCGCCCGGGCTTCGGTCAGGGCGCCCGGGTCCAGCACGTTCCGTCCCCCGGGCTGCCCCGGGTTGACCCCGGCGGCGAGGCTGCGCTGCCAGGAGTGAAGGATCGGCGAGCGCACAGCAGCGCCCGGCTGCCCCCCGCGCAGGAAGGCAAGCCAGGCAGCCTGAACCAGGTCGACCTGGTCGCTTCGCCCTTCCCATGGCTTCAGCATGGTAAGCCCCCCTCCCTGGAACGTTTCTTGCTATGCCTGATTAGTTAGGCAGAGGGCGGCTCCAGCCTTTCGCCCCCCGCGAAATAGCGCCAAAACCCTTCCAAATGCTTATAGGGGGTAGAACTCTTATGCGTGTCTCCGGCAGCTTCACCTATGACGCCCCACCAGCCGTCGTCTATCGGCTTTTTACCGACAAGGAGGCGCTGCTCTTCGCCACCCCCGGCCTGGTCAGCCTGGAGGAGGTGCAGCCCGACCGGTACGAGGCGGTGCTGACGGTGGGCATTGGCGGGTTCGCCCTGGTCTACCGCGGCGCCCTGACCGTGACCGACCGGGAGCCGGACCGGGCCTACCGGCTCCTGGTCGATGCGCAGACGCACAACGGCTTCGGCAAGGGAGAGGCCCGCTTCCGGTTCCTGCCGCTGGCGGGGGACCGTTGCCGGGTTGAATACGAGGCCGACGTGGAACTGGGCGGCGCCCAGAAGCTGCTGCCGTCGCTGGCCCGCGGGCTGGTCGATTTCTTCTTACGGGGGATGGCCGAAGCGCTGGCCCAGCGGGTGCGGTGAGCCCGTGCGGGAACATCTGTATCTCCCCCCTCCCCTTTGTCTCATTGGTGATAACGATGAGGGGGTCCTCTGCGTTCGAAAACGTAAAGCGGCGGCCCCAGCTGCAAGGGGTCGCCGCTTCAGATTGCTGGCAGATTCCGTTGCTGATACATGGCGTTGCATACCCGTGCACCATACATCGTTTATGTGACCACATCCTCCGGGCGGGATTCTGCGGAGGCGTGCGGTTATGCCCTTGGGTGAATTGCTCACCAAGTTGCCGAGCCGTCGATGATTCCACTAGAAATTCCCGTCACGCCTCAGTGAACTGAAACCCTCTCAATGGACACCCAAAAAATGTCCTTTGAGAGGGTTCTTCGTGTTTGCGAGGTATTTAGATGACTAACAAGTGAAGGCGGGTGGCGTTGCTTGAAGAAAAGGGTGTACAG
>JBMONB010000050.1:0-14758 GCA_049325315.1 Bacillota bacterium | reverse complement strand
ACTGGCAGCTAAGGGGCTACAAGGTGAACGCCTACCTGGAAAAGGGCGAGCCCCCCAAAGGCGGCAACGCCCAGGAGTGGGGCAACAAGAACCCCGCGTGGTACGAGGATGCCGTGCCGTAAGCGAACGATTCGGAGGGGGACGCCCCCGTTAAGCCCTGTTTAAGCCTCCGTATGGGTCAGGTACGGCTCGCGATGGCCCGGGTACGGGCTTGGTATGGCCAGGGCGCGTAAAGTCCCGGTCAGACAGAACCCCTTATGACGACATGGCGTCATAAGGGGTGACGAGACTGCTGTAAGGCCTAGGGGGGTGTGGGGGGAGGTCGCGCTTTACTTCCCCCCCACTTCCAATCAACTCTACCTCCCCCCCACTTAAAGGAGGCCCTAAGTGTGGATCAACGCGGCTACCTGGAGACCGCCGGCCAGCGGTTTACCGAGTTCGGCGGCTTCGCCCCGGTCGATGGGGAGCGGCTTCCCCGGCTTGTGGCGGAGTGGGCCGGGCTTGTGCTGGAGCGGGTGGAACCCGGGCTGACAACCCTGGTTGCCTTTGTGCCGCTCCATGCCGGATCACTCCTGCCCGCTCTGCAGGAGCAGATGGCCGCGCACCTGGCCGAGGTGGCCCGTGAAGGCCGGACCGAGGCGTTGGGCCTTCTCCTGCTGGTCAGCGAGGAGCGGATCACACGGGAGATCTACGACCGGGCCCAGGGGCTGATTCACCAGAGCGGGCGGGTCCGGGTGGTCGCCTGGATCGCCGACCTGAGCCGGGAGGCGCTCTTCGGCCACGAGGGCCCGCCCTTCGGCATCGACCCCGACCTGGCGATGCTGGCCCAGCCGGCGCTGGACCGACCCCTGCCCCCACCGGAGCAGCGGCGGGCCGGCGGGCGGTCTGGCCCCTTCCCCTGGCTCACCATCAGCCTCGCTGCGCTGATCGTCTCCATCTGGGTGGCCATGAGCCTCGTCGGGGGGACGGTCCGCGCCACCGAGGACTCCGAGATGCTCCTGAAGTGGGGGGCAGCGCTCCGCCCCCACCTGCTCCAGGAGGGCGAGTACTGGCGCCTCTTCACCGCCGGCTTTCTGCACATTGGCGTCGCCCACCTCTTCATGAACACCCTTTCGCTTTGGTGGATCGGCCAGCTGGTGGAGCGGCTTTACGGCCCGGTGCGCATGCTGCTGATCTACCTGATCGCCCTGGTGGCCGGGTCGGTGGTCAGCGTGATGTTCGGCCCGCCCCTGATCCTGAGCGCCGGGGCCAGCGGTGCGATCTTTGGCCTGCTGGGTGCGGTCACCTGGTACCGGCTCACGGCGCCGAAGCGACAGCGGCTGGCCCACGTGCCCATCTTCCTGCTGGTTCTCCTCAGCCTGTTGGGCGGCCTGATCCTCGCCGATAACGTCGACAACTGGAACCATGTCGGCGGCCTGGCCGGCGGCTTCCTCGCCGCAGCAGCGGTCGGCTTTGTGGAGCAGACCGGCCCCCGCCTGACGCGGGCGCTGCTCCACGGCCTGGCCACCCTCGCCCTGCTGGCCGTGAGCGGCGCAACCCTGCTGGGCATGGTCGTGCTCCCTGGCCCTGCCCAGCGGATGGCCGAGGCCTTCACCGCCATGGATGAGGGGCGGCTCGGGGAGGCGGAGCAGGGGCTCGAGAAGCTGGCTGACGCCTATCCCAAAGATGTGCGGGTTCAGCTCTACCTCGCCCTCTTCTATGCCGAGCAGGGCCGGCGCAGCGAGGCCAGGGCGCAGATCGACCGGGTTCTGGCTGTGGACCCTCAGAACCCGGCCGCCCGGGAGCTTCTGCGGCTGCTGCAGCAGACCCAATAACGAAACGAGGCGCCCTCGCTGAGCGAGGGCGCCGAATCGTTCTCACGCTGACTAGCCGCGAGCCGGACGGCTCTGGGCCAGATTGACCGTCAGGACCCGGCCGTTGTACTGCTGGCCGTTCCAGGCCTCAATCGCCTTCTCGGCGTCGGCCTCCTCCATGTCGACGAAACCAAAGCCGCGGCTGCGGTTCGTCTCACGGTCGGTGACAATCTTCGCACGCTTGACTTCGCCGAACTGAGAGAAAAGCTCGTTCAGGTCCTGGTCCGTGGTAGCCCAAGGAAGATTACCAACAAAAATGCTGACAACGGCCAAAGTAGACAGCCTCCTAAACCAGAATCAGGGAACCCAATATATTTCTTCGATGTAACGTTTCAGAACCCTTCCCAATCCGGTATTTTTCTTTTCTGAACATATTGCTTTGCGGGACGGGGAGGGGCCCAACGTTTACCGCAGGAAGAGGGCGCCCAGCAGCAGCGAGCCCACAACGCCGTAGATGGGGGAGAGCTTCAGGTAGTAGACCGAGACGAAGAAGAGGGCGGCGATGCCGAAGGGAATCCAGTTGAAGGGCGCCTGGCCTCGCGACTGGAAGGCGTACCCCGCGAAGTCGAAGGCCAGCATGGCCAGCATCACGAAGACGACAGGGCGAATGCCGGCCACCATGCCCTTCAGGTAGGGGCTGTCCTTGAACCGGACCAGCAGGCCGGCGATGGCGATCATGGCGAGCCCCACCGGCAGCGCGACCGCTACCAGCGAGACAAAGGCGCCCGCCCACCCGGCCGTCTTGTAGCCGATATACATGGTCAGCTTGGTGGCAATCGGCCCGGGCAGGGCGTTGCCGAAGGCCAGGGCGGTGCCGAATTCCTCCTTGGTCACCCAGCCGAAGACATCCACCGCCTCATGCTCATAGAGCGGAACGATAGAGGGGCCGCCACCGAAGCCAAGCAGGGTGGCACGGCCAAATCCGATGAATAAGTCCAGGAGCGTCTTGATCATGATCTCTTCCGCAACCTTTCCGCGAGGAGATGGTGGCACGGGCGCTCTCTCAATCGGAGCGCCGCGTTCAGTGGCCGCCGGAGAGGAAGGCGGTCAATTTCAGGTCGGTACTGATATGCACCAGGTATTGCATGCCGGCGCCCCGCATCTGGTAGCGGACATCGCCGAGGCTCACCCGGTACCCGTCGGGCACGACCTCATAGGTGATCAGCGGATACTTAAACTGGTCGAAGAAGGGCTTCAGTTCCTCCATCTCCCGCACCGCCCGGATCACGGTGTCCTCGGGCTGCTTCACCAGCGTTCTGCCGGGCTTGACCGGCCCAAAGACGGTGGTCTGCCCCACCTCGTACCGGTCGCCCAGGTCGACGGTGAAAGACCAGGCCAGCGGGTTGAAGAGCGAGGGCGAGACCCGCATCTTGACCACGGGCTGGCCCTGATAAGCCTCCCGCACCGCCTGCTGCACCAGGGTGTGGCTCAGGCCCCGGTAGCCAACGCTGTAGATGACCAGGTAGGCGAGCGCCCCGAGGGCCCAGCGCCGGCGCTGCAGCGGGCGTCTGGCCGCCATGATCACCGCCAGCAAGAGGGGCAGGGTGTAAAGCAGATCGATAATCGGCACCCAGTCCAGGCCGAGGCGGGCGTCGGAGAAGGGGAGCAGCAGGCGGGTGCCCCAGCCGGTGAACCAGTCGTTGAGCATGTGAGCGATGGCGGAGAGCAGCGCCCAGGCTGTGACGGTAAGCAGGCGTGCCCTGCGGAAGAAGGGCCAGACGAGGAGTGCAGCCACCACGGCGATCACAGGGCTGAAGAGCAGTGCATGGGTCAGGCCCCGGTGGTAGACATATTCGGCCAGCGGGCCGCCGCCGAAGAGCAGGCCGGAAAAGACATCCAGGTCCGGGAGTTCCGCCGCCACCAGGGCCCCGAGGACAACGGCCCGGTCGGTGTCGGTGGGGGTAGGGTTCAGGGGGTTCTCGGGGCCGCCATCTCGCGGACGAGCCATGCCGATGGCAAGACCCAGCAGTCCATGAGTCACATTGTCCAAATGGTGCTCACCTCAATCCGATACGATTCGTCCCTAACGTGGTATCCCCCTGCTAACGAAGGAAGGGCAAGCAGAAAACCCCGAAGCGTTACGAGTTCAGTAGTCGAGGGGGTTTCTGCGCAGGGGATATCTGTGTTTGAAGCGAAACCTTGGTCCAAGGGGTGAGGCGATCATGCGGGCGGTAAAGGTGCTGCACATGGCCGACATGCATCTGGAATGGCCGTTTGCGGGTCTGGGGGTCGACTCCCACCGCGGGCGGATGCGTCGCGAGGAGTTGAAGGAGGTCTTTGCCTCTATCGTCGATCTGGCCCTGAAGGAGGAGGTCCAACTCTTTCTCATCGCCGGGGACCTGTTCGAACACACCCACCTGACTCGGTCCACCGTCCGCTTTCTGGAGCAGCAGTTCCGGCGGATGGCGGGAATCCGGGTCTTCATTAGCCCGGGCAACCACGACCCGCTCCTGCCCAACAGCTACTACCGCACATACCCCTGGCCCGAGAACGTGCACATCTTCTCCAACGAGGCGGGTCGGGTCGACCTGGATGAGCTGGGGGTGTCGGTCTACGGCTGGGGCTTCGGCGCCTGGGAGGTGACCTCCTGGCAGTTGGGCGGCCTGAGGCTGGCGGATCCGAAGCGGCTCAACATCGTCCTGGTTCACGGCGGCGACGAGCGGTACCACCCGTTCCGGCCGTCGGACCTGACCGCCCTGGGCGCCGACTACATCGCCCTGGGCCACATTCACAAGCCCGGCGTGGTCTGGGAGGAGGACGGGCGGCTGATCGCCCAGTACCCTGGCAGTCCGGAGGCGCTCTCCTTCGGGGAGCCAGGAGCGCACGGCGTCGTGGTGGGGACCATCTCCCGGCAGGCCAACAGCCTGCGCTTCGTGGTTACCGGCCGGCGGGAGTTTATCACCCGCGCCGTCGACCTGACCGGGCTGTCCACGCCCGAGGAGGTCCAGCAGGCGGTGCTGGCCGTCGATTCGGAGGAGCGGCGGATGACCCACGCCTACCGGCTCCAGTTGACCGGAGCGGTGGATGCGGGGCTGGTGATCGACCTGCCGGTGCTCCTGGAGCGGCTGGCGCCTCACTTCCACCTGTTGCGGCTGCAAGACGAGACCCAGCCCGACTACGACCTGGCGGCCGTTGCCCGGGAGCGCACCGCCCGGGGGCTCTTTGTCCAGCGGCTGCTGGCCATGGAGGCCGCGGCCTCCAGTGAGCAGGAGCGGGAACAGATAAAGCGGGCGCTCGCCTGCGGGCTGGCCGCCTTCCAGGAGGGAGGGGGGGAGCGATGAGACTCGAGCGGTTGATGCTGACGGCTTTTGGGCGCTTCAACGGCCTGGAGCTGGAGCTGAAGCCCGGCCTGAATCTCCTCTATGGGCAGAACGAGTCGGGCAAGACGACGATCCAACAGTTCATACGCGGGATGCTCTACGGCTTCAAGAAGCGGTCGCTGCGGCGGGAGTACGCCGAGGAGGCGGCCCGCTACCGCCCCTGGAAGGGCGATGAGTACCGGGGCGCCCTGGTCTACTCGCTGGACGCCACCGGGAGGTCCTACCGGGTGGAGCGGGTCTTTGACCCGAACCGGGAGTCGGTGCGCCTGTACGATGAGCTGACCGGCGCCGACCTGACCGGCGAGTTCGCCATGGACCGGCGCAAGGAGCTGCTCTTCGCCGAGGACCACCTGCGCCTCTCCGCCGAGGTCTTCACCTCCACCGCCTGGGTCGGCCAGATGGAGGTAGGGCGGCTGGAGATGGGGCGGGAGCTGGTCCAGCGGGTGGCCAACCTGTCGGAGTCCGGGCGGGAGGATCTATCGGTCCGGGCGGCGCTGCGGTCGATCGATGAGCGGATCCGCGAGATCGGGACCGACCGGGCCCCCACCCGGCCCTATGCCCGGGTCTCCCGGCTGATCGGGGAGAAGCGGCAGGAGCTGGAACGCGCCTTGAAGAGCCGGGAGCAGACCTTGGAGTGGGAGGCCGGCCTGCGGGAGGCACGGGCCGCCATGGCGGCGCTCGACGAACAGCTGAGCGCTTTGCAGCGACACCTGCTCTGGGCCGAGCTGGCCGAGGCAGAGCAGCATTACGAGCGAATCCAGACATCGCTGGCCCAGATGCAGGCGGCCCGTAAGAAGGCCCGGGAGCTGTCGGGCTTCGCCTTCTTCCC
Organism: Bacillota bacterium; assembly: GCA_049325315.1. GTDB lineage: Bacteria > Bacillota > Sulfobacillia > Symbiobacteriales > Symbiobacteriaceae > JAWLHU01. Next base: position 8,756 of record JBMONB010000050.1, on the reverse strand, counting down.
CGTCGAGCAGATGGGGCGGCTGAAGGAGATGAGCGCGCAGGTCACCCAGGCCACGATGGCGATCGAGCGGCACCGGCGGCGGATCGCGGAGCTGACCGAGGCGAAGGCGGCGCTGGAGGGGCGCCTGGGCCAGTACGCCGGCCTGGTCGGCCTCGGTCCCGACGCTGCTGCAGAGGCGGCAGCCGCCGCCCGAATGGCCGATTCCGGCATCAGCCGGCTGCCGGGGCTCCACGAGGAGGCGGCCCGGCTCGAAGAGATGATCGCCCGGATCAATGAGGCCATCGCCCCGCTTACTCAGGCCGCTGAGGCCGGGGAGGAGGCGCTGGAGCAGATTGCGCGGCTGGAACAGCAGGTCGGGCAGATTCGGACCAAGCAGAGCCAGTCGACCTTTGAGCGGCTGCGGGCCGAGGTCGCCCAGCTGGAGCGGGAGCGCCGCTCGGTCGGGGGGCAGGGGTGGCTGATTCTGGCGGCGCTGCTCCTGGTCGGGGCGGCGGTGCTCTACCTGCTCCCGCAGGCCTCGACCCTGATCCCCACCGCCTTCCACCTGCCGGTGGTGGGCGGGGTGGGGGTGTTGGGCCTGCTTGCCCTGGTCCCCTACCTGCTGGCCCGTCGGGCCGAGGGCCAGATCGCCCGGGACCTGACCGAGCTGAAGCGGCAGCTGAAGGCTGCCGAGAGCGCCCTGAGCGATGACACCGACCGGATTCGCCGCCTGGAGAAGCAGCAGGAGCAAGTGCTCCGCATGGTGGGCGTCGTCTCCGTGGGCGATCTGCGCAACCAGTTGGTCCGCTACGAGCAGCTGACCGCCCGGCGCGACGGCCAGCAGCTGAGGCGGGAGACGGTTCTGGCGGAGATCCGCCGGATCGAGAGCGAGGTGGCAGGGCAGCAGGAGCGGCTGAACCAGATGCTGGCCACCGCCCTGGGCGAGGCGGCCACCTCGATTCAGTCGGGCGACGACTCGCTGGCCCGGTTCCAGGAGGCGATGAGCCACTACCAGGCCGACCGCTTTGAGCTCGACGCCCTGGGCCGGGAGGTGCAGGAGCTGAAGGAGCGCATCGCCGCGGAGGAGCAGCGCATCGCCGCAGCCCGTGCCGAGACCGAGACGATTCTGCAGGGGGCCGGCATGGAGGATATGGCCGCCTTCGAGGAGGCCTGCGCCCAGCAGGAGGAGTGGCGACGGGCCGAGCGGGAGGCCGAGGGGCTTCGCACGGCGCTCAGCGCCCTGCTGGGTGACGACGAGGACGGCGCCCGCGCCGCCCGGGAGGTGGCGCAGCTCCGGGCCCGGGTCTCGGGTGAGCGCCCGGCGGAGATCCGCCCCAGCACGGCGCTGCAGGCGGAGATCCGGCGGCTGGAGGCGGAGCGGTCTGGTCTGAACGCCCGAGCCTCCGACCTGGCCGCCCGGGTGGAGACCGCGGCGGCAGAGTTGGCGGACACCGCCGACCTGGAGCGGGAGATTGCGGCCCTGCAGGAGGAGAAGCAGGAGATGGAGCGGGAGCTGGCCGCCCTGGAGCTGGCCCGCTCGGTGATCGGCGAGGTCTCCAGCCAGATCCACCGGGAGTTCGCCCCCCGGCTCAACCAGGCAATGGGACAGATCGTGGCCGAACTGACCCACGGCAGGTACCAGACGGTCCGCATCGACGAGGACCTGACGATTCGTGCGATCGCCGAGGGGGACCGCACGGTGGAGATCACCAACCTGTCCGGCGGCACCATCGACCAGTTCTACCTCTCCCTGCGGGTGGCGATCCTCGACCTGCTGACCGAGGGGCAGGAGCGGATCCCTCTGCTCCTCGACGACCCCTTCGTGCAGTACGACAACGAGCGGCTGCACGCTGCCCTCACCTACCTGGCCCGGGCGGCCGAAGGTCGCCAGGTGGTGCTGATGACCTGCCACAAGCGGGAGGTAGAGATGGGCGGGCAGTTGGGGGCTCATGTTGTGGAGCTATAGCCTGGCCCCACCAACCAAGGAGGAAGCAGCGTGTCTGATCTGTGGGCTCTCGTCTGGTCCTACCTGTACGTCGGGGCGATTGTCGTCGTGGGTGAGGGCGCTCACCGTCTGGGGCTCTCCCGGGAGATCGCTCGCAAGGTGATCCACGTCGGGGTCGGGCTCTGGATCATCGGAACGGTTCTGCTCTTCGAGAGTCCTTATCTGGCAGCGATTCCTCCGGTCACCTCGGCCTTCATGAACTGGGTGATCCACCGCCGGAGGCTGCTCAAGTCGGTGGAGGCGGCGCCGGAGAACCTGGGCACCGTCTGGTTCCCGGTCTCCTTCGCCCTGCTGATCCTGCTGGCGTGGGAGCAGAAGGCGGCGGTGGTGGGCGGGGTGTTGGCCATGACCTTCGGCGACGCCCTGGCCTCCACCGTGGGCATCCACTTCGGGCGGCTGCGCTACCTTACCCTTGGCGGGCATGTGAAGTCGCTGGAGGGGTCGCTCGCCATGTTCGGCGCTACCTTTGTGGCGGTGCTGGGGACGCTCTGGTTCTACGCGGCGGACAGAGGGCTGCCCTGGCTGGCCGGGCTGGCCGCCCTGACCGCTGTGCTGGCCACCTGTGGGGAGGCGCTGGGGGTGAAGGGGCGCGACAACCTCTGGGTGCCCCTGGGCGCCGGGCTGGTGCTCTACGCCGGGCTCACCTGGCTTGACCCGTCGCTGGTGGTTCCCCTGGGGGTGGGCGCCGTGCTGGCCGCCCTGATCGGGCTTGTCGCCTGGCACAAGGAGTCGCTCAGCCCCAGCGGGGTGCTGGGGGCGATTCTGACCGGAACCCTGCTCTTCGGCCTGGGGGGGTGGGTCGGCGGCCTGGCGCTGATCGGTTTCTTCGTCTCCTCCAGCCTGCTTTCCCGGCTCTTCCGGCGGCAGAAGGCGGAGGTGGAGGCCGACTTTGCCAAGACCGGGACCCGGGACCTGGCCCAGGCGTTGGCCAACGGGGGCGTGGCGGCGGCGGCAGCGGTGGCGTACGGGCTCACCGGCGAGGCCGCCTTCCTGGGCGCCTTGCTTGGCGCCCTGGCAGCCGCCAACGCCGATACCTGGGCCACCGAGCTGGGGGTGCTCGCCCCGTCTCGGCCCCGGCTTATCACCACCTTGCAGCAGGTGGCGCCGGGCGCCAGCGGGGCGGTCTCGCTGCAGGGCACGCTGGCTGCCCTGGGCGGGGCCGGGCTGATCGGTCTGATCGCCGCCCTGGTGGACCCGGTCTGGTGGGGGGCGGTGGCCTGGATCGCCCTGGCGGGCCTGGTGGGCTCCTTCCTGGACTCGCTCCTGGGCGCCACGCTCCAGGGGATCTACTGGTGCCCCGCCTGCGCCAAGCAGACCGAGCGGCTGGTGCACCGCTGCGGCAGCCCGACCCGGCTGTACCGGGGCTCGCCGCTGATCGGCAACGACCTGGTCAACCTGCTGGCCACCCTGGCGGGGGCGCTGGTGGGCTATCTCGCTGTCTGATGAAGGAGGTGCGCCGCCGGTGACTCATGGACCCGAGATCCGGTTTCGCCCGCTGGAACTGGGCGACCTGCCGCTCCTTCACCGCTGGCTGAACGAGACGCCGGTGGTCAAGCAGTTCTATGCCCACGGAGAGGCGCTCTCCCATGAGCAGATCCTCGCCAAGTATGGCCCCCGCATTCGTGGGGAGCAGCCGACCCGCTCCTTCCTGATTCTCTGCGACGGGGTGGAGATCGGCTACATTCAGACCTACCTCTGGCGTGACTATGGCGATCTGCCGCGCTCTCAGGGGCTAGATGAAGAAGCCGCCGGGCTCGATCTGTTCATCGGCCACCCAGCCTACCTGCACCGGGGGCTCGGCCGGCAGATCATGAGATCCTTCCTGCAGGGCGTCGTCTTCGCAGATCCGGTGGTGCAGAGCTGCGTCCTGCTGGCCGAGGTCGCGAACGCCGGGGCGCTCCGGGCCTACGAGAAGGCTGGCTTTCAGGGCCTGCGGGTCCTCCCTGACCTGCCGGATGAGCCCGGCCCGGTCTGGCTGCTCCGGATCGGCCGGGAGGAGGCCCTCGCTTTGAAATGACCAACCGAACCCCCAAAAAAGGTCCGGTTGGTGTATAATGGGAATATGCTGGAAGCCTGTCGATGAAGATCACCAGCGCGCTTACGTTCGTAGCGTTCATCTCGGTCGTGGTGATCCTCGCGGTCATCGCACTCTCCGCTATTCGGTAGCAGTGGGCTCCCAGGCGCTCGTTCACGCGGGCGCCTGGTCCTGATTTGTCCCAAACGTTGGTTGCGCAAACCAGCCCAAGTCTATATCTCTGTAGGCGTGGCTCATCTGGCTCGGAATAGAATGCTCATAGAGTCGGTAGCTGCTCTTGGCGCACCAGAGTAGCGCAATGAAGCTCATTGACAGCTCACTGTCAATAAGTCCCTTGCCCCTATTCCATCTTTCAGGTCGGTTGCCCTCGGTCCATCTTTCGTCCCCCGCTCGGGCGTGGATCAGAGGCCGTCCAGATGCTGTACAGCAAGCGGCTACCAGAGACTCGTTCTCTCTACCGAGCCTCAACCGCAGGCAGGATTAGTCGCCACTCAGGCCAGTAGGCTTCGCTCTCATGCTCGTAGACTGCCCGGGCAATAGCAGATCCTGGGTTCCGCAGTTTTTTCTCGGATGCCGTTCGATGCGAGAGGGAACTTCTCGTGGAATCACGTGGAGGAAGGGGCTGATTGCCCCCTGAGATCGATGTCTCGTGGTTTCGGAGGTGGCAGTTTAGGAAAATCAAGCGAAGAACGGTGGCTCATTGATCTGATTGGACCAGATTTTCAGCGGTTCAGCGAGAACTTCCCCACTCGGCCCGAAGTGTGATGGGAACTACTAGCGGAACCCGAGTGGGCGGCAATCTGGTCCCTGCCGGCGTGAAAGAATCGGCGCCCACTCCCGCCCGTTTCTGTAGGATCGTGACCAACCGTGGATACGTGTGAGCAGTCTGAGGGTCGGGGCCTGCGGCCCCGACCCTGGCTTTTCCGCAACGGCCAAACTCAGAGCGAGGCCGGGTCCAGACTGACCACCCGGCTCAGGTGTTGGGGCCGGTCTGGGTCGAGGCCCACCGCCGTTGCCCGGTAGTACGCCAGGAACTGCAGGGGCGGCATGTAGAGCAGGGCTCGGGCTGCGATCGGTCCGTGGCGGAACTCCAGGGGGAGTAGCCTCACAGGGGACCTGCGTCATCTCCTTCAGCTTGAGCATCGCCTCACAGGCCGTAGACCGGCCCCAGGCCCAGGAGAACAAAGTGGTCCAGGTCAGGGTTGGAGCCGACCGATTCCCCCCAGAGCCGCTGCTTCGCAATCAGGCCCTCCAGCAGTCCGGGCAGCCGGGCCAGCCCGGCGGACAGGCGCAGGCTGGCGAGCAGCATGGTGGTGAAGGAGGAGGTCATGACCACGGACTGATCATCCGCTGCCGGGAGGTTCAGGCTCAGGTCAGCCTCATCGGTGGGGGAGCAGCGCTCGCGGCAGGAGATCGCCATGGCTGGCCCGATTCGCTCCGCCAGATGGCGACGGAGGGCGACCAGCGTCTCGGTGGTCTCGCCCGAGCGGGAAAAGGCCACCAGGATCGCCCGCCTGGGCGCCCGCTCGGGCGCAGGTCGCCTGATCGAGGCAGGCTTTGCCCGGGCCCCCTACCGACTCCGCCCAGTGGCGGGCGCCCTTGATCGGTCCGAAGCGTACCCGATGAAGCGGTCTCACCGCTCACCCCACCCCCCGAATCACCGCGTTGAGTCTGGTCTTGGGCTGGTCGGGCAGCCACTGGGCCTCCAGGGTCACCCCGGCCCTGTCCGGTTCCTTCCAGGCCTGAATCTCCTCCGGGCTGGCGTGCACCCCACATGGACGCGGGTCGCCTCCTCACGGAAGAACTCAATCAACTCCAGCCCCTCCCGCACCAGGTCTTTGAGGTCGGCGCGAGCCGCTCCAGGAGCTCGAGAACCTTATCGCGTCGCACCGCCGGGCCTCCGGCGGCGGTGCGGCGGTCTGCTATGCTACTGGGCGTCTGCCTGGCCCTCCGGCACCAACCGCTGGCGCCCCACCGCCTCCCGCTCGATGCGCTGCCAGTTGTAGCGCATGGGCAGCAGGCGGTGCTCCGACCAGGCGGCGCTCTGGTCGGCGAAGTGCGGGCTGCCCGGATGCCCGGAGACCCCGAAGGGCAGAACCCAGCCGCACCGCTCCCAGTCGGCGAGGTCGAACAGGTACCGGGCGACCGAGGTGCCCGTGACCCGAAAGCCCGTCGCTGGCAGGAAGCCTGCGGCCTGTACGGTGTCCGGGTCCCCGCCCACCCCGATCGCTGGTGGATTGAGCCAGGGACCCGCCTCCGGGAAGAGCGGCGTCAGCGGGTGAGCAGAGGCCACCTGGTGCAGCCGCCCCCACTGCCAGGTGGCGAGGTCGGGGCCCAACCGCTCCTGGAGCGACCGGACAGCCCGCTCCAGCGCCTCGGTAAGCACGTCGGGCCAGGTGGCGCCCTCGGGCAGCAGGGTCCGGTCGTCTGCCGCCGCCCAGAGGGTGAGGTAGGGCCGGAGCCTGACAATGAGCCGGGCGCCGCCCCCGGCTACCGCTCGAAACGCCTCGCCGGCCAGGGGGCCGAGCAGGGGGCGGAGCAGCAGGTCGGTCAGTTCGGCCCGCAGGCCGCTGTAGATGGTGGGCGCGACCCCGTCGGCGGCCATCCACCCATCCCACTGGCGAAGGAGCGCCAGGGCCCCCTGGGCCAGAGCGCTCTGTGGGCGAACCTGGTCCAGCATGGAGAGCAGGGCCCGGGCCGGCAGCGATAGCAGGTCGCCGTGGATCGCCCGCATCGCCTCGGGCGTCAGGTCTTCTTGCTGGTCGAGCAGTTCGGCGATGCGCCTGGCGCGGTGATCGGCGGCGAAGTCATGCCCTATATAGTGGGGGTAGGATTCATCGACCACCCGGTTGTTGGCGGTGACGATCACCCCGGCAGGGGGATTGGCCAGGTGCGGCGTCTCCGCATAGGGAACAGATGACTGCCAGTCGTGCTCGCCGGTCCAGCCCGGCACCGGCGCCCAGCCGTTTTCGCGGGTGCGAACCGGCAGGCGGCCCCGGATGCGGTAGCCGGTCTGGCCGTCTACATCGGCGTAGAGCAGGTTGTTGATCGGATCGACCCAGTGGCGCATCGCGTCATCGAGTGCGGCGGCGGAGCGGACCGTCAGCATCTCCAGGAGGCAGTCGCCGGTCCGGTTCTCCCCGTCGGTGGCGGTGTACTGCAGCGCAATGGCGGCGCCCGAGGCGGGGTCTCCGGCCACCACCGGCCCGTGGTGGGTGACCGTCACCGTCGTTGTGACGGGGTCCGCCCCGCGCACGGCGATGACCTCCTCGTACCGCTGCGCCTCCCGCCACTGCCCCTTATAGAGGTAGCGGGCGGGGTTCTGCGGGTCGAACCGCTCCACGAACAGGTCCTGCGCATCACCCCCGGTATGGGTGATGCACCAGGCCACCCGGTCGTTGTGCCCGAAGTGCGGAAAGCCCGGCACCCCCGCAAAGGAGAGGCCGGTCACGTCGAAGGCCTCGCAGGCCAGGTGGTTGGGGAGGTACGGCCCGGGCACATCGGGCGCCCGGTGCGGGTCTCCGGCCAACAGGGGCTTGCCCGAGGCGGTCCGCTCCCCGGCCACGACCCAGCTGTTGCTGCCGCCCTCGTCCTCCCGCAGCCAGCCCAGCGCCTCCAGTGCCGCTTGCAGCTCCGCCAGCGCATCGCTGGCCCGCCCGCTGTAGGTCCCGCCGGGGGGGAGCATCACCCGCTCGCCGGGCTGAGTCCCCCGGTAGAGCCGGGCCACCGTCTCCGGCCCGACGGCCTGCAGCAGCCGTCCCCGCCAGAGCTTGACCTCCCAGACGCCCATGGCCACGTGCCGCACCTTGAAGACCGCCAGCGAGTCCCAGGGCTCCCAGGGCTCCGGGGTCGTCTGCAGGAGCCGGTACTCCACCGGCAGCCGGTCGGTGCTGCGCAAAAAGGCGTTGACCCCCGCACTGTAGGCGTCGAGCATGGCCCGGCTCTCCGGCTTCAGGAGGGCGTAGTCATGCCGGGAGGTGGTGCCCAGCCGGAGCCGCCGCATCAGCCGGTCCTGCGCCACCCCGGCCGGGCCCACCCATTCGGCCCAGCGCCCATAGGCCCGGCGGCGGTCGTAGTCCATCTGCCAGAGCCGGTCGCGTGCGTGTACGTAGCCCTGGGCAAAGAAGGCGTCGGCGGTGGAGCGGGCCCTGACATGGGCGACGCCCTCCGGGTCGTAGTAGATCTCCACCGGCTCCTGAAGGCCACGCAGGAAGACCGTGCCATGCTGCGGGGGGACCGCCTCCTCCAGGTCCCTCTGGGTCAGATCTCTCACCCGATCCTCTCCTCTCGTGCCGAGTCCTCTTTCTAGGCCCTTCGACACGGTCGGACCCTCTCCTGCCTGGGTGGTATCCCTTCCTATTCCAGGGATGGTGCTGGCAACGAGGAGGGCTTGTGCGACGTCCAAATTGAGAGAGTCAAATCGACCCGACCGTGGGGGTAATCAGATGATCCGCAAAGCCCTTCTTCCCGCGCTCCTGGCCACCGGCCTGGGGCTGGCAGCCTGCACCGCTTCCGCCCCGCAGGGGCAGGTGGAGCCCCCGCCGCCCGCCCGGGTGAGTCCGGCCCCAGCCCCGCCTGCCCAGTTGGATCCGCCCAAGACCGAGCCCCCCAAGCCCCAGCTGCCTCCCTGGGTCACCCCGGTGACTGACGAGAACTTCGCCGCCCTGGTACAGACCCACCGGCCCAACGAGATGGGCCGGGTCCTGATTCTGGAGTACCACCACTTCGGCGAGGAAG
>JBMONB010000049.1:0-15327 GCA_049325315.1 Bacillota bacterium | reverse complement strand
CGGGCCCGGTTACGCGACGGGCTTGGTAGCTCCATAATCTTGACGGCCTCTACCGTGGTCGTTAGGGATTATTGACACCCCCAAGTTTTCATATGCGACTCTGGCGCCCTCGTCATGGTGGTTACGCAGATTTTAATACATATCGGTCTCGCGGCGATTATTGGTACTGGTAGGCCTTAAATAATGATAATAATCTGTGTAATCATTTAAATCTGTGTAATCTGTGGTAAGAAGGTCTTCCACAGGAAATCGAAGAGCCTGCCGCTTACGGCGACAGGCTCTGTCATTCGTCAGCGCGTGGTCAACGGCATCGCTGCGGCCAGGCGGTGGGCCAGGTTGGTCAGGGCGCGGGAGCCGGGGGTGTCGGGCTCGGCCACTACCGGCGGCTTGCCGGCGTCGGAGAGGGCGGTCAGGCGCGGGTCAAGCGGAATCCGGCCCAGGAAGGGGACCTGCATGGCCATGGCCACCAGTTCGCCGCCCCCGCCGCCGAAGGGGCCGCCGCTCATGTTCTCCACCACCCCTAGTACGGGGATCTCGGCCTCCCGGCAGGCGGCGATCGCCTTGCGGGCGTCCATTAGCGATGCGTTCTGGGGGGTGGTCACCACGATCGCGCCATCGACCCGGCTGAGAATGTCGCGCAGGCCGATCAGCTCACCGCCGGTGCCGGGGGGCATGTCCACCAGGAGCCAGTCCAGGTGGCCCCATTCCACGTCGGAGACCAGGTGGGTGAGGAACTCGTACTTGTAGGAGTCCCGCCACATGACCGGGTCATCCTCCTGCGCCAGGAAGAAGCCGGTGGAGACCAGCTTGAGTCCCTGGACCTCCACGGGGGTGAGCCCGCGGCCACCGCTGCGCAGCCGGGCCCCCTCCACCCCGAAGAAGAGCGGCAGGCTCGGGCCCGAAAGATCGGCGTCCAGCACGCCGATTCGGATTCCGCCCATGGCCAGGGTGACAGCCAGGTTGACGGTCACCGTCGACTTGCCCACCCCGCCCTTGTTGCTGAGAACCAGCACGCGGCGGTCGATCTCGTTGAGGCGCCGGTCCAGCATCCAGATGGCGTGCGACTCCTGATCCATCTCGCACCGCTCCACCTCGCTGCAGAGGGCACAGGCCACCTCTCGTTCGCAAAGCGTCATGAGCCATCAACCTCCTCTCGCAGGGAAAGAGGCAGGGCGAGCAAGGCCCACCCCACCAAGGTGATCAGGTGCTGCTGGTTGACGTTCAGCCCGATCCCGGCCAGCAGGAGCAAGGCAAGGCCCAGCCGCTGCCCGGAGGGCAGGGCGGACAGGGCGAGCACCACCGCCCCCGCCCCCAGCAGGTAGAGCAGGGCGGGCCAGGAGAGGGTAAAGCCCAGGGAAAACATGGCGAGAATCGCCGTGATGTCGGGCTCGACCAAGAGGGCCGCTGCCAGCAGGGCGGGGGCGCCCACCGCCAGCAGCGACGCCCGACGGAGACCGGTGAGGCGCAGCGCAGCGGTCCCCAGGGCGATGGGCGCCAGCACCGCCAGCAGCTCCCCCACCCGCAGCAGCCACGCCGCCCCGGGCAGCTCACCGGGCAGATCGAACAGGACCCAGCCCAACTGCAGGCCGCCCGCTGCGTAGCGGAGCAACTGGGCCAGGAGGATCAGGCCCAGGCCGGGCCGCAGGGCAGCGGGCGCCCGCAGGGCAGCGGTGATCCCCAGGGCCGCCACCGCCACGGGGAGCAGGGCGGCGGCCAGGGGTGCGCCACCGGGCAGGCGTGCCCCCAGCAGCGCCAGCAGCCCCGCCGCCCCCGCCAGCAGGGCCAGGGGGCGCCGGTGGAGCCGGAGCAGCAGCGCCAGCACCACCACCGCCAGCATCAGGCTCAGGTTGAAGGCCACCTCGCCCAGCCAGACCGCCCCCCGGTAGCCGGCCTCCACCGCCCCGCTCTTGGGAATGAAGACCCCTACCCGGGAAAGGAGCCGCACCAGCAAGAACTCCGCCCCGACCGCCCAGAGCAACGCCCTCAGCAGCCCACCCCGCAGCTCATCGGCCACAGCTCCCCCCTCCTCTCAGCTACTTCAGCTCCAGGACCGCCCAGTCGGTGATGTACTTCATGCCGTCACGCTGCATCTGCTTGCCGTCCCAGACGGCGAAGGCCGCCTGCACCGGCTGCCCTGCCGCGAAGGACAGGTCGCCGTTCTCCCCTGTGAGTGGCCGGGTGAAGACCACCGCCCACTTGCCATCTTGCCAGGTGGCGGTCACCGCTGTGGGCCGGTCGGGCTTGGCGGTCAGCGTCGAGTTGCCGCCGGCGATCAGGTTCTCCGCCTTGCCCTCCTTGTCGGGCAGCGCCCGCTGGTTGCCCACCGCCAGGGCAGGAATGGCGTACTCCGGCTGGCCGAAGACCGCGGCCGCCTGGCCGGAGTCGTCGTGGAAGCCGTCGACCCGCATGTTCGGGTAGACGCTGGCGATGTCGCGGGAGCCCGGCCGGCTGTCGGCCTTCCAGTGCCAGATGTTGACCGGGGCATCAAGCTGCCCCATACAGGCGTTGGTCACCCCTGCCGCCATCTGAATGGCGGCGGCGTCGGCGAAGTCCTGTGGGCGCATGGTCTGCGCCTCCTCCGAGTCATCGGCCCACTCCAGGCGAATCGCCACCTGCTGGCCGTCGGTTACCGCCTTGACCTGGACGTTCTGCTGGATCGGATTGACCGTGCTGACCACCGAGAGCGGCATCACCACGCCGCTCACCCGCTTCCACGATGCGGCCCAGGGGTCGGCGGGCAGCTCTTTGGTCTTTCGGATCACCACGGTCGGGTTGGCCACCGGCTGGCGGGTGCCGGTCTGGCTGACCACCAGGCCGATGGAAAGGAGCAGCAGACCCGCCAGGGAGCCGCCAATCACCTTCTGCCGGCGGGAAAACCGGCTGAGAATCTGCATGGGCTCACTCCCTCCCCGCAGCCGTCACCCGGCTGCTCTTCTCATATTGCACGAACCAGTCCGTCAGGCGGACCAGCTCCAGGTAGAACCCCTCGGCGCCGACCTTCTCCATGCGCTCGGTCAGCTTGGGCAGCCAGCGCCCCAGGTGGTTGGTCAGGAACTTGGACTGAGCCTCCCGGCAGATCTCTGCCGCCTCTGCATTGCCATCGGCGGTGGCAACCGCCTCCTTCATGCAGAGCAGGGACATGAACTCCAGCTGGGAGGCCAGGTTGTCGGGCCGCTCACCGCTCTGCTGCACATCGACCCCGAAGGCCCGGTAAAAGCCGGCGATGTCGGCCATCTGCTGTGTCTGCATCCAAACGTGGGAACTGGTGTACTCGGTCTCGTAGAGCGGGCAGGGGACCCCCTGTCCGGCGAAGAGCAGGTTGTACTCCGCCTCCCGGCTCCCGGGCGCATCGAGCGCCGCCTGGACCCGCTCCGCCCTCACCGCTCCATCGACCGGCAGGCCGGTCCGGAGGGAGCGGGCGAACTGGCCGCCCCGCATCTCCGCCAGCAGCTCGTCCGCCGGGTAGAGGAAGCCCCGGGAGAGGGTGGCGTAGACCCGGCTCCGCCGGACCTCTGGCTGTGCCAGCGCCATGGTCATCATCTCCTCCCCGGCTAGGTAATGTTGTGCCGGCCCTCGGGGCGGACCTGCACGGTCTCGTTGATCACGGTCCGGACCACCTCGGCGCCGTCCTTGTCGAAGCCGACCGCCTCCTCGCCCTCGATCTTGTAGCGGTAGACGATCTTGTCGGTGGCGCCGAAGAGCTGAAGCACCCCCAGCAGCTCGGGGTCGGGCTTCGAGTAGGCCGCAATCGCCGCCTCCACGCCGGGGCCGAACATCTGCGTCAGGTAGCTGCGCTCCACCCAGCGGGGCGGAATGTAGTAGACGTTGGGCTCGGTGCCGAACTGCGGGTAGAGCGGCAGGGCGACCTTCGCCTTGTGCACCAGGTAGTGGATGGGCGATTCGGGGTCATCGACCCAGCCGAACAGGCGGATCTTGCCGATGCAGGTGGCGATGCAGCGGGTCGCCTGGCCCTGCTCGATGCGGGGGTAGCAGCCGACGCACTTCTCGGAGGTGCCGGTGGTGCCCCGGTACATCGGCTTCTTGTAGGGGCAGGCCTCCATGCACTTGCGGTAGCCCCGGCAGCGGGCCTGGTCGATCAGCACGATCCCGTCGTCCTGCCGCTTGTAGATCGCCTTGCGAGGGCAGGCGGCCAGGCAGGCGGGATAGGTGCAGTGGTTGCAGATGCGGGGCAGGTAGAAGCCCCAGTGCTTGTGCTCCGGGAGCGACTCGCCCTTGGGGTTGTGCCCCTTGGAGGCATCTTCGTAGACGTTGGGGTGGCGCCACTCCTCATCGGCGGGCAGGTAGCCCAGCGCCTGCATGCCGCTCAGGGTCTGCTTGGCGGGGTCCCGCGCCTCGAAGATCGTCTTGCCGGCGAAGGTGGCGCCGCTCCACTGCTGGGGTCCCAGCATGGCGAGCAGCTTCACGTCCCAGTTCTGGGGGTAGCCGCCGTAGGGCTTGGACTCCACGTTGTTCCACCACATGTACTCCTGGCCTTCGCTGAAGGTCCAGGTCGACTTGCAGGCCATGGTACAGGTCTGGCAGCCGATGCACCGGTTCAGGTTGAAGACCGCTGCGAACTGATTTTCCGGGCGGGCTTCGGGGTAGGCATACTCCATCTCCCGGCCTAACTGCCAGTTCTTCACCTTCTCAACAGCCACCGGTCAGCGCCCTCCTTTCATCAAAGTCATGCGGGGGGCGGAGCCCCCCCCCCCACACCCACCCCCAACCCGGCGATGACCCCCCTCTTAACCAACACGGGGGGGGGGGGGGGCCCCCCCCCCCCCGACACCCTCCCCCTGCCTGGCGATGCCCCGTGCCACGGGGTCGGGCCGTCCAAGCCGCCCCGCCCCCGTGAAGCATCGTGCTATACTTGCACGAAGCCGCCCTGCAGGTACTGCTGCATGATCTCATTCTCCTTGCCGGGGGTGAACCCGGTGGTGGCGGGCTTCCAGATCCCCTTGCCGTCCATGCCGCCATCTTCGGCCTTGGTGATCTTGACCAGCGTCTCCTTGGGGCAGGTGTTCGGGGCGTTCACGTCGACCTCGTAGCCCACCCCGATCTCCTGGCCCATGTAACCCTTGCGGACCAGGGAGTCGGTCATCTGGCTGGGCTGCAGCCAGCCGCGGGTGGCGCTCTGGTGCGACCCGGTCCGCACGTGGGCCAGGTAGCCGGTATCCGAGATGGCGAGGCCGTCGGCCCGCTCCTTGTTCGCCTTGACCGTCTTGGGCGAGGCAATCCAGATGGCGTGCTTCATCATGGTGACCCCGGGCGGGTACGACGGGTTGAACCGCACCCGCACCTTCAGCCGGGCCACCTCGTAGTAGGGATCCGACTCCTTCCAGCCCACGTAGGGCCGGTCGGCGGCATTGGCATCGACATAGACGTAGTCGCCGTCGTTCAGCCCCAGCTCCTGGGCATCGTCGGGGTGCATATGGATCTGCCCCTCGCCGGTGGCCGGGGTCCGCCTGTCGCTGCGGTATGGGTCGCCGAAGTTCGAGTCCCAGATCACGTTCCAGTCGGTCATTGCCCACGAGGAATGGACCCGGTGGCGGCTCTTGGGGGTGAGGAAGTAGTAGCGGTACCCCTCTTCCCAGAGCGGGTTCTTCGTCCCCTTCACCTCGGCCCAGGTCATCTTCACGTTGCGCACCGAGCGCTCGTCGGCGCCGGCGGCATCCAGCGGGACCTCGTTGACCGGGCGGATCGCCTCGTGCGAGCCCAGGATCACGTTGGGCAGGTAGGGAGTCGCCTCCACCGGCTCCCGGTGGACGATCAGGTTCTCGCCCAAATCGATGAACTCGGGCTCATCCTTATAGAGTTCGATGCGGCCGGTCTTGGTGTACCAGGGCTTCGACTCGTGCACCTGCTCCCAGCCGAAGATGCGCGGGTAGGTCCGGAACATCATCAGCCAGTCGCGATCCGAGTCCATGACATCTTGAATGTTGTAGCCGCTGGTGGTGTAGGAGGCGTCGGAGACCCGCTGCAGGTAGATCTCGGTCTTCCCCTCGTTGACGAACTTCCAGTAGTCGCGGTACCGCTCGTCGCCGGTCAGCTCGGCCATCTTGTTGGCCACGCCGGCCTGCACCTCCACATCGGCCCGCGACTCATAGAGCGGCTTCATGCCGCCCTTCCAGACGTTGAAGAAGGGGTTGGAGCAGGCCGATGTCATGTCGGGGTGGGTCATCTCCGCCCAGGACTGTACCGGGAAGACCACGTCGGCATGCTCGCAGGAGCCGGTCCACTCCCAGTCCTGCACCACGAACAGCTCGACGTTCTTGTTGACCACCTCGATCATGTGGTGGGCCCACTTGGCGTTGTTCAGGTGGTTGGAGTTGGCGATCCACATCAGTTTCGTGGGGGTCGGCATATGTGACTTGCCGGTGTAGAACTTGCCGCCCACCACCAGCGGCCGGTCGCCGTAGTTCCAGTAGGCCGGGTGCTCCCCCTTGTAGTACTTCTTCACCGTGACCTTGTCGGCCGGGGCCTCGGGGTCGAGGTTGGGGTTGAAGGGGTCCTCGGCCATCCAGACCGGGAGGCCCGGGTGGTTCTCGCCCCGGTAGTTGCCGGCCCAGTGGGTGGTGTTGGCGCCAGGCTTGCCCACGTTGCCGGTGAGCGAGACCAGCATGAAGCAGGCCCGGCCGGTAATATCGCAGTGGAAGTAGTGGTTGACGCCCTCACCGGTGGCAATGTGCGCCGGCTTGATCGTGCCCAGATCCTTCGCCAGCCGCTCGATCAGCTCCACCGGCACGCTGGTCGCCTCGGCGACCATGTCGGGGGTGTACTCGGCCACATGCTCCTTGTATAGCTGGAAGCCGGTCTTGCACTGCACCTTGGAGCCATCGGCCAGGGTGACGGTGAACGTCCCCTCCAGGGCGGGGTCATAGGGCATCCGCTCACCCACCTGATCCCGGTTGACCACCCGGGGGGCGCCAGCGTTCTTGTCCCAGACGACGAAGTCGCCCCAGGACTCGCGCAGCGCCGGATCGATCTTCTGGGTGGTGACCGAGTAGCCGGTCAGCCGGGCGGTGGCGAGGCCCAGGTCCTTGTTGGTCAGCCGCTTGAGCGTGTCCATACGGACCAGCAGCGGCAGGTCGGTGTGCTGCTTGACGAACTCGAAGTCGATCAGCCCGTCGCGGTAGAGAATATGGGCGAGGCCCAGCAGCAGGGCAATGTCCGATCCGGGGCGAACAGGGAGCCAGTAGTCGGACTTCTGGCTGGCCGGGCTGTACTCGGGGGAGATATTGACCACCTTGCCGCCCCGCTCGATGATCTCGATCCACCAGTGGGCGTCGGCCATTTTATTCTCCACCTGGTTCTTGCCCAGGAAGATCATCAGCTTGGTGTTGCGGAAGTCATTCATGTCGATATCGGAGCACTTGACCCCGGTGGACATGGGATGGCCGGGGTTCAGGTCGCCGTGCCAGTCGTAGCTGGACCACTGCCGCCCGCCGTACTTGCCGTCGTAGAGCGCCAGCATGTTGGCGAAGCGGGCCAGGCCGTTGATCCGGACCACGCCGTTGAGTGCCATGCCGTTGCGGAACTTCATGGTCTGGGCGCCGGAGCCGTGCATCGCCTCGATCATCGCCTCGGGATAGCCCTGGGCGCGCAGCCGCTGGGCCCCCTCCTCGCCGGAGTAGGTCTTCATCATGTGCAGCAGCGTCTTGGCCACCAGCGTATTGGCCTCGTCCCAGGAGACGCGGACCCAGTCATCCCAGCCGCGGCGGAAGTACTTCTCCTTCACCTCGGCCTGCGACTGGTCGGGCCAGCCCGCCTCCACCCATTCCTTCCAGCCCTTGCGGATCATGGGGTACTTGGTCCGGTAGGGCCCGTAGATCCGGCGGGGCAGGGTGTACCCCTTCAGACAGCCGCGCGGATGCCACGACTGCGACGCCTTGGTGCCGTACAGGTCGGTGGCGGTCCCCTCGGTGTAGGGCGGCTCCACCCGCACCATCACCCCGTTGCGGACGACCCCCTTCACCCGGCAGTTGTGCGTACAGTTGGGCACACAGAGGAAGGTAAACTCGGAATCATAGCGGTACTGATCGTGGTAGAGCTTCTCCCAGTTGCGGTCCGGATAGGTGGCCAGCGGATTGTCGACGTTGAAGGGCCGCAGGGTGACCAGATCGGCCCGCGCCCACTGCCGGTTTGACAGCAGGGCGACACCCCCCGCCGCAGCGGCGCTGGCCACGAGAAAATCCCTGCGAGATAGCCCACGCTCACGCTTTGGCATCGAACTCCTCCCCTCCCGTTGTGATGCGGCGGATCAGCGCCTCCACCCATGCCTCGCCCCGCATCTGATAAATGGAGTGTGGACCCGTGTAGAACGGGTTGCGGAACAGGGCCATCACCCCGTCAGGCGAGAGCCCCATGCGCAGGAACTCCTCAATAAAGGTGAGGGCCATCTCCTCGACGCCATCGGTGGTGCGGCCCGAGATCGGTACCCAGGTGAGGCGTCTCTTCTCCTGCTGCTCCACGTTCACCCCTCCTGTGGTGTGCGCTTCTCCCCCCCTTCAGGGTAGCCCTTCGCCCACAGCGGGTTGGAGTGACAGCCTCCCCCATCTGCCGGGACATATGTCCTGAGTTGCCGGCCCGGTCCGTTCACCCCCGGTGAAGGCAGGGCTCGTCAGAAATTTAAGCGAATGGTATGATGGAGGAGAAGGAGGTGGCCAGGGTGACAACCATTCTCCTGGTAGATGACCACAGCGTCGTCCGCATGGGCCTGAAGGCCCTGCTCTCCCGCGCCCCGGGCTTTGAGGTGATCGGCGAGGCCGCCACCGCCCGGGAGGCGCACGAGAAAGCGCTGGCGCTGCACCCCGACGTAATCCTGATGGACGTGCGCCTGCCGGATGGCAGTGGAATCGAGTGCTGCCGGGCGATCCGGGAGGAGCGGCCCCAGGTCCGGGTGTTGATGCTGACCTCATATGACGACAAGGATGCCGCTGTCGCGGCGGTGGTCGCCGGCGCGGCGGGCTACATTCTGAAGCAGGTGGAGGCGGATGAACTCCTCCGCTCCATTCACCTGGTTTCGCAGGGGATCTGCCTGCTGGACCCTCAGATTACACGCGGGGTCATGGAGCATCTGCGCTCGGGCATGCGATCCGAATCGGGACTAGATGACCTGAATGAGCGGGAGCAGGCGATCCTGGATCTGATCGGCGACGGGCTGACCAACCGGGAGATCGCCGGGCGGCTCTTCCTGGCGGAGAAAACGGTCCGCAACTATGTCAGTTCGATCCTCCAAAAACTGAACCTGTCCAACCGGACCCAGGCCGCAGCCCTGGTGAGCCGCAACCGCCTCCTGGGAGGGAAGGCCTGAGCCTCATTTTCTCCTAATTGTTGGATGAACCCCTTTGACGAACGCCCCGTTTCCTGCTACGATGTATCTCAGTACGAAGGGGAGTAGTCAGCCCGCCCTCCGGGCGGGTGGCACGATCGTAAAACCGGGAGTTGCGCCCCGGTCGTGCCTGGCTGACTCATGACAAGACCTTCGAAGTCATGCTGGCTCGAGGGCCCCTTTGGGGACCAGCAAGCCTGGGAGGTCAATGGGTGTGGACTGGACCGCTGCACTGAAAGTACTGGGCATCTCCGCGATCCCGTTTCTCGAGCTGCGGGTGGGGATTCCGGTGGGCATGTCCCTCGGCCTGCAACCCTCCGTCGCCGTCGCGATCGGGATTATCGGGAACCTGGCACAAGTTCCGCTGATCATGTTCATTCTGTACATGCTCCGCCGCATCGCACAGCAGGCGCCCTGGGCGGCTCGCTGGCTCGCGCGGATCGACCAGGTGGCCGAGAAACACCACACCCGGGTCCGCCGCTATGGCTGGCTGGGCGTGGCGCTCTTCATCGGCATTCCCATTCCCGGCACCGGCCTCTGGTCCGGGGCGGCCCTGGCCAACCTAATGCGCCTGCCCGTCGCCCTCACCGCCGTGGCCATGGCGCTGGGCGTAGCGGTCTCAGGCATGCTGATCGGGGCGGTGGCCACCGGCGCCTTCGCCGTGATTCGGTTATTCTAAAGTGGAACGCAAAACAGCCCGCTCCTCACGATGGGGAGCGGGCTGTTTTCATTGTGGGCAGAACGTGCGCCTGCGCTTAGGATGCCGCCTCCTGGTCGGATTCGGCCCGGAGCGTACGGGTCTCGCCTAGCGTATGGTGGTGGAGTTCATAGCTGTTGGGGGCACCGGAAGCCGAATGGCGGATGGTGCCCATTAGTATGGAGCCGGGGGTCAGCACCAGCGGGAGCGTGATGTGCATGAAGTCGATCAGGTCGGTCTCGTGGATGCGGGCCACATCGACCCATTCGGCCCGCCCTTCCTCACTCTCCAGCAGTTCCCCCGACCAGTCTTCGGTCACGAAGAGATAGGAGGTGACCACGGTCTGGTTCTCCTCATGATAGAGCAGCAGGTGTGCCCGCAGTTCGCAGGAGGCTGCCTCCAGTCCGGTCTCCTCGGCCAGCTCACGCATGGCCGCCTCAGCCGGCGTCTCACCGAACTCGACGAGCCCACCCGGCGCATCCCACTTGCCCAGGAAGGCCCCGTGATTCCGCTGGAGCAGAAGGACTTGCTGATCCTGAAGCGCGAAGAGAACGGCGCCGACGATGGCTCGCATGCTGTGCTTCCTCCTGTTCTGCTGCAGCGGGCCTGGAGCTCAATGCGAACCGGGCGGGTTGCGTCGTGCAGCCGAATCAGCAGGAAGCCGGGCCCCCCGGGTCAGCCGAGACAGAGGCGCTTACCCGAATGCGGTCCGGGCTAGCGGGCTACCTCGGCCCACCGTGCGACCGCCTCCGGCGCCCCTCCAGCCGGCCTGCTCATTATCGATAAAGGTCAGGGCGCCGGTCCCGCAGGGAGGGAATCCGTGCCCGCACATCGGCGACCTGGGCCAGGTCGATCTCAGCTGTGATGATCTCCTCCCCCTCGCCCCCCTCAGCCAGCACCGCCCCGAAGGGGTCGATCACCAGGGAGTGGCCGGGGAAGCGGTTGGCAAGGTCGGCCCCCACCCGGTTGCAGGCCAGCACGTAGCACTGGTTCTCGATCGCCCGGGCCATGGCCAGGGTCCGCCAGTGGTGCAGCCGCTGGGCCGGCCACTCGGAGGGGATGATGAAGAGTTCGGCCCCCGCCAGGGTGAGGGAGCGGAAGAGTTCGGGGAAGCGCAGGTCGTAGCAGATGGCCAGCCCCGCCTTCACCCCGCCCAGGTCGGCCAGGGTGAGCCGGTCGCCCGGGGCCAGGTAGCGCTCCTCCTGCATCATCGGCACCAGGTGCGCCTTGTCGTAGACCGCGATGCGCTCGCCCTCCGGGCTGTAGACCACCGCCCGGTTGTAGACCTTCCCCTCCCGCTCATCGGCCACAGAGCCGCCAATGTAGGCGCCGGTCTCCCGCGCCAGGGCGGCGAGCAGGGCGCCGGTGGGCTCGCCGGCCCGGTCGGCATGGCCGCCGGCCAGCTCGGGCAGGCAGTAGCCGGTGGTGAACATCTCGGGCAGAAGAATCAGTTCGGCGCCGGTGGCAGCGGCCTGGCGGACGAATGCCGCCGCCCGCTCGCGGTTGAGGTCGGGCCGGCCGAGGGCGATATCCATCTGGATCAGGGCAACCTTCACGTGCTGCTCCTCCTTCAGCTACTTGGCTGGATCGGGATAGGTGCGGACCTTCTTGCCCTGGATCTTCTCGGGGTTGAGGCGCTCTTCCAGCGAGGCGGGAATCACAATGGTATCGGGGTCGCCGTCGCTGATATAGCGGTACTTCTCCAGGAAGGGGAACCAGCGGTCAAACTCGGACTGAATCGCCTGGGTCCGCTGCAGGGCGTAGACATCTTGCCGGCGGTCGTAGGGCGAGGGGACCGGCGAGTCGGCCACCTCCAGCACCGCCCGGTGCTTGTAGCGGGTTCCCTGGTACTCGCCCTCCACCAGCAGGGCCCTGTTCTTGGGCCACTGCCCCAGGGGCAGGGCGATGGTCCCCCCGTCGTAGTCGGGCAGCGCTTCCTTGATACGCTTGACCTGCATGCCCAGGGAGCGCCGGACGCCGTCGTCATCGAGCAGGGCAAGGTTGTCGTGGGTGTAGGAGTGGTTGCCCACCTCAAAGCCGTGTTCGACGAGGAACTGGAGCTTCTCCTTCCAGAGATCCTCCTCCTCGAACGGAACCTCGGTGAATTTTACGTAGAAGGTGCCGGCCACGCCGAAGTCGGGGTACTCCCTGGCAAACTGGAGCATCACCGCCGGGACCGACTTCGGGTCGGGCTCCCAGGTGCCATCGGCCTTGCGGATCACCCGGAACTGGTTGATCATCGAGTCATCGAAGGTAAAGATCACCGGCGAAGTGCCGGCGGGCAGCTTCATGTCATCGTTCAGGTAGTCCATGAGGTTGACGGCCCGGAACCCCTTGGCGTACAGGGTTTCCAAATCCTTGCGGAAGTTCTCCCAGGTGCGGGTCCAGCGCTCCTCTTCCTCGCCGAAGTGGTGGTACTCCAGAATCAGGACCCGGCCCATCTCGTTGGGCCGGTGGGTCTGTACCAGGGCGGCGAAGTTCTCGTCAGTCACCGGGGTGACCCAGGGAGGCAGCTGGGGCTTAGGGGGCTCGGTCTTGGGCGGATCCAACTGGGCAGGCGGGGTTGGGGCCGGACTCACCTGGGCAGGCGTCGGGGGCTCCACCTGCCCCTGCAGGGCGGAGGCAGAGCAGGCGGCCAGCCCCAGGCTGGTGGCCAAGAGGGCGGGAAGAAGGGCCTTGCGGATCATCTGATTACCCCCACGGTCGGGTCGATTTGATACTCTCCCTATTTGGACGTCGCACAAGCCCTCCTCGTTGCCAGCACCATCCCTGGAATAGGAAGGAATTTCATGCTTAAATCTGGAAATCCCTTCTGTTGGAATCGAAGGGGAGGATTGGGTGTGAGGGCTGCTGGCAAGGATTCGCTCTTCTCCTGGCGGACACTGGTCACGGGCCTGGCCTTTGCGGGCCTGGAGGCGCTCTATTGGAACTGGGCCACGGGGTTGGCCTTCACCCTGCTGATTTACTTTCACGAGGCGGGGCATATTCTGGCGGCCCGCTGGCGGGGGGTGGTGGTGACCAGCCCTCCCACCTTCATTCCTGGGTGGGGGGCCTTTGTCGCTCACCGGGGGAGCGGGAGCTCCTGGGACCAGGTCTGGATCAGTCTGGGCGGCCCCGTAGTGGGCGGCGCTGCAGCGCTGGCGGTCAAGCTGGCCGGCATACTGACCGCCACTCCTTCGCTGATTTTTGCCGGCGATTTCGCGCTCTGGATCAACCTGGCCAACCTGGCCCCGCTCTCGGGCCTGGACGGCAGTCGGATGCTCCACCATGCCGGCCCCCTCCGCTTTCTCTGCCTGCTCTTTCTGATCTTGGCCAGCCTGCTGATGGGCGCCGACGCCTTTTGGCCGGTGGTTGGCTTCGGGGCGGGGCTCTATGACCTGAGTCAGAACGACAGTCGCGATCCCAGCCTGCCGCTGAATCAGGCGCTGCACCGGGTGCTGCTCTACCTGGTCACGGTCGCCTGCCTGACCGCCGCCATCGGCCTGACGGGCCCGGCGCCGGACCCGGTGAGGAGCGGCAATGGCGGCCTGGTTCTCATCGTCAGCCTCGCCCTTCTACCCATCCTGCTGGTGGGATACGGCATCAAACAGAGCGACTTCCCTGGCAGTTGGCTGGGTCAGTATCGGTGGATGCAGCACCTGGGCGCCACGCTCTTCGCCCGGGTCGCTGAGCAGCGGTCACCGGCCTGGACCGCCCGGGTTGCGACGGTTCTGCTGGGCCTGTCGGGGACCCTTGAGGTCATCGGGCAACTGGGCCGGGAACACCACCACGGAGCGGCCCTGGCGGCTGCCCAGGGGTGCCAGATGGCCTTCGCCCGCCGCAGCTGGCTCGAGGGCCATACCTGGGCCCATGACGCACTGGCAGCGCTGCGGCGCAGTACCCCCACCCTGGAGAGGGCCTTCCATGCGCGCCTTGTCGAAGCGCGCAGCGACCTGGCGTTTCCGGTGGAACTGCTTCTGCCTATGCCGCTTCCCCTCAGTGCCGACGCCGCGCACGAGACGGCCCGCTCCTGCATGGCCGCCGGGCAGGTTCAGCTGGCCTTTGGTTTTGCCCGGGCCGCTGTGATCGGCTGGCCGACCCGCGCCCGCTACCACCGGACCCTGGCCGAGGTGCTCGAGGCGTACGGGGCCGACGAGGCTGCCGAGCAGCATCGACGGCGGGCGAGCAAGCTGGAGGCGGCGGAGGCCGGCCCGGGTCTTCAGGCCGGCGACTGAAGGGCGTCGTCAGCCCGGTGCCAGTGGCGCCTTTGGCGTACCAGCGGAATCAAGTCAACCAGGCAGGGGCAGTCCCCTCCATGTCGAAGGGGCTAAGATGGCACCCGGGAGTGAAAGGAGTGGATTGGTTGACCATCTTCCTGCCCGGCCTTTCAGAGCCGGTGGAGATCTGCTTCGACCCGGAGGGGGTGGCCCACGCCCGGGCCCGCACCCCGGCCGGCGCCTTTCATGCGCAGGGGTACCTGCACGCACGGGACAGGCTCTGGCAGATGGACTACGACCGGCACCGGGCCTATGGGCGCTGGGCGGAGTGGGTCGGGGCCGCCGGGGTGGCCCAGGACCGGCTGATGCGCCGCCTGCGGCTGGGGCCGACCTCCCGGGCCGATTACGACCACCTGAAGCCGGAGACCCGGGCGATGCTGGACGCCTTCAGCGATGGGGTGAACGGGTTCCTCGCCTCCGCCGGCTCCCTGCCCCCCGAGTACCAGCTTCTCGGGGTGGAGCCGGAGCGCTGGGAGCCATGGGACTGCCTGGCGGTCTTCAAGGTACGGCATGTGGCGATGGGCCTCTGGGAGACCAAGCTCTGGCGGGCTCGCCTGTTGCGGGCCGTGGGGCCGGAGGCGGTGGCGAAGCTCTACCGGGGGAACCAGCCCGGTGAGCGGGTGATGCTCCCTCCCGACGGGACCTACAGCGGGCGGGTTGGCGATGCGCTGGCCGAGCTTCAGACGGCGATGGAGGCGCTCTTCTGGCTGCAGGAGGCAGACGGGGGCAGCAACAGTTGGGTCGTCGCCGGCCCACTAACCCGCTCGGGCAAGCCGCTCCTGGCAGGAGACCCCCACCGTGCGCCCGATGTGCCCAGCCCCTACTACCCCAACCATATCGCCTGCCACGCCTTCGACGTTACCGGCCTCTCCTTCCCCGGGGTGCCCGGCTTCCCCCACTTCGGACACAACGAGCGGGTGGCCTGGTGCATCACCCATACCGGGGCCGATGCCCAGGACCTTTTCGTGGAGCGGTTTGACCCGGAAAACCCCTCCCGCTATCTCTTCCAGGGCCAATGGCGGGAGGCGGAGCAGCATCGGGAG
>JBMONB010000048.1:0-112087 GCA_049325315.1 Bacillota bacterium | reverse complement strand
CCAGCGTTCGTCCTGAGCCAGGATCAAACTCTCCGTAAAAAGTTTGTTCGGCTCGTTGTTTTGAGCTCGACTCGCTTGGCTTTTCTCTCTTGCACTGTCTAGTTTTCAAGGTTCCAGGCTTCGCTCGCTCACCGCACTTCAGCGGCTCGCAAGAAGATATCTTAGCAAACTCGCCGCCACCTGTCAAGGCACTAATTCTTGGCGTTCAGGCCATTCTCTGTGCGCCGCATCAGCGACTCATTTACTTTAGCACAGCCTGCGCATCTTTGCAAGCGCTTAATATTCGCCAGATGTCGCCGTCTCTGGAAAGAAAGAGGACGCCGTGGCGTCCGCCCCGCTTTCGATATATGCCGTGCCCTTCCGCATTGCGCATTGTAGCACGCGCGTCTATTCCTGTGCAAGGGACAAGCTTATGCCTGATGCGAATGGGGCGGAGGAAATCCTCCGCCCCATTCTTCGAGTTACGCGTATTTCGAGATGCGGGCGATTACCCGCTCACGCCCAATCAGATGAACAGTCTCGAAGAGACCCGGGCTCTCGGTCCGACCGGTGATCGCCACCCGAATCGGCTGGAAGGACTCCTTCGGCTTCAGGCCCATCTCCTCCTGAATGCTGCGGATCTGCTTCTCAATCGACTCTAGCTCCCACTCTACGGTACCCAGACCCTCAATTACCCGACGGAAGAACGGCTTGACCGCATCGGTCAGGAACTTGGCGGCTGCCGCCTCGTTCATCTCAATCTGATCCTTAAAGAAGATGTCGGTGTGCAGAGGCACCTGGGCCAGCGTCTCGACGCGCGGCTGGGCGTGAGAGAGAACCTGCTTGTACCACTCCCAGTTGGCCCGAGCCTCCGCCTCGGTGTACATTCCCGACTGGACCACAAAGGGTAGGGCCAGTTCAGCGAACTCATCGAGGCTCTTCTTGCGGATGTACATGCCGTTCATCCAGTTGAGTTTGTCCTTGTCAAAGACGGAGGGGGCCTTGGTACAGTCCTCGATATCAAAGTCGTGAATCAGCTCTTCCTTGGTCAGAATCTCACGCCCATCTTCGGCGCCAGGCGGAGTCCAACCGAGCAGGCTCATGAAGTTCATGAGGGCATCGGGAAGGTACCCCTGCTCGCGGTAATCGCGAACCGCCGCTTCGCCCTTGCGCTTGGAGAGCTTGCCCCGCTCCTCATTCGTCATATGGCCCAGGTGGCCAATCTGGGGAATCGGCAGATTGAGCGCCTTGTACATCAACAACTGCACCGGCGTGTTCGGGATATGCCCCTCGCCCCGCAGAATGTGTGTGATGTTCATGGTGACATCGTCGATCACGACGGCGAAGTTGTACAGAGGAATCCCGTTGCCGCGCATGATAATGAAATCCCCGATCGAGTCGGTCGGGAACTCAATCGGACCGCGGACGAGGTCGTTATAGCGAATGATTTCGCCCCGGGGTACCCGGAACCGCAGCACATGGGTGCGGCCCTCTGCCTCAAAGGCCTTCTGCTGCTCAGGCGGCAGGTTCCGGCAGCGCCCCTTATACTGGTACGGCCGGTTCTGCGCCTGCGCCTCCTGGCGGTCGACGTCCTCCTCCTCCTTGGTGCAGTAGCACTTATAGACGTGCCCGCCCTCAAGGAGCTTCTGGGCGTACTCGCGGTACAGGTCGAGGCGGTCCATCTGCCGGTAGGGGGCGTACGGGCCACCAATGTCCGGGCCCTCGTCCCAATCGATGCCGAGCCACTTCAGATCCTCAAAGATCACCTGCTCCCACTCGGCCCTGGAGCGCTCCCGGTCGGTGTCCTCGAACCGGAGGATGAACTTGCCGCCGGCCTTCCGCGCCCACAGCCAGTTGAACAGGGCGGTATGGACATTGCCCACGTGAATCGGACCGGTGGGACTTGGCGCAATGCGCACACGTATCGTCATCGCAGTATCCCCTTTACTAGAAAGAGTGCCAACTCAAAATGAAAAAACCCCCGTCCGGTTAGGGACGGGGGATGAATCCCGCGGTACCACCCTAGCTTAGACCTTACGGTCTCACTCGGCTCCCATTAACGGAGGAAGACCGTCTGGACCTACTGTGCAGGTTCAGTCCAGAAGCTCAAGGGCCTGCTTCGACAGGCGTGGGCGCCGGTTCACACCTACCCCGGCTCTCTGTTGCTCCACGAATCCGCCTACTCGTCCCTCTCAACGCTTGTCAGGTATTCTGGGCTGTATTCTACTCCGCGTTCAGGCAAAAATCAACCCACAATTGCGCGGAGGAGTCCGAGCCCGAGCAAACCTGGAACCCCGAGGACTCCGACGATCATGGCAGAGACCGGGTTCAGCCCGATGTGAAACCCGACCAGCCCGCCGGCAAGGTTTACGACCCAGAGGACCAGGCCGCCTACAAGGCTGCTCCCCAGGACCCGGAGTGCAACCTCTAATGGTTTTGCAAGCACGTGAAGGAGCATCAGGACTAAAATGACACCCATGGCATAGAAGAAAGCGGTGTTCAAATCCATTCCGATTCCCCCTGATCGATCTCACCTGTACCGCCCCGACTACGGCGGAGTTGACGGTACAAGTAAACGTATTTGCGCTTCGCTGCCTCCATGGTAAAGATGGCGTGGTCGACTAACTCCGGTTCGGTTACTGTTTGGAAGTACCGCTCCGCAGCCTCCGCCTCCCGGCGGGCCGCCTCCATCTCCTGGCGAAGCCTCTGCTCCTCTTTCCGAACCCGGCGGGTTTCTGTCTGCGTCCAACGCCCAAGCCACCCCTGCCAGAGGCCAGTCCAGCCCAACTGCGGTCTCATCGCGCTGATCCCCCTTGCCGGATAAAGTATGGCCGTGCATCCGGCATATGACTGTTCCCAGTCTTGACCAGAGGGAACACACGTAAACAGAAAGAGCGCCGCTAGATCTCGCGGCGCCCTTCCAGGGCTTTAGCCAGTGTCACTTCGTCGGCGTACTCCAGGTCACCGCCCATGGGCAGCCCACGGGCAATGCGGGTCACCTTTATGCCCAGCGGCTTGATATACCGGGCGATATACATGGCCGTTGTCTCGCCTTCCGTGTTGGGATTGGTACAGAGGATAACCTCCTTTACCTTCCCATCGCCCAGGCGAGCGACCAACTCTTTCACTCGGATGTCCTCAATGCCGATGCCCTCCATGGGGTTCAGGGCGCCCTGGAGCACATGGTACAGCCCTTTGTACTCCCGAGTTTTCTCCATCGCCACCACATCGCGCGGCTCCTGCACCACACAGATGGTTGCATGGTCGCGGTCGGTGTTGCCGCAAATGCGGCAGGGATCCTGGTCGGTCAGGTTACAGCAGACGGAGCAGTACTTGACCTTTTCCCGGGCATCAATGATGGAAGCGGCGATATTCTGGACCACGTGCTTGTCCATATGGAGCAGGTGGAAGGCCAGGCGCTGAGCCGTTTTGGGCCCGATGCCTGGCAACTTCGTCAACTCCTCAATCAGGCGGGCAATCGGCTCGGCGTAGTACATGGTTTGCTAGAACAAGCCCGGGATACGCGGCATGCCGGCGGGCATGATCTTCTTCATCTCCGCCTCCGACATTTCCTCGGCCTTCTTCATGCCATCGTTAATGGCCGCCAGGATCAGATCCTGCAGCATCTCCACATCATCGGGGTCGACGGCCTCCTTGGCCAGGGTGATGCCCACTACCCGCTTGTCGCCGGTGATGATCACCTTCACGGTGTTGCCGCCGGCGGTGCCCTCCACCGTCATCTTCGCGATCTCTTCCTGAGCCTTCATCATGTTCTGCTGCATTTTCTGCACTTGCTTGAGCATCTGATTCATATTGCCGCCTCCAGGGATCATTGAGAGCCCTCCTCTTTCACTTCGTGGATAATCTCTTTGGGAAAGACGCTCTGGACCTTCTGCATGAATGCCTGCTCCGCCGGCTCTTGCTTGGGTTCAGCCGGGCCAGCCGAAGCGCTGCTCAGTTTGGATGCGGCATCGTCAGGGCCAAGTATCTGCACGTCCAGGCCCGACAGTCCGAGGTGATCCAGCGCCTTCTCCAGGATCATTTTATCATCTTTGCGACGCAAAAGTTGGGCAAACGTGGGCGTCGCCGCCACCAAGAAGAGTGTGTTGCCCCGCAGCGCCCCGATTCGCACGTTGCCCAGCAGGGTGGCCGTGCTCGGCCTCTTCCGGCGGATTAGCTCGGTCGCCTGGTCCCAGATTTGAACAACACGATCCACCCCTTCCCCTATGGGGGCCTGGGGTTCGGCTGGTGCAGCGACTTCGGCAGCAGCCGGCGGGGCGGAATCCTCTACGGCCTGCTTCGCAGCAGGAGCGGGTTCGGGGGTAACGGTGGCGGCAGCAGGGCCCGGCGCTCGCTGCACCCGGCGGGGCGCTGCGGGTTGCGGCGCCTCGGCGGGAGCGGAGACCTCCTGGCCGGTGAACAGGCCGGCGAGCCGAATCAGCCCGACTTCAACCAGCAAGCGGGGGGAGGCCGAAAGGCGCATCTCGTTCTCCACCTGTGCGAGCAGGCGGATCGCCCCGAGGAGATGGGCCTGCTCCATCTGGCCGGCCTGGACCTTGAGCGCTCCCAGCGCCTGGGTCGGCAGATCAAGCACGGCCCCCCCTGTATCGACTTTGAGCAGGAGCAGGTCCCGCAAGTGGGCGAGATAGTCCCGCACGAGTTGGCGCAGATCCTTGCCCTGCCGGACCATCTCGTCCAGCCAGAGCAGCGATCCGCCGACCTCACCTTTGGTGAGTTGCTCATCGAGGTGGAGGAACTGGTCGAGCGGGGCGGAACCCAGCACGTGGAGCGTGTCCTCGAGGGTAATGCGCCCCTCCTCGGCGTAGGCCATAACCTGATCGAGCAGCGAAAGGGCGTCACGCATGCCACCCTCCGCCTGCCGCGCGATGGCGGTCAGCGCTTCGGGCGTGGCAACCAGGTTGTACTTAACACAGACCTCTTCCAGCCGGCCGATGATCTCCGGCGTTGCAAGCCGGTGGTACTCAAAGGCCTGGCAGCGGGAGAGAATCGTGATCGGCAACTTCTGCTTTTCGGTGGTGGCCAGCACGAACAAGACATGTCCCGGCGGCTCCTCCAACGTCTTGAGCAGGGCGTTGAAGGCAGGCTCGGACAGCATGTGGACCTCGTCAATGATATAGACCTTGTAGGTGAGGTCCGCCGGGGCGTACTTCACCTTGTCCCGCAGATCGCGGATTTCGTCGATGCCGCGGTTGGAGGCAGCGTCGATTTCGATGACATCCATCGTCTCGCCGTCCATGATGCTGCGGCACGCCTTGCACTCATTGCAGGGTTCGCCCTGCTGCAAGTTCAGGCAGTTGACCGCCTTCGCCAGAATCCGGGCGACGGTGGTCTTGCCCGTGCCGCGCGGCCCCGAGAGCAGATAGGCATGGTGCATACGCTTCTGCGTCAAGGCGTTCCGCAGGGTGCAGGTGATATGATGCTGCCCGACCACATCGGCGAATCGCTGCGGACGGAACTCCCGGTAAAGGGCGAGGTGAGCCATGTATATCTCTCCTGCCAAGTCTGGACTAGCCCTACCCATTTCTATCCCCAGTGCGGGATTCCCTTTCACCGAAAACTGCCAGCACCCTGGTCAATCATCCAGATAAGCGTCCCTCAAGTCAAGCCGGGCGCCGGATGGCGCATGCCTGACACCCCGGAAATTCGGCCGGATAATCCAGTGGCGTACGGGGTGGTAGAGCGGCAACAGGGGCAGTTGATCAAGGAGGATGCGCTCCGCGGCGGCGATGGCCCCTTCCCGTCCCTCCGGGTCACCGACATAGGCCGATGCAATGAACTCATCGTACTCACGGTTAATCCACCGGGGGTCATTCCCCGGGCTGTCGGTGACGAAGAGCGACAGCAGGGAGAGCGGGTCGTCGTGATCCACCGTCCATCCCTGAAGGACAAGATCGAACTGTCCTGACCTTACGCGTTCCAGCCGCTCTTCAAAGGGGACGGCCTCCCGCTCGATTACGAGACCCGCAAGATTCTCCTCCAGCATAGTCTGAAGGGCGCGAGCAATCCCTGCACTCTCCTCTGCGTGCAGCAGCCGGAGTGTTACGCCGCTGACCGCCAACTCCTCGCGGGCCAGTTCCCACAGTTGCCGGGCCTGAAGTTGATTCCCCTGCGGGGAGATACGCCGCTCGCCGCGCGGCCCCCGGGAATCCACTGAAGGAGGGATCACCCCTTCACTGGGCGTGGTACTCCAGGGGGCGACCTCCGCCACCAGGCGCTTGCGGTCGATGGCCAGGTGAAACGCCCGGCGAAGGCTTTGGTTGGCCAGATAGGGCCGGCCTGCGTTAAAGACCAGACCCATGGTCGAGGGCTGGGTCATGTGCCGGGCCCCTTGCACCCCTGCCGCCACCTCGCCAGGCAGGGCGACCAGGTCCAGCTCGCCCATCTCAAGAAGGCGCAGCGCCGCCTTGCTGTCTTTCTCGATCCGGAAGCTCACGCCAGGGAGCTGCACCTTGGCCGCGTCCCAGTAGGCAAGGCTCTTCCGCAGGAAGAGCTCCTGGCCAACCTCCCAGCGCTCCAACTGGAACGGGCCGTTGCCGGTGAACGGCCCCGGCTCGCCGTAGCGCCCGGCCTCCCGGGCCACCACCGAAGCCCGCTGGGGAAAGAAGACCGGGTGGGCCGTATAGCTGACCCAGTTGGGATTGGGGGCACGCAGGGTCACCTGGAGGGTATGCGGGTCAGCCGCTGTCACCTTCACCTGCCGAATCAACTCTGTCGACAGCCTGCCAAAGTCGCCCGCTTCGGGGTCGAGTGTGTTCCAGGCCTCGGCCCCCTCGATTTCGTAGAGCAGAAAGGCATAGTCAGACCCGTGCTGTGGGTCCAACACCCGCAGCCAGGCATAAGCGAAGTCCCCCGCGGTGACCTGACGTCCGTCACTCCAGCGCGCATCCCGCCGCAGGTGGAAGGTGAAGTGCCGACCATCTGGCGACTCCCACCGTTCAGCTACGCCCGGAAGCACCGTCCCGCCATCCCCCCGGCGGACCAGTCCTTCCATTAGCACACCAAGCAGGTCAAACGAGACCGGATCAACAGCGCGTGCCGAATCGAGTGTGGCTGGCTCAGCAGGCAGATGGAGCCTGGCCTCCCGCCTGACGACCGGCGCCGGCTTGTGCACCGGGTTGGCAGGTGGCGAAGCACAGCCCAACAAAAGTGCCACACCTAACAGCAGCGCGGCTCCACCAACAATCCATCTAGACACAGACTCTCCCCCCAAGCGCAATGACAACAGGAGGAGAGATTCGTGAAAGGGAATGATTGGTCCTTCTTCCATCGGTAAGTAAATCAGAAAAGGCAAAAAGCAGGCCCGCAAGGACCTGCTTTTCACATCGGTTGGTTGGCTGTGCACCCGCCGTCGTAGACGGCCTTCCGGGCGATACCGGCGCCGCCAGCTCCGGACAGGTAGCCCTGACGCACAAAGGAGAACCCGCTTACCGTTGCTTCCTTCCGGACCTGGCGGGGTTCACGAGCATCCAGTTGCACAGGACCTATCCATCGACACCACGTACACCGGCCAGACCCCACAAGAGCGCTCCTCGGGCGGGGCTTCAATCCCGCTACAGCGGATTGCGGGTACAGGGCTCCGCTACCGCCCCATCTAGCACAGCCTGTTATAGCTTACCCAGCCTGTCTCCAAATCATGCCTGTCCGGCAAAGAATTCCGGGAAAGCAGGTTGTTTTGGGTCCTTTAACTCAGGCTTATCGCCTGCGCTCCCGGAAAAAAGACTTCATGATCTGGCTGCAGGCGCCGGCCAGCACCCCGTCGAGCACCTCCACCTGGTGGTTCAGCCCCGGGTTCTGGAGAAGTTCCAAGATGGAACGGTCGGCCCAGGCCTTCGGGTCCGGTGTGCCGTAGACTACCCGGTCCACACGGCTCTGCACCAGCGCCCCGGCGCACATGGGGCAGGGCTCCACCGTCACGTAAAGGGTGCAGCCCGAAAGACGCCACCCGCCCAGGGCCTGTCCGGCCTGCCGGATCGCGAGGACCTCTGCGTGCGCGGTGGCGTCATGGTCGTGCTCCCGCAGGTTGTGAGCCCGGGCAACGACCATGCCCTCCTTCACAATGACGGCGCCGATGGGCACCTCTCCCGCCTCATAGGCCTTGCGGGCCTCGGCGAGCGCCTCCTGCATGTACTCCTCGTGCGTCAAGCGCTTCAACTCCCGGTATGGAAACAGAAGAGCAGACCCGGCCCAGGGCGGATCTGCTCTTCGTCTCGTCTTTCATGTGGCGGAGAGGGTGGGATTCGAACCCACGGTGGTTGTTTAGACCACGCTCGTTTTCAAGACGAGAGCCTTAAACCGCTCGGCCACCTCTCCAGGTGGATGTGCCGTCAGACTACTAGTTTACACAAGCGCCCGGCCGGATGCAAGCACAGCACACTGCCAGAAAGCGGCCCCCGTGCCAGTTTGGTGGCACGGGGGGCTTATCTGTCAATCAGTCTTTGATCACATCATACCCCATGTACGGCCGCAGTACCTCCGGCACCGTGACCGTGCCGTCTTCGTTTTGGTAGTTCTCAAGCACAGCAGCGAGCGTCCGGCCGAGAGCCAGGCCCGATCCGTTGAGCGTGTGTACAAATTCGGGCTTGCCGCCCTCGGGACGGTAGCGAATGTTTGCCCGCCGGGCCTGGAAGTCGCTCATGTTCGAGCAGCTCGAGATCTCGACAAACCGCTCGTAGCTCGGCATCCAGACCTCAATGTCATACTTCTTGTGCTGGCCGAAGCCCATATCGCCCGTACACATGAACATGCGCCGGTAGGGCAGACCCAGTTGCTCCAGGATCGCTTCGGCGCTGCTGGTAATCTCCTGTAGGGCCGCCTCGCTCTCCTCGGGTCGGGTGAACTGGATCATCTCGACCTTCTCGAAGTAGTGCTGGCGAATCAGGCCGCGCGTGTCGCGGCCGGCCGAGCCCGCCTCGCTGCGGAAGCAGCCACTGTAGCCCACATACTTGACCGGCAGGAGCTTTTCATCGAGGATCTCATCGCGGTGCATGTTAATCAGCGGGACCTCGGCGGTGGAGGCCATATGATAATCGGTGCCGGCCAGGCTGAAGACATCTTCCCGGAACTTGGGGAACTGGCCGCTCCCATAGTAGCTGGCGGTATTAATGATCACCGGCGGCAGAATCTCGCGGTAGCCGTTGGCTACATGGAAATCGATAAACCAGGTGACCAGCGCCCGATTCAGACGGGCGATGCCGCCCTTCATAAAGGTAAAGCGGCTGCCGGTGACCTTGGCTGCCCGTTCGAAATCCAGGCCGTCCAGGGTAGCGCCGATGTCCCAGTGCGCCTTGACCGGGAACGTGAACTCCCGGGGCGTGCCCCACCGCTTAACCTCCACGTTATCGGCGTCATCCCTGCCCACCGGCACCTCCGGCGCAGGGATGTTCGGCAGCTGGTACATGAGGTCTTGGAGATCCTCCTCGACCTGGCGGGTGCGGTCATCCAGTTCCTTGATGCGGTCACCGATGCTGCCCATCTCCGCGATGATGTGGCTGGCATCCTGCCCCTGCTTCTTGAGGATGCCGACCTGCTTGCTGACCTCGTTGCGGCGGGCCTTGAGCTGCTCGACCTCGCTCAGAATCTGCCGGCGCTCCACATCGAGGGCCAAAATGCGGTCCAGATCAACCTCCACGCCCTTGTTTACCAGCGCCTGCCGGACCACATCGGGATTCGCACGAACAAATTTCAAGTCCAACATAAACGGTTACCCCCCTTGCAGCACTCGACGAAGGTTCACGTGATACGGCGGATAGACAATGCCCTTCTCCGTAATAATGCCGGTGATATACTTCGCCGGCGTGACGTCGAAGGCCGGATTCGCCACCCCAATTCCCTCGGGGGCGATGCGAACGCCACCGATATGGGTGACCTCCTCGTGCTTCCGCTCTTCGATCTCAATCTCGTCGCCCGACTCAATGGCCAGATCGACAGTGCTGGTTGGCGCAACCACGTAGAAGGGAACCCCGTGTTCCCGTGCCAGGACAGAGACCCCGTAGGTGCCGATCTTGTTAGCCGTGTCGCCGTTGGCGGCGATCCGGTCGGCGCCGACAAACGCGATCTGGATCTTGCCCAGCCGCATCATGTGGGCCGCCATGTTATCGGTGATAAGCGTCGCCGGAATCCCGTACTGCACACACTCCCAGGCGGTCAGCCGGGAGCCCTGAAGTACGGGTCGGGTCTCGTCGACGTAGACATGGATCGTCTTGCCCTGTTCGTGGGCCCGCCGAATGACACCCAGCGCTGTACCCCACTCGACTGTGGCCAGCGAACCGGTGTTGCAGTGGGTCAGAACGCCGGCACCTTGCGGGATAAGGTCGGCGCCAAAGTCGGCCATCTGCAGGTTGACGGCCACATCTTCCTCGGCCAGCCGTTGCGCGTATTGGTAGAGCGCCTCGGCCACGCTCGGAGGACTCTGCTCCTTCAGGGTCTCGGCATAGTCCATGACCTTTTGAATGGCCCAGAAGAGGTTGACTGCCGTCGGGCGGGTCGCCCGGAGTTCGGCGGCGGCAGCCTCCAGGCCCGACCAGAATGCCGGGGTGGGCTGATCTTTGAGTCCAAAGGCTGCAAGGGCCAGACCCCCGGCAGCGGTGACACCGATGGCGGGAGCGCCCCGCACGGCCAACGATTTGATCGCCTCGCCTACCGCGTGGTAGTCGTGGCAGTCCAGGACCACCAGCTCGTTGGGCAGGCGGCGCTGATCGATCAACCGAACGCGTTCACGGGAAAGTTCTACGGTACGCACAGGGCGGGTCCCCCTTCATGTATCTCTAGCCTAGCCTCTCCTGTAGGGGAGGGGTGCATCCAGGTCCCGCGAGGGGCCAACAATCGAGGTTCGCCGCCCTGTGAGCCAATCCCTTCCTCGCCTCTGGCAATCCAGAGGCCCTTGAGGCTACTCCTAGGCCCGCTCCGCCTGGGCCAGGGTGACCGCCTGTACGGTGGGAACCGCCATGACCGAGCGCAGTTCATCGAGCGTCTCAGCGCTGACGGCCTCGTCGACCTGCAGAAGCATCAGCGCCTCGCCCCGGGTCTTGACCCGGCCCAGGTGCATGCCGGCGATGTTGATATCGCGGGCCCCCAGCAGGGTGCCAAACTTGCCCACCATGCCGGGCTGGTCCTTGTGGCGGCTGACCAGCATGTGGCGGGAGGGTGACATATCTACATGCATGCCGTCTACGGCGACGAACCGCATGCCGCCATCTCGGCGGAGCATGCCGGCGATGGTGTGCTCCTGCTGCCGCCCGTTCACCCGCACCGTGATCACACTGGCGGTCGGGGAGAGCGCCCCGGCCGCCGCAGCGAGCCGGTCGCCGCTGCCATTCTCCGTGAGCGGCGCATGGGTGACGGACCGGGCTTCCTGCACCGAAATTCCCCGGCGCCGGGCCAGCGTTGGGGCGTTGATATAGTTCACCCGCTCGCCCATCTGGGCGGCCAGGAAGCCCTTCAGCACCGTACTGGTGACCAGGCTCGTCGGGTGCTTGGCCAGTTCGCCCGAGTAGGTGACCTCGACCTTGTCGTAGTTGCCGGGGAAGGCCTGGGCCAGGAAGGAGCCCAGCGTCTCGGCCAGGGGCAGGTGGCTGGTCAGAATCTGCGCTTCGTCGCGGGGCACCTGCGGCAGGTTGACCGCCTCGGGCACCAACTCCCCCCGCAACACGCGCAGGACGTACTCGGCGATATACCGGCCGTTGGCGTCTTGCGCCTCCTCGGTCGATGCGGACAGGTGCGGCGTGACGACCACGTTCGGAAGGGAATAGAGCGGGCTCTCAGGATTGGGCTCCACGGCGAAGACATCGAGCGCTGCCCCGGCCAGCCGCTTCTCGCGGAGCGCCTCGTAGAGCGCCTCTTCGTCGATCATGCCGCCCCGAGCGCAGTTGACCAGGCGGGCCGTTGGCTTCATGAGCGCCAACTCCCGGGCCCGAATCAGCCGGGCCGACTCGCTGGTCTTCGCCGCGTGAATGGAGAGGAAGTCGACCTGGGGCAGCAGTTCCGGAATCTCGGGCACCATAGTGACGCCCAGCCCCTCTGCCCGGGTGGCCGGCACGTAGGGATCGAACGCCAGCACCTTCATGCCGAAGGCCCGGGCCCGGACCGCCACCTCGGAGCCGATGCGCCCCAGTCCGATAATCCCAAGCGTCTTGCCATACAGTTCCGTACCCACGTAGGTCTTGCGGTCCCACCGCCCCTCCCGGGCCAGGGCATAGTGCGCCTGGGGGATATGCCGGGCGAGGGCGATCAGCAGCCCGAGGGCGTGCTCCGCCGTGGAGTAGGTGTTCGCCCCGGGGACGTTGACCACCACGACCCCTCGCTCGGTAGCTGCCTCCACGTCGATGTTGTCGACGCCGACCCCGGCCCTTCCTACCACCTTCAGTT
Organism: Bacillota bacterium; assembly: GCA_049325315.1. GTDB lineage: Bacteria > Bacillota > Sulfobacillia > Symbiobacteriales > Symbiobacteriaceae > JAWLHU01. The sequence goes on along the minus strand of JBMONB010000048.1, from coordinate 99,724 downwards.
GCTTGCCCCGGGTGAGCACCTCGGCCGTCACCTTGGTCTCGGACCGGGTGATCAGAGCGTCATACTCCCCGATCACCTCGAGCAGCTCTGCCGCTGAGAGCTTGCGCACATCGACCTCATGCTCTGCCTTCAGAAGGCTGATTCCCGTCTCCGAGATCGCCTCCGCCACCAGAATCTTCATCGGGTATCGCCTCCTTCGTTTGGATAGGGAACCTTTTCGCTCTCCCACTCCACCAGCCGCCCGCCCACCGGGGCGAGCACGTAATTCACAATCTCCTGGGCAGTTTTTGGGTGCATCGCCCTGGCGTAGTAGTCCCGGATCATCACACCCAGCAGGGGATCCCGCTCCGCCACATAACCATGGAGCCGCTTGTGCTTGGCGCCGTGATGCTGATGCAGCCGGCAGAAGGCCTCCATGGCCTGCTGAACCAGCGCAGCGCCGACGATCCGGGAGGAGACCGGGTCATGCTCCACATCTTCCAGATCGTCCGCCATGTCGGTGAGCGCGTACCGGAGCAACTTCACCTGTTCGGCTGTAAGCGGCGGGGCGGGGGCCTCCCAGCGCTCCCGGGCCACCGCCTGCAGCTCCCTGACCTCCCCGGTTCGGTCCAGCAGCACCTCGCCCGTTGCAAAACCGGCTGCCGCAGCGATCTCGCCGGGCCGGGTAATGCGCCAGCGCATGCTGGCCACGTTGTTGACGAATAGTTCGACCGTAACGTCTGCGTAACGACGTGTGGTCCGCCAGGTCAGGCGTTTGTGGGTCACAACGTAAAGGTCGATGTCGCTGTTCCGGTCGGGGCTTCCCTGCTGGAATGAGCCGGTCCAGACGACGCCCACCACCTCCGGGTCGTCTCTCAGCTCGGAAAGAGTGGCATCGAGCGCCCTGCGGCAGCGGTCATCCATGGAGGTGCTTCACCCACACTTTCTGGGCCGCCGCGGCGGCAGCGCCGAGCGCAACCTCATACCCGTTGAGCGCCAGCGCCATCTCTGTCGCGACCAGCGCCTGAATCACATCGTTGGGGGTCACGTAGCCCAGGTGGCCGATGCGGAAGATCTTTGACTCCAGGTCCGCCTGGCCGCCGGCCAACTGCACCCCGATTCGCTCCCGTGCCACCTTTCGCAGCTTCTTCGGTTCGACCGGAGCCAGCACAGCGGTAACCGAGTTGGAGGCCCGCGCTTCATCTTCGGCCAGCAGGGTGAGCCCCATCGCCTTGACGCCCGCCCGGCACATCTCGCCCATCAGCCGGTGGCGGGCCCAGGCCCCCTCCACCGTCTCCTGCCGGATCATGCGCAGCGCCGCCTGCAGGGCGTAGAAGAGCGAAATGGCAGGAGTATAGGGCGTCTGCTTCTTGAGGTAGCTGCTGTGAACCGCCTTGAGGTCCCAGTAGAACCGGGGCATCCTGTTGGTCTCAGCCAGCGCCCGGGCCCGCTCCGAGAAGGCGATCATTGACAGGCCGGGTGGGCACATGAGCGCCTTCTGTGCCCCGGTTAAGACCACGTCAAGGCCCCAGGCATCGAACTCGAGCGGCAGGGCGCCGAGGCCGGAGACGCTGTCAACCATGATCAGCGCCCCGTGCTCCCGCACAACCCGAGCGATGGCCTCCACGTCGTTGGTGACACCGGTCGAGGTCTCGTTGTGCTGAATCAGGACCGCCTTAATCACCCGCTGCCGGTCTTCCGCCAGCCGCTCGGCGATCCGTACCGGGTCTGCCGCCTGCCCGGGCGCAAAGCGCATCTGCTCAATGGTGAAGCCCAGTTGCCGCGCCACCTTGAACCACCGCTCCCCGAAGTCGCCCACCGAGACGCTCAGCACCGTATCGCCCGGGTTCAGCGTGTTGACCAGAGCCGCCTCCCAGCCCCCCGAACCAGCGCCGGGGAAGATATAGACCGGCTGCCTGGTGCGGGAGAGCTCCTGCAGCCCTGCGGAGACCTCTTCGAAGAGGGAAAAGAAGGCCTCGCCGCGGTGGTTGATCATGGGCTGGGTCATGGCTGCTGCTACCTGGGGCGGGATCGGTGTTGGGCCGGGAATCATTAGCAGGGACTTCTCCGTCAGCATCGTAGGTCCGCCTCCCTGTTTTTCCGGTCGCTGCTCGCCGGTGGGGAAGCAAAATGCCCCGCCCCCGACAGAGACAGCGCCACGCGTGTGGTGCCGAAACTGCCAGGGACGGGGTTTTAATCCCGCGGTGCCACCCTGTTTGACTGCCTGGAAAGCAGACCAACGCAACGTCTGGTAAAAATAGAGACTCCCGCCCCTGAAAGGTCAGGGACGGGAGTTTACCCGCGGTGCCACCCAGACGTTGGCGCCGGTCTACCGGCAGCCCACTCGCAACGGCTGTAACGGGCCGAACCCGACCGGGTTATCCCCGGACCCTCAAGGGGTGGAACCGCTCTGTCGGACACCGGCTTGCACCAACCGCCGGCTCTCTGAAGACCAACCGTGAGCGACTTTCCCCTGTCTCAGGGCGATGTTATGAAACGGAGTATACCACCCACCTGTGAGTGTTGCAATAGGATTCGAAAAAATTCATCCTCCAGGAGGAGGCGGTTCAGCCGAGCGCCAGTTCCGTGGCACAGTTGGGGTCGGAGCAGATCGCTTTCCCGTTCGTCTCCCGACCACAGACAAGGCAGCGATCCTGCGCCCCGGACTCCCATACGTTCTGGGGCCGCTCTCCCTCTGAAGATCGCAGTCGATTCCGCCGCATGGGACGTCCCTCCGTTCTTGTGAATGGAGATGTAGTATATGCAGACGGACGGGTCCTTAGCACCCATTCATGCCGTGTCGGGCGGCGGTGGACAAGTCGTTGGAGCAGCGCATGCATTTTTGTCCTGGTTTTTTACTGAATCTGGAAGGAGATTTTCGCTGCCAGCGAGAATCACCTTTCTAAATCCCAATTAATCCCAAACCACGGATCGAGGAGTGAACGTTTGTGCTGCGTTTTCGCTGGCAGCGAATGGCGTCGGATTCGGGTTATAGCCTGATTGAACTGCTGGTGGTGACCATGATCCTGATGATCCTTTCGCTTTTTTCCGTGCCGATCTATGACTCCTTGACCGATCGGGCCCGCTTGGCCACCAGCCTGCAGGACATGCGCGTGATCGAGCAGGCCCTGGAAGCCTACCGGGCTGACAAGGGCTTCTACCCGGAGCGCCTGAATCACCTGCGCGAAGATGGCTACCTTCAGACTCACTTCGAGTTCAAGACCCCGTGGAGCACCAAGACCGAGCCCCGCTACTACTTCTACGCCATCAACTACGAAGAGCGCCCCACCGCCTTCTTTCTGGGTGTTCCCGGGATTCAGCTCGAGTGCTCAAAGCAGCCACCGCGCAAGTCCACCCTCTCTGCCGCAAAAGAGGAGCCGATCCCGTGCGGGGTTAAGCCCGAGTGGAGGGCGCCGCATTTCGCTGAGAGCGAACCGGACATCACCCTGAGGGACATGGGGGGCAACGTGGTCAAACTCTCCTCGCTCAGTGGGTTCCGGGAGTCCTGTGACCCGAAACAGGTCAAGGACATGCGTATTGCCCCAGCCTGTGTCGTGAAGACCGAGTCCTAACCACCGGCCCGGGGCATTCCCTCCCCGCCCCCGGCCGCGCTCATATAGACGGGCTGGCCCCCTCATTGGGAGAGCCAGCCCTTTTCTTTTACCGGTGCACAGCGGTAGCATCCAAGGCGAGCCGGACGAAGAGTTGGTGGACCCGGCGGTCTGCTGTCAACTCCGGGTGGAAGGCGGTCGCAAGGTGGCGTCCATATTGGACGGCCACAATCTTGCCCTCATGCCTGGCCAGAACCTGGACACCCGGTCCGACCGAAGCGATGTAGGGCGCCCGAATAAAGACCGTATGCAGGGGCTCCGCCCCGAGCGCCTCCATCTGTAGTGGAACCTCAGCTGAGTGGACCTGTCGGCCGAAGCCGTTGCGCTGAACCGCCATGGGAATGAGACCAAGACGTGGTTGGTCCGGTTTGCCGCCTAAGATCTCCGTCGCCAGGAGAATCGCCCCGGCACAGGTGCCGTAGAGTGCGCCTCCCTGCCGTTCGAACGAGTGGATCGCCTCGAAGAACCCGTAGTGCTGCATGAGGTCGCCGATCGTCGTCGACTCGCCCCCGGGTATGATCAGCCCGGAGAGTCCGTCAAGCTCCTGTGGCCACTTGACGGGGACCGGCTCCACTCCGACCGCCGCCAGGGCCCGCAAGTGCTCCGGTACCGCCCCCTGAAGGGCAAGTACGCCAAAGCGTGGGAGGCTCATGGCTACCACCCCCGCGGGGCCATCTTCTCTTCGTCCTTGAGGGTGGTGATGTTGATGCCCACCATCGGCTCGCCAAGGTTCTCGGAGATCTCGGCCAGGATTTTGGGGTCATTGTAATGCGCAGCTGCCAGGACAATGGCACGGGCGCGCTTCGCCGGATCGCCAGATTTGAAGATTCCGGAGCCGACGAAGATGGCCTCTGCGCCCAACTGCATCATGAGGGCCGCGTCGGCCGGGGTGGCGATGCCACCAGCCGAGAAGTTGGGCACCGGCAGCCGCCCCAGCCGTTTCACCTCTTTGACCAACTCGTAGGGGGCGCCCAGTTCCTTGGCCAGGCTCATCAGCTCATCGTCGGGGGACTGAACCACCCGCCGGATGTCGCTGTTGATCTGCCGTATGTGCTTGACCGCCTCCACCACATTACCGGTGCCGGGCTCGCCCTTGGTGCGAATCATCGCTGCCCCCTCACCAATTCGACGCAGCGCCTCGCCCAGGTTCCGAGCGCCACAGACAAAGGGCACCTTGAACTTATGCTTGTCGACATGGTACTGATCATCGGCCGGCGTGAGGACCTCTGACTCGTCCACATAGTCGACGCCCAGCGACTCCAGGATCTGCGCCTCCACGAAGTGGCCAATCCGGCACTTGGCCATGACCGGAATGGTCACCGCCTCCATGATCCCCTTAACCAGGCTGGGGTCGCTCATGCGGGCCACACCACCCACCGCCCGGATATCGGCCGGCACACGCTCCAGAGCCATAACGGCCACGGCGCCCGCCTTCTCGGCAATCACAGCCTGCTCCGGCGTGACGACATCCATAATGACGCCGCCCTTCAGCATCTCAGCTAGCCCTACTTTTACCTTCCAGGTACCCTGCTCGGACATAGATGAACCCTCCTCGGAATAATTTCGCCCAAATGGCCACGCTTCCATCCTAGGGCAGGCCAAATTGGGTGTAAACATCCAAGTAGGGGGGATTATTGGACCCGTCCATTCGGGTTAGGATTTGGATGGCCAAAAGAAGATCCCCGGGTGCTCAGCATCCCGGGGATCGTTGGCGCTATACCTCTTCCTCGTCCTTGGTAACCACCTGGGCAATCGCCGACACCTTGTCCTCGGCGTCGAGGTTCATCAACTGGACCCCCTGCGTCGGGCGGCTGGTCTGGCGAATCCCCTTGACCGGGATCCTTATCAGCACACCCTGCTCGGAAACCAGGATCAGATCGTTGCCCTCGATCACCACTCGGACCGCCACCAGACGACCGTGCCGTTCCTCAATCAACCTTATGGTGGTTACGCCACGAGCACCGCGCTTGTACGTCGGGTACTCCGAGAGCGGGGTGCGCTTGCCGACACCGGTCTCGGTCACCACCAGCAGGTCAGCGTTGGGCGTGGCGACATCCATTCCGACCACGTAGTCGTTGTCGCCGCCCAGTTCGATGCCCTTTACGCCACGAGCGTCACGCCCCATGGGGCGCACATCTTCCTCGTGGAAGCGAATCGCATAGCCGGCGCTGGAGACGAGTAGGATCTCCTCGTTGCCGTGGGTCAACCGCACGCCAATCAGGGAGTCTCCTTCCTCGAGCCGGATCGCGATGATGCCGGTGGAGCGGACGTTCTGGTAGTCGCTCAGGGCGGTCTTCTTGACGACGCCGTGCTTGGTGGCAAAGAACAGGAAGACGTCATCGGCGGCCGCGTCCTTCACCGGAATGACCGTATTCACCTTCTCGCCCGGGTTAAGCGGCAGCAGGTTGATTATCGCGGTGCCGCGCGCCTGGCGGGAGGCCTCCGGAATCTCGTGACACTTGATCCGGAAGACCCGGCCCTGATCGGTAAAGAACATCATGAAGTGGTGCGTCGTCGTGATGAAGAGGTGTTCGATGAAATCCTCTTCCTTGGTGCCGGCGCCCTGCACCCCGCGCCCGCCACGCTTCTGTGAACGGTAGGTGGAAAGCGGCACCCGCTTGATATAGCCCGAGTGGGAGATGGTGACAACCACATCCTCCTCGGCGATCAGGTCTTCCACGTCGATCTCGCCGTCGTCGACCGTGATCTTGGTCCGGCGGGGGTCGGCGTACTTTTTCCTGATCTCACCAAGCTCCTGCTTGATGATGTCAAACTGCATCTTCTGCGATCCAATCACCGCCCGCAGGTAGGCAATGCGGTCCTGCAGTTCGTTGTACTCCTCCTGCAGCTTCTCCCGCTCCAGGGCGGTCAGGCGGCGCAGCTGCATGTCAAGGATGTGCTGCGACTGGATCTCGGTGAACCCGAAGTTCGTCTGCAGCCGGGTCCGGGCCTCGTCGGTGGTCGGCGAGGACCGAATGGTCTGAATGATTTCGTCGATGATATCGAGGGCCTTGAGGAGGCCCTCCACGATGTGCGCCCGAGCCAGCGCCTTGTCCAGGTCGAACTTGGAGCGCCGGACGATCACCTCGATCTGGTGCTCGAGGTAGTAGTGCAGCATCTGCTTCAGGTTCAGCACCTGCGGCCGGTTCTCGACCAGGGCCAGCATGTTGATGCTGAAGTTCTGCTGCAATGCGGTGTATTTGAACAGCTGGTTGAGCAGAACATGGGCATTGGCGTCACGCCGCAGCTCGATCACGATCCGCATACCGGTCCGGTCCGACTCGTCGCGCAGGTCGGTAATGCCGTCGAGCTTCTTCTCCCGGTGCAGGTCGGCAATTCGCTCGATAAGCCGGGCCTTGTTCACGTTGTACGGGATCTCGGTGAAGACAATGCGGTTCTTGCCATTGGCCAGGGTCTCAATCTGGCTCTTGGCCCGCATGGTAACCGAGCCCTTGCCGGTGGTGTAGGCCTTGCGAATCCCTTCCTTGCCCAGGATCATGGCGCCAGTGGGGAAGTCGGGGCCCTTGATGATCGTGTTCAGCTCTTCGATCGTAACATCCTGGGCCTCGCCACGCCGGTCGATCATGAGGTTGAGGCCATCGATCACCTCGCCCAGGTTGTGGGGCGGAATGTTCGTGGCCATGCCGACCGCGATGCCCGTGGAGCCGTTTACCAGAAGGTTGGGGAAGCGAGCCGGGAGCACCAGCGGCTCCTTCTCGCTGTTGTCGAAGTTGTCGTCGAAGTCAACGGTGTCCTTCTCAATCTCGGTCAGCATCTCGCCAGCCAGCTTGGAGAGGCGCGCCTCGGTATAGCGCATGGCGGCCGCAGGATCACCGTCAACCGAGCCGAAGTTGCCCTGGCCGTCGATTAGCGGGTAGCGCAGCACAAAGTCCTGCGCCAGGCGGACCATAGTGTCATAAACCGCTGAGTCGCCATGCGGATGGTACTTACCGAGCACGTCGCCGACCGTCTTGGCCGACTTGCGATAGGGTTTTTCCCCGGTGTTGCCTGCCTCGTACATGGCGTAGAGAATGCGGCGCTGTACCGGCTTCAGGCCGTCCCGGACATCGGGAAGCGCCCGGCCGACAATGACCGACATCGCATACGTCAGGTATGAGGTTTCCATCTCTTGCTTAATATCTTTGGGAAGGGTTCTCTGTGCGAAATCTCCGGCCACAGATCTGTCCTCCTAAGTAGGTGAAAGTCGGGTTCCGTCGCCTGGCGGTTTAGCCGATGGTGTCCAGGTTCTGCACCAGATGGGCGTTCCGCTCGATGAAGTCGCGACGCGGTTCCACTTTGTCACCCATGAGGATTTCAAAGATGGTGTCTGCCTCCATGGCATCCTCCAGCGAAACCTTGAAGAGCGTCCGCTTGGCGGGATCCATGGTTGTTTCCCACAGCTGATCCGGGTTCATTTCGCCCAGGCCCTTGTAGCGCTGCGGCTTCTCGCTGATGCCACCGATCCGGGCAATGATCTTGTCCTTCTCGTCTTCCGAGTAGGCATAGTAAACCTGCTTGCCCTTCTTGATCATGTAGAGCGGCGGATTGGCAATGTAGACATAGCCCGCCTCGATCAACGGTCGCATGTAGCGGTAGATAAAGGTGAGCAACAGCGTGCGGATATGGCTGCCGTCGACGTCCGCGTCGGTCATGATGACGACCTTGTGGTAGCGGCACTTGGTGACATCGAAATCATCCCCAATGCCGGTACCGAGCGCCGTAATGATCGTCCGGACCTCTTCGTGCGAGAGGATCTTGTCCAGACGGGCCTTCTCGACGTTGATGATCTTGCCGCGCAGCGGCAAAATGGCCTGGGTCCGGCGATCCCGGCCCATCTTGGCGGAGCCGCCCGCAGAGTCACCCTCCACGAGGAAGAGTTCGGACTCGGCTGGGTCCTTGGAAGAGCAGTCGGTCAGCTTGCCCGGAAGGGCGGTGATCTCCAGAGCGTTCTTGCGCCGCACCAGGTCGCGCGCCTTGCGGGCCGCCTCACGGGCCCGGGCCGCACTGATCGACTTGTCGATGACCCGCTTGGCTACCGAGGGGTTCTCCTCCAGGAAGTCGGAGAGCTTCTCAGAAACCACACTGGCCGTGAAGGTTTCCATCTCAGACGAGCCCAGCTTTGTCTTGGTCTGGCCCTCAAACTGCGGGTTCTGCAACTTGACTGACAAGATCGCGGTCATGCCCTCGCGGATATCTTCACCCGACAGGTTGTCCTCGTTCTCTTTCAGGAGCTTGTTCTTGCGGGCATAGGTATTGATCACCCGAGTCAGGGCGGTCTTCAGACCGGTCTCGTGGGTGCCGCCCTCCATCGTTCGGATGTTATTGGCGTAGCTATAGATGTTTTCTGTATAGCTGTCCGTGTACTGAATCGCCAACTCCAACTCGTGCGTGTCGGTGGCCTGGCAGATGTAGATAGGCTTGGCATGCAGGGGTTCACGGGCGCGGTTCAGGTACTGCACGAAAGACTGCAAGCCGTCCTTGTACTTGAAGCGGAACTCCTGGGTGGTCCGCTCATCGATGAAGTGGATAAATAGGCCCTGGTTAAGGAACGCGGTATCGCGCAGACGGTTGATCACCACGTCTGCGTCGAACTGGACGGATTCGAAGATGGTTGGATCGGGCCAGAACCGGACATAGGTACCGTGTTCCTTCGTGTCTCCGATGCGGCGCAGGTCGTACTGGGCCTTTCCGCCGTCAGCGAATTCGATCTCATAAACGCCGCCCTTGGTACAGACCCGGACATAGACCTTGGTCGAAAGAGCGTTCACGACCGAAGCGCCAACGCCGTGCAGCCCGCCGGACACCTTATAGGCCCCGCCGCCGAACTTGCCGCCGGCATGCAGAACCGTGTAAACCGTCTCCACGGTGGACTTGCCTGTCTTCGGGTGGATGTCCACGGGGATGCCACGACCGTTGTCCTGCACAGAGATGGAACCATCGCTGTGAATGGTCACGTTGATGGTATCACAGACACCGGCAAGGCGCTCATCTACGGCGTTGTCGACAATCTCCCAAATCAGATGGTGCAAACCTCGCGCCGAAGTGCCGCCGATATACATGCCCGGACGGCGGCGAACCGCCTCCAGTCCCTCTAGCACCTGAATCTGTTCCCCGGTATAGTCCACAGAGGACTGGGTGTTCAGGTGCTGGCCGGCCTCGGGCAGGGTCACGTCTCTCTCCTCAGCCACTGAGGTTCCTCCCTCATTGGATAACGCTTCTATATCAGACCAATGTTAGCACAGTGTGTGAGTAATCACAAGTAACAGACCGTTACAGGACGAAGTCAAGGTTGGGGTTGTTGCCCAGGAAGTCGCAGCGCTTCTTGAGTGTCAGCGAGGAGATGGGGGAAAGAAATGCCTCCGAATCGGTAATCACCAGGCTCTTGGCATCACCACTGGAGATATCAGTGACCTTTCCCTGTCGCTTCAGGTAAGCAAGAAATTCCCGGGTCGCCTCTGTGGATCCAGCGCTGCGCATATCCAAAATCGCTACGACCCGCTTCAGGCTCACAACTACATCGGTCCCGACATGGAGAAACATCATCCCAACCCCCTGTCGTCCAACTGAACTTCCCCTGCACGGACGCGGAACAGGCGATGCTCGTCCGGCCATCTCCGAACCATGAGATCCTCGAGATCGGTACAGCTCACGAATGTCTGGACCCCTTCCTGCACCGCGTGCAGCAAATAGTGCCGGCGGTGAGGATCCAGTTCCGAAGCCACATCATCAAGGAGGAGTACGGGCGACTCCCCAATCTCTTCGGTCATGAACTGGAGTTCGGCCAGTTTCAGGGCCAGGACAGCGGTGCGCTGCTGTCCCTGTGAGGCATAAAGCCTGGCATCGCGATCGCTGATCCAGAAACCGACATCATCGCGGTGAGGACCGACCAGGGTCACCTGACGGCGCCGCTCTTCCCGGCGGGCCTGCAGCAGTTGTTCCCGGAGTCGTTCCTGGATCCCCCTTACATCGCTGGGTTCACCGGCGCTGATTACCTGGCTCTGATATTCCGTGCGAAGCTCCTCCCGCCCTTCAGCCAGGAGTGTGTGGTACTGCGCAGCTATGGGGGAGAGCCTGTGCACGGCCTCTGCGCGACGGGCAATGAGCTGAGCGCCTGACGCGATGAGCTGCTCGTCGTAGACTCCGAGGAGGGCGTCATCGACCCCGTCTTGCTTGAGCAGCGTGTTGCGCTGCGCCAACACCTTGTTGTAGGTCACCAGATGGTGAAGGTAGGTCTGGGAGATCTGGGAGAGCTCGATATCCAAAAACCGCCGCCTGCCAGATGGGGAGCCTTTCAGCAGTTGCAGGTCATCCGGTGAGAAGAAAACAGCGGTCAAACTCCCGACGAGCCGGGTGATCTTGCGTTCGGCAATGCCGTTGATCTTCAGTTGCTTACGGCTCTGAAGTCCGTAGTGCAATTCGAGGTGGATCTCACCGGTCTTGCGGACCACCGTGGCCCGGGCGCCCAGCGTCTCGTCACCCTCGCGAATCAACTCCTGGTCCCGGGAAGTCCGATGGCTTTTGCCCGTGGCCAGGAAGTAGATGGACTCTAGCAGGTTGGTCTTCCCCTGTGCGTTGTCACCGTAAATGACGTTCAGCCCGGGCGAGAACTCGATGTGAAGCGCTCCGTAGTTCCGAAAGGACTGGAGATGGAGCGAGGAGAGGTACACGCCCTATTCCCCCTCGCGGGCGATTATCCACTGGCCGCCTCCGACGAGCGTAATGCGGTCACCCGGCCGCAGTTTCCGCCCGCGGCGCAACTCAGGTTCACCATTTACCTTGATCATACTGGAAGCAATGAGGGTTTTGGCGTGGCCACCTGTATCGGCCACGCCTACCCACTTTAAGAATGAATCAAGGGTGATGTACTCGGTGGAAATGGCTACACTCTTTTCTGCCATGAACGACTCCTAGAACGTGATTAGCGGCAACACCACGTACAAAAAGTGGGTACTGCCAGCCGGCTGAAGGCGTGCCGGGTTCCGGCTGCCAGAGCACTGGAAGCGGAACTCGTTCTCATCCAAGACCTTCAGGAAATCGACCAGGAACTTGGCATTGAAGCCGATGTCCAGCGAATCTCCGCTCATGCTTGTGGTCGGGAGCTCTTCATAGACCTGGCCGACCTCCGGTGTGTTGGAGGTAATGGTCACTTTGTCCGGTTGGAGCCCGACCTTGACTGTACCATCCTTTGCGATCAGCGTGGCACGCTCGAGGGCCTCCATGAACTCGGCCCGGTGCAGAACCACCTCCGTGGGGTAGCTCTGAGGCACCAGCCTCATCACATCGGGATATTGTCCCTCCAAGAGGCGGGAGATTACGCGGACCTTGCCCAGATCAAAGAAGACCTGGTTCGAGGTGACGGCAACCTTAGCCATTTCGGTCTCGTCGCCGGAGAGTAGGCGGGTCAGCTCATTGAGCGACCGGCTCGGAATGATAATCGAAAAGCTGTGACCAGCCGGATTATCAGCAGCCGTCTCTGCATACGCGATGCGGACACCGTCTGTTGCAGTGCCGGTGATACGATTCTCGCGCAGCTTAAATAGTACGCCGGTCAGCCAGGGCTTTGATTCGTCATGCCCGGCAGCGAATGTGGTCTGGCGGAGAAGCTCGCGGAGGAGCAGGTGACTTGCTGTGAAAGTAGAGGCCCCATCCACATCCGGTAGGCTGGGGAACTGATCGGCGGAGAACCCGTGGATCACATATTGAGATTTACCCCAGCGGACGGTGGCCACATAGCTGCGGTAATCCACAGAGATCTCGATGTTGCCATAGGGGATCCGCCTGATCAGATCGGTGAAGTAGCGGGCCGGCAAGACGATCTCGCCTTCCGTGACCACCTCGCAGGGGGTAAACGCTTCGATGGCCAGTTCCATATCGGTGGCCCGAATCGTCAGGTTCCCGCCCCGGGCCGAGAGGTATACACCTGAAAGCACGGGGATGGTGTTCTTGGTCGACACGGCCTTTGCAACAGTGGCAAGCGTGGCGTTCAGGCCCTCCTGGCTGATCAGGATCTTCACGTGGAGCCCTCCTTTTGGGACGGTTACGTTCTGGTGGTGATGCTCTTCCTGGACGCGTGTCCAATGGTCCAATGATAGCAATGGTCATTGTAGGGGCTGTGGACATGTGGAAAACCCCGTGGATATCTAGGGAGGCGCTCTTCGCGTGGCGTAATAACGTGTGGGTATCTACGCGCGGAATATCCACATTGCCACCATTGGGGTGGGGAGATCGCGCGCCAGCCGGAGTCCGGCGGGGTTATCAACAGTTCTTATCAACAGAAGGTGGATAAAGCAAGGCTATTCCGCCCGGATCTTGCCGATTAGTACTTCGACGGTATGGGCGAAGGTTGGGTCGTTCCGAATGTCATCGGCAATCTTCTCGCAGGCGTGAATCACCGTGGTATGATCGCGGCCGCCGAACTCCTCACCAATCTTAGGAAGGGAGGCATCGGTTAACTCGCGCGAGAGGTACATGGCGATCTGGCGGGGATAGGCGACACTGCGAGATCGGTTGCGCACCTCGAAATCCTGCAGGCGGATGCTGTAGTGTTCGGCCACAACCTGTTTGATCGTCTGGATCGTCACCTGCTTCGGCCGGTTTGGCGGAAGGATATCCTTCAGCGCGTGGGCGGCCAGGTCGAAGGTCAGCGGGCTGCGCAGCATGTTGGCATAGGCGACCACACGGGTCAGGGCGCCCTCCAGCTCGCGGATGTTGGTTTCAATATTAGTGGCGATGTAACTGGTTACGTCATCAGGGACGTCGAGGCGTTCCATAATCGCCTTCTTTCTGAGAATAGCGATACGGGTCTCCAGGTCCGGGGGCTGAATATCGCAGATGAGACCCCATTCAAAGCGAGACCGGAGACGATCCTCAAGGGTGGGAATCTCCTTTGGGGGGCGGTCTGAACTGATGACGATCTGTTTATTTGCCTCATGAATGGCGTTAAAGGTGTGATAGAACTCTTCCTGGGTCCGCTCCTTGCCGGCCAGGAACTGAATGTCGTCGATGAGGAGGACATCGACGTGCCGATAGCGGTTTTGGAAGTCCAGGGTTGAACCCTTCTGAATCGCCATAATGAACTCGTTTGTAAAGGTTTCAGTAGAGATGTAGGCGACACGTGCGCGGGGATTCTGGGCGGTAACGAAATGACCAATGGCGTGCATAAGATGGGTCTTGCCCAGCCCGACGCCACCATAAATGAAGAGCGGATTGTAGGCTCTGGCCGGGGTCTCCGCTACAGCCAGAGCGGCGGCGTGGGCAAAGCGGTTGGAGTTGCCGACGACGAATGTCTCAAATGTATACTTTGGGTTAATCTGACCCAGTGGCTTTGCCGCCACATCGGAAGCGGCTTCGGGAAGGCCAGCCACATTGGTGGGAGAAGTGGAGGGTTCCGCTGCCCCGTTGGCCGGCGTAGCATCTTCAATCACATTTGGATTCGAGACGAATTTCAACTGCATGTTGCGCTTGGTCAGATCGCGCAGGGCCTGGCGGAGGAGGGGCCCGTAGCGGGACTCCAGGCGGTCCTTCGCAAACTCACCTTGAACACCGACAATGATCGTGTCCTCGACCACTGCAATGGGCCGGGTGGTACGCAGCCAGTTTTCCATAGATGACTTGGGCAACTGGCTTTCTAGTACATCGAGGCACTGCTGCCATACTTGAGACAACTCGGTCTTCATAGGGAGAGCCTCCTCGGCGCGGTGAGAATCGCCAGGTTAACCGCGGAGTATCAACACGTTATGCACACTATTATCCACAACTTGTGCATAAAAAGATTTGAGCCTGTGCCAACCTCCACCGCGCGGTGGAAGTGGACGGGCTGCACGCTTCATGATAACAGAGCGAAAGGAAGTTATCAACAAGCATTGGGGGTAGTTGTCCGCAGACCTGTTAGCGCCTGGGGAAAAGTTACGGCGCGCGTGGGATAAGCTCCTCCTCGCGCGTGGACAAAGTGTCGATAGGTATCCCCAAAGATTCGGCTCTGGGTATAACCTGTGTGTGGAAGGTGTGGACAGTTGTCTCGCGGGTGCTGGCGGGCGACCGGTTTGTCCACAGACTGGATGGGGTGTGGAGAGAGGGTTATCCATAGGAAGGAATTGATGCCCGTTGGTGTGGAGACATCCTGGCTTGCTTGACTTCGGTTGGCGCGTCCGGTATAATCCGCGTGTGTCTTTTGTTCCGGCAGGTTAGGGGGTGTTCCGGTTGAAGCGCACGTTCCAGCCGCATAACCGTCAGTATAAGAAGGTTCATGGCTTCCTGAGCCGCATGAGCACCCGCGGTGGCCGCAAGGTCATCAAGGCTCGGCGCCTCAAGGGCAGAAAGCGTCTCGCTGTCTAGGCCGCGGCGGCATCCGTCGTGGCTCTTTTTCCATCCAGGGCACTGTTTGTGCCTTCTCTTCAGATGGGAGGGGCATGGGGAGGGAGACGCCGGCTCTTGGTCGAATCCCTCTCCTCACAGCGTGAAAAAACGTTTCCGGTTAAAGTCCCGCCTGGACTTCCAGGCTGTTTATACAAAGGGGCGTTCTGTGGCAAATCGGGCAGCGGTGGTCCACGTCTTGGGTCAAAAGACGGGGACCCCTAGTCGCGTTGGTTTCGCTGCCGGGCGAAAGCTCGGGAAAGCGGTGGTGCGAAATCGCATCCGACGGCGGATTAAGGAAGCTGTTCGTCTGTTCTGGCCCCGGGTCCGCCCCGGTATAGCGATTGTTGTCATAGCCCGTCAGGCCGCGTTGGACATGCCTTTCCTCGAATTGCAGAAGAAGGTCGAGGAGTTGTTTGAGCGCGCAGGGGCGCTGTTGCAGGAAGGGAAGAAGTCGTGAAGACGGTGCTGATGGGGTTGATCCGCTTCTACCAGCGGTTCCTTTCTCCGCTAAAGGGAGGCCCAACTTGCCGGTTTTATCCGACATGCTCTCAGTATGCCTATGAAGCGCTGGGCAAGCATGGGGCGATTAAGGGCACCTACCTGGCCGTGCGCCGGGTCCTTCGGTGCCATCCTTTCCACCCCGGGGGATACGATCCGGTTCCCTAATGGTGAGTGAAAGCGTCTTTCTTATTTGAGGGGGTTTCAATCCGTTGCTAGCCGCGTCGTGGATTCCTGGGTGGCTAATTGATCCCATGCATGCGATGTTGCAGTGGTCGCTGGAGATGTCTGGGAACTATGGGATCGCCATCATCGTGCTCACCGTTGTGGTGCGCATTGTGATTTTGCCGCTGACCGTTTATCAGACCAAGTCAATGAAGCGGATGCAGGAAG
This sequence comes from Bacillota bacterium, assembly GCA_049325315.1. GTDB lineage: Bacteria > Bacillota > Sulfobacillia > Symbiobacteriales > Symbiobacteriaceae > JAWLHU01. Next base: position 83,888 of record JBMONB010000048.1, on the reverse strand, counting down.
TGCAGCCGCGCATGAAGGAACTGCAGACCAAGTATAAGGACAATCCTCAGAAGCTGAATGAAGAGATGATGAAGCTCTACAAGACGGAGGGCGTTAATCCGTTCGCGGGCTGCCTGCCGATGCTTGTTCAGCTGCCGATTCTCTGGGCGCTCTTTGAGGTCTTCCGCACCTTTGACCCGGTGGCTCTGGGGTATACCTATGAGTTCCTCGGGATGAACCTGAACGATAAGGAGCCAATCCTCTCGGTTCTGACCGTTGTGACGATGTTCCTCCAGACCTACCTCTCCGGCATGGGGAACGACCCGAACCAGAAGATGATGATGTGGCTGATGCCGATCATGTTCGGTTGGATCGCCTTTACCATGCCGCAGTCCAGTATTATTCTCTACTGGGTCGTTAGCACGATCTTCGGCCTGGTGCAGCAAGCCATCTACCCGGGGTTCCCCCGGCTTCAGGGCGGCTCCGGTGCGAAAGGGGAAGCGTGATTCCCATGAAGACGATTGAGAAGAGCGGCCGGACCGTTGATGAGGCGATCGCAGCTGCCCTCGAAGAGCTTGGAGTTCCGTCGGACCGGGTGAAGATCGAGGTGATCGACGAGGGGAAGGGCGGCTTTCTTGGTATTGGTGCCCGCCCGTCGATCGTACGGGTCACCATGCGGCAAAGCCGGGCCGAACGGGTCGAGAACTTCCTTGGCGATATCTGCGAAGCAATGGAGATTGGTGTGCGCGTTGCCGTCCGTGAGGACGAGGAGTATGTGCATGTCGATGTAACGGGTCAGGAAGCAGGGATTCTCATCGGCCATCATGGGCAGACTCTTGATGCGCTGCAGTACCTGTGCAACCTGGCGGCGTCACGGGTGGAAGAGAACGGGCCGCGCATTTTACTGGATGTGGAAGGGTATCGGAAGCGCCGGTCTGAGACGCTGACCAATCTGGCCACACGGCTGGCCGAACGGGTGGCACGTACCGGGGAGTCGGCTGCACTGGAGCCGATGAGCGCTCAGGAGCGGCGGGTGATTCACCTGGCTCTGCAGAACCACGCTGATGTTTACACGACCAGCGATGGAGAGGAGCCCTTCCGCCGGGTGGTCATTCACTCGAAGCGCTAACGCGTGAACAAGCGGCCTGGTAGCACTGCTACTGGGCCTTTTTCTATCTGTAGGGGGTGCCGGTACGATGCGGGATGATACGATCGCAGCCATTGCCACGGGCCCAGGTGAGGCCGGTATCGGCATCGTCCGGATTAGCGGGCCGGCGGCGCTGACGGTGGGAGAGCGTGTCTTCAGGCCCCGTCGTGGGGCCGGTCTCCGTCAGCGGCGCTCTCATTCGGTGATCTACGGATGGGTAGTCGACGTGAAGGGACACGAAGTGGATGAAGCGCTGGCCCTTGTGATGAAGGGGCCCCGCTCGTTCACGGGCGAAGATGTGGTGGAATTGCACACGCACGGGGGGCAGGTAGCGGTCCGGCAGGTGCTGGAGGTCGTGCTGCTGGCCGGTGCTCGGGTTGCTGAGCCCGGAGAGTTCTCGCGGCGGGCCTTTTTGAACGGGCGAATGGACCTGGCCCAAGCAGAGGCCGTCATTGATGTGATTCGGGCTAAGACGGACCGGGCCATGGCCGCGGCGGTCAGCCACCTGCGCGGTGAGTTGGGTGAAGCGATTCGCTTGGTTCGGGACAGGTTGCTTGAGATCACGGCTCACCTGGAGGCCGATATCGACTTTCCTGAGTTGGAGCTTGAGGTTCAGACGCAGGAACAGGCGAGGCAGGGGTGTTTGTGGTGTCTCGGTGAGGTAGAGCGGCTACTCTCTGGAGCCCGGCAGGGAAAGATGCTGCGGGAAGGGCTCCGGGTCGTTCTGGCTGGTCGGCCGAATGTTGGCAAGTCGAGCCTGCTGAACCGCCTGGTTCGGGAGAACCGGGCCATTGTGACTGCCATTCCGGGGACCACCCGTGACGTGATTGAAGAGTGGGTCAATATCGGCGGGGTTCCGGTACAACTGGCTGACACGGCTGGTATTCGGCCGACGCAGGATCCGGTCGAACAGATCGGGGTTGAACGAAGCCTTTCTGCGCTGGCCAGGGCCGACATGGTGTTGGTGGTTGTAGACGCATCGGCTGGGCTGGTGCCGGCGGATTTGGAGTGGATCCGACATGTGCCCGCTGGAGCCAAGCGGGTCGGTGTCGCAAACAAGATCGACCTGGAGCCAGGCTTTGATCTGGACTCGCTGCGGGAAGCACTTGGCGGAGCGGATGTAGTGAGGGTTTCCGCGGAGACAGGAAGCGGTCTCAGTGAAATCGAGGATGTCATTGCCGCTACGGCAGGCGTTCACGACGCCGGGGAGGATCTCATCGTAAACGCCAGGCAGGAGGAGTGTCTGCGGCGGGCCCGGGACCACCTGTTAGGCGCTGTGGAGACCCTTGAGGTGGGAATGGGGTCAGACATGGTATCGATTGACGTTCGGTCGGCATGGGTTGTCCTTGGCGAAGTCACCGGAGAAACTGTAGGGGAGGACCTCCTCGACCAGATTTTTAGCCGGTTCTGCATTGGAAAGTGAGGCGAATATGGCGCTAACGAAGTCGTATGACGTGATCGTGGTGGGCGCGGGACATGCCGGCATCGAGGCGGCGCTGGCAACGGCCCGCATGGGGCTTCTTACCGCTTGCTTCACCACGAACCTGGACAATATCGGCATGATGAATTGCAATCCGTCGATCGGGGGGCCGGCGAAAGGGCACTTGGTTCGGGAAATTGATGCCCTTGGCGGGCAAATGGGGTTAACCACAGACGCGACCTTTCTGCAGATGCGCCTGTTGAACAGCGGGAAGGGACCGGCTGTGCAGGCGCTTCGTGCGCAGGTCGACAAGCGGAGCTACTCCTGGATGATGCGTCTGGTGATGGAGCGAACGCCGAATCTTGACCTGAAGCAGGGGATGATTCAGGACATTGTCGTTGAGGACGGTCGGGTACGGGGTGTGACCACGGCATCAGGCCTCTTCTTCGCGGCCAAGGCGGTGGTCCTCAGTACCGGAACCTACCTGCATGGGAAGACCATTATGGGGGAGGTTCAGAGGCAGTCTGGACCCAGTGGTATGGCTCCCGCCGTGGGGCTTACGGCAAACCTGCTGCGACTGGGATTCGAGGTGGGGCGTTTCAAGACAGGCACGCCGCCCCGAATCGACGGGCGAACGGTCGACACCTCCGTTATGACCCGGCAGGATGGTGATGAGGAGCCTTGGCGCTTCAGCTTTCTTTCGGAGCGGACGCCGCGGAAGCAGCTGCCCTGCTGGCTTACAGCCACTAACGAACGTTCCCACGAGATCATTCGCCGCAACCTTCACCGAGCTCCCATGTTCACTGGGGTGATTGAAGGGCGGGGACCACGCTACTGTCCTTCAGTGGAGGACAAGATTGTGCGGTTCACCGACAAGGAGAGCCACCAGATCTTCCTGGAGCCTGAGTCGTGGGATTCGATCGAACTGTATATGCTCGGCCTTTCGACCAGTCTGCCGGAAGAGGTTCAGATCGAGGTGGTCCGGTCCATTAAGGGGATGGAGGAGGCCGAACTGCTCCGCCCTGGCTATGCGATCGAGTACGACTACCTGATCAGCACGCAGCTAAAGCCGTCGTTGGAGACCAAGAAGGTGGGGGGTCTCTTCTGTGGGGGGCAGATTAACGGCACGTCTGGTTACGAGGAGGCTGCTGCACAGGGGCTGATCGCCGGCATCAACGCAGGTCTGATGGTGCAGGGGCGTGAACCGCTAGTGATCGACCGGTCAGAGGGGTACATCGGTGTACTGATCGATGACCTGGTGACCAAGGGCTCACCGGAACCCTACCGAATGATGACGTCGCGGGCCGAGTACCGGCTAATGCTCCGCCAGGATAACGCTCACCTGCGCCTGACTGAGAAGGGGCGTTCAGTTGGTCTCGTTGACGACACTCGGTGGGATGCGTTTGTTGCGTTGCGTGACGCCATTGGCGAGGAGCAAGCCCGCCTCGAGAGGACGGTAGTTCCCCCAGGCGAGGAGGTACAGGCCGTGCTCCGTGCCGTGGGCTCAACGGAACTAAAGAGCGGAGCCACCCTGGCCCAGCTGCTTCGCCGGCCGGAGATTGGGTATGATCACTTGGTGGCCATGGGCTACGGGCGAAGCGACCTGGACCGAGCTGTGGTCCAAGAGGTACAGACACTCGTTAAGTACGAAGGGTACATTCGCAAGGAGAGCGAGCAGGTAGAGCGCATGCGCCGCCTGGAGGGAAAGAGGCTTCCCGAAGACCTCGATTTTCGTGAGCTTCATGGCCTGTCGATTGAGGCACGGGAGAGGTTGAGCAGCATTCGTCCAGAGACTGTCGGACAGGCCAGTCGTATCGCCGGGGTTTCGCCGGCTGACATTGCGATGTTGCTGGTCTATCTGGAGAAGCGGCTTCGCGGGGCGGCGCAGTAGCCTGACCAACGGGATTTTGGAGGCGGTCGTGGTGGAACAAGCGAACCGGGCGTTGCTGGAGGAAGGGCTCCGGGCCTATGGTCTGGACCCAACGCCGGCGTCGATTGAAGCGGTGATCAAGCACCTCGCTATGGTGGCCGATTGGAATAAGCGCGTCAATTTGACAGCGATTACTGATGAGCGGGAGATGGTGATCAAGCACGCCCTCGACTCAGCCGCTGGTTTCACTGGCGCGAAACTAGAAGCCGGAATGAGGGTAATCGACGTTGGAACCGGTGCCGGCTTCCCCGGCATTACCTGGAAGTGCTTGCTTCCGAAGACGGATCTGGTAGTGCTCGAGAGCCTGCAGAAGCGGTGCCGGTTCCTCGAAGTGGTGGGGGAGGAGGTTATACAGCCCCTTGCTGGCGGTGTGGAAGGCTACCGGGTTGTGTGGAGTCGCGCAGAGGACGCTGGACAGTCAAGCGAGCACCGAGAGGTATACGATGTGGCCACTGCCCGGGCGGTGGCTGAGCTGCGGGTGCTTGCGGAATACTGTCTGCCGTTCGTTCGTATAGGTGGCCACTTCCTGGCCATGAAGGGTCCTGGTGTCCGTGAGGAAGTGGAGGCAGCCGAGCGCGCGATTGAGGTGCTGGGCGGTCGAGTCGATGCTGTCCTGGAGGTTGATCTCCCGGAAGGAGCGGGGGCTCGGTCGCTAGTGCGCATTCAGAAGGTGAAGCCTGTTCCAAAGGGTTACCCGCGGAAAGCGGGGATTCCAGCCAAGACACCGTTGTAGAAAACGGCTCAGCGGGGCTATTAAGGTGGTTTTTGGCGCAATCTGCAGATAGGGATATGACGGTAGCGGGGATGCTGAAAAATCGGCTCAGAACGGCTTGTAGCTGTCCGAACAGTTCTCACAATTTGGTAGTACAGGGTGGCCCCTCCACGGTTTGGTGGCGGCCGCCCTTTCTGTTTTATTTACCGGGGATTCTGTGGTGACTCCAGGGAGAATGCCATTGAATGAGTGCAGGAACGACTGAGGGGATGACGAATCAGTTACGAGTTGAAGCCGAATGGCGGGCTGCCGAGGCCGAATAAGTGTTCAGACGGCGGCTACGGAGGGAGTGTCAGCAGTGGGTCGCATCATTGCAGTAGCGAACCAGAAGGGTGGCGTCGGGAAGACGACCACCGCAGTCAACTTGAGCGCTTGCCTGGCTGAACTAGGTATGCGGGTGCTGCTGGTGGATATCGATCCCCAAGGAAACGCGACATCTGGACTGGGCATAGACCGGAAGACGGTGCGGGCCTCGGTTTATGACGTGTTGCTTGATGAGATGTCACCCCTGGAAGCGATGATTGAAGCGAAAGTGCCGGGTCTCGCGGTGGTGCCGGCCACCATTGACCTCGCTGGCGCCGAGATCGAGTTGGTGCCTCGAATCTCACGAGAGAACCGTCTTAAGAAGGCACTTCACCCCTTCCGCGATCAGTTCGATTTCATTTTGATGGATTGCCCGCCTTCGCTCGGGTTGCTCACCATCAATGCACTTACCGCTGCGGATTCCATCTTGATTCCCATTCAGTGCGAGTACTATGCCCTTGAAGGGCTGACTCAGTTGATGGATACGTTCAAGTTGGTTCGGGAGGCCCTCAACCCGTCGCTTGAGGTGGAGGGGGTTCTACTGACCATGTTTGATGGTCGAACCAATTTGAGCATCCAGGTGGTCGAAGACGTGAAGCGCTTCTTCAAGGGGAAGGTGTACCGTTCGATTATCACCCGGAATGTTCGACTTAGTGAAGCGCCCAGTCATGGTGTGCCGATTAGCATGTATGACCCCAGGTCCAAGGGCGCCGAGGCTTATATGGAGTTGGCAAGAGAGGTGATTGAGCATGTCCAAGAAAGGGCTGGGTAGAGGGCTTGGTGCTCTGATTCCGGAAGTGGAGGTTCATGAGCGGGATCACGACAGTATTCAGGAGCTTGATCTCCGTGAGGTTCAGCCAAATCCGCATCAGCCTCGAAAGGAGTTTGACCAGGCCCGCCTGGATGAGTTGGCTGCCTCAATCAGAGAGCACGGCATTGTCCAGCCAATCGTTGTCCGGCCTAAAGGCAAGGGCTATGAGATCGTAGCCGGCGAGCGTCGCTGGCGAGCGGCTGGGCTGGCCGGGCTTAAGAAGATCCCAGCGTTGGTACGGGAGTTCTCCGAGGCGGAGACAATGGAGATCGCACTAATTGAGAACCTCCAGCGCGAGGACTTGAATCCCCTCGAAGAGGCAGAAGCGTACAAGGTTCTCATGGAGAGTTTCAAGCTCACCCAGGAGGAGCTAGCGCAGCGACTTGGCAAGAGCCGGCCGCAGATCGCCAATACGCTGCGGCTGTTGCAGTTGGCACCTGTCGCTCGGGAAGCGGTCCGGTCCGGGCGGTTGTCTATGGGACACGCTAAGGTTCTCCTCGGGCTTGGGGATGCGGAGCAGCAGTCAGCCTTGGCCTCCCGGGTGGTAGCGGAAGGGCTTTCTGTGCGGCAGGTGGAAGACCTGGCCCGGGCTGTGGCAGCGAAGCAAAAGGTGGAGCGCACCCCGAGTAAAGAGCAGATGAGCCCTGATTTGCTAGAGGTAGAGGCACGGCTTCGAGAGTGGTTCGGAACCCCTGTAAAGCTCAACTTGAACGGCGAAAAGGGGCGCATCGAAATCACCTTCTTCGGTGAAGATGGCTTGGGGCGCATTCTTGATGCCCTGGGGCTCGGAGAGGGACCGGGGCCAACTCCTCCGAAGGAGCGCTTCCGCGTCTGATGTGTTCCACGTGGAACACCAAAGGGGCCGCGGATGTTCCCCCTCTTTCTGGCGAGCAACATTGTTCCACGTGGAACAGGACCGGCCTGAGGTGAGCGATCGCAGAGGTCGTCGTTAGCTCTCCTGGTACGCCCGTTACTGGCGGCACAACAGCGCCGTAGGGTGAGGGTTTTCACCCCACTCTGACAGCCACATAACCGACTGATGTTCCACGTGGAACACGTCCTGTGTCCTTCCACGGTGGACCGTGAATAAGGGACTCCGATCGAAGCCTCGACCTTTTTCACTCACCTACCGATTGGGGACGAGCGTCCCAATTGACATCCAGAACCGCACTTCAATAAAGGAGGTCCACCTGGTGGACGCCCTCGTACTGCTTGATCCCACTGTGATTGCCTTTACTGCGCTGGGGTTGTGTATCTTTGCTCTCCTCCTTATGCTCGTCATTCTGATACGACAGGCACGACTTCTTCGCCGTTATCGCCTCCTCCTCAACGGTGATGCCACCAGGGATATCGAAACCCTTCTACTAGATCAAGGCAAGGAACTGCAAGCGGTGAAAGAGACACTGGCTGCTCTGGAAGGGCGTGTCTCGATAATGGGAACCGATGCCCTTTCCCATATTCAGCGCACAGGCATCATCCGCTTCAATGCATTTCCTGATACCGGTAGCGATCTCAGTTTTGCCATTGCTTTGTTAGATGCGCGCGATAATGGATTTGTCATTTCCAGCCTCTACGGCCGCAACGAGTCACGCATCTACGCCAAGCCGATTCGAAACGGCACTTCGACCTACACTCTCTCAGAGGAAGAGCAGAAGGCGCTGGCACAAGCAAAAGGAGAACAGACCTAATACAAACGGCTAAACGGACCCCGCCGAAATTACTCTCATACCCTTACAAAAACACGACAATATATTTTGCCTGTGGGAAGGAATCGGGCGGAACGAGGTGGAATCACCCATATTGCCTGTTTGTTCTTGGGTTAACAACACAGTGACACCCACCGGGGGGGATCCACAGTTTGGCGAAGAACAACCGAACGCTAACCGTCATCGTCGTGCCGCAGACGGCAAAACGCAGCTATAGCTTCACCTTTGCACCAGCCTGGTTGGCTGTTGTGGGAATCCTCTTCGTCGGACTAGCGGGCGGGCTGTGGTTCTTCCAACAGGAGGCCCAGACCCTAAGGACCGAGTTGGTGGAGCTGGAAGAGTTGCGTAAGACAAACCGGGTTCAGCAAGCACAGATTGAAGAGATGCAAGCGAAGGCACTGACCATACAAGATCGGCTCGCAGAGTTAGAGACACTCGAGCAGCAGATCAAACAGATGACGGGCCAGACCAGCGCTGCCTCCTCTCGTAGTGTGGACGTCCGAGAGACTCTCGCATCGCCAGCCGGACGAGGTGGACCCCAGGCTGCCGCCAACCGGCAAGAGAATCTTCCGACCCTCGCGACGATGCTCCCTGAGGACGTAAGGGGGTATGTGGTAGGTCGGCGGGATACCCTTGAGCTTGATCTCAGGCTTTCTAGGACGTCCCTCCCGCCTGAGAAGACACTCCTTGCAGCCCGGGAGACAAATCAAGCGTTGGCTGACCAACTGGAACTGGTGGCGCAGTCCAAGGAGGCCCTAACACAGGGCAAACAGGATATTGCAGACCTGCTTGATTTCCTGGCACACCGACCCACAGGCCTGCCGATTGCTGGCGCACGCATTACCGACCGCTTCGGCTGGCGCTGGAGCCCCTTTGGTTGGGGGCAGCAACAGCACGATGGTATCGACTTCGCTCATGAGTACTGGGCACCAATCCATGCCACGGGCGACGGTGTCGTCAATCATGCCGGCTGGAAGAGCGGCGGCTATGGTTACACTGTGGTCATTGACCATGGTTATGGCTTCAGGACCTTGTATGCCCACATGGTTGACTGGAACGTTAAATACGGTCAAGAGGTGAAGCGCGGGGAAGTCATCGGGTGGGTCGGAAACACCGGACTCAGTACCGGTCCTCACGTTCACTACGAAGTACACCTCAACGGCGTCGCGGTGGATCCAACGCCGTATCTACAGTAAACCGGGGGTATAGTTGTGTTCGGTAAGTCCAAAAAGCCGACAGCGGACAGCCTGAACTATGGCAAGGTGGAGACCGTTATTGGTGAGGGGACGGAAATCAAAGGAACAATCGAGTCCTCGGGTGTCGTTCGGGTAGATGGGTACCTGGAAGGCACGGTTCACCATAACGGGGACCTGATTGTTGGCCCTAAAGGACGCATTGTTGCCAACATCAAATCCAAGGGGCTCGCCATGTCTGGTGAAGTCCGGGGTGAGATTGATGTGGAGGGGAAGCTTGAACTCCTTCCCGGAGCCCGACTCCACGGTGACGTGAAGTGCGGCCATTTGGTTATTCACGAAGGTGCCGTCTTCCATGGCCGCAGCAACATGGCGCCTGCGAATGACACCGCCTCAAAGCACGTAGCCGCTGCTCGGGATGAATAGCAGACAGTTAAAACCGCCCGCCCTGCAAACACAGGACGGGCGTTTTCTCAGTCCGAAAGGGATACGTGCCTGCGATTGCGAACAAGGGCCCGTAGGCCCTCCTCGATACCGGAGGCCGCCACCTTGGCCATGCGCATAACCAGGCTAAGACGGGTGTTCTGGAGCACGAAGTACTCCATAAATCCCCCAACATTCACGACGCCCGTAACGTGAAGATCGCCTACCGAGGGAAGCGATTTGTTTACGCCGGCTCCCGGTCGCAGACTACCCTCGCTGACTGTAAGCATGCCAATGGACTCCGTTCGCCCCAGACAAGCATCCACCGCGATCACAAGCGGCCGCCGAAACGAGGCTCTGATCCAATCGACGGCCTCTACCAGATTCCCGGCATGAACAGGGTTGTCCAGTGTACCCAGTACAGTGAACCCATCGGGTTTTTCCTGGGTCATATAGGTACCGATCAGAGGGCCAAGCGAATCACCAATGGACCGGTCTGTCCCCACGCACAAGAGTACAATCCCATCTGCCGAGCCCACGTGTGTTGCCCCGGTCTGGTAAAGGGCCTGGCCAATCATCTCGACTGCGTCGGGGGAATCCATGTGGACCCGTGTTTCGTTCGGGGGGGACCACCCACGGGGCAGCAGATCTTTCCAACCCTCAAGCAAGCGCCCAATCCCTCCCGGAGCGGTCCAGAGGACCGTGGTACAGGGAAGTATACGGCGCATATAGGCAAGCTATGTACAGGTACCGCATGACGAGGAGGAGACCATGGAAAATCAGGATTTGGCCCTGCGGCTCAAAGAGGCGGACACCCTCTATGCAAACGCCCAGATGGGCGCCGCGCTGAAAGCTTATCAGGAGATCCTGGCCGAAGACGACTCCATTGCCTGGGCCCATAGCAGGGTGGGCGCTATCTTGGCTCAGATGAATGATCTTGATGGGGCAGAGCAGTCCCTAAGGAGAGCACTTGAACTGGATCCAGCTTTGCCCCAGGCACATAGCAACCTGGGGAATATCTTCTATGCCCGTGGTGATTATGAGTCCGCCCTGGCCAAGTACAAAGAAGCGGTAGCCCTCGACCACAATAACCCTACCTTTCACGAGAACCTACACGCTGCCTACAAGAAGCTTGGAAAACTCACGGATGCCGTGAGCGCTCTCAAGCAAGCCCACCGGCTTGACCGGGAGCATGCCAAAGCGGATGCTAAGGCAAAAATGTCAGCAATGAAGCAAAAGTTCGGCAAGGGCCGGGGTTGCCTCGGTTCGGTCCTGACCATGTTCATCATTTTGGTGGGTGTTCTGATGCTCACTAGTACGATGTGAGAGTTGTCCCCATTCTCAAAGAAAGTCATCTCGGGTGAAGGCATAGACTATTCGGCGACGAATCTACCGTTCCACTTGCTCAACAAAGTACAATCCTATGTTTGGGCAGGTGTAAGGAAGACCACAACTCCAAACCGCTGGGGTCTCCTTACAGATAGACAGAGGTTCACGACGAGGCAGCTCCGATGATGACACACCGGATCGAGCCAAGCCCGCCCAGAATAATCATCGCCAAGATGCCGATGGACTCCAACGCGCAATGGGTGTCCCCCTGGTGAAGATGAAGTTGCTCGCCTTTGCCTTCGACGGCGCGGAGATTGACGGCAAGGGGCCGGAGTTGACTGCAGCGGCCGGCATCTCCCGCACCTTCCAGAATATCCGCCTGTTCCAGAACCTCACCGCTTTGGAGAACGTGTTGGTGGGCATGCACCTTCACTTGAAGGCAAGCCTCTTCGATGCCATGTTCGCACTGGCCCGACACCGCCGCGAGGAACAGGAAGCCAAGCGCGAGGCCTTGGACTATATGGACTATGTTGGGCTAAAGGCATCTGCGAACGAGATTGCCAAGAACCTGCCTTATGGCGCCCAACGTAAGCTTGAACTCGCTCGGGCGATGGCGAGTCAACCCAAACTGATCTTGCTCGCTGAGCCCAAGGCAGGTATGAACCCCAGGGAAACCGAGGAGATGATGGACCTCATTCGCCGCCTGCGCGACGAGCGATCCATGACCATCCTCCTGATCGAACATGATATGAAACTGGTCATGCGCATCTCAGATCGTATCACCGTGCTCGATTACGGCGTAAAGATCGCAGAGGGAACACCGGAAGAGGTCCGGCGGAACCCCCATGTGATTGAGGCGTCCCTTGGAAAGGGGGCGGCGTCGTCATATGGCACTGTTGGAACTGACCAACGTTCATACCTACTACGGCGCGATTCAAGCCCTAAAGGGGATCTGCCTGACGGTTGAGCAGGGCGAAATCGTCACCCTGATTGGCTCAAATGGCGCCGGAAAGTCGACGACGCTGAAAACCATCTCTGGTTTGCTGAAGCCCCAGGGCGGGGCGATTCTCCTCAACGACCAGCCGATTCACGGCCTGCCCGCCCACAAGGTGACAGAGTTGGCCTGAAGGACGCAAGATTTTCCCCAGGCTGACAGTGACCGAGAACCTTGAGATGGGCGCCTTCACGGTCGAGGACAAGCAGGTAGTCGACCAGGGCATTGAACGGGCGTTCACGCTCTTCCCCCGGCTGAAGGAACGAGCCAAACAGCTGGGCGGAACCCTGTCTGGTGGCGAGCAGCAGATGCTGGCGATTGGGCGGGCACTCATGATGAGCCCCAAGATCCTCATGATGGACGAACCCTCCATGGGCCTGGCGCCACGACTGGTAGAGCAGATCTTCGAGATCGTTGAGCAACTCAACCGGGAGGGCGTTACGATCTTGCTAGTCGAGCAGAATGCCCACATGGCGCTCGAAGTCGCCCATCGCGGGTACGTGATCCAGACGGGTGAGATAGCTCTGTCGGACAGTGCAGCCGCCCTGCGGGAGAACAACTCGGTCCGGGAAGCCTACCTGGGTGAACTCTAAGTGAACAAACGCCTGTCGGTTCAGTTGAGCCGGCAGGCTCGCTGTTTGGCTAGAATCGTGTACGGCGTGAAGGTGTAACTCTTTTGGCAGCCGAAATGAACAAGCAAAGGAGGGTGAAGGCCCATTTCCCCCCACGGCGGAGCCGCTGGTGGTAGCCTTTTATCGGCTGGCCATCTCAACCGTCATTCTTTCGGTCCCTCTGCTCCGGCAAGGCTGGGCGTCGATACAGCGGAGAGATCTGCTGCTTGCTCTCCTGAGCGGCTTCCATCTGGCAGGCCACTTTGCATCATGGTTCTTCAGTCTCACTCTTAGATCAATCGCGTCTTCAACAGTTTTGACAAGCACCCACCCATTTCTGGTCATACTCTTCGCATACTTTCTGTGGGGGGAGCGTCCCGCGCGATCGACCATGATGGCGGTGGTGGTGGCGGTAGTTGGGGCTTCACTGATCGGGTGGGGAGACTGCGGCCTCGATGCCAGGGCGCTGTGGGGCGACTTCCTGACCTTTCTGGGGGCTGCGTCGATCACAGGCTACCTCTTAATTGGACGACTTGTTCGGCAGCAGATGGGGCGGTCTTCCCCACGATCTTCGGACACACCCTGTTCAACTGGGCGCTCAAGTATGCACCGCCGGCCATTGTATCGATGAGCATCGTGGCCGAGCCGGTGGGCGCCACCCTGCTCACCTGGCTTATCTGGCGGACGGGTCCTGGTCCGGTCACACTCGTCGGTGGCATATTGATGCTTATAGGCATTGGGCTCTTCCGGCGGGCGATTACCCGCACGTAGTCAGACGAAGGTAGGGGTGAACGATGGAATCATTCACTTCACTGACGGTGGTTGATATTACGATATTGGGCACCCTCCTTATCGCCTTTCTCATCGGGTGGGGTACGGGGATTATCCGGTTTCTCACCGGCTTTCTCTCCTTCATCATCGCCGTGTTCGTCGCAGGACGGTACAGCCATTTCGTGATTGACTGGCTGAATCAGACCTGGGACCTGCAGGGATGGATGGAAGGGGTATTGACCCGCCGGATCAACTTGCCGTCGGAGGCGTCCCAGGTTCCCGTCAACCAGGTGCCCTTTGAGACCGCCCTGAACTGGCTCAAGGCGGTACCCTTGCCCGAGGCGTACAAACAACCGCTTGCCCAGCAACTGACCGAATGGTCGGCGTCGGCTGCCGGGAAGACAGCTGCGGAGTTTCTCATTGAGCAGATTGCGACCGGGCTTGTGAATGCGGTGGTATTTGCTATGATGGTGATGTTCCTCAGCCTATTCCTGGGCTATCTCGGGCGCTTCATCGCCGATCAAGTCCAAGAGATTCCACTGATTGGTACGGCTGACCGTCTCCTGGGAGCGAGCGCGCTGGTCCTTCAGACTGCGCTGATTCTTAGCTTCCTCACCGTCTTCGCCGTGCCCGCCCTTTCCGTGTACGGTGCGGCTGAGCTAGGGCAGGCGTTTAATGAAGCAAAGACGACCCCTTATCTGGTTCAGTTCTTTGAATGGATCAGGGGATTGCTATTCGGTGGAGGGACCAAGCTTTGGAAAGGGTAAAGTTTGAAATCGGCGATATCGTTCGCATGAAGAAACCTCACCCCTGCGGGTCGGACCGATGGGAGATCTACCGAACGGGCATTGACTTCGGGCTAAAGTGCCTGGGATGCAATCACCGGGTCATGATCCCCCGTCCCAAGTTCGAAAAGAGCGTTCGGGAGCGCATCCCAAAGTCGGCAGGCGGGTCAGAATAAGGCAGCGCGCGCCTTGCCACGATCGTTCGCGCGTGCTAATATGTACTGGATGCGCTGGTGACAGCGCAGCATACAGGCGCAGCCACAGGCTGCTGCCTCCCTGCTCCACTGGAGTGGAGCCATTAGACCATGGGGAGGAGGTGCTACCGTGAGGAATTACGAGATGATGCTTATCGGCCGTCCCGAGCTGGACGAGGCCGGTCTCCAGGGCCTGATGGACAAGATCACCGGGCTGATCACCGGCAACGCCGGCTCGATCGACAAGGTTGACCCCTGGAAGAAGAAGAGCCTGGCCTACGAGATCAACGATCTCCGGGAGGGCTACTACACGCTCGTACACTTCAAGGGTGAGCCGAAGACCGCGGAGGAATTGAACCGCGTTCTGAAGATCACCGACGAAGTCGTCCGGTTCCTGATCGTCCGTCCGGAGGAGTAAGAACCAAAGGAGGTAAGGATGTGCTCAACTCCGTCGTTTTGATTGGCCGCCTTACCAAGGACCCTGAGCTGCGGTACACCCAATCGGGGAAGGCGGTTGCTACCCTGCGGCTGGCTGTTGACCGCGGTACCACGAATCCACAGGGCGAGAAGGAAACGGACTTCATCGATGTCGTCGTGTGGGAGCGTCAGGCTGAAACTGTCGCCAACTACCTTCAGAAGGGCCGCCTGGTTGCGGTCCAGGGCCGCCTGCAGATCCGGCAGTATGAGACCCAGGAGGGTCAGCGCCGGGAGAAGGCGGAGATCGTCGCCAGCACGGTCCGTTTTCTTGACAGCGGACGTGACCAGGGTGGAGAGCGCCCGATGGGTGGCAGCCCCCGGCGCGAGTCTGGCATGGGCAGTGAACTGACCTTTAACGACGACGATGATGTCCCCTTCTAAGAAAGGAGGACAAGACAGATGCGTCGTGAACGTGGCCGTCGACCGAAGCGCCGTGTGTGCAGCTTCTGCGTCGACAAGGTTGAGAACGTTGATTATAAGGACATTGGGCGTCTGAAGCGGTACATCACCGAGCGCGGCAAGATTCTGCCGCGGCGTATTTCGGGCAACTGCGCTGCTCACCAGCGCCAGTTGACCGTGGCGATCAAGCGGGCCCGTATTATGGCCCTGCTGCCGTTTACCGTCGACTAGGCGGTATCCGTAACGGAACCAAAGGGGCACCGCTGCGGCGGTGCCCTTTTTCCTACATTCAACTGCGCAGGAGTCGGAACAGGAACTGGCGAAGTGGAGTCCCACCGCCTCCGACCGGCAAAGGAGCAGGTAAGCTATGCAGCGTCGATCCTTGGGTGCACAGGGGCTGGTCTTTGGCGGGTTGATGGCTGCCCTGGTTGTGGTGTTGGCTCTTATACCAGGGCTCGCGTTTCTCATGCCGATCCCGCTCGTGTTGGTCTTCATGCGGCATGGTGGGCGAGTAGCCGTTCTGACCGCTATTGTTGCCGTTCTGCTCACCATGTCTTTTCGGGGCGTTGTCAACGGGATTTTGGCCATTCCCTCGGGTGTGTTGCCGGGCATGATCTTCGGACTGGGGTTCCGACGCAACTGGAGGCCCCTAACCATTGGACTCTCGGCGATTGCTGTCTTCTTTGTCGGCTTTGCCATGAGCTATGTGGTAATGCGCCTGGCGCTCTTTGACGGGCGGGATCCGATCGAGATGGCGGTCCAGGAACCTACCTTTACCCAGCTCTGGAGCACGGTAATCGACGGCATGGAGCAGGCCGCCAGCCGGCAGCAACCGGCTTCGCCCACACCCGAGCAGGAAAAGGCAGCGCAGGATTTCCAAAAGCTGCTTGGAGAGATGCGCGGGAATCCGGTAGGTATCTATTGGTCCTTGCTGCCGGCGGCCGTCTTCCTGGGCGGGGCGGTCAGTACCTGGTTCAACTGGCTGCTCTTCCGCTGGACGCTGCCCCGGTTCGGCCACAAGATTCCAGAGCCGGCGCCCTTTGAGCGGTTTACCTTGCCGCTTTGGCTGGTCTGGATCTACGGGATTCTCTCGTTCGCGGCCCCCTATGTGATGGGGCCCTCTGTCGTCGAGGCCTCCTGGGTGGCGAAGTTGGTGTTGAACGTAGCCTCGCCACTGGGCCTGATCTTTTGGTTGGCCGGCATTGCGGTTGCCTATGGCTTCCTGGTGCGCAAGCAGAACGTCAAGCCCGGGGTTGCTGCGCTGATCCTTTTGGCTGTATTCATGCTCCTTGGGATGATGGGCTATCAGTTGTTCATCATCTTGGCCATGTGGGACGCTATCTTCGACTTCCGGGGCCTGGGGCACGGCATGTGGAAGCGCCCGGAGGAGAGCACCTAGGAGGGGTACTTGTGAAGGTTATTCTAAAGGCTGACGTGAAGGGTACCGGCAAGAAGGGCCAGACGCTGGAGGTTTCCGACGGTTACGCCCGCAACTTCCTGCTCCCCCGCGGGCTGGCCGTTGAGGCTTCGGCTGGCGCCCTGAAGGCGATCGAAGAAGAGAAGAAGGTGCAGGTCGCCAAGCAGGAGCGCATGATCAACGAACTGAAGGCGTTGCGCGACCGGCTTGAGGGCCAGACTGTAAGGCTCCCCGCCAAGTGTGGTGAGGGTGGACGCCTCTTTGGCTCTATCACGAACAAGGACGTGGCCGGAGCGATCTCGAAGTTCCTGGGCAAGGAGTTCGACCGGAAGCTGATCGAACTGGGCTCTCCCATCAAGTCCCTTGGTGTATACCCGGTTTCCCTGAAGTTCGGCCACAACATCAGTGGCACCGTCAACGTCGAAATCGTAGCGGAGTGATGGACCGCGGCCCGGCCGGTCAACCCGGTCAGGGCCGCGTCTGGCTTCGAAAGGAGGTGTGGGCCCCAGGGCCCTATTTCATATGAAAGAGATTCTAGATAAGTTGATTCGGGGCTCCAAACCGGACGAGGAGGAGACCTTGAATAAGAAGATGTCGCCAGAGGAGCAACTTCGCCGGCAGGTGGGAGCGCTCTTCGGGCTGCTCACGAACCTGTGGGGACCTGAGCGGCTCGTCCTGAAGGCGGGTAAGCTCGACGCCCTTTCCCTGATGAAGTCGGAGCATATGGAAGAGCAGGTGCTCGCGCTGCAGCGCCTGATCTACGAAGATCCCACCATTGATGCGCTGCCCTCCCGCAGTCAGATCCCGCAGATCATCGACCAACTGGAGGACGAGATTGCGGACCTCATTGCGCGTCGCACGGTGGAGGACAAGATCGAGAAGAAGATTCAGGTCCGCATGCAGGAACGGCATGAAGAGTACTACCGGGAGATTAAACAGCAGGTCCTCAAGGAGGACACAGGGCCCGAGACGACCTCCACCCTGAAGAAGCTGGAGCATCTGGAGGCGCTTGAGGAGAAGCGACTGATCCGGACCGCCATTGAGGTGCTGCGTCCATCGCAACTGAGCGAGGTGGTCGGACAGGAGCAGGCGATTAAGGCGCTGCTTGCCAAGATTGCCTCCCCATTCCCCCAGCACATTATCATGTACGGCCCGCCCGGCGTCGGCAAGACCACTGTAGCCCGACTGGCGCTGGAGGAGGCGAAGCGGCTACCGCACACTCCCTTCGCTGAGGATGCCCCGTTCGTTGAGGTCGACGGCACGACCGTACGATGGGATCCCCGTGAGGTGACCAACCCCCTGCTGGGCTCCGTGCATGACCCGATCTATCAGGGGGCGCGGCGCGACCTTGCTGACAGTGGCATTCCCGAGCCCAAGACCGGCCTGGTCACCGAAGCGCACGGTGGCGTGCTCTTCATCGATGAGATCGGTGAACTGGAGCCCATGCTCCAGAACAAACTCCTGAAGGTCTTGGAAGACAAGCGGGTCGCCTTTGATTCTAGCTACTACGACGCCAACGATCCGAACGTGCCCAAATATGTCAAGAAGCTATTTGAAGAGGGCGCTCCGGCCGATATTGTTTTGATCGGCGCCACCACACGGGAGCCGAGCGAGATTAACCCGGCTCTCCGTTCCCGCTGCGCTGAGGTCTTCTTCGAGCCGTTGACGCCAGCCGATATCCAGCTCATTGTGGAGCAGGCAGCGGAGCGAATCGGCATTCGGCTAGAGGAGCACGTCAGCGAGGTGATCGCTGAGTACACCATCGAAGGTCGTAAGGCCATCGGCATTCTGGCCGATGCATATGGACTGGCACTTTACCAGGCGGCTGGCGAGGAGCCCGACGAGGGCATGCGCATCACGCAACAGCACGTATTCGAGGTTCTCCAGTCGGGGCGCCTGGCGCCGAACGTGACCCTAAAGGGCTCGCCCACTGCTGAGGTGGGCCGGATCTTCGGTCTGGGTGTCCTGGGTTACATCGGTTCGGTTCTGGAGATTGAGGCGGTGGCCTTCCCGGCTCGGGAGCCGGGCAAGGGGGCGCTCCGGATCAATGATACAGCCGGTTCCATGACCAAGGACTCTCTCTTCAACGCCGCCGCCGTCGTCCGCCGGGTCACGGGTGAGGACCTATCAAATTGGGACATGCATGTCAACGTGGTGGGCGGCGGCCGGATCGATGGGCCAAGCGCTGGAACTGCGATCTATCTGGCCATGATCTCGGCGATTCAGGGCAGGGCAATCCGCCAGGATGTGGCCATAACCGGTGAGGTCTCCATTCGCGGGGCGGTCAAGGCAATCGGCGGGGTCTACGAGAAGATCTACGGCGCGAAGCAGGCGGGAATGGTCCGGGTGGTCCTGCCGGAGGAGAACCGGAAGGATGTTCCTCAGCAGGTCAGTGGGATCGAGGTGTGCTTTGCCTCTACGATCGAGGAGGCGATGGCCCTGGTACTTGCCGACCAGCCCGCAGACGTTCGCAGCGTCAGCTAGCAGGGTTGGCGGTATCGGTTGTCGAATTGAACGCGGCGCAAAAAGAGCGCGGGCCGGAGTGATACCCGGCCCGCGCGTCTATGTCATGCAGGATTCTTGCCCGCGAAGCAGAATCATCCGGGGAGAACCTGTGTTTGGAGGTCAACGAAGCATGAACGCCTTCAGCGAAAGGGTCCCACCGCACAACCTCGAGGCGGAGCAGTCGGTTCTGGGCGCCATGCTGATCGACCGCGAAGCCGTGATCGCCGTCTCCAACAAACTGGTGCCCGAGGATTTCTATTCGGATAAGCACCAGCAGCTGTTCGCGGCCATGCTCTCCCTTTACAACCGGGGTGAACCTGTTGACCCCATTACCGTGCAAGATGAGCTAACCAAGTCCGGCCACCTCGAAGAAGTAGGCGGCCTTACCTACCTGACCAGTCTGATTAACCTGGTACCCACCACAGCCAATGTGCAGCAGTATGCCGAGATCGTGGAGACCCGGGCGACCTTACGCCGGCTCCAGACAGCTGCCCGGCGCATTGTCGATGACTGTTACGCCACCGAAGACGTAGAGGCAACCCTTCAGGACGCCGAAAAGTCGATCTTTGCGGTCACCCACCGCCGGGCCGCCAAGGGGTACGTGCACATTCGCGAGGCGCTGGTTACAGCCTATGGTCACCTGGAATACCTTTTCAGCTCTAAGGGAAAGACCACGGGTGTGCCCACGGGCTTTGCTGACTTGGACCGGATGACATCGGGCTTTCAGCCCTCCGATATGATCATTGTGGCAGCACGTCCGTCGGTCGGTAAGACCGCCTTCACACTGAACATCGCCCGCAATGCGGCGGTCTTGGGCGGGGCGAAGGTCTGCTTCTTCTCCCTGGAAATGGGCGCTGAGCAGTTGGCCATGCGTCTGTTGGCCGCTGAAGCGGCGGTCGACGGTCACAAACTCCGCACCGGTCAGTTGCAGGATCAGGACTGGCACCGTCTCGGTACCGCCCTCTCGACCCTGGCCGAATCGAACATTTATATTGATGACACGCCGAACTGCCCCCTGCCGGAGCTGCGTGCCAAGGCGCGCCGTATCTCGCAGGAACACGGGTTGGATATGATCATTGTCGACTACCTCCAGTTGATGTCGATTCCGCAGCGACCAGGACAGCAGGCCAACCGCCAGCAGGAGATTTCGGAGATCTCCCGTTCCCTGAAGGGGCTGGCCCGTGAGCTGAAGGTGCCGGTCATCGCCCTCTCGCAGCTCTCCCGATCGGTAGAGCAGCGGCAGGACAAGCGCCCGATGCTCTCCGACCTCCGTGAGTCGGGCGCCATTGAGCAGGACGCCGACATGGTCGCTTTTCTCTACCGCGAAGACTACTATGATCACAACACGGAGAAGAAGGACCTGGTGGAGATCATTATTGCTAAGCACCGTAATGGACCGGTCGGGTCGGTGGAACTCTACTTCATGAAGGACATTCAGAAGATGTACGGCAAGGAGCACAAGCGGGGAGCATAACGCTCAATTCATACGCGACGGTGTGGATAAACGCGACGGTATGGCGAACGCGCGACGCAATGTCGAACCCGCGACGACGCGTGAATCTTGGACGTCGCGAGTTACGAACATTTATATCCACAGGTGTGGATAACGTTCGCCCGCGCGTTGACACCCCCTTGGCCGGGTGATACACTGTGTTGGGGTTTGCAGGAAACATCTTTAGGGCCAAGGCCATTGCGCCCTGGCCCTTTTGTACGGGAGGTGCCCCTTTTGCCGGTCGTGGTTGTGATGGGTGCCCAATGGGGCGATGAAGGGAAAGGCAAGTTTGTTGATCTGCTGGCTGCGCAGGCGCAGGTGGTCGTTCGCGCCACCGGTGGCGCCAATGCCGGTCACACGGTGTGGGCCAACGGACAGCAGTACAAGCTGCATCAGGTGCCCTCGGGCATTCTCTACCCGGGGACGCTCTGCGTCATCGGACACGGAGTGGTGCTCGATCCGGCCAAGATCCTGCAGGAGATGGACTACCTGACCGGCAAGGGCGTCAACCTCTCGAACCTTCGCATCAGCGGGGGCGCCCATGTGGTCTTCCCGTACCATATCCGTCTCGATGAGGCGGAGGAGGACCGAAAGGGCGCCAACAAGATTGGCACCACCCGGCGCGGCATCGGGCCGGCGTACATGGATAAGTTCGCCCGGGTCGGGCTCCGCCTGGTTGATCTGCTGGACAAGGAAGAGTTCCTCCCCAAGCTGGCGGCACAGGTTGAGGCGAAGAACCAGCTGCTGGATCGAGTCTACGGTATGCCGGGCTTCACCGTCGAGGAGATTGCGGGCCCGTACCTGGAGTACGCCGAGCGCCTCCGCCCCTTCGTGGCGAACACGGTTGAGTTGGTGAACGACGCCATCGATGAGGGCAAGAATGTCCTCTTTGAGGGCGCCCAGGGACACCTGCTGGATATTGACTACGGGACGTATCCGTACGTAACCGCCTCGCATCCGATTGCGGCCGGGGCGATCATTGGGGCGGGTGTGGGCCCGACTCGGGTAAACAAGGTTGTGGGCGTGGTCAAGGCCTACACCTCACGCGTCGGTGAGGGGCCGTTCCCGACCGAACTGCTCGACTCGCAGGGAGACGTAATCCGGGAGCATGGTCATGAGTACGGCACCACCACGGGACGACCGCGCCGCATCGGCTGGCTGGACCTGGTCATGGTCCGCTATGCGTGTCGGGTCAGCGGTATCACGGACCTGGCTGTGCCCCACCTGGACACCCTGGCCAAGACGAAAATTCCTGTTTTGAAGGTCTGTATTGGCTATCGCCTGCCAGACGGCACCGTTACCCGGGAGTTCCCGGTCGGTCTCAAGGCGCTGGCCCAGGTTGCGCCGGTCTACGAAGAAGTGCCGAACTGGGAATGGAATGACACCCTCAGCTCGGTCAAGCGGATTGAGGAGCTGCCCGAGGGTGCCCAGCGCTACGTGAAGCTAGTTGAAGAGGCTACGGGCGTACCCGTCTCTATTCTGGGGGTAGGCAGTGAGCGGACCCAGGCGATCTATCGCCGTGACATCTTCTAATACAGCGTCGGAGCGGCTGGGTGCCGCTCCGATTTTTTCTACCCCACTTCGACTTGCATTGCGCGTGGGGCGTGGCTATAATAAGGTGTACTGAGAGCCTGCGGGTGTAGTTCAATGGTAGAACATCAGCTTCCCAAGCTGAGAGCGTGGGTTCGATTCCCATCACCCGCTCCAGAAGCGACGGAGACCTTTGTGTCTCCGTTTTGCATGCCGATGTAGCTCAGCCGGTAGAGCAGCTGATTCGTAATCAGCAGGTCAGGGGTTCGAGTCCCCTCATCGGCTCCAACAAAGAAGTCCGAGGTTGTAAAGCCTTGGGCTTCTTCTTTTTGTTCGACACGACAAGACTCAACAACTTTCGCGCCAGTTTTATGGTAGGTTGACAGTGCTCCCAGTCTCTCCGAAAAGGGGTGCCCATACCGTGAAGTCCGTGTTACAGCGGCTTCGGCGGATTCTGGTCGCCCTCATGGTATCCTCGGTCTGGTTCGCATCGCCGGGGTGCGAGCCCAGATCTGTCGAGGGGGCGCCCAGACCTGCCGTGGACAAGCCCATGGCGGTCATCGAACCGCAGATTCCTGAGTTTGACCTGCTTATTTCCCGGCGTAGGCAGGATGCCATACAGCGTGCCTCCCGGGTTCGACGGTGGGAGGCAGAAGTGCTTGCACACGAACCGACTCATGTGCAGCGGAGGTTAGTCCACCGGGAATATCTCTTGCGCCGGAGGCGGCTCGAGCAGGTGTCTGACCTGGTTCCCCCAGGCTATCGCCTCCTGGTTCTCGACGTGGCCAGCCGATTTGCGGTAGACCCTCGCCTTGTGGCTGCCGTTGGTACGGTAGAGAGCCAGTGGTTTGCCCGGGCTCGTGGGCGCGACGGCGACAGCGGCCTCCTGCAGATTCTGCCGACCACTGCCGCCTGGATTGCCGGCCGCATGGGCCTGACGGATTACGACCTTTACGACCCGCTCACCAACCTCTCCATGGGCGCATGGTACCTGCAGGCGCTGCGATCGGAGCACGGTTCGTGGGACCGGGCACTGGCTGCTTATAACGGGGGGCCGAGAGCGGTCCCACTGGGAGGGCGGCACCCCTACGTGGGGCGGGTAATGCAAGTCTACCGGCGGCAGGGTTCGAATGGATCAGATGTCGAACCTTTTGAGCCGAGGTGAATTGCTGTGACTAATCAGCGTTATGTGATTGCACTGGACCAGGGTACCACCAGTTCACGTGCCATTCTCTTCAATGACCATGGCGGCATTGTGTCCGTGGCCCAGCAGGAGTTTACCCAGCACTATCCGCAACCGGGCTGGGTCGAACACGACCCGGAAGAGATCTGGGCGACTCAGCTGGAGGTGGCCCGTGTTGCCCTGGCGAGGGCCGGTGTTGACTGGCAGGCGGTTTCGGCTATTGGCATCACCAATCAGCGTGAGACCACTGTGGTGTGGGACCGTACGACCGGAAAGCCTGTGGCGCCGGCCATCGTCTGGCAGTGCCGGCGGACGGCTGATCTCTGCCGTACCCTGAAGCAAAGTGGCTGGGAGGAGCCCATTCGGGCCAAAACAGGCCTTGTGGTGGACGCCTACTTCTCAGGCACCAAGGTCAAATGGATTCTCGACCACATCGCCGGCGTCCGCGAAAGGGCCGAGCGGGGAGAGGTCCTCTTCGGCACGATCGACACCTGGCTGATGTGGAAGCTCTCTGGCGGAAAGGTCCACGCCACTGACTACTCAAACGCTTCCCGAACCCTGCTCTATAACATCTACGAACTGAAGTGGGATGACGAGATCCTCCGGGAGCTGGCCATTCCAAAGGCGATGCTTCCCGAGGTGCTCCCCTCCAGCGGGATATTTGGGCAGACGGATTCTGCGCTCTTTGGCGGCCCGATCCCCCTCGCAGGCGTGGCGGGTGATCAGCAGGCGGCCCTCTTCGGACAGGCCTGCTTCGAGTCCGGGATGGCAAAAAACACATACGGGACCGGATGTTTTCTGCTGATGAATACCGGTACTCGGCCCGTGACCAGCAAGAACGGGCTGCTGACAACGATCGCCTGGGGTATGGGGGACACGGTGGAGTATGCCCTGGAGGGCAGCGTCTTCATGGCGGGAGCCACGGTCCAATGGCTGCGCGATGAGTTGGGCATTATCAAGTCGGCGTCCGAGACCGAGGCCCTGGCTACGTCGATTGCCGGCACCGACGGCGTCTACCTGGTTCCAGCCTTCGTAGGTCTGGGCGCTCCCTACTGGGACGCCTACGCCCGGGGGACAGTGGTAGGGCTCACCCGGGGTACCGGGCGCGCCCACCTGGCCCGTGCTGCGCTGGAGGCGATTGCCTACCAGACGCGCGACGTCCTTGGTGCCATGGTGGAGGACTCGGGGCTTGACCTGCAGACACTGCGTGTCGATGGCGGCGCAGCGACCAACAACTTCCTCCTGCAGTTCCAGGCGGACATTCTGGGCAAGGAAGTGCAGCGTCCGACCAATGTGGAGACCACCGCCATGGGCGCTGCCTACTTGGCGGGCCTTGCCGCAGGGGTCTGGTCTGACAAGGGGCAACTGCAGGCGCGCTGGCAAGCGGCCCGCAGCTTCACGCCCAGCATGGAGCCGGCTGCCCGTGAGCGGCTGTACAAAGGTTGGCGCGAGGCGGTTTCCCGTTCCCAAAACTGGGTGCAGTAACTGCCATTCACCCTGGTTGGCATGCAGAAGGGCCGGTCCATCACTGGACCGGCCCTCGAACGAACGATTATGGGAGATAGACCCGTGGGTTTTGCGGCGTCCCACCGAGCAACACTTCGAAGTGAAGGTGTGGGCCCGTAGAGTTTCCCGTTGCACCCACCAGGATCACATTCTCCCCCTGCTCGACCTCTTGCCCTTCCACAACCAGCAGTTTAGAGGCATGAGCGTAACGGGTCATTAGACCGTCCCCATGGTCGAGAATGACGGAGAAACCGTAGCCCCCGTCCCACCCGGCAAACTGGACCGTTCCGGCCGCCACAGCCGCTGCGGGCGTGCCGGTGGGTACAGCAATATCCAGCCCTGAATGGAAACCACCCCAGCGCTGGCCGAACTCCGAGGAGTGCAAGCCACCTGTGATGGGCCAGGTCCACCCGGCGGAAAAGGCCGCCCTGTCGGTAGCCGGTTGCGCAGCCCTTCGGGCACTAGCGTTGCGGCTGGCCAAGATGCCTCGATCCTTGCGCTCACGTGCCCCCGGAAGCAGCAACGGCTGTCCGACCGGGATTTGGCCGCCAGGCGCCAGGTGGTTCTCCGCTTCAATGTCGCTGACTGGCAGGTCGTAGGCCGATGCGATTGCGCTGAGCGTTTCACCGCGTTGCACAACGTGGCGTAGCCCCCGAAAGTCAGGGGCGACGTCCAGCACCTGCCCGGGCTGAATCACCGTGGAACTGAGATCTGGGTTGAGGGAGAGCAGGGTAGCGATGTCAGTCTCGTAGGTCCGGGCAATCACCCATAGCGAGTCACCAGGCTGGACCGTATGGGTGATGAACCGGCCGCCATGTCCAGTGGTGGCGGCGTAATCTACCTCGAGGGGGACTTGCAGATAGGCGCCCTCGTCGCTGACGACTAGGTTAGAGAGCGGCGCATGAACCGCGGTATTCTGCGGTTCTCGGACATACCCGATGTGCTCCGTGCGCTCAATTGTGGCACCAGCAGGCTTTATTGTCGCTTCACACGTAAGGACAAACCCCAGAACACCACTCGCCAGTAGGCCCCCAACCAGACCGATTGCGGCCCAGCGTCGGTGTGGCTGCCAATCCGATTTCGTACCCAAAGTTCCACCTCAATCATGGTCCCGAAGGACAGAGATGCTAGGTGGAGTATGCCCATTTCCGTCAAAAAGTAGACAACCCCGGAAGCAATGTGTTATGTTTTCGCCAGGGATTTGGAAGGAATCACTCTGCGTGTAGCGAAACATTACACGCTATTCGGAGGTAGAACGTGGAGGTGACTTCTGTGCCCCGTCGCCCCCTCGTCTTGCTGGTTATCTCCCTGGTCACCGCCATTGGCATTGCTGCCGATTTGGGATGGCGGCAGCACATTCGCCCTCGTTTTGCGGTCGAGGTCGACGGACAGGTATTGGGGGCCTTGCGTGAACCCGAGGTAGCGGAGGAAGTTCTGCAGACCTTACAGTCACAGATCACTCCGGAGATGCAAGTCCATGTAAACCTGGCGACCAAGATCAACGTCCGCCCGCTCGGAACGGGCGAGCGCATGGGGTTGGCGACCGAGCAGGCGATTCAGACGGCACTGATCAAGACGATTCCCGACCTGCGGGAGGCTGTGGCTATTACTGTAAACGGTCGCGATATCGTGGCCGTTGCCGACGAGAACTCGGCCAAGCAAGTGCGGGACCAGATCTTGGAGACCTATAAGGCCACTGTTTTGCAGGATGCCTCACAGGTGGAGCAACTCTCCTTCCAGGAATCGATCACCTGGCGCAAGAAGGTGGTCAAGCCAGAAAACGTCCGGACGGTTGAAGAGGCGATCAACATTCTCCGCCTTGGCACCGATAAGTTGGTCACCTACGTGGTGAAGTCGGGCGATACCGGCTGGGACATCGCCCGGAACTACAGCTTGACCACAGAGCAACTCGCCAAGGCGAACCCGGGGGTCGACCTTGACTTCCTGCAGATTGGACAATCGTTAAATATCTCCTATAAGGAGCCGCACGTACATACGCGGTCGGTGGCGAAGCGCCTCGTCAAGGAGGGGATTCCCTTCCGGGAAGAGGTCCAGAAGGACCCCAACCTCTGGCCGTGGCAGTACCAGGTGATCACCCCGGGTCAGTGGGGCACTCGTGAGCTTACCATTCGCGAATACCGCGAAGATGGCAAGGTCGTGAAGACCGAGGTGCTGGAGAATAAGGTGACAGCTCAGCCCAAGACCCAGGTGGCCAAGGTCGGCACCAAGCAGGTTCCTGCCATGGGCAGCGGGCAGCTGGTTTTCCCCGTGGTTGGCATTCTGACCTCGGCGTACGGCCCCCGCTGGGGCAGCTACCATTACGGCGTCGATATCGGGGCCCCAACTGGCACCCCCATCCTTGCCGCCGACAGCGGTATGGTGGTCTTCCGTGGGTGGTCCGGTAACTACGGCTACATGATTAAGATCGATCATGGCGGCGGACAGATGGTTACGCTCTACGCGCACCTCTCGGCGTTTAACGTCAACCTCGGCGATACCGTCAGCAAGGGCGATGTCATCGGTTACGTGGGCAGTACGGGCTATTCCACAGGTCCACACCTCCACTTTGAGGTGCTGGTAGATGGGAAGTCAGTGAATCCCTTGAGCTACTATCCGTAAAATGAGGGACCACCCGGCATAACGCCGGGTGGTCTGTGTATGGGCCGCTTTTCCATCGGAGAGGCTACTCACAATAGGGAATCGTCTCCGAGCGGGCCGTTTTTCTCCAGCAGGAGATAAGGGTAGATTGGGCGAATTCTTTACAGACCCCACAAGGATGGGAACGGCTTCCCGTAGCGATTCCGTCTCCGAAGGAGGGCGCGCGATGGAAAAGCCAAAGGAGATCAAAAGCAAGGTTGATTCGATCCGCTCTTTCCTGGAACACCATCAGCCCAAGCTTCCGGAGGCTCGTGGGTTCCTCCAGTTCCTTCTGGCCAAAGAGGAGATCCTGCGCCGTATTGAGGTAGTTGAAGACCTCGATGGTAGCCGCCATGCGATTCTTGTCTCTGCCAAGGGTTCTGGAACCTGGCCCTTCTTTTATCGTAGAGGAGACCGGTACTTCCACAAGACCTCACAGGCTGTTGTTGAGTTGATGAAGTTTATCCCCGAGCAGATATCCCTCTGTCTTTCTACGACCCCGCCCGAGTGGAGCGAGGAGCGCCAGGATTTCCTGGATACCCTGTCCCGGTGGCATGATGAGGTCTTCGAAGATGAGATGGAACGGCTGACTCGCCGTCAGGCTCTTCTACAGCGTATCGATCAGGCGCTGGAGAGCGGCGACAAGGGCTCCTTTGAGCAGTTAACCGAGCAACTGCGACAGCTGGGGTAATGATCCACGTATGCAGACGGGCTCATCCAGGGGGATGGGCCCTTTTCTCATTGCTCACGTAGCCTGCCAAAAGCGCCACGGTTTGTTGATGGAAGTCTTAAGTTATCTTCATCTATACTAAGTACGTATAGGTTCTACACGAATAGCTCTACAACCGGGGGAATCCATCTATATGAAGTGGAAGCGACTCTGGTATTGGCTCGTCATACCGCTGTCGGTTTTTTCCGTGCTCCTGCTGCTCTGGCGCACGTGGCCGCAGCCCCGCTCAGTTGCATACCGCCTCTACCGAGAGCAGGGCCGGGAACGGGCGCTGGTGCATCTGTCGGGCTATCACCAGGAGCGGTCGGAGCGGTTTGAGCTTTACTTTTCCGAAGCCGACCGTGAGGTGGCTGATTTGGTGCTGGAAACCGCCGAAGGTGTCTACGACTCGGTGGTTGAACAGGTAGGTTTCAGACCCAGCGGAAGGGTTCCGATAATTCTTTACCCAAGCCGCCAGGAGTTGAGGGCGGCGTTTGGTTGGGGAAACGGTGAGAGTGCGCTGGGCGTCTACTGGCACGGCACGATTCGCCTGCTTTCCCCAAACGTGTGGATCAAGCAGGCAGATCCCATGAAGCAGAAGAAGGCCTTCCGTAAGCTCAACCCCATCGCTCATGAACTGACGCACTACGTGCTGGACCACCTGACACACGGTAATTATCCTCGCTGGTTCACGGAGGGGCTGGCTCAGCGGGTCGAACGAAAGGTGACCGGCTTTCTCTGGATTGAGCCCTCCTCGACCCTGAATCAATCACTCTACACACTGGAAGACCTGCGCAACCGGTTTGATCAGCTGCAGAATCAGCCCCTGGCCTACCGCCAGAGCTACCTGCTGGTTGAGTATATGGTCGAAACCTATGGTGAGGAGCCCCTTACCCGTCTGATTCAGAGCCTGGGCAAGGGTGTGCCGTTTGACCGGGCAGTACAGGAGACCTATGGCCGAACAGTGAACGAAATCTACAGTTCCTGGCTCGACTGGGTCGAAGCCAACTTCGACCGGCTGGAAAAGGAACGGTAAGAAGGAGGAACGGGAGGGCGAGTCATCGAAATTCGCCGCTTGTAAAGGCAAAGGAGAGAACGCCATGGTAGACCGCATTCTAGTTGTTGACGATGAACGGCCGATTGCCGAAATCCTCAAGTTCAGCTTTGAACGGGAGGGCTTTGAGGTCGAGGTGGCCTACGATGGCGAGGAGGCCGTGGCCAAGGCAAAGGCGTCTCCGTTTCACCTCGTTATTCTGGACATCATGCTGCCGAAAATGGATGGCTTCTCGGTCTGTAAAGAGATTCGGACCTTCTCTTCGGTCCCGATTCTCATGCTAACGGCCAAAGAAGCGGAAGTAGACAAGGTTCTCGGCCTGGAGTTGGGGGCCGATGACTACGTAACCAAGCCCTTTAGCCCCCGGGAGTTAATCGCCCGGGTTCGAGCCATTCTGCGGCGGGTTCGGACGAAGGAGCCTGCTACCACCCAGACCCAGCCGCAGGACCAGATTCTTCAGGGCGGAAGCGTAGCCATTAACCTTACGAGCTATGAGGTCATGAAGGGCTCTCAGGTAGTGGATCTGACGCCGCGGGAGTTTGAACTGCTTCGTTTCCTCGCATCACATGCGGGACAGGTTTTTTCTCGAGAGGCGCTGCTGGAAGAGGTCTGGGGCTACGATTATTATGGCGATGTCCGCACGGTGGATGTCACCGTCCGGCGGTTGCGCGAGAAGATTGAGGATAACCCTGCCCAACCGGAGTTCATTAAAACCCGACGAGGCATCGGTTACTATTTTCAGCGCTTCAACTAGGCCTGCTGGGCGAGGAAGGAGGTGGGCCCGTGCTGCGGAGCATCCAGAGCAAACTGGTTCTGGTCTACTTGTTGCTGATTGTCGTTGCCATGGAGTTGGCCAGCCTCTATCTGCTGCAAGAGCTACAGCGCAACTATATCAGCAAGGAGCAGAACGACCTGGACCAGAGCGCTCAACTCCTTGCGGGCCAACTTTCCACCTTTATTAAAGGGGATCGCCTCGACCCGGAAGCGGTGCGTCAATATATGGAGCGCTGGCCGGGCGATGTACTCGTACTGGACGCGAATGGCGTTGTTATCGGCGCGACCATGAGGCAGCCAGAGCACGCGCAACTGCTGGGCCAGAAGTTCACGCATGACGACGTCTCTCCCGCCTTTGTCGGCCAGGTGACCAAGCGCCCGGGTAAAGAGGGCTCGCAGCGAATGGCCTTCCAGGCGTTGCCCATCACCTCCTCCGATAATGTGATCGGTGTGATCTACCTGAAGTCGTCGCTCGAGGAGGCCTACGCCCGCCTGGGCGATATGCAGGATATCCTGCTTGTCGCCACTGGTGTAGCGATGGCCTCAACCGTTGTGCTGGGCTTTGCGCTCGCCCGGACCATTACTGGACCGGTTCGGGAGGTGACCCGCAAGGCCGCAGAGATCGCAGGCGGCAACTTTGACCAGACCATTCATGTGCGGTCGAATGATGAAATCGGTCAGTTGGGCGAGATGTTCAACCGCATGACTCGCCGCCTCAAGCAAACGCTTGGCGAGATGCAAGACGAGAAGAGCAAGGTGGAAGCGATTCTGTCCCACATGGCCGATGGTCTGGTCGCGCTGAACAGTGCCGGGCGGATCATTAAGCTAAATCCTGCGGCGGAGCGGATGTTCCAGACAAGGGAGGGCGACGCCATTGGTCGCCGCCCGCAGGATCTCTGGCCCGATGCACGTCTTGCCGAAGGGTTGAGGGAAGCTCGGGACCGCAATACCTCTGTCACCCGAGAGGTTCGCACGGGTGCCCTGGTTTTGCAGGCCTATATCACGCCGCTTCGCGGTGAAGGACCCCAGCCGGCCGGCATGGTGATCGTCTTTCACGACATTACCGAACTGGAGAAGCTGGAGGCGCTGCGCCGGGAGTTCGTAGCCAACGTCTCTCACGAGCTGAAGACGCCGCTTACCACGGTCAAGAGCTACGTGGAGACGCTACTCGACGGAGCAGCGGAGGATCCCGATGTCCGAACCCGGTTCCTGCACGTGGTGGAGAGCGAGACGGACCGAATGGCTCGACTGGTGCGGGATCTTCTCCGCCTCACGCAGATGGATGAGGGCACCGTACGCTGGGACATTCAGGCACGGGATATCGGTGAGCTGATCGCAGAGAGCGTGGCGAAGCTGTCCGTTCAGGCGAGCCGCAAGGACCTGGTAGTCGTACAGCAGATTGATCCGCAAACGCCGCACGGTCTCTACGACTACGATAAGATCCAGCAGGTTCTGATTAACCTGCTGGCCAACGCGATTGAGTTCACTCCGCAGGGGGGCGAGATTCGGGTCAAGGCTGCTCCCGATGGGGGCATGATTCGAATCTCGGTGGAGGACACGGGCATTGGTATTCCGCCTGAGGACTTGCCCCGTATTTTTGAGCGTTTCTACCGGGTCGACAAGGCCCGCTCCCGTATGCTAGGCGGGACAGGCCTCGGTCTGGCCATTGCCAAGCAGATCATTGAGCTCTCTGGTGGGCACATTAGCATTTCGTCTCAATTCGGGAAGGGCACCGAGGTGGTCTTCACGCTGCCCGTGGCCGTGCCTGCCGAGATGAGGTGGAGTTAATGCGGGTGCATTCATGGAAGGACTGGTTTCTGGATCTGCTCCTAGCCGTACTGGTCATCAGCAGTATCTTCCTGTCGCTCCAGGTATGGTACCCGTCTGAGCCGTCGCTGGCTCCCGCCTCGACAGGACCTAGCATTCAGCCTCAGCCCCCGGCCTCTGAGAAAGAAATGCCTGACATCTTCCGCCCCGAGATGATTCTCTTTCGGCAAAAGGAGAATCTCATCGCACCGATTCACCCTGGTTCGTTGGCCTACAATCAGGTTTGGCCCCATATAAAAGGGATTCTTACGGGACTCCCGTCTACTAGCGGGGCATTTCAGGTGGATCAAGTTCCAGAGCGACTGCTGGAGTCGGAGTGGGTGGAACTCCGGTTGCCGACTCCGCTCATGCTGAGCCAGTGGGCTGATCTCTGGCGGTGGAACAGTCCCACGCTACGTAACGGGTCGATGCGCATCGACCGAATTACGTTTTACCTGGGTGAGCCGGGCGCGATCTACCTCTCTGGTCCGGTCGGCAGCATTTTGTACCTGGCAGATCTAACCCAGGACAGAACGGCCCAGTTCCAGCAACTTATGAAGGACCAAGACCCCGCCCTCTATGTGAAGCACCGTCCGCTCGCTTTGGAGGGAACCATTGCGCGCATTCCGCCGAATCTGTTGGTTCCTGACACCGATACGATGCCCGTAGCTCATATGCGCATCACCGCGCCAGATGAACGGATCGAAGAAGCCCGCTACTTCCCGGATCTGTCGGTCGTTCGCCAGATCGATGAGCAGGGCGGCCGCAGCCTCACCGATGGTCAGCGGCTGCTTCGCTTCACGACGGCTGGTCTCCTCGAGTATCGTACGGCGGACCCCTCCAGCCCCAGTTCCGCTCCCGACATGGAGCGGGCGCTTGCCCTGGCCCAGGAATGGGTGGGTTCACGGGGGGGTTGGCCTCAGGAGATTCTTCTTCGTCGCTACACACAGCAGCCCGGGCGGGCCAAACTGGAGTTTGACTTCCGTTCTGGCGGCCCCTTCCCGGTTGAATCGCTGGGGCCCGCTGTTCAGGTGCATGTCTCCTCTCATCGCGTGGTCTACTTCTCTCGTTACCCATCCTTCGTGGAGATGCGGTTTCCGCGGGAGGTGCAGCCGGTGATCTCGCCGGAGGCGGCGATTACGTGGGCGGCAGACCAGGTCTCCCTACTCCTGATCGAATCGGTTCGTTCCATGCACCTCGCTTTCGTGGCGAAGCCGGACCCAGAGGGTCGTGAGGGCCGCTGGACGCTGGAGCCGGCCTGGGTTATTCGCGCTGGGGAGGCGCGCGTCTACGTCTACGCCGGCATGGGTCAGGAAAAAGTCCCTCCGCACCTGGTTCGCTAAAAAAAGCCCGAAACTAACCGTAACTTTTCTTGTTGTAAAGCGTTTAGGGAGGTGGGGGAGTGGATTGGACACGAGCGAGAGCAATCTTGCTGATTGCCTTTGCGTTGGTCAACCTGGTCCTCGCCTACTCCCTTTGGGGTCCTGAAAGCACCCTTCCCGCCCTGGCCGAACCTTCTAACCGGGTGGAGATTGAACAACTGCGGGCACGGCTATCCGACCGGGGGTTGCTGCTGCCTTCCGGCGTCTTAATCCCCTCTACACCCTCACCGATGAGGTTTTTGCGAGTCGAATATGCCCCCGACCTCACTTTTCCGCAGCTTCAGTACGAATCCTTTGGGCGAGGGCTCTTGCAAGTGGAGCCCAAGAGGAAGGGGTTTGAAGGTTCGAGTGGGAACCCTGAACCAACCCTCGACCCCGAGACCCAGGTGATCATCTATCGCCCACAGGCGACCGGACCTGCCGCCCGTGAGGTTAAGCTGGACAGCAGGATCGACGTGCGAGAGGCGGCGGAGGAGTACTTACGGTACCAGTTGCTCATGCCCGAGAGCGGGTTCCTTTCCGGTGTTTTCCCCCGGGAGCAGGGGATGATGGTTGAGTTTGTCCCCTATTACCAGGGGATTCCGGTTTACTCCGGGTATGTTCGGGTAGATGTCTCGGCGAGAGGGATTGAAGAGGTGCGCCAATTCTGGGTCCGTCCGGCCGGGTACAAGGAGATGCAGCCCAAGGCTGTCCGACCGGCGGCGGAAGCGCTTCTTCGTCTTGCCGGCCACCTGGAGCGCACCGGTCAGCGAACTCGCACAATCGTCGAAGTAAGGCTTGGCTACTACTCAGGCCCCTCACTGACGGTCCCCGTGGCAGAAGGAATCAGCGCATGGGATACAGTTCCAGTCTGGCGGATTACGCTGGACAACGGTTTGGTTTACTACATTAACGCCTTCAACCTGGAGTTGGAGTCGTAACCAGTTTCGCCATTTGCTGACCCGGCGAGGAGGAAACACCCTTGACCACGTTGACGATTCGAGGCGGCGCCCCCCTGAGGGGAACGGTAAAGGTTGGTGGGCGCAAGAACGCGGTGCTTCCGCTGATTGCAGCCACCATGCTGGCAGATGGCTCGAGCCGCCTGGAGAACGTGCCCCAGATTCACGATGTCATGGTTTACCGCGAGATGCTCATGGGCCTGGGTGCCCGGGTTGACTGGGACTCGGTCCATGGTAGGCTTACGGTTCATACCGGGGGGGTTCGTCCGGGGGAGGTACCCTACCACCTGGCCACAGCGATGCGCGCCTCGTATTATCTGCTTGGTGTCATGCTGGCCAAGTACGGCGAAGCCGATGTGCCCTTGCCCGGCGGCGATAAGATCGGCCAGCGCCCGGTTGACCAGCACTTCAAGGGGCTGTCGGCCCTGGGCGCCGAGGTGTGGATGGATCGGGGAATCATGCGGGCACGTGCCAGAAAACTGGTCGGTAACACGGTCTATCTCGACCTGGTTAGCGTCGGTGCCACCATTCAGACCATGCTGGCTGCCACGTTGGCTGAGGGAACGACCGTGATTCAGAACTGCGCCCGAGAGCCCCATGTGGTCGACGTGGC
The DNA here is from genome assembly GCA_049325315.1 of Bacillota bacterium. GTDB lineage: Bacteria > Bacillota > Sulfobacillia > Symbiobacteriales > Symbiobacteriaceae > JAWLHU01. Next base: position 49,098 of record JBMONB010000048.1, on the reverse strand, counting down.
GAACTTCATTAACGCCTGCGGCGGTCACATTACCGGTGCGGGCACAGACACGATCAAGATCAAGGGTGTTAAGCGGTTGGTCGGGGCAACCCATTCGGTTATTCCGGATGACATCGAGGCCGGTACCTGGATGATTGCCGCCGCGCTGACCAAGGGAGATATCACGCTGGAGAATGTGATCCCCACCCATGTCACCCCCATTGTCGCAAAGTTGCGCGAGGCCGGTGTCGAGGTACTAGAATCGGGCGAGACACTTCGCGTAATGGGGCCCCAAAGGCTGAATGCGACGAATCTGAAGACCTTGCCTTACCCCGGATTCCCCACCGATGCGCAGAGCCAGATGACCGCTATGTTGACCCTCGCCGAGGGCACCAGCTACGTGACCGAGATGATCTACGACGATCGGTTCCGCTTTGCCCCGGACCTGGTGCGTATGGGCGCGAAGATTCGGGTAGAGGGGCGCACCGCTATTGTCGAGGGGGTTAAGGGGCTGTACGGGGCTCCTGTGGAGGCCACCGATATTCGTGCCGGTGTTGCCCTGATTCTGGCCGGCCTGGTGGCCGAGGGTGAGACGACCGTCTACGGGATGGACCACGTCCACCGGGGATATGAGCGGTTGGAGCAGAAGCTGCTGTCGCTGGGTGCCTCCATTCGGAACAGTGACAGAAAGGGAACGGCGGTCTCTTAATGGAAATACTAAAAGCGGTGTCGTTAGGGCACCGCTTTTTTGCATGGGATCACCCGTCACAGGCCACCGAGGAGGAAGAGGCGTGCGCATTCGCTTGATCACAGTGGGCAAGGTGAAGGAGAAGTACCTTCAGGCAGGGATCAACGAGTACCTGAAGCGGCTCGGGCCGTATGCCCGGGTGGAGGTGGTGGGCCTGCCGGACGAGCCCATTCCCGACAACGCTTCACCCGCTCAGGAGGAGCAGGTGAAGCAGCGGGAAGGCGAGCGGATCCTCAAGGCGATCGACCCCGGCCAGCACGTGGTGGTCCTGGATCAGCGGGGGCGGGAGTTCTCATCTGAGGAGTTCGCAGCCTTCCTTGAAGAGCGTGCGCTGCGCGGCCAGTCGAACGTGGCCTTTGTGGTGGGCGGGTCGCTGGGCCTCGACCGGGCGGTGCTGGACCGTTCGGACACCCAACTCTCCCTGGGCCGCATGACGTTGCTGCACCAAATGGTGCCGCTGCTCCTGCTGGAGCAGGTGTACCGGGCCTTCAAGATCAATCGAGGGGAACCGTATCATAAATAGCGGCGAAAACGGCCTGTTCCCTTGTTAATCAAGGAATGCAGGCCGTTTTCAATGCCCCCTTTATCACTGTGGCCAACTGCTAAGCTTGCTAACACTGCTGGGGCATGAACAAACATTTGAAGCTGGCAACTTTGGCGGCTGGTCAACGCTGAAAATCAGAGTTCGGCTGGCCTCTGCATTACCTTGGCTATTTCTCTGGAGACCTTGCCCGACCGGCAGCACGAATTCTGCTTAGCGATACGGGGCTGATTCCCAGGTAGGAGGCGATGTGGTACTGCGGGACCCGGTTGTCTAGACCAGGAAACTCCCTCAGAAATATCCTGTATCGCTCTTCTGCCGAGCAGAGCAGCATCTGGCGCTCCCTGGCCTCCTTCTTTATATAGAGATTCTCCACCATTTTTCTCCCTACGGTCTCCCAGCAGATGTGGCGGCGGTACAACTCCTGAAGCGTCTGGTAGGAGAAAGTAACGACCTCGGATCGCTCCAGTGCTTCAATCGCCAGGAAAGAGGGGGTGTCGAGAAGCAGAGAGCTATAAGACGTTACGAAATGATTCTCGGGGATAAAGCTTTTGATGTATTCAGATCCATCAGGGGTCGTGTAGTACATCCGAAATAAACCCTTTGCATTAAAGGAAATCTGTCTGCACATCTCATCCGGCCTCACTGCGTGCTCGCCCTTGTCAATCACCCGCCAGGTTAGCTGCTGCTCAAAGTACGCCCACTCGGTTTCGGGGATTGTGGCAAGCCGCCCCAGTACACCCCTCAGTTGCCCAAGATGCATGGTGCTGATCCTCCCACTGTCATGAAGTCGTTAACATAGGTTAATGACGCGTAATCGCGTGGCGTCTAGTATACAACTTACCTTGCGAATCTCGGACATAACTCGGAGGTAAGACAACCATGAATCTGAACGGGGTCAAGGTTCTGCTGACGGGAGGCACGTCGGGCATTGGGCTGAAGACGGTGGAGGCGCTGGTTCGGGAAGGTGCAAAGGTGGTCGTTGTTGCCAGGGATGAGGCGAAACTGGCACGGCTGCATCAGACACATGTGCTGGCTGGTACCTATGCATGTGATCTTGCCCAGCCCGCTGAAGTCCTTAAGATGGGAATTGAACTGGAACGCGTCCACCCTGACTTAATGGTTCTGATCAACAACGCTGCCATTCAACATAACATCTTGTTCGATTCCGAGCATTCAACCCCTGAGAGTATCGAATCTGAGATGCGGACCAATTTTCTTGCACCCGTACTGTTAACCCGCGCACTTTTGCCCACCTTAAAGCAACAGCAGGAGGCCGCAATTATCAACATCACGAGCGGCCTTGCCCTCGTCCCGAAACGAAGCGCCGCCGTCTATTGCGGAACCAAGGGCGGTCTAAGGATCTTCACTCAGGCCCTGCGCAATCAACTGGAAGGTAGCCGAATCCGTGTGATCGAAGTGCTGCCTCCCGTGGTTGACACGCCCATGACAGCAGGGCGGGGGAGGCTGAAGCTTTCGCCTGAGCGGGTAGCGGATGCGACCGTCGGGGCCTTGCGCGGTCAGCTAGACGAAGTCCATGTGGAAAAGACGAAGATTTTGCACTGGCTTTCCCGGGTCTCGCCTACTGCGGCAAGATCGTTAATGAAGCGAATGGGGTGAGCGTGTTTATGTCCATAATCAAACGATTGGCGTGGGCAGCCAGGACGTATTCGAGTCACCGTTGGTATGGAATCTGGGCTGGCGGCCTTCTTAGCCTCGACTATTTTCTACCGGTTCTACCCAGTACCACCCTAGTGATCGCGTCCAGTCTGCTTCAGCCGGCAAAGTGGTTCTCGCTAGGCATTTTTATGGCGGCGGGATCAACCCTAGGTGCCGTTGCTGTCAGCTATCTCGTCCAATTGGTCGGTGATGGAGCGATCAACCTACTGCTTACGGGGGCTACAGCCACCGAAGGATGGACCGGCACAGTTACATTCATCCGAGCTTATGGCACGTACGGGCTCTTTCTTATTGCCTGCCTTCCCATACCAATCCGCACGGTGACGATTGTCACGGCTGTTTCAGGCGTCGGCTTGCCACAACTGGCACTGGCAGTGGGCTTGGGACGGGTGATCTCCTACGTAGGCATTTCGTTTCTGGCGAGCCGTTTTCCACATTGGGTGCTCAGATTCTCGTTCGTCCGCCGCTCGCCTCTAGTGAACAGATTAGGTGACGGGCCGAAGTAAGACTGTAGGCGTTTCGCCTTTCTGTATGACAAGGTTCACCGCGATACAGTAGACGATGAAGCGAGCTGCTGCTCACGTATCGCCAAAGAGCACCCGGGCTCGGTGCGGGCTACTCGGCGTGAACGTACTGTGGATCGACTCCCCTGTAGCCCAGCCACTCAGCTAGCCGCCCCAGAGTAGCTGCCATCAGCTTTTGCACGCCAAGGGGGACGGCTGCATCGTATCCCCCGTGCTTACTCAGTGTCCGTATCGTAACGGCCAGCTGGAGTGGGTTCTTCGGGAGCCCGCGCTTGTCGACCTTGCCCTGGCGTGCTAGTCCGGCAATGGTGGCAAATACCCCTAGGACGTCTTGCACGGCCCCAGGGGCCGAATGTCCAAATTCGTTCCGCTGGCGGAACACCAGTTCGCTGTCACCAGCATTCCAGGGGTGGACATGAAGTTGCCCTGGCAGGACCGTGAAGCTTTCACCCGCCTGGATCGTTTTTTGAACTCCGCCGATTTTGTAGTGGGCAATGCCCTTGGAAATTTCGAATGTCTCGGTCCAGGTAAGGTGCACATGTTCGGCAATATCAGGCCCGGCATTGGGGAGGCAGATAACCTCAAGTAACCAGCCCATCCCCTTCGTTTCCACATCGCTCTCGACGACCGTTGTACGGGACCTGGTGAGAGGGTTTTCAATGACAAACCCGGCACGGATCATGGAAACCCTCCTTCAACTCTACCGGATTACGTCGTTTGCCACCCTAGATCACACGTTGCAGGTCAGGGTTAAGCTGCGGAGGAAGAATGGCACGGTATGACTAGCAACCGTAGGCGTATGAAGACAGTATAGCGAATATACATACTAGAAACAACAACGGCGCATATGCTTGCCACGGGCTCAGTTGCGGTCCACCTAAGCGCAAGTTGGGTTTGCCCTTTACGCTACTGCGGGGAACCGTATCATAAGTAACGGCGAATCTCCCACTGCTCCGACGCACACTGCCCCCTAGGGTGGCATGACACGGCTGTTTCAGCGTTAGAGAGAACCTGAGGGGCCTCGCCCGCTGGCGCATCCAAAGGCATTATAACCTGTCGAGGACTTTATGCTAACAATCGGTCCTTGGCCTACAAGGTAGACTGCCCAGCATATTGAAAGTTGGGCGGCACGCGACACCAACAACATCAATCACCATGAGGAGGAACCAAAGTATGAACAACGTTAACCGTAGCGAGAGAAAGTTGTCACCAGCACAACAGGAGGAACTTCTCAGTGTATTGAAAGCACGTTTCGAGAAAAATATGAGCCGCCATAAAGGTCTAAAATGGGCCGAAGTACAAGCAAGGCTGGAAGTCAATCCTGACAAGTTGTGGTCACTCAACCAGATGGAAGAAACTGGCGGAGAACCGGATGTTGTTGGCCAAGATGAGGAGACAGGCGAATACGTCTTTGCTGATTGCTCGGCACAAAGTCCTAAAGGCCGCAGAAGTGTCTGTTACGACCGAGAAGGCCAGGAGTCAAGAAAAGAACACAAACCAGGAAATAACGCTATTGATATGGCAGCAGCCATGGGCATTGAGCTATTAACGGAGGAGCAATATCGAGAGTTGCAGAAGCTCGGAGACTTCGACACGACGACGTCGAGTTGGGTGAAAACACCTTCTGCTATTAGAAAACTCGGAGGCGCCCTCTTTGCTGATCGCCGCTATAACACGGTCTTCGTGTATCACAACGGTGCGCCCTCCTATTATGCCGCCAGGGGATTCCGAGGCTCGCTGAAGGTCTAAATGTTGCACAGAGAGAAGAAGCTTGGCGAAGCGCAACCAGAATTGATACAGCCCCTCCCAGAGTTAGGAGGGGCTCTGCTGTTCTAACCGGAGTTCGCCGTTTGACATGCCACGGTGAACCGTATCATAAGTAAGGGCGAACTCGGCTGAAGGCCTTGATACAGGTGGCTTTCAGCCGGGTCATTTTCATCAAGATCTGCTCTGCGGTGACGCTGGACCGCCTCGAACCTCCGCCTTATCTCAGGGAGAGTGACCTTCTCACGCGACTGACCCCGTAGAACCCAATGAGGGCTATGGACGCGAAGAGGGTAGCTAACACGGGCCAAAGGGGAACTGGGTCTGTGGTGACCCGTTTCATGATGATGCCCAGGAAGGCCCACACCACCACGGCTGCAAAGGAGAAGTCGCTGTGCCTCCAGAGCATCGCCAGCGAGATTCCCGTGGCTACAAGAATGACCGCAACGGTCCAGAACACTTCGCTGAGACCCAGTCGATCCCACTGTAGTTTAACAAGCAACGCTGTAACGTTTGCGATGGTCGCGACCGTAATCCAGCCCAGGTAGACGCTAAACGGAACGTGAACAAAGTATTTTTCCGCCATTGCGACGGCCTTCGTGCCGACTCCGAGACGGATATAGATGGTCAGAAGCGAAGCCAAAATCACCAACATGATGACGAAGGACAGCGCTACCATTTCGTAGTGCCAGGCCAAGATCCACCCCATATTGGCGACACAAGACACGACAAACCACCAGCCGACCTTTTTGGCCGGCGTTACGTCCACCGAACCCGGTGTTGGCCTGGCTTGATACACAGCGAACCCCAAAAGGAGCAGGTAGATGACTCCCCAGATTGAGAAAGTCCCGCCCCATGGAACGAACAAGTTGGGGTACAGGTCCGATATTTCGCCGGTGTTTCGCCCATTGATCGGAATGGCATTTGCCATGGCATTCACCACAACAGTACCCACGAAGGCCAGCATGTTGGCTACTTGAAGCACGTTGATCTGTTTCATGTGCAACCCCCAATCCTAATAGAGTCTGGGGTTGCCAGCAATGGCACTCGTGCTGCCACGCCGGCACACAGCCTTCGGCCTCCGGGGTCACCCTACGGGTTACTCACCGAAGTGCTACGAGTAGGTACGCCCCTTCCAATCGTAGCCTTGCCCGGTCCATGAGCGCCAGGCTGAATTGAGTGCGATCCATACAAACGATGCCGCTTGCAGAGGGAGCAAAAGGCCGTACCAGAACGGAAGGCGAAACCGGACGTAGGTTGCAACCCCAATGCCAGTGCTCAACAGCCAGGCAGCAGCCCAGACGCCTAAGTTGGCATCTGCCCGGATAAGCGACCCCACAAGACCTGCCGGAGGAACCAGGAACAACACCCCCATCGCCGTGATGGCGATCAGCAGAACCCCGAGCGACCGACCCATGGCCGGGTAGGCGTTCTTGGTGAACCCGGCCCGGGCCTCCGACCAGCCTCGGTACATGCGGCAGGAGACAACCGGAGTGATGTCGGCCAGGACCACCCGACCGCCGAGGCGCTTCACCTGCCGTGCCAGCGCCAGGTCGTCCACCATACTCCCCCGAACGGCAGCGTGCCCACCTATCAGCCGGTACAGGTCCCGGTCAAACAGCATGAAGGCGCCGCTAGCCGCTACGATCGAGGGATCATTTCGGAGGGGTATCAGGAAAACCGGCAGGAAGGCGGCTGTCAGGAGGAACTGCAGGGAGACGAGCAGTTGAGCGCCCAGGCCTTCCGATGTCTGGCGGGGAAGGCCCGAAAGTAGCCCGGCACGTTGCCGAAGTGCGGTGCTAATGGTCTGCTTCAGCATGTCCGGGGCGTGCACCGTGTCGGCGTCGACGAAGAGGAGCCATTTGCCGGTGGCGGCCTGCGCCAACTGCGAACAGGCCCAGGACTTGCCCAGCCATCCGGGCGGAAGAGGCTGTCCCTGAATGATCTTCAGCCTCCGCGAGCTGTCGGCCAGCCCGGCCACCTGCGCTGTACTGTCGGTGGACTGGTCATCAAGCAAGATCACCTCATAGTCCGGGTACCGCTGGCGGGTCAACGAGGCAATGCACGGGCCGATATTGGCTGCCTCATTCCGGGCAGGCACTAGCACCGAGACCCTGGGCCAGGGGTCAGGCCTGGGCCAGCCCCTGTTCAGCCGGGGCCAGACCAGCAGGTTGGTCAGTGTGAGCAGAAGCACTACTCCGAGAAGCATGACAACGAGGTAGGCCGGGGAAGGAAACACTAGAATCACCACCCCCATCGATGATAGCCGGGAACCTGCTCGATCGGGGCTGTATTCACGTCAAGCCGGAGAGCGTTCAACAGCTCTTCCAGGCGCTGCCGCAGCAGTTTGTCAGCCGTGCGCCGTTCTGCCCCCACAAGCGAGAATGGAGGGCCGATCTTGACGAACGCTTCGGGACGGCTGTAATGACCCAACCGGTAGTAAAAGGCGACGGGGCGGATCTCCACGGGCAGGTGAAGGCCGAGGTACCTGACCCCACCCTCCAGGCTAAGGGGCCGGCGCTCAAGGGGCTGCTCCCCTCCCTGCGGAAAGATCCAGAGGCTCCGGCGCTGTTCCGGCCGTTGCTCGCCGGCGAGGAGGTCCTGCGCATAGCGGAGACCTGACCGGGCGGCTGCGGGACTTCCGCGGCGGACCCCAAAGGCCCCGATCCTGCTGAAGACCGGGTAGCGGACCAGGCCCGCCGAGTCCATCCAGACGTAGAGATCGTGCTTTAGAACCGAGCCGTTCAGATGGACCAGCAGCGGGCCGTCCCACCAGGAACTGTGGTTTGCATAGAACAGGAGAGGGCCGCCTTGGGCGGCAACGGGCTCCTGAATCTGCATGTGGAGGGCGTGGAACGAACGGCGCAAAAGCCAGCGGCCATACTGCCGGCAGACCCACTCCACACCGGGGTGCTTCCGGGCAGGAATCAGGTCCGGAACGTGACCCATGGGTGATCAACTCCGTTTCGGACTGCGTGCAGGGCCAGCAAGATGGCAAATCCCAGAGCGATTCCGGAGGGAAGCAGCAGGTCGGATCCGGCGCCGGCTATGCAGAAGAAGAGCATCAGCAGGGCTCCCACGGCAGTGGGAAGTCCGGCGGGAGACGCTGCTATGCCGCTCCGGCTGAGGGGATAGGCGGCCACGAGGGCCACCAGAAACCACCCCGTGAAATTCTGTAGCGGAATGCCGTAGAAGGGGCCGCCATCTGGCCAGGTCCACATGGAGAGCCGGTGCACCGCGATGGGATCGACGGCCAGGTCCATGCCTGTCATGACCGCGGCCACACCGATGGTCTGGAGCCATGCAGGGAATCGCCCGCCCAGGAGCAGGGTGTGGGCGGCCAGCATCAGTGCCAGCCACGCAGCAGGTATGGCTGCCGGTAGGCCGCCGGGCAAGAGAGGGCCGGCCGCCGCGAGGTAGTGGTAGTGCCCGAAGGGGAGACCGGTCATAATTCCCGCCGTCTCCGTAATCGCTGTGACCGCCAGAATCCAGAGCATGGGCCAAATGAATCGCCGGTCGCTCCGGTACAGACTGTGGGCGCTCAGGGCGGCGGCGGCGATCAGCGTCGCTGCACCGCCCCAGTCAAAGGGGAGCGTTGGCGCCCCGGGCACACGGAGAAAGAAGAGCCCGATCATCATCCAGACGCCGAGGACGGTGATTCCGGCCGCAGCGGGAGCAAGGTGAAGGCGCCGGGTGATCATGGCCGTACGGCTCCATCAACCGCCAGGGCACCGGCAACACCCCGAGTCAGGCGGGCCAGCCCTGTCAGACGGGCTCGGCGGGTGAGAACCTGGTAGTCATTGCGCCGGATCTCGGTGAGGATTCCCCGGTACATCGCCGCAGCCGCCCGGACACTGGGGCGGGCCCAGAAGGGAAGGTACTGGCAGCCTGCAAGTCCCTCATCGTACATGGACTCTGCCCGCCGGGCCAGCAACTCCACCAGCGATCGGAAACCGTCTGTGATGGCTCCCCGGGCCAACTCCTTCGGCTCGACGCCGAACTCGAATAGCAACTGAGCCGGCAGATAGAGGCGGGCCCGGCCCAAGTCTTCGCCTACATCTCGCAGGATGTTCGTGAGTTGCATGGCTTCGCCCAGGGTGCGGGCATGGTGCAGCGCTCTTGGGTCCGTCGAACCGAAAAGGTGGGCCATCATCTCCCCGACTGTCCCAGCCACCAGGTAGCAGTACCGCTGCAGGTCGGCTTGGCTCTGAAGCTGCACAGGGCCGAGGTCCATCTCCACGCCGTCGAGCAGGTGGAGGAGGGGCGTGATGGGCAGGCCCAACCGGGTGATCGCGTCGTGAAGGGCGACATGGACGGGGGTGCTGAGGGGACGGTGAGGAGCAAGCAGCCACAGGCGCCACTGATCCAGGTGTGTCCGTACATGGGAGGGGCTGAGGACCTGTTCGTCGACGAGGTCATCCACCGTCCGGCAGAATGCGTAGACCGCCCAGGTGGCCCGCCGGCGCTGTGGCGGCATGAACCAGGAGGCCAGGTAGAACGTGTGGCTCCCCCGCTGGCAGATCTGTCTGGCGGTCCCATAGGCCCGCTGCAGGTTGCGCCGTCGTCCGGTGGCATCGGCCCACGGCAGTCCGACCCGTGCATAGCTAGTGGACAACGTCGACCACTCCTTTGCGGATCGGTTCAGGCTGTCTGGTCTGTGAAGAGACAAGGCGGGCCGTGATCTCGGCTGTCAGCAGCGTTCCCGGTAGCCCGGCCCCCGGGTGGGTTCCAGCACCAACCAGGTAGAGGCCAGGAATCTCCTCCGATGCGTTATGGGGGCGGAACCAGGCGGACTGGGTCAGAATCGGCTCAATGGAGAAGGCCGACCCCTGCCAGGCGTTATACTGGGCAGCAAAGTCTTCCGGGGTGAAAAGCCGTTCCGTGGCAATTGCCTGCTCCAGCCCATCCATGCCGAGATTCGCTTCGAGAAAGCGAAGGATGCGGTCACGGAAGGGGTGGGCGGCCTGGGCCCAGTCGATGCCGTCACCCAGATGCGGTACCGGCGCCAGAATGTACATCGACTCGCCCCCTGGCGGAGCCAGGCTCGGATCGGTCCGGGTGGGAACGTGCAGGTAGAGGGAGAAGTCGTCGGCCAGCACCTTGCGCTCGAAAATGTCGGTGAGAAGCCCTCGGTAGCGGTCTGACATGATGATGTTGTGGTGCTTCAGGTGGGGGTACTTTCGGTTCGTGCCGAGGTAGATCAGGAAGCACGACATGGATTGGTGGAGCCCATCGAGCTTGGAGTCGGTCCACCGCTTGCGGTGGCTGGCCGGCACCAGGCGACGGTAAGTGTAGGTGGCATCGGCGTTGCTGATCACCGCTTCTGCCTTCAGCGGCTCACCGGTCTCCAGAAGCACACCTGTGGCTCTCCCGTCGTGAACGATTATTTCCCGGACAGGGCTGTTGAGCCGGATTTGACCGCCCAGGTCCTGCAGCAGACGGACCATGCCATTTACGAGGCTGGTCATGCCACCCATGGCAAAGTGCACGCCTCCGGTTCGCTCCAGATAGGGAACGATCGAATAGACCGACGAGGCCCGGAAGGGATTTCCCCCAATAAAGAGCGGGTGGAAGGAGAAGAGCATTCGCATATAGGGATGTGTGAAGTACTTGGCGGCGAGGCTGTAGACCGGGCGGTGCGCCGCCAGGGCGATGAGCTTGGGCAGCACCTTCACCATGGAGCCCAGCGTCAGGAACGGTTGATGCCCCAGCCGATCAAAGGCTTCGGCGTAAATGCGGCGCGTGTGGGTCAGGAAAGGCTCATACGCAGTGGCATCGCGCTCGCTAAATTGGGCGATGCGGGCCCGCATCTGATCGGGGTCGCCGGTGTAGTCGATATGCCTGCCGTCGGCGTACCAAATCCGGTAAAACGGGTCCAGCGGCTTGATTGTGACATAGTCGGACAGGCGGCGCCCGGCCTGCTTCCAGAGGTCATCAAGCAGTTCGGGCATGGTGATCAGCGTGGGGCCGGCATCGAAGGTGAATCCATCCTGGTGGATGACCGAGGCCCTGCCCCCCGGCTCACCGCGCTTCTCCAGGAGGGTGACCTGCCAGCCTTGTGACTGGAGCCGAATGGCCGCCCCCAAGCCGCCGAAGCCCGATCCGATGACAATGGCAGTCTGTTGGTTCATGGATGGTTCCTCCCGCTCACTTCATACGCCGTGCAAGGTCTCCCAGCATCTGTTCCAACTCTGCCCGGACCTCAGGGCAGATTTTCAGCTGATTCATCTGCTTAGCCCCGAAGGAGAACAATTGACCCACCATCGAGCGAGCTGATCGAAGCGCCCTGGTCTCCTCGAGGACTTCAAGCACCTGGAGGATCTCCTCGACAGTGGCGGCCGGATTCCCAACCACCCGCCGGAGCAAGCTCTCCTGAGGGGGAGTGGCACGCTGGAAGCCCAGCGCCATGGGGAGTGTGGCCTTACCACTGCGAATGTCCTCGGCTCCATCCTTCCCGGTCTCCTCGGGATTGCCCGCCAGCGCAAGCAGGTCGTCTTGGATCTGGAATGCGATTCCGACCGGGAGCGCCGCCATTCCCCACTGCTCCGCCAAGATCCCGCTCCAGCCAGCCAGGGCTGCCCCGATCTGCAGAGGGCGGAGCACTGTGTACCGGCCCGACTTAAAATCGGCCACTTGGAGGACATCGCCCTCCTTCCAGGGAGGGGAGCCCGTGAGCATCAGGTCCAGCGCTTGCCCGGCGGCCAGTTCATACCGGAGCATATCCCAGTAGTGCTGAGACAGCCTCATTCGCTCGGGCAGAACCTCCAGGCGGCGAAGGGCCTGCTCGGCCATGATCAGCGCCAAGTCGGAGGCGAGGACCGCCAGGCTCTGCCCTCCGGAGATGGTGCCGGGAGGCGACTTGGGCGCCAACTGTCCCAGGCTGACACCGGCTGTCGGACGCCCACGTCGGATAACGGAGCCATCCATGACATCATCTTGCAGCAGGGCAAAGGTGTGGAGCAGTTCCAGGGCAGCCGCAGCAAGTAGGTGGTCGCGCCCCTTTCCCCCGGCGGCGCGGTACCCGAGGTCAAGAAAACGGGGCCGGAGCCGCTTTCCCCCGGATTGCAGGAGGCGATGCACCTCGGTGATGAGCGGCGCGGTGGCCGCAGGGAACGGTTCGTCGCTTTCAGGTGCTCTTTGGATCAACTGGTCCAAGAGGCAGTTGACTTCTGTGATGAAGTCCTCGGTGGCACCGGCCCTGCCGAAGTCCACGGAGCCGTGCATACGCATCTACCTCCTTTGTGCAACGCCCACGAACGGCGCTCGCTAGGAACCCAGAAAGGAAGAGAGGGCGCTGTCGATGCGGGGATGCTGAAAGCGGTACCCGTGCTTTCCGGCCGCTGCCGGTTCCACCCGCTGCCCGTTCAACAGCATGGCCTCGGCCATCTCTCCGAGAGCAAGCTTCAGAGCAAGGGCTGGAGCCGGGAGCCACGAGGGCCGCCCCATGGCCCTGCCCAGCGCCTTGGAGAAATCACCGTTGGTCAGCGTCTGGGGCGCCACCGCATTCACCGGCCCGCTTACCGCAGAGTTCTCAAGGGCAAAACGAATGAGGCCGACTACGTCATCCAGGTGAATCCAGGGGAAGGGCTGCTTTCCGGAGCCCAGCGGACCGCCGGCTAAGAGCTTAAACGGGAGCATCATCCGGGGCAGCGCACCGCCACCCTTCCCCAGCACAACGCCCGTCCGCAGGAGAACGACCCGGATTCCCAGCCCCTCCGCCTGGCGTGCTGCTCCCTCCCAGGCGGTGCAGACCCGTGCCAGAAAGTCGCTTCCGGGCGAGGCCGTCTCATCGACCAGGCGATCGGAGGTACCATAGTAGCCGACGGCTGATCCGTTGATTAGTACTGTTGGCTTCTGCCTGGCCGCCTTCAGGGCGCTGACGATCGCCTGGGTGGTGTCCAGACGGCTCTGCATGAGAAGCTCCTTGCGCCGCGGGGTCCAGCGGCTCTCTGCGATCGGCTCGCCAGCCAGGTTGACCACGGCGTCAGCGCCGTCAATGCTCGCCTCCATCTCGTGCCCCCAGGCCACAGCCCGCACGTTGGCCCCTACAGGCTTGCCTGCGGTTCCAGACCTCCTCACAACCGTGATGCGGTGGCCGGCGGCGACAAGCTCCTCAACCAGCCGCCTGCCAATGAAGCCAGTTCCTCCTGCAATAACGACGTGCATGGGATAACTCTCCTTTTAAGGTTTTTGGGTGTTCGGCTGCGTGAGCAGTCCCAGGACCAGACCGTAAGCGAGGTGGCCAACCAACCAGAGCACCGGAGCCCAGACCGTCTGCGGCGGGGGCTCGGCGGTTACGGTCACCAGGGGTATGTAGACCAGCGATACGGCTGCGCCTGTAACCATGCCGAGCAACAGTCGTCTTCTCCCGGAAGCCTGGCCAGCGATGACCAGGAAGAGCCCGCAGACCGCGAATGACGTGATCATATGCAGGGTCCATTCAACTAGCGGAGAGGCGGTAGGGAGCGGCAAAGGGAGGAAGCTGACATCCAACAGAAGACGGAGCAGGCGAAAGTGGGTAAACTCGTCGATGACCCAGAGAACGAACCCTAGCGCCGCACCGCTGATCAGACCCACAGGGAAGACTCTTCGTGTTTTATGCGCCATTCTCTCAGCTCCTCACCCCGATCCTATCAGGTGTCTCACCTTTTGTCCATAGTTTGTCTCGTGATTTAGAAAAACATTGGACAAATTCGTGGACAAGTGCGGCGCCGGCGCTGCCTCAAGCCCCAAGGTACCGGTGACAGTCAACCAGGCTGTCAAAAACAAGCGACCTCCTGTTGTCCGCTCGGCGGCTGCAGGAGGTCGCTCTGTCTTTACCGTTACGTACATTGGGCCTGGCTGGAAAGGGTCATGCCCGCTCGTGCAAGAGGTCCTTCAAACGCTGAAGGGCGTGATCAGCTCGTCCCTGCTCCAACTGGTACCCGTCCAAGCCCCGAGGGAGGCTGTCCGCGCGTACGCCTTGCCCGCCAAGAACCAGCACGGGCGGAGGCGCCACTGTGCGCGTTCTTTCCCAGATCAGGGCAAGCGCGGGGGCAGCTTCCCGGAGTCGCTCCAGGGTAGTCACGCTCATGCATACCGCATGGGGGCGCAGGTGGGTAATGGCGGTGATCAGGCCGTCCCGGGACGGGGATGGGCCCAGGTTTGTGACTTGGAACCCCTGTCGAGTGGCGATCAGGCCGAAGATCAGGGAGCCCAACTCATGCTGTTCGCCAGGAACACAGGTGGTCAATAGGCGGGGGCCGTTCTGTGGTGGCAGCATGGCCCGCAACGCAGACAAGCGGTCGCGTATCAGGGTCGAGGAGAAGGACTCCTGGTATTCAGAGATGTGTCGGCCGGCCCAGAGGTGGCCAACCTCGTAGAGGAGCGGTTCCAGAATCTCCAGGAGGACGGTCTCCACCTGGAACCGCCCCATCAACACGTCCAGGGTACGAGCCGCCTGAACGGAGTCCGTATTCAGCAACAGACCCAGGAGTTGCTGTCGCTCCTGTGCCAGAATCCCTCCTCCGGGAGCAGACGTCTCTGCCAGGGGCATCTCCTCGAGGGGGTTCCACCCTTGCCGCAGCCGTTTTTTCGCCTCTTCCATCGAGGTGCTGGTCAGGGCGCCCCGCTCGATACGGGAAGCGACCCATCGCAAGACGGCGAGGTCATGCTCTGAATAACCGCGGTATCCATTGGACATGCGCTGTGGCTGCACAACGCCATAGCGTTTTTCCCATTTGCGTAGCACAGCAGGGCTGAGTCTGGTCAGGACTGCGGCTTCACCTGTGGTAAAGAGCCGGTCCGATGTCAAGATGTGATCACCTCCACCCGCTCGAGTCGCGATGTCCCGTCCCCGTCTTCCGCGAGAGCCTTCAGCGCCGTTTTCATAAGGGCGATGTCCGGCAGGTCCCACATGGTGTTGCCGCGGTGCACCCAGCGAACATTCCCGCGCTTGTCCACGATAAGCGCGGACGGCATCCGTCCGAGCTGCCACCAGTGTGACTCCTGACCGAGCGACTCCAAGATCGCTCCACTGGGGTCGGGAACTCCGGTGAATGGCATGCGGTAGGCGAGCCAGAACCGCCGGAAGGAGTCGGCTGAGTCAGGGCCGATGACCACGACCTCAGCCTGCAGAGCGGCCAGGGCGTCTGCTTCGTTGCGCAGTTGGACCAACTGCTTGCGACAGAAGGGTCAGACGAATCCTCGCAGAAGGACGACGAGCGTCGATCGTTCCCCCGTACCATGGGGCAGAGTCAGCCGGTCGCCGTAAAGGTCGGTAACTTCCACGGGGGGAAAGGGTTTCGCATCCTCAGGCACAACGAATCGCTCCATCATGTATCCTTCACCCCTCCTCGGGAATCTCTGGGTTCCATTCTACGCATCAGACCCAAGCTTGTCCATAGATTGTCCCAAAAAGTATGGACAAAGACTGGACAACCGAATCCAACTGTGCTATCGTTTCCACAAGGAGGTGACCGGTCGTGTGGTTCGAGTGGTTTGTTGCCTTACGACTTCTCAGGGAGGGACGCATCCAAACGGGGCTGATCCTCGGTGGGGTTGCGGTCGGTGTGGCGGTAACAGTCTTCCTATCCGGTTTGATCGATGGCCTGCAGCGCAGTCTGATCGACCAGACACTCGGTTCGCAGCCCCATATCACGCTGCGTGCCGGAGGACCTGACTCGACAGATGGCTTTCTCCGTAACGAGGCTCTTGAAGAGGATGTAGCCGGAACGCCAGGTGTAACCGCTGTCTCCCCCGTGCTGTCGGCGCCAGCCTTCGCTTTGGCGGGCGACAGCACCCGGCCGGTCACTGTGCAGGGAATCGTGCCGGCCCGCTTCAACCAGGTCATCGATGTCGCCGGCAAGCTGAAGGCAGGAACCTTCCGGGTGGAAGGAGCCGAGACCATCATCGGTACGGAGTTGGCCGCCGAGCTTGGCATAGCCGTGGGGGACACTGTCGAACTCCGCACCGCCGATGGCGCTTCGGCCCGGTATAAGGTGACCGCCCTCCTTGACCTTGGCAACAAGGAGGTGAACCGGCGCTGGGCGCTTCTCCCGCTGGAGGAGGCGCAAGGCCTCTTTGACCGGACCGGTCAGATCTCTGCGATCCATCTGAAAGTGGCCGACATATTCGCAGCGGAAGCGATTGGTGCGGATGTCGCAGAGCGTTCGGGACTGACAGCCGAAGCCTGGTCGCAGGCCAACGCACAGCTGCTCACAGGTCTGCGCTCTCAGAGTAGCTCGAGCTATACCATTCAGTTCTTTATCATTATGTCCGTGGCGCTTGGCATTGCCAGCGTCCTGGTGGTCTCTGTAGTCCAGAAGTCGAGGGAGATCGGCATCCTAAAGGCCATAGGGACCTCTACCAGCAGAGTGCTGCGGATCTTCTTGATCCAGGGTGGACTGCTCGGCATAGCCGGATCAGTGCTTGGATGCCTGATGGGTGTAGGATTGTCGAACCTGTTCACCACCCTGGTGACGGGGCCCGATGGCGCTCCCCTCTTCTCCTTTGACCTGTCTAGCACGCTGTTCATTCGTTCCGCACTGATTGCGACAGGAGTCGGACTCCTGGCAGCTGTGGCCCCCGCTCGCAGAGCCGCCAAACTTCAACCAGCGACGGTGATACGCTATGGATAGGGCAATTCTTAGGCTATCGGGTGTTACGAAGACGTATGGCTCCAAGGTAGTCACCAAGGTCCTGAATGGTTTGGATCTGGTGGTAGAGCCGGGAGAGTTTGTCGCCATCACCGGACCATCGGGCTCAGGCAAAAGCACGCTGTTCAATCTGGTTGGTCTGCTTGACCGACCTACCGATGGCCGGATCGAACTGTCCGGGCAGGATACCGGACGCCTGAATGACGCCGCCCTGACCCAGTATCGGGGGCGGAAGATCGGCTTTGTCTTTCAGTTCCACCACCTCATGCCGGCGTTTACCGCTTTGGAGAACGTCATGATGCCTGTTCTAGCTGACGGCAACCGACCCACTGCGGCGATCCGCGGGCGAGCGATGGAATTGCTTGAGCGAGTGGGTCTTCAAGCCAAGGCTGACGCCAAGGTGACCGACCTGTCTGGCGGTCAGCAGCAGCGGGTCTCCATAGCCCGTGCTCTGATGTACAACCCGCCCTTGCTGCTGGCCGACGAGCCGACGGGCAATCTTGATGTGGAGACAGCAGACAGCATCTTTGCGCTGCTGCGGCGCATCAATCGCGAAGAGGGCATGACCTGCCTGATCATCACGCATGACCAGCGCCTTGCGGCTCAGTGCGAGCGGATTATCACCTTGGTGGATGGTCGAATCAAGGCGGACATACGTGCCGCCAGCGAAGTGAAAGCGATCTGACCATGCGAAAACGCCCCCTGAGCCTGGCGAAAACGCTGGGCTCGGGGGGCGCTGCTGTTGAGTGCATGACGTTGGTCAGGCCCTGGTCTTCAAGAGCTCGTCGAGAAACTCGGTCGCGGACTGCTGTGTGAAGATGACCCCAGGAATCTCTGGCAAATGGTCTGCCTGTTGGACTCCTTGCCCACCCACTACAATGCGAGGCGGTTTCGGGAGACCGGCGGCCTGATCTGCTAGGCTCCGCAGGGTGTCCAACCCGGATTCCAGATTGGACCGGGTCGTAACACTCAGGAGGACGGCCTCGGGGTGCAGTTCGATCACGGCACGGTTCAGACCCGAGGGCGAAGGAGATCCGCTCAGGTGGGTGATCCGGAAGCCACGACGGAGCGCCAGAATGGTCACGATGAGAATGCCGATCTCGTGAAGCTCACCGGGCAGGGTGGCGGTGATCAGGTGACTGCCCGTACCGGGGGGAAGGAGGGCACGAAACGCCGCCAACCGGTCTCGGATCGTCACGCTGGAGAAGTGCTCCTGGTACTCGGAGATAGCCTGCTCCTCCCACAGTCGCCCAATCTCGTGCAAGACCGGTTCGAGTACGCCGCTCAGCACCTGTTCCACCTGGAGAACCGCAAAGGCTTCATCAAGCACTCCACGGGCCTTCTGCTCTTCAATTGCTGTCAGGTGCCTGATCAGACGGCTGCAGTAGGTGCCTGAGATCTGATGCTCCGCAGGGAGGGAATTGGGGCTATCCGTCGGCATCTCCGTTGTCTCTGACCATCCGGTTCTGAGCCGCTCATGGGCGGCCTCAACGGCCAGGCTGATGGGAGTACCTTCCTGGACACGGGCGTAAACCCATCGCACTACCTGTAGGTCCCGCGGCGTGAACAGCCGGTAACCGTTCGGCATGCGAATGGGCGATACCACCTGATAACGCTGTTCCCATTTGCGAAGCGTTGCCGTGGGGATTCCGACCAACTGGGCAACCTCTTTTACGGTGTACAGGCGGTCCTTGGCCAAGTTGTGCCCCCCTAGTGCTTCGATAGACGTCAATCTTACAATAATATGAGTGCACGTGGGTGTCCAGTTGGCGATGGCGGACGCTACTGATTTCTGTGCGGCGGGGGCGCCCGCGCGATAGCAAACACGGTGTAGAAGTCGCGGTCTTCCGTTTATCCTACTCCGTTGAGCCGTTCCCTGAGGGGCAGGTTTGCCGCTGGCCGCTGACG
The DNA here is from genome assembly GCA_049325315.1 of Bacillota bacterium. Lineage (GTDB taxonomy): Bacteria > Bacillota > Sulfobacillia > Symbiobacteriales > Symbiobacteriaceae > JAWLHU01. The sequence goes on along the minus strand of JBMONB010000048.1, from coordinate 30,318 downwards.
ATTCCGCGAAGCTCCTCGACGGAGAATTTTTTATTAAACTGTTGGATTAAAAAGGTATCATAGATGTGACACGAGTAATGGTCATTGGCGCTGGTGAACACTAAAGGGGAGTGTCTTCGGTGGGATAAGACTCTGAGGTTAGACATCACAGCGAAAGAAAAGGGGCCGAAACAGAGAATGACAGAGGGACAAGCAAAAGTGGCCACCGATTGGAACTGGGACAACAGCTATGCCCGCCTGCCAGGGTTCTTTTACTCTAGCCTCAACCCGACCCCTGTACGCGCTCCGCAGTTGGCCATTCTTAATGATTCGTTGGCAACATCTTTGGGCCTGAACGTGGAAGCGCTGCGAAGCCCTAATGGCGTTGCAGTCTTTGCTGGTAACCAGGTTCCCGAGGGCGCCTCGCCACTGGCTCAGGCTTACGCAGGGCATCAATTCGGGCACTTTACCATGTTGGGGGATGGCCGGGCCCTGCTGCTTGGCGAGCAGATCACCCCTGATGGTGATCGGGTTGATATTCAGTTGAAGGGTTCAGGCAGAACCCCATACTCCCGTGGCGGCGATGGTCGAGCCACACTTGGACCGATGCTGCGAGAATACATCATCAGCGAAGCGATGCACGCCCTTGGTATTCCTACCACACGCAGCCTAGCGGTGGTAACCACCGGAGAGGTAGTAACCCGCGAAACCAAGCTGCCCGGCGCGATCCTAACCCGTGTGGCAGCGAGTCATCTGCGGGTCGGCACCTTTCAGTATGCTGCAAGATGGGGTACACTTGAGGACCTACGGGCCCTTGCTGATTACACGCTGCAAAGGCACTTCCCAGAGGTTGACAGCGGAGAGAACCGGTATCTGCGATTGCTTCAGCATGTGATCGAACGCCAGGCTGTACTGATCGCCAAATGGCAACTGATTGGCTTTGTTCATGGGGTGATGAACACAGACAACATGACACTTAGCGGGGAAACCATTGACTACGGCCCATGCGCCTTCATGGATGCCTATGACCCCGCTACGGTGTTCAGTTCCATTGACACGCATGGCCGCTATGCCTATGGCAATCAGCCGCCTATCGCCGCATGGAATCTGGCTAGATTTGCTGAGACCCTATTGCCGTTGCTGCATGAGAACGCAACAGAGGCTGTCAAAATGGCCGAAGATGCGCTTTCGGAGTTCGTCACGTTGTTTCACCATGCTTGGCTTGCGGGCATGCGGGCAAAACTGGGCATCTTTAACGAAGAGCCTGAGGATGAATCCCTCCTTGCAGATCTCCTGAGGCTAATGCAGAGGTATGGTGCAGACTACACCAACACCTTCCTGGCACTAACCTTTAACCAGCCGCAGGACACGGACCTGTTTAGCTCCACAGAGTTTGCTGAGTGGAATAAGCGATGGCAGGAAAGAATGGGCAGGCAGAGGGAACCAAGAGCCGCCTCGCAGCAGTTAATGTTGAGCAGCAACCCTGCGGTAATCCCCCGCAACCACCGGGTGGAAGTGCCCTTGAAGCCGCAGTGAAGCACGGAGACTACAGCGTCATGGAGCAGCTTCTCTCTGTTCTTGCAAGTCCCTACGCACATTCCCCCGAACAGGCTGAGTACTGCACACTGCCTCCGCCAACGGCCCGTCCCTACCGAACCTTTTGTGGCACATAACCCTGAGGTCCTTCCCGTCGGGAAGGGCCTCTTCTGCGCGCCAGCAACCAGGCGGCTGCCAGGGAGAAAACCATGGCCTGGTCAAGGCGGAGGCCCTGCTGGCGAACGCCGAGAGGGCCACGACAGGGCCCCTTTCCGAATCGGGCGGCACTGGGAGCTTATGCCGTCGCGACAGACTGGAGGAGTGACCGTGTAGGAGATTCACCCACAGACGTCAAAATCGGTGGAGTCGTCACACAACCACTCGCACCAACCGACCTGGAAGGGGACTACACCATGCGTGAGCATCATCGTCGCACCGTAGAACGCCTGGTTCAACAGTTCGCTGAGGACCCGCGGTTTCCAGCCCTGATCGTCGGTGGTTCTGTGGCCCGGGGGTGGGATAAGGAGGACTCCGACCTCGACATCATCCTCGTGGCTACCGCCGAGGAGTATGCCCGGCGCTCCCCATCCGGTGACTTTCACTACCTGGCCACAGATGTGTGCGACTATCCGGGCGGATATGTGGACGGGAAGGTTGTCGACATGGCGTTCTTGCACGATGTAGCAGAGCGCGGCAGCGAACCGGCGCGGGCGGCGTTCGTAGGGGCCATGCTCGCCTACTCCCGCATACCGGGGTTGCAGGAGACACTGTCTGCCATTCCGGTGTACCCGCAAAGGGAACAGAAGAGTCGCCTGGAGTCCTTCCACGCCCAGGTGCTGGCCATGCGCTGGTATATGGGTGAAGCGGACAAGCGAGACAACCGTTACCTCCGGATGCACGTGGCGTCGGATCTGGTCCTGTATGGGGGACGCATGATTCTGGCCCACAATCGGATCCTCTACCCCTACCACAAGTGGCTCTTGAAGGCACTCAGCGAAGCGCCGCTCAAGCCCCAGGGCCTGATGGAACGGATCGATGAACTGCTGGCGAACCCGTGCCGGGAGACTGCCAATCGTTTCTGCGACTGCATTCTGGGCTTCACCGACTGGCCCGCACCTCCGGAGGGATGGGCCGCACGCTTCATGCATGACGTTGAATGGCCCTGGCGGCGGGGAGCCACCCCTCTGGCCGACTGGTGATGAGCCTCGGTGGGGCAGTGGTTTCCCCCTGTTGACAATGGGCGACAACAGCGAAGGCGAATACCAAGAACAGACCACCTGACCCGGTGGGGTTCCTGGCATTCGCCTTTCGATTGGAACTCACCAGGTTGAACCAGGGGGGCGGAACGTAAAGACACCTCCGCCGTCAGCACAAATTCTTCGTCCCCTAACCGTTTCCTACCAGACGGTAGGTCATCGTAAAACCTTCCCCTCGATCCTTTCGGTCTATTCCAATACACGCCGAAGGGTGAGGGCAATGGATCGGAAGGGAAGCTAGACATCCCGGTCGGCATGCCATAGGATTGATTCATCGCATTCCCTACTCGCTTTAGATTCGCTCTACATGGGCTCCCGCGGGAGACCCGCGCCATGCCACTGACATGCAGGAGCGCAGAGAAATCCCTAGTGGAGGTGCGAGCATCATGACCGTGCGAGAGTTTCGGGCGCTAGTTGTGGACCAGGTGGAGGGGAAGATGCAGGCCGGGATCCGGACGCTTGGGTTGGGGGACCTGCCCGAGGGTGATGTGCTGGTGCGGGTGGCCTACTCCAGTCTGAACTACAAAGATGGACTGGCGGTTACCGGCAAGGGAAAGGTTCTTCGGAAGTTCCCAATGGTGCCCGGCATCGACCTGGCGGGCACCGTGGAGGAATCGGCCTCGCCGGCCTTTCGGCCGGGAGACCAGGTGGTTCTGACCGGTTGGGGCGTGGGCGAGGAGCATTGGGGCGGGTATGCGCAGTTTGCCCGCGTTCGTTCCGAGTGGTTGGTGCCCCTGCCCAGCGGCCTGACACTGCGCCAGGCAATGGCGATTGGCACGGCCGGGTTTACCGCCATGCTGGCGGTCATGGCGCTCGAGCGGAACGGGCTCACCCCGGGGCCCGAGATCCTGGTCACCGGCGCCTCCGGCGGCGTGGGGAGCGTTGCGGTTGCGCTCTTGGCCAAACTAGGCCATAACGTGGTGGCCTCGACCGGTCGCCCGGAGTCCCATGAGTTCCTACGCAGCCTGGGTGCCAGGGAGATCATGGACCGGAGTCTCCTGAGCGACGCCACTCCCCGGCCTCTGGAGCGCGCACGCTGGGGCGGAGCGGTGGATTCCGTGGGCGGCCAGACGCTGTCGACGCTGCTGAGCGGCATGATGCGGGAGTGCAGTGTCGCCTCGTGCGGCCTGGCCGGTGGCCACCAACTGAACACGACGGTCATGCCCTTCATTTTGCGGGGTGTGAACCTGTTGGGTATCGATTCGGTCATGTGCCCTCAGGAGCGCCGGTTGGCGGCCTGGGAGCGCCTTACTCAGGACCTGCCTCAGAACCTGCTGGAACAGATCACCGATGTGATCGGCCTGGAACAGGTTCTGTCCAAAGGGGAAGAGATCGTGCGAGGGCAGGTCCGGGGGCGGTTGGTCGTAGATGTAAACGCATAAGATCTACAGGCAGGGGTGGCAGCCGTTCTGGGCTCCACCCCTGTTGTCGTGAGACGGGAATAATTATCCTATGCGCTAGACTGATGGGGAAGTCCACGGCACCCTGGTCGACTCGCCGGGGGGGCTGCCTCGCCCCTGGATACACCTGAGGCGTATGCGGAAGGTGTGGACAGAGGAAGGTGTGGACAGAATCTTGCGGTAACATTATGATATAAGTAGAGGAATAAGTAGGGGGGGAAAGCGATGGGGGTCGCTGCACTAGTCGAATGCCAGGCACCCGAGGCGCGGACCCTGGTTGTCCAGCCGGACGCCCTCTGCAGGGAGGGGCTCTCCCGCCTGCTGCGGGAGTTTCCGGGGCTGTGCGTCATGCCGCCAGCGGCATCGGTTACAGAAGCGATGGAGCGGGTGGAAGCGGCTGCGCCCAACCTGGTGCTCGCTGAACTGGACTTGCCGGTGGAAGATGGGCTGGAGTTTATTGAGACGCTGCACGAACTGCCACAGCCGCCAGCCGTGGTCGTTGTCAGCCGGCAGACCGGGTGGGCCTATGTACGGGCAGCCCTGGGGCGGGGCGCCCGGGGGTATCTGCCCCGGACAGCCTCACCGGGTGAACTGGAGGAAGCCCTGCGCAGGGTGCTGAGGGGACAGCGCTACGTACACCACGCTCTGGCGGCCGATTTGCTGGAGATGACGATCGGCCCAGGGGAACACGGCTTGACAGAGCGGGAGTACGCCCTGCTGATGCGAATTGCCCGAGGGGAGACGAACCAGGAGATTGCCCAGGGGCTCTTTCTGAGCGAGAAGACGGTGCGCAACGCTCTGACTCGGCTCTTCCACAAGCTCCGGGTGCATAACCGAATGGCTGCTCTGGAGGCAGCCCGACAAAAGGGGTATCTATAGGCACACAGCACGGGCTGGTCGGCGCAGGAGCGCCGGCCAGCCCGTGCTTCCTGGTCCTGGAAGGACAATTGTCCCCCAAAGTAGGGACAGTCCCGCCCTCTTCATTGGGACAACCCGGCCAAGGAACTGCCTCTGACTTACCGGAATCTTTTTATCAAGAATGTTTGTTTCCGACGGCGATTGGAGGGGAGCGCGATGGCATTGGAGAGTAAGACTCAGCTGCCACCAGACCTGCGGGCAGCCGTCGACCAGTACCTGAACGAGCGGCTCGAGGAGCAGGTGAAGACCTGGGTCAAAGAGGAGATGGAGCAGGATCCCGCTGCACAGACCTGCCGGATCATTGCCTCGAAGGGGACGCTGGACTGGGCATACCCGCCCCTGATTCTGGCGAGCACGGCGGCAGCTCTGGGCATGGACACAGCGGTTTTCTGCACCTTCTATGGCCTCGAGTTGCTCAGAAAGGACCTGAACCTGAAGATGGACCCGATCGGCAATCCCGCTATGCCGATGCCCATGCCGAACCTGCTGGCGGCCATGCCGGGAATGCGGCTGGCGGCCACCGCCATGATGGGCTCCATGTTCCGCAAGAGCGGGGTCGCTTCAACCAAGGAGCTGCGGGAGGTCTGTCTGGCAAGTGGCGTCCGGTTCATCGCCTGCCAGATGACGGTCGATGTCATGGGCTACAAGCCCGAGCAGTTCATCGACGGAATCGAGTTCGGCGGAGCGGCCATGTTCATGGCGGAGGCCGCCCGCGCCCACACTACCCTGTTCATCTAAGGAGGGGCTTTCACTCATGAAACCCGAGAAGGTTTACCAGACGCTCGACGCCCGGGGGCTGCTCTGCCCCATGCCGATCGTACGGTCCACAAAGGCGATGGCTGAGGTCCCCGAGGGCGAGGTGCTGGAGATTCTGGCCACCGACAAGGGCGCCTGCGTCGATGTTCCGGCCTGGTGCAACGCCCGTAAGTACACCCTGCTCCACCAGGACCAGCAGGAGAATGTCTATCGCTTCTACGTCAAGAAGGGAAGGTAGCACATGGCCACAGCACCACACCAGGTCGTCATTGAGGGCGATCTGGACCACCAGATCAAGTGGGGCAAGGTGATCGACGACCGCAAGTGCATTGGTTGTCACGCCTGCACCACCGCCTGCAAGATGGAGCACGACGTGCCCCTGGGGGTCACCCGCACCTATGTGAAGCAGGTCGACGTGGGGGTCTACCCGAATGTCCGCCGCCATTTTCAGGTGACCCGCTGCAACCAGTGCGCCAACCCGCCCTGCGTGGAGATCTGCCCGGTCACGGCCATGTTCCAGCGCAAGGACGGCATTGTCGACTTCGACCGGGAGGTCTGCATCGGGTGCAAAGCGTGCATCGCGGCCTGCCCCTACGACGCCATCTACATTGACCCGAACTCGAACAGCGCCGAGAAGTGCAACTTCTGCGCTCACCGGATCGACCAGGGGCTGGAGCCCGCCTGTGTCATCGTCTGCCCGGAGCGAGCCCTCGTGGTGGGTGACCTCAATGATCCGTACTCCGAGGTGAGCCAGTTAATCGCCCGGCAGAAGGTTGATGTCCGCAAGCCCGAAAAGGGCACCGTGCCGAAGGTGATGTACGTCGACGCCAACCAGTACACCTTGGTGCCGGGCCTGGCGGCGGTCCCCTCGGGCCACGCCTCTGCCCAGCAGCGCGAGGAGTACCCTGTCGGGCAGGAGCCGAACCTGATCATGCAACTCCTGGCCGAGTCGGGCATCGCCTCTTCGGGGCTGAAGAACAAGATGGCGGCCGGCAGCGCCGCTGGGGCGATTCTCTCCTACGATGTGCCCCACCGGGCCCCCTGGGACTGGCGGGTCAGCGCGTACACCTGGACCAAGTCGGTAGCTGCCGGCGCCTACCTGGTCGCCCTTGCCCTCCCCTTGCTGGGGGCGGCGGTCAGCGAGGCCTTTACCCTGGCGGCCAACCTGCTGGCCCTGGTCTTCCTCGGGTTGACCGGCCTACTCCTCATCGCCGACTTGAAGCATCCGGAGCGGTTCCTGAACATCTTGCTTCGCCCGCAATGGAAGTCGTGGCTGGCCCGCGGCGCCTTTATCATTACAGGATACGGTGCGGGGTTAGGTATAGACGTGTTACTCCGTCTGTTGGGCTACCCGAATGGGCTTGGCACACTCTGGATCCTCACGGTGCCGCTGGCAGCCCTCACCGCCATCTACACCGCTTTCCTCTTCGCCCAGGCCAAGGGGCGTGACCTCTGGCAGAACCCGGTCCTGCCCATGCACCTGCTGACCCAGGCGGTCATGGCAGGGGCAGCCGGGCTGCTGATCGTAGCGGCGGCGACCGGGGCTGCCGCCCTGACAGCGCCGCTGACAGGGGTCCTGGTCGGCTCGGTGCTGCTCCATCTGGTGATCGTTCTGTCCGAGGCGGTGATCCCGCACACCACCGCCGATGCCGCCCGGGCCGCCAAGCAGTTGATCCGGGGCGCCTACCGCTCGTACTACTGGGTTTCGGTCGCCCTGGGGGCGGCAGCCGTGCTGGCCGGGCTGCTCGCCGCTCCGCTGGCCGGCGCCCCGCTGGCCCTGGTGGCCCTTCTGCTCTATGAGCATGCCTACGTGCAGGCCGGCCAGTCCATCCCCCTGAGTTAAGGAGGAACCCGCGCATGATCTTCCGGCAGATTACCTTTGGTCCCGATGGCTGCGCCTCGTACTTCATCGCCTGCGCCAAATCCAAGCAGGCCGTGGTGGTAGACCCGCTGGGCTCCGTGGGGGTAGAGGAGTACCTCATGGAGGCCGCCGACCGGGGCGTCGAGATCGCCCACGTGATCGACACCCACACCCACGCCGATCACCTCTCCTGCGGCCGCGAGCTGGCGGAGATGCTGGGCGTGCCCTACTACCTCTCCGAGGCCGCCCGCCCCCTGGTCACCTACGACTTCCAGGGGCTGAACGAGGGCGATGAGATCACGGTGGGCAAGGTGGCGATTCGGGTCCTGTTCACCCCCGGCCACACCCCCGACTCGCTCTGCCTGCTGGTGACCGACCATGCCAGGTCCGACGAGCCCTGGTTCCTGCTGACCGGCGACACGCTCTTCGTGGGCGATGTGGGCCGGCCCGACCTGCTGGTGGGCGACCGCACGCTCGATGTCTACGAGATGAAGGAGCGGGCCGAACTGCTCTTCGGCTCCCTCAAGCGGCTGATGAACCTGCCCGACCACGTGGAGATCTACCCCGGCCACTACGGCGGCAGCGCCTGCGGCGGGGTGCACATGAGCGGCAAGGCCACCTCTACGGTCGCCTTCGAGCGCCGCTTCAACCTGGCGCTCCAGCACGAGAACCCCGAGGCCTTCAGCGAGTTCGTGGTCGGTAACCTGAAGCCACTGCCCCGGGACTACCAGAACATCAAGCGTACCAACCTGGGGCTCAAGGAGGCGTAAACGTGGGAGCGCTACAGTCTGACCAGTTTGCGGAACAACTGTCGAACGGGGCGATTCCGCTGGACCTGCGGGCGCCCGCCCAGTTCGCCCGGGGCTATGTGCCCGGCTCGATCTGCCTGCAGTTCGGCCGGCACGACCTGGGAGAGCGGGCGGAACTCTTTCTGCCAAAGGACCAGCGCTACGTGCTGGTCATGGAGCCCGCTGCCCTGAGCGCCATTGCCGAGCGGCTGCTGCAGGAGGCGGGGTACACCGTTGAGGGCTTCCTGCAAGGCGGCCTGAAGGGCTGGACAGGCCCCCTGGAGGAGATTCCCGTCGCCCTGGTGGCCGAGGTACACGAGCGGCTGAACAGGGGCGAGCAACTCCCCCTGATCGATGTGCGGGAGGACTTCGAGTATGAATGGGGCCACATCGGCAGCGCCGTCAACATTCCCCACGGGGAGGTCTGGCAGCGGGCTGAGGCCCTCGACAAGACGACCCACTACTACGTGGTCTGCAACGACCAGGTTCGCTCCGCCGCCGCAGCCAGTGTGCTGAAGCGGCTGGGCGTAACACAGCTCACCCTGGTTCTCGGCGGCACCGTGGCCTGGTCCGATGCCGGCTATCCCCTCACCCGGACCGGTTCATGACAGGAGGCAGCATTCGATGACAGAACGGCAGTTCCCGGGTTTTGGCAACCTGTCCACCCATCCGCCTGCAGACCGGTGGGAGAACTGGACCGAGTTGGACCCCAAGGCGTGGCCCCGCAAGGTGGCCCGCAACTACACCCTGGTCCCCACCGTCTGCTTTAACTGCGAGGCGGCCTGCGGGCTGCTCGCCTATATCAACAAGGAGACCGGCCAGCTCGAGAAGCTGGAGGGGCTCCCCACCCACCCGGGCAGCCGGGGACGCAACTGCCCCAAGGGGCCGGCCACCGTCACCCAGGTCTCCAACCCCGACCGAATTCTCCACCCCATGAAGCGGACAGGCCCCCGGGGCAGCGGCCAGTGGAAGCAGGTCTCCTGGGAAGAGGCCCTGACCGATATTGGCACGCGGATCCGCGCCTCGCTGGAGCAGAACCGGCGGGACAAGGTGGTCTACCACGTGGGTCGCCATGGTGAGGACGGCTTCGCCGAGCGGGTGCTCCTCGCCTGGGGCGTCGACGGCCACAACTCCCACACCAACGTCTGCTCCGCCGCCGCCCGGCTGGGCTACACCCTCTGGATGGGCTTTGACCGGCCCATGCCCGACCACGCCGACGCCAAGTTCATTCTGCTCATGTCCTCCCATCTGGAGGGCGGCCACTACTTCAACCCCCACGCCCAGCGGATCGTCGAGGCGAAGATGAAGGGCACCAAGCTCGCCGTCATCGACACCCGCCTCTCCAACACCGCCTCCCAGGCCGACTGGTGGCTGGCGCCCTGGCCCGGCACCGAAACGGGCCTGCTGCTGGCCATCGCCCGGGAGCTGATCGAGCGGGGGGCGATCGACACCGACTTCCTGCGCCGCTGGACCAACTGGGAGGAGTTCATGGGCGACGAGGCCTACCTGAGGGCCCTGGTGGACCGCAACTTCCTGCCCCAGCTGCCGCCCGACCGCTCCTTCGACTCCTTCCTCTGGTGCCTCAAGCAGCTCTACCGGGACTACACCCCCGAGTGGGCCGCACGGGAGTGCAACGTGGAGGCCCGGGTGGTGGGCGAGATCGCCACCGAAATCGCCCGGGCGGGCAGCGCCTGGTCGAGCCATATCTGGCGGAACGCCGCCCAGTCTCACCGCGGCGGCTGGATGGTGGCCCGCGCCCTCTTCTTCCTGCACGTGCTGACCGGCGCCGTGGGCGTGAAGGGCTCCTGCCTGCCGGCGGGCTACGCCAAGTTCGTGCCCAAGCCCATGTCGATGCCCGAGCATCCCACCGTCTGGAACGAGGCGCATTGGCCCAAGGAGTTCCCGTTGTCCCACTTCGAGATGTCGTTCCTGCTGCCGCACCTGGTGGAGGAGCAGAACCATGAGATCGACGTCTACTTCACCCGGGTCTACAACCCGGTCTGGACCAACCCCGACGGCGCCACCTGGATCGAGATGCTGACCGAGAAAGACCGGGTGGGGCTGCACGTCGCCCTCACCCCCGTCTGGTCGGAGACCGCCCAGTACGCCGACTACGTGCTCCCCATGGGGCTCGGGCCCGAGCGGCACGACCTGCACTCGTTCGAGACCCATGCCGGCCAGTGGATCGGCTGGCGCCAGCCGGTGCAGCGGGTGGCGGCCGAGCGGCGGGGCGAGAACCCGACGCTCACGCTGGGCACGAACCCCGGCGAGGTCTGGGAAGAGGTGGAGTTCTGGATCGACCTCTCCTGGCGCATCGACCCCGACGGCTCCCTGGGCATTCGCCGCCACTTCGAATCGCCCTACCGCCCTGGCGAGAAGGTGACCACCGACGAGTACTACGGCTGGATCTTCGAGAACTCCGTGCCCGGCCTGCCCGACGCCGCCGACCGGGAGGGGCTCACCCCGCTGCAGTACATGAAGAAGTACGCCTCCTACGAGATCACCCACGACGTCTACGCCGAGTACGACCGGCCCGTGCCGCCACAGATCCTGGCCAACGCCCAGGTCGGCGGTGGGGCGATCTGGTCTCCCACGGCCCCGCCCAAGCAGAACCTGCGCCCCACCCCCGGACCCTTTCGGGACGGTGAGGGCCGGCACCGGGTCGGCGTCCTGGTCGAAGGCGACGCCAAGCAGGGCTTCCCGACCCCCTCGGGCAAGCTGGAGTTCTTCAGCACCGTGCTACGCGACTGGCACTGGCCCGAGTATGCCATACCCATCTACCCCCGCAGCGCCGAGGAGCGGGAGTCGATGGTGCACATTACCTCGCAGGTCCACCACGAGGAGATCGCCTGGGAGCGGCAGGAGTACATTCTGCTGCCCACCTTCCGGCTCCCCACCCTGATTCACACCCGGACCAACGGGGCCAAGTGGCTCTATGAGATCTCTCACGTCAACCCGATCTGGATCAACCCGGTCGATGCCGCCAAGATGGCGGTCAAGACCGGCGACCTGCTCAAGGTGGAGACCGAGATCGGCCACTTTGTGGACCGGGTCTGGGTGACCGAGGCGATCCGCCCCGGCGTAATCGCCTGCTCGCACCACCTGGGGCGCTGGCGCCTCCACGAGGAGCACGGCTCCGACCGCTGGAACTCATCGGTGGTGCGGCTGGTCAAAGACGGGACCAAGTGGCGGATGCACCAGGTACACGGCCCCCGGCCCTTCGAGTCCACCGACCCCGACTCCAAGCGAATCTGGTGGGACGAGGGCGGGGTGCACCAGAACCTGACCTTCCCGGTGCAGCCCGACCCGATCAGCGGCGCCCACTGCTGGCACCAGAAGGTCCGGCTCTCCAAGCCCAACCCGGGTGAGCCCTATGCCGACCTGGCGGTGGACACGGCTAAGTCCCGCGAGGCCTTCCGGCGCTGGCTCAAGTTGACCCGCCCGGCCCCCGGCCCCGACGGTTCCCGCCGCCCCTACTGGATGCTCCGGCCCCTCAAGCCCCAGCCGGTGGCCTACCAGTTCCCGCGGGGAGAAGGGAAGTAGCGGCTATGACCTTACCGCTCCTCGCCCTGATTGGCTTCGGTGTGGGCGTGCTGGGCACCCTGGTGGGGGCCGGGGGCGGCTTCATCGTGGTACCCGTGCTAATGCTGATTTTCGGCCTGCCGCCAACCCTGGCGGCAGGCACCTCTCTGGTGGTGGTGGCGGCCAATGCCTTGGCCGGCACCGCCTCCTATGCCCGGCAGGGAAAGGTGGACTGGTGGAGCGGACTCTTCCTCACCTTCACCGCCTACCCCGGAACCCTCCTCGGTGCCTGGCTTGGCCCTCAGCTCGATGCCTCCCGTTTCCACCTGCTCTTCGGCCTGCTCCTATTGGGGCTGGCCGGGTGGATGGTGGTTCGTACCCTGCGTGTACGCCAGGAGGAGGCCGCAGCGCTCGAGAAGACCGAACCCACCGGGCGGATGCGGATCAGCCGGCAGATCACCCTGCGAGACGGCACTGTCCACCGCTTCTCCTTCAACGGGCCCTTCGCCGCCGTCACCTCCTTCGGCGTCGGCCTCATTGGAGCGATGCTGGGCATCGGTGGCGGCCCGCTAATCGTTCCGCTGATGATCAACGGGCTCAACTACCCGGTTCATGTGGCCACCGCCACCTCGCAGTCCATGATCTTCCTGACCTCCATCGGGGCGGTTCTGCTCTACCTGGCGGGCGGGAACCTGGTTCCCTCCTATGCCGGGGCCCTCAGCCTGGGCGTGCTGGCGGGGGCGCCGGCGGGGGCGTGGCTGAGCGCCCGCACCCGGCCCCGGGCCATCGTCTGGATCATGTCCGTGGTGCTGGCCTTCCTGGGACTTCGGCTGATTCTCTGAGCAAACCACTGGCCCGGTGCACACGCACCGGGCCTTCAATTCTGACGATTGACACGGAGATGGGTATCGGGTAGGCTAATACTTAGCATAAGCTAAGCAACAGATAGGGCTCACTGTCATGGGGGGGTTGACGAATGGGATCCAACCGGTGGCTGAAGGTGCTGCGAGTGGTGATGGGGATCGCCTTTGTCTTCTTTGGGGCGGTCAAGTTCATTCGGCCGGAGGTGCATGCAGAGAACTTCAGTATCTTCCCGGCCTTCTTCATGCCGCTGACCGGCATCGCGGAAGCGGTTCTTGGCATCGCCCTGCTGGCCGCGTTCCAGACCAAATGGGCTGCGTATGCGCTCGCGCTGATCATGGGCGGCGCCGTCTTCAGCCATATCATGATCGGCCTGAGCCCCAAGGTAGGGCCGTCGATCGTTCTGGGCCTGCTGACCCTGGTGCTGGGGTATTACACCGCCAGGGAGCCACAGGCCAAAGGAGTCGTTCGGCAGCAGGGGTGGTAGCAGATCGCAACAAGAGCGGGAGGGCTGTAACGACAGCCTTCCCGCTCTTCTTATGGCTCCGGTTTCCCCGGCGCCCCCGCCAGGAGAAAGGCGATGAGGGCGTCCTGCTCTGCCTGTGAGAAGCCGGCGGGCGCATCTACCCAGAAGGAGTGGCCTCCGCCATCTACATGGGCGGCCCGCAGGTCGGGTGAGGCCCGGTTGGCCGCCACCACCCGGGCACGCAGCTCCCGGTCCAGCAGGGCGCGCAGGCTCTCTGCAGGGTCGGGCCGGGCTACCGAAGCCACCCCGACCCGGCGCTCCGGCGGGGGGCCAACCGCTACGCCGCCATCGTGCAGATAGGGGGCGGTCCAGGCAAGGCCGGCCAGCCCGGGCACCTTGTACCCGCCCTCCGTTTCCCCATGGGCCCAGGCCAGGGCCAGTTGGTCGGGGGAGAGCCCCGCCATCCCCACCGTCACAGGTTTGCCCTGCTCGAGGGTGAGCGGCGGGCCGAAGAGGCTGGCCGTGGCCCTGAGGCTCCTGGCGTGCGACGGCTCCGTTCCGATCACAGAAGCCGGAATGACCCGGTTGTTGGTACCGCGGGGACCTGCGTGACACTCCATGCACCCGGCCCGACGGAATACCGCCCGCCCCTGAGCCACCACGGCAGGGTCTGCACTGCCAGCCAAGGGCGGCTCCAGCGCGTTCTGGAAGACCGAGAGCGCATTCGCCTGTTCCCACACCCCCCGCTCCGGCGGCCCGATAAAGAGCCCCGCCGGGGCCACTGGCGTCAGCCTGGGGTACGAGGGCGGGACCGTCACCTCCACGGCCCCCGGCAGGCCAGGCGTTGGGTCAACGCGGGCAAAGAAGGCAGACGGTCTTGTGCCACCTGTTGGGTCATAGCGAAACGACTTGCTCGCAGACCGCTGCAAGATGGTGCCCAGGAAGACCTCCTTGGGAATGGACCAGAGCGCCTGGCTGCTGTCTGCCTGGGTGAGCGGGTCCGAGTCGCGGGTGAAGTTGTTGTTGAAGGCGGTCAGGCCATGAAAGGGCCCTGCGGCAGCAAAGCCGGTGAAGCCATAGGGGTGCTCCCCGTTGGTGAAGAGGTCCGGAATCTGCACCGGGTTGTTCTCCAGGTCGGTGGAGGCATCAAAGCTGCCGGGAGGCCACCGCATGAAGTCCGCATCCACCGAACGTTCGAAGCGGTCGGGGTCGGGCACCGAGGCCTGCCGGCCCTCATCTGTCTCCACGGCGAAACTCGCATCTGAGACGAACTCGGTCAGATCGCCGACCCGGGCATGGGGGAAGTAGGCGGCCGAGTTGGAGGCAAAGGCCAGCAGGAGTCCGGCGTTCAGGTCGGTGTTCGGCACGCCTTCCATCACCCGCTTTTTTTCCGGGTGGACCGCGGCGTGGCACACCGCGCAGGTGATGCCGATCTTGATCCGCCCCCGCTGGTAGGAGAGCGGCAGACCCAGCGGCACCAGGGTGCCCCGGGCCACATCGAGCCCTGTCTTCACCTTTTCACCCTTGCGGAAGGTGTGCCCCCCAATGGTCACGTCCCGGCTGACCCGCACCTCCAGGTTGGTGGTTCCCCGGCCCCGGGTCTCCAGAACCGCCCGGATGAAGTTGGGAATGGTAAGCGGGCCGTCAAGAATGCCCATAATATCGGTGAAGAAGACCTCATTTCCAAAGGTCTCGCCATAGAAGGTCTGCCGACCCAACCGCTGCTGCGCCGTCTCCTGCCCCGCCGGGGGTGGGGGGATATAGGCGTATTCAAAGCGTCCGAAGGCCAGGAGCGCCCCAAAAGCCGCCACAAGCAGCAGGGCGGCGAATCTGATGAGTGTCGTCTTCCGATTCATACGAGTAGCATGTCCCGTGAATGACCCGGTCAAGCGGCTCGCCTTTGAGTGGGGGAGCGTATTGCTATAGAGATACAAATCGTCTATATCACGTGGGGAGGGGATTGAAGCATGCAACTGACCGGGATCCATCACCTGACTGCCGTTTCGGCTCAGATTCAAGAGAACTACCGCTTCTACACCAAGGTGATGGGGATGCGCCTTGTGAAGCGGAGCGTCAACCAAGATGACGTGAGCGCCTACCATCTGTTCTATGCCGATGCGGTGGGCAACCCCGGAACCGATCTCACCTTCTTCGATTGGGATGTGCCCCGCGAGCAGCGCGGCACCCGCAGCATCACCCGCACCTACCTGCGCGTCAATGGCAGAGAGGCGCTCCAGTGGTGGTCGGGGCGTCTGAAGGAGGCGGGGGTCAAGACCAGCGACGTGGTCGAGCACGATGGACGGCTCACCCTCTTCTTCGAAGACCCGGAGGGGCAGCGTCTGGCCCTGGTCGATGATCAGGGGCAGGGCGACGAACCCGTGGCGTGGGACCGCAGCCCGGTACCCACCGCCTACCAGGTGCGCGGCCTTGGCCCGATCGTGCTGAGCGTGCCGGACCTCCAGAACACCGATCTTGTCCTCACGAAAGTGATGAACATGCGGAAGGTGCGCACGTATCAGCACCATGAGACCCCGCAGCACACCGTTCATGTCTACGAGATGGGCCAGGGCGGCCCGCACGCCGAGCTGCACGTGGCGGTGCAGCCGGACCTCCCTGTGGCCCGGCCGGGTGCGGGCGGGGTGCATCATGTGGCGCTCCGAACCCCTAACGAAGCGGAATACCACGCCTGGACCAAGCGCCTGAACTCGATTGGCATCCCCAACAGCGGCGAGGTGGACCGTTACTGGTTCCGCAGCCTCTACTTCCGGGAGCCGAACGGAATTCTGTTCGAGATCGCCACAGACGGCCCCGGCTTTACGGTCGATGAGGACCTCGCGACCCTTGGCGAGAAGGTCGTGCTCCCGCCGTTCCTGGAGCCCCACCGTGCAGCTATTCTCGCCAACCTGAAGCCGATCGACTGAGCCGCAGGGGGTCTCCCCCTGCGAACCAAGGAGGGCACCGCATGCTACGTTTCGACCAGCATATTCCCGCCAACGTAAAGGAGGGCGCGCCCCTCTTCGTGCTGCTCCACGGCCGTGGGAGTCACAAGGGCGACCTGATGGGCCTGCAGCCCTACCTGCCCCCTGAGGCGATGGTGGTCGCACCCGAGGCGCCCTTCCCGGGCGCCGCCTGGGGCTATGGCCCCGGCTGGGCCTGGTATCGTTTCCTCGGACATAACCGGCCCGAACCAGAGAGCTTCGAGGCGAGCCAGCAGCAGCTTCATTCCTTTCTCGCCGAGCTAACCGACCGGCTCCCGGTGAAGCCGGGCCCCGTCATTCTAGGTGGTTTTTCGCAGGGTGGCACCATGAGCCTGGCCTACGCCCTGCGCCACCCGGGAACCGTGCCGTACGTGGTCAACCTCAGCGGCTTTTTGGCGGACCACCCCAGCGTGGTGGTGACGCCCGAGCGGCTGAAGGGCACCCGCATCTTCTGGGGCCACGGCAAGCAGGATCCCGCCATCCCCTTCGCCCTGGCGGTCGAGGGAAGGGCCGCCCTGAAGCAGGCGGGCGCCGACCTAACAGCTCGCGATTACCCCATGGGCCATGGGGTCGATGAAACCGAGTTGCGCGATCTGCTGCAATGGCTCCGCCAATAATAGACGCAGCCCTGGAGTTTAAGAACACTCCAGGGCTGTACTCATGCAGGCTACGATCAGCGCTGGCCGGCGGAGGCCCGCAGGGAGCGAATCCGGTTGAGCGCAGCGACCATCTCCAGGAGGCGGGGCCGGGCCAGGTTCCCCACCGGCTCGCCCCGCACCCAGGCCTCCAGGCCGGCCCGATCGGCCTCCTGCAGGGCTTCTTGCAGGGCGGCCTGAAGCGGCCTCCGCCCGAGCGCCCCATGCTGGAGCGCCCAGAGCAGGGCCATGCCGATCGCCCGGGTCTGCGACGAGTCGACCAACTGTTCCAGGCCGCTCAGGTCGACCCGGCTGGGGCCTAGCACCAACTCCGACCGCCCCGCTGCGGAGACCTTGGTCCGACCCTCCCGCCCGAGCGGGACCGAGCCTGGGTCGGCCCACCGGGCAGCCGGGGCGCTCAGCGGCTCCAGCCGCCCGGCCTGCCGCCCGGTGGGCATGCGGGCAGCAACCTCCCGCGCCTCCCGGGTTACCACCCGGGGCTGGTAGTTCTCCATGAGAATCACCTGGTCGGCCACATCGAGGTAATCGCCGGCACCTCCCACCACCATAACGGTGGAGACCCCCAGGTCCCGGTGGAGCGACTGAACCCGGTCGATCAGCGGGGTGATCGGCTCAATCGCCCCGGGCACCAGCGCCTGCATGCGGGCGTCTCGCACCAAGAAGTTGCTGGCCGAGGTGTCCTCGTCGATCAACAGCAGCCGGGAGCCGGCCTCCAGGGCTTCGACCAGGTTGGCCGCCATGCTGGTGGAGCCGCTGGCCGACTCCGTGCCGAACCGCCGGGTATCGGTGCCGCCCGGCAGCCGGTCGATGAAGCCCGAGATATCCACCGCACTGACCGACCGGCCATCTTCGGCCCGGAGCTTCCAGGCATCGGCCCGAGTGGCCACCTGCTCCCGGCCATCGCCCGGAATGTGCGGGTAGACGCCCCGCTCCAGGGCCCGGAGCAGGGTGGACTTCCCGTGGTAGCCCCCGCCCACGATCAGGGTGATCCCCTCCGGAATCCCGGTGCCGCTTACCCGCCCTGCGCCGGGCAGATCCACCTCGCAGGCGAGGTCGGCCGGCGCCCGCCAGGGAATCGCCCCGGCCAGCGGTCTCTGGCTTACCCCGCTCGCCCGCGGCAGAATCGCCCCGTTGGCCACAAAGGCGACCAGCCCCATGCCTGGGAGCGCCTCCTGCAGGTAGGCGTGATCCTCGGCGGCGACCAGGTGAGCCTCCAGCGCTTTGGCCGACCACGCGCCCTCCAGCAGCGACCGTTGCACCAGCCCTGGCAGCAGGGAGCCCAGCAGGGTGGCCGCCTCCCGGCCCAGCACTCGCCGGCCCGCTGCCGGGAGCCCCACCCCGAACCGCAGCTCCACCATATCAGCCGAGACGCGGCCCGCTGTCCGGTCGAGAATCTCAGCGTCGCCCACATCGATCTCCACCGCCCCACTGTGACCGGTGCCCCCCGAAGGCCGCCCCGCCTTGCGGAGCGCCTGGTCAAAAGAGCGCACGAAGAAGTCGGCAGAGGCGATCTGCCGCAGTCTGGTACGCACCGCCCAGTCGGGCAGACCGACCGCCCGGGCTGAGAGACGCAGGCGCAGGCGGCTGGGCGGGGCAAACGGGTCGGGCTGGACCCGATCGACCCAGAGTTCCGCCTCCGCCGGCCCCACGGGCAGGCTCCACCCGCCCGAAAGATCCCGATAGGCCGGATACCCCCTGCCGTCGATTCGTGCCAGCAGGGAGTCCATCTCGGTCCAAGGACGTATCCGCATGGGTTCCCTCCTCATCGGTAGGATGAACCGCAGACGCGGCGCTATCCCGCTACAGGCGCAACTGCACCGGCGAGTCCAGGTGAATCTGCCCGGGCCGCACCTGGAGCCTCCGGGCACGCACCTCGACCCCGGCTTCTACCGCCTCCCGCAGGGTCTTGCCGAACGCCGGATCGATCGCCTCGTACGGACCGAACGCCTCGGCATCGCCCCGCTGAATCAGAAAGCAGGCGACAGCCCGGTAGCCTTCTCGCACCGCGGCCATCAGCTCATGCAGGTGCTTGGCCCCCCGGGCTGTGGGGGCATCGGGGAAGCGGGCGACCACCACCCCGTCGGGGTCTGGCAGGGCAGAGGTGACCGACTTGACCTCCACCAGGCAGGGGGGCAGATCGGGTGCCGTCAGCAGAAAGTCCATACGGCTCTGGCCATAGGGGTACTCCGGGCGGACCGCCGTGTAGCCCGCAAACTCCGGCAGCTGTCCGGCGGCCACGGCCTGGCGGAAGAGCCTCCCCGGCAGCGCGGTGTCCACCGAGACCCAGGTCTCCCCGACCTGCGCCATCACCAGCCGCCCGGTGGTCTTGCGACCCGATTCAGGCTCCCCCAGGGTAGCAACCACGGGCGCTCCCGGCACCAGTACATCCTCCATGCGCCCCGAAGAGGCCACATGCACAACCCGCTCGCTGCCATCGGGGAGCAGAATCCGTGCGACAAAGCGGTTCGGCCGTTCCAGGAAGGTAGCCATTACAGTGTTCATGCCGCATCGTCCTCCCGCTACAACGAGCCTTCGCTACTCCGATTATGGCAGGGCGGTTTCTCGCCCGTCAAACCATCCTCCAAGATGGGAACTCTTTTGGTGGACATACGTCTACTTATGCAATGTTTTTGTGAAGGGGAGCAAGGGTTATGCTGATCCGACCCATGGAGCCGAGGGATTATGTACGTGCAACCGCCATTCGCAACAGCACAGAGCCCGAGCCCGTTACCGTGGAGGTCTTCGCCGAGTGGTGCACCCTTGACCCCCAGCGAAACATTCACTACCATCACCTGGTCGCCGAAGTTGAATCGGGCCTCGTGGTGGGCACCGCCATCGCCTGTCACAACGAGTGGCTGCCGGAAGGCCACTGGTACATCAAGGTGGTTGTCGACCCCGCCCACGCCGGCCTGGGCGTGGGGAGCCGCCTGCACGACGAGGTGGAGCGGCTGGCCAGGTCGGCCGGGGCGACCCTGGTGGTCAGCGACAGCCGGGGCGACGAGCGTTCCCGCCGCTGGGCGGAGCGCAAGGGCTACCTCTGCACTCGGGAGCGCACCGAGTCGGTCATGTCGCTCGATGAGTGGGATCCTACCCCCTTCGAAGGTGCCATACAGCGGGCGGAGGCTGAGTCCATTCGCTTTACCGCTCTCTCCGAGGTGACCGGGGAGGAGATGCTCCGCCGGCTCTACGACTTTGAGTCCCAGACCATCCCCGACTGGCCTGGCTTTGAGCCCCCGTTTGCCCCCTACGAAAAGTGGGTCAAGGGCTTTACGGGCGATGAGCGGGACCGCACGCCCAAGATCTTTGTTTTCGCCCAGGTCGGTGAGTCCATTGTCGGCTCCTGCGTGGTCACCCTGCCCAGGGGGGAGGGAGCGGGCGCCCGCATTGGCTTCACCGGCGTGAGGCGGGAGTATCGGGGCCGCGGGCTGGCCCTGGCCCTTAAGGTCATCGCCACCGAGCAGACCCGGCGAGCGGGGGTCACTCACATTCGGACCAACAACGACAAAGACAACCCGGCCATTCTGGCCCTGAACGCCAAGCTCGGCTATCGCCTGATTCCCGGTCCGCTCCGGCTGAAGAAGCAGCTCGATACCCAAGTTGTGCGGGACTGAGCCACATGGTAGTCTGGAAGCAGAGTCTGTCTGGGAGGAGAACCAATCGTGGACTTCGTTCCCATTACCAGCATCGCTGATCCGCTGTTTGCTGCCATGCACCGCCTGCTCGGGCAGGTCTTCCCCCCGAAGAGGTCCTCGCCTTCGAGGCATGGGAGGAGCCGCTGAAGGACCCGACGATTCGGGTCTGTGTGGCGGTCCATGAAGGGGAGGTGTTGGGGGCTACCGAATATCGGTACATGCCGGCACTGCATGTCGCCATGACCGACTTCACGATCATCGGTCGCCCCGGCCTGGGCATCGGCCGCTTCCTCTGGCTGAACCGAGCGGCGGACCTGTGCTGCCCAACAAGCCCGCCGCCTGGCATGAGATGATCGAGGGGCTCCGCCGGCGGGAGCAGGTGGAGTTGCGCCCCCTGTAACGACCAACGCCCTGATCTCCAAAGGAGGGTTCTGCAATGCCATTCGTAAGCGTGGATCACTTTGCCGGGCTTGACGATACGGTGCGCCGGCGGCTCCAGGTTCGTCTGGCCGAGGTGGTGATGGAGGCCTACCAGGTTCCCCCCGGCAGCGTTCGGGTCTACACCCGGGCCTTCGACCCGGCAGATGTCTACATGGCCAACGGCGAGACCGAAAGCGGCCTGCCGATCATTCGGGTGGAGTACGTCT
The DNA here is from genome assembly GCA_049325315.1 of Bacillota bacterium. GTDB lineage: Bacteria > Bacillota > Sulfobacillia > Symbiobacteriales > Symbiobacteriaceae > JAWLHU01. The sequence continues at coordinate 9,062 of JBMONB010000048.1, read as the reverse complement.
CCGGCCGCTCCCTGGACCAGAAGCGTGCGCTGGTCCATGGGCTCGCCCACGCTGCGGCAGAACTCCTTCAGATTCCCGTGAGCCGCATTCGCACGATCCTCATGGAACAGGAGACCCAGAACTGGGCCCGGGGCGACCAACTGGTCGCTGATGCCAAGTAAATAACACCCCCCCTTCCGGCAGGCTGGAAGGGGGGGGCGCTTATGTATCGCACCGGTAGAGGGCAATCTCCTTGGGGTCTCTCCAGATGCCGCCCAGAGCGCTCAACCGCCGCTCCACCTCAGTGGCGAGCCAGTGCTCCAGTTCAATCCAACGCTCCCGAGGAAGGGCAAGCGCCTGGAGCGTGCTCACGATATAGCGAATGATCGGCTCCGGCTCGTGGAACACCAAGGCATTGGTGAGCACGGTCGGCGCGACCCGGGAGTAAACCGTCTGCAACTGCTGTTCGGCGTTCTCCAGGCAGAAGCGGGAAATGACCGCCTGCTCAGGGGGGAGCCGGAACCGCTCCCAGAGTGTGGCCCGCAGATCGAAGATGCGGGGCAGCGAGCGGCTCGAGTTGGTGGTGACCAGCAGCCGGTTTGAGAGGCGGGCGAATTCGCTCAGCGCAACCCCAATGTCCTCGGCGTGGTAGAGCATGTGCCGGGCCACCACCCAGTCGAAGGAGTCCGAGGGGTAAGGGAGGCGGGTGACATCGCCTGTAACCCACCCGATCTCATACCCGCGCCGGTTGGACTCCGCCAGGGCTGCGGCGATCATTCCGGACGACTGGTCCACCCCGACCAGAACGCCGCGGTGACCGGTCTGTCGCAGGTGGAGCAGGAACCCACCAGGGCCGCAGCCGGCGTCCAGTACCGATTCGGAGCCCTCCAGTCCCATGGTGCGAACAAGCAGGTCGTCGAAGTCGGTCTTCTGCTCTTCATAGAGGCGGTGTATCTCGGTGCGTACGTTCAGGGGATTGGGTGAGCCGTAGTGACTGGCGGCCTGTTCCTGGTGCGCCAACGGAGGCCCTCCTTCTTGGCTGGTCAGCCCTGACGAGTCTGGCCGATACGAGTGAAGCCGGAGAGCAAGATGAGGGCGTAGGCCCAGAAAACCCAGGAGGCAAGGGGACCGCCTGTCTCCGGCGGCAAGTTGGGGAAGAGCCGGTCATGCAGCAGCGGGGTTGCCATGTGCATCAGCATTCCTGGCAGCGCAATCAGCACAGCGGCGCGCACGCGGCTCTCCGAATCGAGCCGGTACAGGGAGTAGACCGGAAGCGTAACCAGCGCGATGAGTGGGAGAGACCCGTAGTAGGTGGCCGCCAGCAGCGCCACATCGCTGGGCACGAGGAACCACTGACCGGCCAGCCGGAAGAGAAGGGTGGCTGCGAGCCAGAGCAGAAAGCCCCAGAAGACGAAGAAGAGCGGGCGGTAACCCTGCCGGGCACGTACCTCTTTACGAAGGGGCGTTGTTTGCATGGGAATCGCCTCCCTGGGTGTCCTGGTGCTCGCTGGCTGCCCGTCCCACCGATTTCGCCTACTATTACATGTGACGATTGTTACAGTGGTGAAGCTTTGTTGTCAAGTCTTGGTGTGGCGTATCGCTCACGGTGTGCGATTCCGTCCAAACAAGGGGCGACATGGATTGCCCCCTAATATCTGTGGGTGCTATAGTTTATACTCAAACAAGTAACGTGGAGGCTGTGCCGATGAGGCCAATCGTGCTCGAAGAGGTTCAGGCCGCACTCAACGGCTACGTGGGCAAGACCGTGTACCTTCACCTGGAGACGACGAACGGGGCATACGCGGCCGAGTCCGCCGAGAGCAATTCCATGGCGGTCTGCGCTTACATCCGCAACGCTGCTGTACAGTTCAGCCGCGCCGTTATCGCTGGCACCGGGCCCTACCGTGCCGGTCTGCAGATGGGGCAGGGGTGGACCTACGCCGAGGGGCTCACTGACTTTGAGATCGATACCGAGGGCCGGCTCCTGCTGGCAGGGCACGACGCCGAGGGGCGCCTGGCTGTTGCTCTGCAGCTAAGCACGACGCCCTTCCCGCTATAGGAGGTCACAACCGGTATGCAACGTCATCTCCTGGTGATTATGCCGCACCCTGACGATGAGACCTTCGCCATTGGCGGGACCATTGCCCTCCATGCCAGAGAAGGGGTTCCTGTCACCTACTTTTGCGGCACCAAGGGCGAGATGGGCCGGAATATGGGCAAGCCGCCCTTTGCCACCCGCGAGACGCTGCCCGCTCTGCGGGAGAAAGAGCTGCGGGAGGCGTGCCGCATTCTGGGCATCAGCGACCTGCGCTTCCTGGGTATTCGCGACAAGACCACCGAGTTCCTTGATCCAGAAGAGCTAGCCACTCGTCTAAAGGCGATGATCGAAGCGGTCAAGCCCTCGCTGATCATCACCTACCACCCCCAGTACAGCGTTCATCCCGATCACATGGCGCTGGGCGCCGCAGTGATCCGGGCGGTGGAGATGATGGACCCGCCCTCCCGCCCGCCGGTGCATACCCGGGCATTCGGCAAGGCTTCAGCCGCACTGGGCGAGCCCGATCTCGCTGTCGACGTCTCCTCGGTGCTCAGTATTAAGATGGATGCGGTCAAGGCGCACCGCTCGCAGAGCGAGAACATGATCGCCAAGGCCGCTTCGGACCCGGCCTTCCGGGAGCGCATGGAGCGGGACCGGTCGGTGGAGCGGTACTATATCTGGAAATTTGATTAACCAGCAACCCCGCCGGGCCACACGGCGGGGTTGTTTTGCTATGAGACCAGCGTGGAGGTGCATTGAGGGCAACGGCTCGCCTTGATCGGAATGGCCGATACGCAGTACGGGCATTCCTTGGTCTTGGTAGGTGCCTCCTCCGCCTTCAGCTTCCACCTGTTTACCTGCCGGACAAGGAGAAAGACGGCGAGAGCGACAATAAGAAAGTCAAGAACGTTGGTGAAAAACGAGCCGTAGGCAATAACGGGGGCTCCGGCTTTTCGGGCAGCCTCCAGCGTGACAAACTCCCCGCGACCCAGGTTTATGAACAGGTTCGAGAAGTCCAGTTTGCCCACCAGCAGACCAAGTGGAGGCATGAGCAGGTCGTTGACGAACGAGGTGATAATCTTGTTGAACGCGGCGCCAATGACCACGCCGACAGCGAGGTCCAGCACATTGCCGCGCTGCGCGAATTGCTTAAACTCGGCTAGCAAGTGATTCGCTCCTTTCATCCCAATGGTACCACAACGCCAAGAATCTTGCAGGATCGTACAAAATCAGGGGGAGGGGTTGAAACCGGGTTGGTGTTGCTCCCGTCTGTAAGAGCGGAAAGGCAAGAACAGCCTTATGGAAATAAGGGAGGACCGACGCGATGATGATCAAGCGTATCAAGCCCGCCCTGGCGGCGGCGATGTTACTGACTCTGACCACGACTACGGCCTTGGCTGATAATCCCCTGAACCTGATGAAGGCAGAGACGCCGGCACCCGCCACCCAGGTGGTGAACGCAGACGGAACCATCTCGTTGGAAGGCGTTGTCGAGTATGTGGACCTGGAAGGCGGCTTCTATAAGGTCGGCGAGTGGTCGCTCATGGGCGAAATGGACTTCGCCTCCTACGAGGGCAAGGTCGTCTCGGTAACCGGCAAGGAGTTCGACGGCATCTCCATTCGCATGGTGAAGTCCCTGGTTGTCTCCCAGATCGCGGTCAAGGGTGAGGCAGAGACCAAGGGCAAGGACCCTGTGGAGCCGGTGAACGCCGACGGTCTGCTCTCCCTGGAGGGCACCATCGAGTACACCGATCTGGAGGGTGGCTTCTACAGCATCGACGGCTGGGGCCTCATGGGCGACGAGAAGCTCTTCAAGGCGTTGGAAGGCAAGCGGGCGATCATTCGGGGCAAGGAGTTCGACGGTATCTCCATTCGCCAGTCCAAGCAGATCGAGGTCTCGGCGGTAATGCTTCCCGTGGCAGCCGGGAACGACCTGCCAACGGAGATCACCGTCAATGGCAAGAAGCTGCCGCCCGGTCAGGGGCCTCAGGTGATCGATGGCGTGCTCATGATCCCGCTCCGTCATGTGGTGGAGATGGCCGGCGGCAAGGTGAAGTGGGACCCCAAGGAGCAGGCGGTCTTTGTGGAGATGGCCGACCGTACCGCCTCCTTCTGGATCGGTGGCAGCGAGGCCGAGATGAACGAGGAGAACGTTCGCTACATTCAGCCGAACATGCTCCCCATGGCCAAGGCTCCCGTCATCATCAACGGGCGGACCCTGATATCGGCCGATGCGCTTACGGCGGTTCTCGGCCTCTACGAAATCGCCGGTACCGATACCACGTTAGACCTGGCGCCCCTCAAGTAACCCCTATATGCCAAAGTCCGCCCTCGCTTCCCGCGGGGGCGGACCTTTTTGCACAGACCATCAGCCGTGGTGGTTGGTCAGGAACCCACCGATCTGCTCCGTCAGACCGTCAGGCTCTTCCAGGGGCAGGTGGTGGTAAAGTCCGGCCATCGTCACCAGCGGAACTCCGGCAGCATCAGCCAGCGCCGCAGCGGGCTCAGCCTCCATCACCAGGCTCCTCTCCCCGCGCACGAAGAGAAGGGGGCACCCGACCTGCTGTACCAGGGGAAGCGGCTCCACGGGCTCAATGGCCAGCGCCCGCCGGTCAAATCGCTCCACCCAGGCGCCATCGGCCTGCTGCTGATAGGAGGCGGCAGCCACAGCTGCCAGCCGGTCGGCTGGTACCGCATGCTCCGGCGGGCTGAGCCGGTACCGCCCGGTCGCCTCCTCCAGCGATCCGTAGGTCCGGCTGGGCCGCTCCGAGGCGGTCTTCAGGTCTGCCAATTCCTGTGGCGTGCTCCCCGTCTTCATATCGACCACCACCAGGGCGGCCGGCCGCGCAACCCCCCGACTCGCTACCACGAGCCCGACGTATCCGCCCATGGAATGGCCCACCAGGGCGAAAGGCCGGTCGCCGACCAACCGCTCCACGTCTTCGGCATAGGCAGTGAAGCGGTAATCGCCGGACCGTGGGCTCTCCCCATGACCCCGGAAGTCCGGCGCCAGCACATGGTACCGGCTCCCCAGGGCCGGCCCCACCCAGTCCCACCACCCCTTGTGACAGCCAAGGGCATGAAGCAGCACCACCATCGGCTCCCCGGGTTTTCCCCACTCCCGCACCTGCATTGCACTCCTCCCCCTTTTCCCATTTCATTCGGGCCGCGCCTCTCATTCCCTTTTCGCAAACGGTATGCGGAGCCACACACATATTTCTGCGTGGGACGTGCTACGGAGGATATGTGGGTCATAATCTTCATACACAAAGAGGATATTCTGAATAGGATGCGAACATTGATGTTGCCACGAAAACAGACCACGGATGGAGGAGAGTTGCATGGAACTGACAGGGTATGCGAATCGTGTGGCCCGCGTCGACCTCACCACCGGCAAGGTCGCCTATGAGGGGATCAATCCTGAAGATGCCCGCAAGTATATTGGTGCTCGTGGTCTTGGTGTGAAGTATGTCTTTGACAACGGCCCCAAAGTGGACCCCCTTTCCCCTGAGAACCTGCTGGCCTTCGTGAACGGCCCGGCAACCGGCACAGCGATCAACATGTCCGGTCGCCTTGCAGTCTGCACCAAGTCCCCGCTTACCGGCGGTGTGACCGACTCACATATGGGCGGCTGGTCGGCGGCCCGGCTCCGCTGGGCGGGCTTCGATGCCCTCCTGTTCAAGGGGAAGGCTGAGAAGCCGGTTTACGTGCTCTGCCAGAACGGTGAGATGACCATTAAGGATGCCTCGGATCTCTGGGGCAAGGGCGTGCGCGAGACGGTCAAGATCCTCACCGAGCGGCACGGCGGCAAGAACGTCTCCGTCATGGCCATTGGCCCGGCGGGTGAGAACGGGGTCCGCTATGCGGGCATCGTCAACGAGAATGACCGCGCCTCCGGCCGCGGCGGTACCGGCTGTGTCATGGGCACAAAGAACCTGAAGGCGGTTGTGGCCATCGGCGACATCAGCCAGCAGTGGAAGCCCGCTCCCGACAAGAAGGAGGCCTTCGAGGAGGCCCGCAAGATCGGCCTGAAGGCGATCATGGAAGGCGCCATCACCGCGCCGAACAAGGGCGGCCTCTCCGTTTACGGCACCAACGTGCTCATGAACATCATCAACGAGGTCGGCGGCCTGCCCGCCTTCAACGGCAAGGCGACGCACCACGTGGAGGCCGAGGCGATCTCGGGCGAGACAATCCGGGAGAACTTCCTGATCGAGGAGCCCACCTGCCACGCCTGCCCGGTGGCCTGCAAGAAGTTCGTCGAGATCAAAGACGGCAAGTATGCCGGCCTGAAGACCGAGTCCTTCGAGTACGAGACCGCCTGGGCGCTGGGCGTCAACTGCGGCATGGCCGATGTGCCCGCCATTACCAAACTGCTCGACCAGTGCAACGACTACGGCATGGACACCATTGAGCTGGGCAACGTCTTCTCCACCGCCATGGAGGCGACCGAACTCGGCCTGGTGAAGGATGGCATCGCCTGGGGCGACACCGACCGCATGGTTCAGCTGACCGAGATGATCGCCTACGGCGAGGGCGCGCTGGGCAAGACCCTGGGCAAGGGTGCTTACGGGGCCGCTGTCGAGTTCGGCCGGCCCGACCTGGCCAACTCGGTCAAGGGGCAGGCGATTCCCGCCTACGATCCGCGCGGCATCAAGGGCATCGGTCTGGGCTATGCCACCTCCAACCGCGGCGCCTGCCACCTGCGTGGCTACACCGTCGCCTCTGAGATTCTGGGCATTCCCGTGCAGACCGACCGCCTGGCCCCGGAGGGCAAGGGTGCGCTGCTGAAGACCTTCCAGGACCTGCACGCCTTCGGTGACTCAATCGACCTGTGCAAGTTCTCCTCCTTCTCCATGGGCGCCCACGAGTACGGCCTGGCCTACAGCTCCGTCACGGGTGTGCCCTGCACCGCCGATGATGTCATGAAGGCCGGAGAGCGCATCTACAACCTGGAGCGCTACTACAACAACCTGGCGGGCCTGGCCGAGGGCAGCGACTACCTGCCCAAGCGGTTCCTGAACGACCCGGGCACCGGCGGCAGCGCCGGCCAGGTCTCCGAGCTCGACGTGATGCTGAAGGAGTACTACGAGGTCCGTGGCTGGGTCAACGGCGTGGTGCCTGAGGCGAAGCTGAAGGAACTGGAGATCGTTTAGCGCATGGTGATTCGGCTCTACGCCACCCTCCGGCCGCTGGCCGGCGGCAAGTATGCCGAGGTCCCGGCGGAGGAGGGGGAGCCGATCGGGGAGGTTCTCCGGCGGCTGGTAGCCCAGTACCCCGGCCTGACCGGTGAGGTTCTGACCCCCGACGGCACGGCGCTGCAGCCCCATGTGCAGGTCTTCATCGGCGGACGCTCCATTCGTGACCAACAGGGGCTGGAGACGCGCCTCCCGGCCAACGCCGACGTGGCCGTCTTCCCGCCCGTGGCTGGGGGCTGATCGATTATGGAGCAGCCGGTGCAACTGGACCTGCGGGGCACAGACCTGGAGACCATGAAGATGTACCTGGGACTGCTGGGCGGCGTGGAACAGCCCGACGGCCGCTTCGCCGGTGACGGCTGGGTGGTTCACCTGGAGCCCTCTGTCCACCGGTTCCGACAGTGGGAGTTCCCCCGGGTGATTCTCACCTTCGAGGGGGAACCCGACGAGGTCAAGGAGATCACTCGCCGCACGCTGGTGATCGCCAGCCGGGGCGGGGGATAAGCAAGCAGCAAGGGAGGCAGCACGCGCTGCCTCCCTTTGGCGAATCATCACCGTGCTCTCCCGAAAAGCAGGAAGGGCGGCCCCTCCATTCGTATTGGTACACGAAGGAGGTGGCGACGTGGAGTCGACGATTCGCCATGTAGCCAGACGTGCTCACACCTCGGTCTCCACCGTGTCACGTGTCCTGACCGGGAGCGGCCCGGTGGCTGAAGCGACCCGGAATCGGGTGCTGGAGGCCATTGAGGAACTGGGTTACAAGCCCAACGCCCTCGCGAGGGGGCTGGTGCGGCGGCGCACCGGCACCATCGGGGTTGTGATTCCCGATGTGACCAACCCCTTTTACGCAGAGGTGCTGCGGGGCATGAGCGATGTCGCCTCGGAGCAGGGACTCCACATGCTGCTGGTCAACGCCGACCTGAGCTTTGCCAAGGAGGCCGAGGGCTTTGCCCTGCTCCAGGAGAAGCAGGTGGACGGCATTGTTTACACCAGCGGCGTGATCACCGACGGCCACCGTGACATCTTTCACCGGCTGGGCCGGCCTGTGGTGCTGGCCGCCACCTACGACCCGGACGGCGCTTTCCCGTCGGTGCTGGTGGACAGCCGAGCGGGTGCGATCATGGCAATGACGCACCTGCTGGAACTGGGGCACCGGCGCATCGGCGTGATCAACGGCCCCGAAGAGGACGCCATCGCCGGCGGCCCCCGCTGGGAAGGGTTCCGCCAGGCGGCGGCGGCCTGGGGGGTGGGCCTCGATCCAGACCTGGTCCGCACGGGCGATTACCGCCTGGAGTCGGGCTACCGGGCGATGGAGCGGCTGCTGGCCGATCCGAATCCGCCCACGGCGGTGGTGGCGGCGAGCGACCTTATGGCGATCGGGGCCATGAACGCCGCCCTCGACCGGCACGTGCGCATTCCGGACGCTCTCTCGGTGGTCGGTTTCGACAACATCTGGTTCTCCGTGGCGGTACGCCCTGCCCTGACCACGGTTGCCCAGCCCATGTACGACATTGGGGCGAAGGCGCTCCACATGCTGATCGAGGCCGTAGCCGGGCGGCCCCAGCCGGTGGCCAACTGGATCCAACCCTACATGGTGGAGCGGGCCTCCACGGCACCCCTTCGCTGCTGACCTACAACGCCCACGGGCTGATGCCCGTGGGCCTTCTCTTTGGCCGGGAACCACGATTGTGCGAGGGCGGACAGCCACTGGCTGCCCGCCCTCAGGCTGTTGACAAACTCATGTAGGAAGCGGATCGCACTCGCGATCTGCTTCCTCTTTTGTTAGACTATACTTACAAGAACATAATTAGGCGGTGGTCACTGTGCTGCGGGGTCCTCATGGCCAG
>JBMONB010000047.1:0-16121 GCA_049325315.1 Bacillota bacterium | reverse complement strand
GAAAACCCTTTCTGCCATTGCAACGTCACCTACACTTTCCGTGTGTCAATCCTCTAATACCCCGCAAAAGAGGAGAACCCTCTTGAGGGACCCTTTACAGGTGTCCATCAAGAGGGTTCCAGTTCAGCTGCTCTCCGGGGGCTTTTCTATGCCGGTCAGGTCCGCCAGGTCCGGAGCATCCACCAGACGCCACCGCTCAGCAGCAGGGTGGGCAGGAGGAGCACCAGCACCACGGCCTGGGCGGGCGGGAGCGTGGCAGCGAGGCCGGCCCGCCCCGCCCCGGCCCAGAGGGGCAGGGCGGTGCTGACCAGGACAGCCAGTGTCCGGGCCAGCGACCACCAGGCGCTCCCCTGGGCGGTGGTGGGCGGCGCCATCTCGCTGCGGGGGGCAGCGCCTCCGGTCGGCTCCTCAGGCTCCTGGTCGGCGGTGGCGGCAGCGACCCCAAAGCCGCCCAGAATGCCGGCGGCCAGCGCCAGCAGCGACCAGAGGAGCACGGAAAGCGAGTCCAGCGGGCTCAGGCGGGCGGCAAGGCTGCCCGCCAGTACGGAGAGGCCGACCAGCGCCGCTGAGGGGACGGCGATGGAGGTCAGCTTGGCGGCGATCAGCCTGGGGGTGGGCACGGCGGCCAGCCGGTAGAGGGCGATGGTGACTCGCTCCTGCTCAAAGACCCGGACCACCCAGTGGCCGAAGGAGAGGAACCAGGCCAGCAGCGAGAGGGAGCCCACGTACTGGACCAGCCGCTCCATGGGCTGGCCGGCCATCGCCTGTCCGGCGAAGAAGACGCCCACGGTGCCCGCCAGCCAGATCATCAGCTGGATGCGCGCCACCTTGGACCGGGTCAGCTGGAGCCACTCCCGGGAGAGGACCGCCCGCAGCACGCCGTTCGCCCCGATGGGCAGCCAGTAGGAGCGGCCCGGGCGGTCGATGTCCTGCTCGCCCAGCTCGACCACCGTATAGAGCCCACGGCGGTAGAGGTCCTCCACCCAGTCGGGCCGGACCAGGGAGGCGAGACCAAGCAGCAGGCCGGGCAGCCCGGCTGTCAGGACGACCAGGCCGAAGACGGTGGTCCGGTACTGGCGCATCACCAGGGCCAGGTCGGTCACCGTATTGCCCTGGGAGAGGTAGATCACCGCCCAGGTGGCCATGGCCAGGGTGAGGCCGCCGAAGAGGAAGAGGCCGTTGCGCATCGTCTTCGGGCTGTACCGGCTCCAGAAGGTGAGGAGCAGCAGCCCTGAGAGGTGGGCGATCATGCCGGTGGCAAGTCCCACCGCAAAGAGGAGCGCCATGGCCGCCCAGCGGCCGCTGCCGGGGATCATGGAGGAGTAGGCCCAGGCCCAGAGCAGCGTCGACCAGGAGCGCTGGGGCGCCGCCTCGATCACCCGGCCGATCAGGAAGGCGAGGGGCCGGGCGGGGCTTAGCTGGAAGAGCGGGACCAGCAGCCCCTGGTAGAGCTGGAACTGGCCCCGGCTGAAGCCGTACATCAGGCCGAACCAGCCCATCTGCAGGGCGATGATCGCCATCACGCCCGAGAGCCCGTCGCCGGTAGCCGAGGCCGCCATGGCGGGCGCCCGGCGGGCAATAAGAAAGATCAGGAGCCCCTGGAGCAGCAGCATGATCAGGCCCGACTTGACCCGGGAGAAGCGGAAGAGCCGGTTGTAGGTTGCCCGCCAGCCCATGCGGGCAATGGCCCAGGAGAGGCGCATCACCTCGCTCATGCGCCTTCATCCTCCTCGATAGTGGCAGGAAGGTCGTCGCCGGTCAATGTCAGGAAGATCTCCTCCAGATTCGCCTCCGGCTTGCCCGCCAACTGGGCCAGCTGGTCCTTGGTGCCCATGGCGATCAGCCTGCCGCGATGGATCAGTCCAATCCGGTCGGAAAGCTCCTCGGCGATGGAGAGAATATGGGTGGTCAGCACCACGGCGACCCCCTGCTTGGCCCAGTTCTTCACCAGGTCCTTCACCTCGCGGGCCGCCCGGGCATCGAGGCCGTTGGTCACCTCGTCGAGCAGCAGCACCTGCGGCCGGTGCAGAAGGGCGGTGGCGATGGCCATCTTCCGCTTCATCCCCAGCGAGAAGTCGCGGATCAGCTTGTCTGCCTGGGGGCCGAGGCCCAGGAACTCCAGCAGTTCGGCGCTGCGGGCCTTGCCCTCTGCCCGGGTCATGCCGTAGAGGTCGGACATGAACCAGAGGAACTCCTGGGCGGTCAGCAGCTCATGCAGGATCGGCGTATCGGGGACATAGCCGATAAGCCGCTTTGCCTTGCGGGGCTCCTGCCAGACGTCGGCGCCGGCGATCAGGACGCGGCCCGAGGTCGGGGGGAGGAGACCCACCATCATCTTCATGGTTGTGGTCTTGCCGGCCCCATTGGCGCCGAGGAATCCGAAGATCTCCCCCGGCTGAACGGCGATGTTGAGACCCTCTACGGCCTGGAAGTCACCGTAGTTCTTTCGAAGGTCCTCCAGCAAAATGGCTGGGGTTTGCGCCATGTGGGTGTCAACTCCTAGATGATCTACGTTTTCGGACGTATGGCGGTTGCCTGGGGGTGCGGTCCGAGAGAGATTTCCCGCCCGGGGGCAGACTAGCAGCAGAGTCAATCACGAACGAGGAGGCATGCAGGTATGCGGAGGATCACCTTGCGCTGTTGGGCGGCGGTGGGCGCGGCCCTGCTGATGTTCAGCACCGCTGCGCCGGTGGGGGCGACGGATCACCGGTGGGCCCCCGCCATGGAGATGGAAGATGGCGACCACATGACCCGTCCGGCGATGGCAACCCCGGACCGGCCGGAGCCGGTGGAGATCGCCACGCCCAAGGGAGCGGCGGGCCAGGCCGATCCGGTTAAGATCACCGCGCCCTCGGCAATTCTGATCGAGTCCAAGAGCGGTCGGGTGCTCTACCAGAAAAATGCCCACGAGCGTCGCAACCCCGCCAGTGTCACCAAGATCATGACGCTGATTGTCGCCTTCGACGCCCTGCGCGACGGCAAGGTGAAGCTGGACGACCCGGTGACCGTCTCCGACGAGGCCGCCAAGCAGATCGGTACCATTATCTTCGCCGATACGGGCGAGACCTTCAAGTTCGAAGAGCTGCTTCTTTCGGTGGCTGTGGGTTCGGCCAACGACGCCGCCGTCTCGGTAGCGGAGCACGTGGCGGGATCGGTGGATGCCTTTGTGAAGATGATGAATGACAAGGCCAGGGAGCTGGGCATGAACGACACCCAGTTCATGAACCCCACCGGCCTTTCGGCGGACGGGCACGTGACCTCCGCGTACGACATCGCCCTCATGAGCCGCTACGCCGCCAATAACTACCCCGAACTGATGAAGCTGACCGCGATCTACGGGGCCGACCTGAAGGTGCCGTGGCGCAAGAACGGCCCGGTCTTCCGCCTGTGGAACAACAACAAGCTGCTGACCTGGTACCAGGGCGCCGACGGCATGAAGACCGGCTGGACCGAGGCGGCCGGCTACTGTCTGGCGGCGACGGCGGTGAAGAACGGCGTCCGCATGATCTCGGTGATCATGGGCTCCGATTCGCCGAAGGTTCGGAACGCCGAGGCGGCCCGCCTGCTCGATTACGGCTTTGCCAACTACACCTCTGTAGAGATCGCCAAGGCCGGCCAGAAGTTCGGTCCGGTGCATGTGGCCCGGGGCAAGCAGACGCAGATCCTGCTGGTCCCCCGCACCGCCTTCGGCGTCAGCGTGGCCAAGGGCGAGCAGAAGAAGGTGAAGAGCGAGGTGAAGCTCCCCAAGCGGGTGGTGGCCCCGCTCACCAAGGGCCAGGCCGTGGGCGAGATCATCGCCACGCTCGATGGCAAGGAGATCGGCCGCATGGAGCTGGTCTCCCCGGTCGATGTGGAGCGGGCGAACCTCTGGCAGACGATGCTCCAGCACCTGAAGGGGGTATTCACGCTCCGGTAGTCAGGCATAGAAAGGGTGGCGGAGTTGAGCTCCGTCACCTTTTTTTGGTTGGGGCCTTTTTCCGGACAATGCCACGGATTTCACGGATTAAACACGGATTTACACGGAACTGCCTGGCAGTCCGGTATCGAAGATGAGTGAGCTTTATTATATATATTTTCAACTTGGCGAAAGGTTCATTGCGAGACCTAATCCGTGATAATCCGTGAAAAAATCCGTGAAATCCGTGGCAAGAAAGAACTTCCGTGGGGCAAGAAACCAGTCGAATATTGGCGACCGAATGGCAGTCAAAAAAGGCAGGAGATGGGATACATGGAAGAGAAACTCGGAAACAGACTCGAACAGGGGGGATGAGGCCAACGATGTCCATGGAGTATCAGTTGGTTGAGCACAGCCTGGTCGTCCGGCTCTCGGGGGAGCTGGACCTGGTCGCAGCCGCCGAGTTCAAGCGGGTGGTCGAGGACCTCCTGGACCGCCGGCCGGCTCGGAACCTCTTTGTCAACCTGGAGCAGGTCACCTTCCTGGACAGCGCCTTTCTGGGCGCGCTGCTGGGGCGGTACCGGCGCATCAGTGGGGCGGGCGGGCGCATGGGCGTCATCGGAACCCCCGGTACCGTCCGGCCGACGCTGGAGATGTCCGGCATCTTCCGGACGATGGAGGAGTATGGCACAGAATCCGAGGCGCTTCGTGCGGGCGCACGGGCACAGCGGTAGGGGAGCGCTCCCTGTTGGGACAGATCGGGAGGGGTGTACGTGGTAGCGCACAACCGCATGGTAGTGGAACTGGCCTCGATCCCTGAGAATGTTGGCGTGGCCCGGCTCCTGGCGGCCATGATTGCAGCGCAGGGCGACTTCACAGTGGCCGAGGTCGATGAGGTCAAACTGGCGGTCTCTGAAGCGGTGACCAATGCCGTGATCCACGGCTACGGCGGTGACCCGACTCACATGGTCCGGCTCGAGGTCAGCCTGTCCGAGGGCTCCCTTGAAATCGTGGTGGCCGACCAGGGGTGCGGCATCAGTGACCTCAATCTGGCCATGCAGCCGGCGGTCTCGTCCGACCCAGAGCGCATGGGCCTTGGCTTCTGCTTCATGGAGTCCCACATGGACTCGCTGCGGGTCGAATCCACCCCCGGTAGCGGGACTCGGGTGATCATGACCAAGCGGGCCGGCTCGCTCCAACCGGCCCGGGCGAACGCCGCCAACTGAGCGGTCATGCCTGAAGAACGCACCCTGGAAGACCGGGGCTGGCCGGACGACGAGGTTCGGGAGCTTGTTGCGCGCGCCCAAGCGGGGGAGCGAGAGGCCCGGGACCGCCTGGTGGAAGGGAACCTGCGGCTGGTCCGGAGCTTGGTCTCGCGTTTCGCGACGACATCGGCCGACCCTGACGACCTGTTTCAGCTAGGCTGCATCGGGCTGCTGAAGGCGATTGACCGGTTCGATCTCTCGTACGACGTCCGTTTCAGCACCTACGCCGTGCCACTGATCCTCGGCGAGATCCGCCGCTACCTCCGCGATGATGGCCCGGTGAGGGTGAGCCGCAGCCTGAAGCAGCTGGCGCAGCAGGCCCGAAAGGCGCGCGAGAAGCTGGCCGGAGAGATGGGGCGGGACCCTACGGTGAGCGATGTCGCCCGTGAGCTCGGGGTCAGCCCCGAAGAGGTGGTGGAGGCGTTGGACGGCGCCCGCCCGCCCGCTTCGATCCACCAGACCATTCACGAGGGCGACGGCGACCCGATCTACCTGCTCGACCAGCTCTCCGCCGAAGACGGCCAGCGGGAAGGGCTCTGGCTTGACCGGGTGGCGCTGCGGGAGGGGCTCGAACGGCTGGAGCCCCGGGAGCGCACGGTGATCCTGCTCCGGTTCTTCCGCGACAAGACCCAGACCGAGGTGGCGGCGATCCTCGGCTGCAGCCAGGTCCAGGTCTCCCGTCTGGAGCGACGGGCCCTGGAGCGAATTCGGCAGCACGTGAGCGCAAGTTAGCGCCGGGGGCTGGATATCCTAGGGGCGAGGTGTCCTGCCATGTTAATCCTTCGAAACCAAAATCGTATCCTCATCGGACTCCTGCTGCTGATCGTTCTCTTCCTTGCAGGGGCTGCCGCTGCCTGGTATCGCTTCCAGGCCGAGCGCGATGGACCGCCCGCCGGCGCACGGCTGGTGGGGGTCCGAGGCCCGGCCGGCGCATAATCTGCTGCTCGGGTGGGATGCTACCACCAGGCCTGACAGGCCTGGCCGGGAGTCGTCCGGGCGCTGGAGACCGTCTCCACGGCTCGGCTGGCGGGTCCATACCCGTTCGGCTTCCGGTCTCCCTCAGGAGTGGTTCGACGCAGAACGGGGGGTGTGCAGCCACTGCAAGCTCCGGTGCGCGTCATTCTCATAACCGACGGCGACAAGGTAGCCCGGCGGGCCACCGAAGAGGCCGCCTGCCGGCTGGGGCTCCGGTGCATCTCCGCCTCTGCCGGCAACCCGACCCCGCTGACGGGGCCGGAACTGGTGGAACTGGTGAAACAGGCGGTGCATGACCCCGTCCTGGTGATGGTCGATGACAAGGGAAACCCGGGCCGCGGTGTGGGGGAGGAGGCGCTCGTGTACATTTGCCGCCACCCCGAGATCCGGGTGCTGGGGGCGATCGCCGTCGCCTCCAATACCAAGCGAGCGCGGGGTGTCCCGGTCGATATTTCGGTGACACGGGATTGCCGGGTGGTTTCGGTTCCCGTTGACAAAGACGGGTATCCCCGTGCTGGGCAGCCGGTCCTTCGCGGTGATACCGTCGACGTCTTGCGGGATCTAGACTTGCCTATTATCGTTGGCGTGGGCGACCCGGGTAAGATGGAGGGCGCAGACTGCCGGGAAGATGGCTGCGAGGTTACGACCCGTGCCATTCTCGAGGTTCTTTCCCGTACGGTGGGGCGACTGCATCCACTGTTATTGGATGGTACGGACTCGGGTGCGACTCCCTTGCATTCCTAGGAAGATGGAAATTGGACCCGGCCATTTTGGTGGATGGTCGGGTCCTTGGCGCGTTGACAGGGCGTAAAGGAGGGTGTTATGGTAATACAGAATTCGTGTAGGCATATGGGCGCCTACCCGTTAAAGTGGGAGGATACAAAGACAAAATGCACTTCTACGGTACTGCGTCGAAGAATGAACAGGGGCATCTGACCATTGGGGGCATGGATGCCATCGACCTGGCCCGGGAGTTTGGCACGCCGCTTTACGTGATGGATGAGGCGCTGATCCGTGCTAACTGCCGCGCCTACGTGAACGCTTTCCGGGAGTATTACCCGAACTTCGAGGTCGCTTACGCCTCCAAGGCCTTCCTCTGTGCCGCCATGGTCGCCCTGGTTGAGCAGGAGTCGATGTCGCTGGATGTGGTCTCCGGCGGCGAGATCATGACCGCCCTGAAGGCGGGGTTCCCCATGGAGCGGGCGTACTTCCACGGCAACAACAAGTCGGTTGAGGAGATGGAGCTGGCGCTGAAGTCCGGCGTGGGCCGGCTGATCGTGGACTCGGTCCACGAGCTGCACCTGCTCAACCAGGTGGCCGGCGAGGTCGGGATTCCGGCCCCCATCTACCTGCGGCTGACCCCGGGTGTCGGTGCCCACGGCCACCACTACATCAGCACCGGCCAGCTGGACTCCAAGTTCGGCATCGCGATTGAACTGGGGCTGGCCCGCGAGGCGACCAAGCTCGCCCTCTCGCTGCCCAACATTGAGTTGAAGGGCTTCCACTGCCATATCGGCTCCCAGATCCTCGATCTGGAGGGCTACAAGGTGGCGGTCTCCCGCATGCTTCACTTCATCGCCGAGATCAAGGCAGAGACCGGCTTTGTCACCCACGAGTTGAACCTGGGCGGCGGCCTGGGTGTCCGCTACACCGCGGAGGACACCCCGAAGCGCCCCGGCGAGCTGGTGGCCCTCATGACCAGCGCTGTCCGGTCGGGCTGCGCTGAACTGGGGCTTGACCTGCCCAAGATCATCGTGGAGCCGGGTCGCTCCATCGTGGCCGAGGCGGGCACCACCCTCTATACCATCGGCACGGTCAAGGAGATCCCCGGGATCCGCAATTACGTTTCGGTGGATGGCGGCATGGGCGACAACATTCGCCCGGCGCTCTACCAGGCGGAGTATGAGTGCGCTGTGGCCAACAAGCTGGAGTCTCCCGCCGAGAAGGTGGTCACGGTGGCCGGGCGGTACTGCGAGTCCGGCGACAAGCTGCTGATCGACGTGAAGGTGGCCAACGATGTCGCCCCGGGCGATGTGCTGGCGATCTTCTCCACCGGCGCTTACAACTACGCCATGGCCTCTCACTACAACCGCTACCCCAAGCCGGCGGTGGTCTTCGTGAACGAGGGCCAGGCCGAGGTGGTCGTGCGGCGTGAGTCCTTCGCCGATATGGCGGCGTTCGATGTGATTCCGGAACGGCTCCAGACCAAGGTCTCCCGCTAACAGAGAAGGCGCCGGGCAGAAGCCCGGCGCCTCTTTTACTCGGGGCGGCCCTGAATGATCGACTTGGCTTTCCGTGCCCGCTCCAACGCTTCTTCGGCGCTCCTGCCCAGCACGTTGAGATGGCCCATCTTCCGATGGGGCCGCGCCTCCCGCTTGCCGTACAGGTGAAGCTTCACCTGCCGGTCCTCCAGGGCGGCGGCCAGGTGGAGCGGGTAGTCCTCGCCCATGACGTTGACCATGCAGACCGGGCTGAGCAGGTCGCCCGCACCCAGCGGCAGGCCCGCCACCGCCCGGATATGCTGCTCAAACTGCGAGGTAAGACAGGCGTCCATGGTGTAGTGGCCCGAGTTGTGGGGGCGGGGCGCCAGCTCGTTGACCAGCAGCCGCCCGTCCGGCAGGGCGAACATCTCCACGCCCAGCAGCCCGATCAGCTCCAGCTCGGTGGCGATACGGACCGCCAGCTCCCGGGCGGCCGCCGCCGTTTCGGGTGAGACCCGGGCGGGCACGATGGAGTAGGCCAAGATATTCAGCTCATGAATGTTCTCGGCCACCGGGAAGGTCTGGACCTCGCCCCGGGCGTTGCGGGCCACCACCACCGAAACCTCGCAGGCAAAGGGGACGAACCCCTCCAGCACCAGTGGCCGGCCGGCCAGTTTCTCGTAGGCGGCGGGGCCGTCATCTGCCGAGCGGATCACCACCTGGCCCTTGCCATCGTAGCCCTCGGTGGCGGTCTTCAGCACGCTGGGCACACCGATGGCCTGGAGCGCCGCGGCGAACTCCCCGGCACTGTGAACCGGGCGCCACGGGGCGACGGGGACGCCTGCCGCCCCCAGGGTGGACTTCTCGTGAATCCGGTTCTGGCTGACGCGCAGCGCCTTGACGCCCGGGTAGACGGGCCTGGCGGCGGCCAGGCGCTCCAGGACGGCAGGGTTAATGTTCTCAAACTCGTAGGTGATCACGTCGGCCAGGTCGGCCAGGGGGGCTACGCCCTCGGGGTCGCTCAACTTCGCCACCACCACCTGCTCGGCCACGGCGGCGGCGGGGCAGTCGGGGTCGGGGTCGGCCACCACGACGCGGTAGCCCATGGCCCGGGCTGCCATGCCGCTCATGCGGGCCAGCTGCCCACCGCCGACAATGCCGATCACGCTGGGGGGTGCAAAGATCATAGCTGGCTCTCCTCCACGGCCTGGCGCAGCTTCAGCCGGTGGGTGGCCAGGGCGGTGCGGATCTCCGGGTACTTGTTCCCCAGCATCTGCGCCGCCAAAATGCCAGCGTTCTTCGCCCCGGCCTTGCCGATCGCCACCGTCGCCACCGGAATGCCGCCGGGCATCTGCACAATCGAGAGCAGGGAGTCCAGCCCGTTCAGGGCCGAGGAGAGAACGGGCACCCCAATCACCGGCAGCAGCGTCTTTGAGGCGGTCATGCCCGGCAGGTGGGCGGCGCCGCCGGCCCCGGCGATAATCACCTCCAGCCCGCGCTCCTCCGCCTGCTCAGCGTAGGTGAACATGGCGTCGGGGGTGCGGTGGGCCGAGACCACCTTCATCTCGTACGGCACGCCCAGCTCGTCGAGGACCCGGGCGGCCTCCTGCATCGTCTCCAGGTCGGAGCGGCTGCCCATGATGATGCCGACCAGGGGCTGATGCTGGTTTGTCTGCTCCATCTGACCGAGACCTCCACTTCGCGGATTCGATTCGGATCCGGGGAAGAAATAGGGACAGCGGCCCCCGCCTGGGCCGCTGCCTTTCGTTCTGCTCTGGTGGGCGGTACTGGGATCGAACCAGTGACCCCTTGCGTGTGAAGCAAGTGCTCTCCCGCTGAGCTAACCGCCCAGTGCATGGCCCATTATAACCCATGCACGCGCACGGCGCAAGGGGGCGGCTTACGGCGTGACCACCAGAACGGCGGGGTGCAGGCTGGCCGGTGGCGCCAGCGGGACCGGTCCGGTCTGCGCCCCCAGGAGCACGGCCAGGGTGTAGGGCCCGCCATCGGCACCGGTCCGCAGGGAGGCGACCGCCCCGGTCCGCTCCACGGCGATGGGCTCGCCCTGGTCGTCGTAGCGAAAGAGCAGGCGGAGTTGAGCGCCGCCGGGGCCGATCTCCTTGACCACGTCCTGAAAACCGAGCGGCTCCTTGGCGCCCGAGACCACCGGCCAGACGGCGTGGCCCAAGAGGTGGGTCAGCGCCTTGACCCGGCCCAGCACCGGCTCGCTCTGGCCAATCAGGCCCACCCGGCAGGGGTTTTCCTGGGTCAGCAGAAAGAGTAAGAGCAGGGCGAGGCCGTCGCCCCGAAATGAGCCCCGGACCTCGGCAGCGGCGGGCGGCCCGCCCAGGGCTGCCAGCACCCGGTTGGCCAGCAGCAGGTCCTCTTCGTCCATGCGCAGATCGAGCCGGAACTCCTCGGCGGCGTGCCGGCAGAGGCGGCGGAAGCCGTCAAAGCGGCGGATCAGAACTCCTCCGATAAACAACAGCGGATCCTCCTCTATCTCCTTGGTCCTATGATTCCTCCACGGGGGTGTCTCCCATTTCGGATCGCATGACCGCAGCACTCCAGGCGCTCCTGGTCACCCTTCTCTGGTCGTCCACATTCATCGTCACCAAATGGATCTTCGAGATCGGCGGCGTCGGTCCTCTTTGGCTGAACGCCCTGCGCTTTGCCATGGCGGCCCTGGTCCTGCTGGGCTGGCGGACTGCCCGGCGGCGGCCCTCCTGGCGGGCGGAGTTCGCCGGCAAGGGGCTGCTTCTTCCGGTGATCGGCCTGGGCGTGGCGAACTTTGCCATCGCACAGGGCGGCGTCACCCTGGGGCTCCACCTGCTG
Organism: Bacillota bacterium; assembly: GCA_049325315.1. Classification (GTDB taxonomy): domain Bacteria; phylum Bacillota; class Sulfobacillia; order Symbiobacteriales; family Symbiobacteriaceae; genus JAWLHU01. Next base: position 4,950 of record JBMONB010000047.1, on the reverse strand, counting down.
CCCTCGACCCACGTCTCGCTCATTTTGAGCCTGAACAACACCCTGCAGGTGATCCTCTTCGGGGCGCTCCTGCTCCGGGAGTGGCCCAGCGCCATTCAGAGCGCCGGCCTGCTGGTGGGCCTGGGCGGGGCGGCCCTCTTCTACTGGCCTGTCGCCAGCCCGCCGGGCGGCTGGTGGGGGGCGCTCCCGGTGATCATTACCGGGGTGGCCTATGGACTGGTGACCATCTACACCCGCAAATTCATGCGGGCCGGGGCGATCGGGGCGATGGCGCTCACCGAGGTCGCCATGGCGGCGGGCGCCGTGACCATGGCGGTGGTCGCCTATGCGGTGGAGGGGCTGCCTCAGCTCACAGCGGTCACCTTTGGATACCTGCTCCTGCTGGCGGTGGTCAATACCGCCTTTACCTTCCCGCTCTGGGCGCACACGCAGAAGGTGCTCGCCCCCTTTGAGACGAGCACCCTCAACAACACGATGCTGGTACAGATCGCCCTGCTGGCCTGGCTGCTCTTGGGTGAGTCGCTAGGGCTGCAGAAGGTGATCGCCATTCTCGTGGTCACGGCGGGCACGCTCCTGGTGCAGGTCGGCCCGCACCTGGCGGGGCGGTGGCGATCATAACTCGTTGTGGAGATAGTCCTTCATGCGGTCGCGCACATCTTCCACCACGTCTCGCCGGCCTGACTGAATGGCGTAGGTAAGGGCGGCACGGGCTCGGCGGTGGACCTCTTTGGTCCGGCCCTCCGCCGCCTCAATGGTGGCCAGCAGGCAGGCGCACTCCGCCAGCACGGGCATGTCGCCCAGCTCCCGGGCGACCGCCACGGTGTTGACAGCGATGCCGCGGGCGGCAGCCCAACGGCCCAGGGCGATCTCCACCCGGCTGCGGGTGATGCCCAGGTGGGTCCGCCACCAGAGGCCCCGGGGGCCGGCGGTCAGGGTAGTCTCGTCGACCTTGGCCAGCGCTTCGGCGGCGTGGTGAGCCCTGCCCAGCCGCAGCAGGGCCATCGCCTTGCGGCGGTGAATCTCAGCCAGGAGCGCCCGGCTCTCGTCGTCGAGGCAGAGCGACTCGGCCTCCTCCAGCTTCTTCAGCGACAGACCCGGTTCCCCCCGGACCAGGTCGATCTGGGCCATTCCTTGCAGGGCCAGCACCCGGCCGTACGAGAGCAGGGCCGGACTCTCCAGCAGCATCGCCATCACCTGCTGGTAGCAGCGCTCCGCCGCGTCGTAGTCGGCCACCTGGTAGTAGGCGCTGGCCAGGTTGCAGAGCGCCTGCACCTGGAGACCCTTCTCGTTCAGCCGCTCGGCCAGGCGCACCGACTCCTCGCCGTGCAGCACCGCTTCCGGCGCCGGGCGCTTTAAGCCCTCAACGAAAATCCAGCAGAGCAGATTGTGGCACTTGGCGCGAGCCAGCGCCACCGTCTCCGGCTGTTCGAGCATCACCTGGCCCCGCACCAATGCTTCGTCGAAGCGGCGCTGGTCCAGGAGTGTCAGCAGGCGCTCGTACTCCTCGAGCCCCGACTCGGGCAGGCTGCGGCCATGAAGGTCCAAACCGACCCCTCCCCAAACTTGAATCTGAATCCATTATACCCATTTTTTGGATGACAAGCAAGTTGGATCAGCAGGGTTTGGGCCGAAGATGGCAAAATAGTGGAGGAGGGGGAACGCACCGATGACCGAGCAACACCATGACCCGAAGCCCGAGAAGCTCTCCAGGTACTGGGTGCGCGAGGAGCCCAGCCCGATTAAGGAAAAGGGGATCCGCGACTGGGTGGAGGAGCAGATCCAGGAAGCGATGGCCGGCGGCAAGTTCACGAACCTGCCGGGCAAGGGGAAGCCGCTCAACCTGGGACCCGACCACCCGTGGGAGGCGAAGGACTGGATGGCCAATCACGTCCTCTCCAACGCCAAGGTGCTGCCGGAGTGGATGGAGCTTGACAAGCAGATTCAGGCGGAACTCGCCTGGCTGAAGGCCCATCGGCAGGATCACCACGAGCGGGCGGAGCGGATCGACCTGCTCAACCGTCTCATTGATCGATACAACTTCGTCGTGCCGCTGGGCAACCTGCAGCGGCCGCGCTATCGGGAGTAGTCATGCAGATCATCATCCCGCACCGGAGTACCGATCTGGACGCCATCGGGGCGGCGGTGGGAGCCCAGGTGCTCTACCCGCACGCCCGCATTGTGCTGCCCGGACCGGCCGAGCCGATGGCCGCCGAGTTCATCTCGCTGCACCGCTACAATCTCAAGGTCTTTACGCCCCGGGATATCAACCTGAAGGAGGTCCGGCGGGCGATCGTGGTCGATACCGCTGACGCCGCCCGGCTGGGGCCGATGCAGGAGATCCTGGAGGGGCTGGAGATTCACCTCTATGACCATCATCCGCCGGAGCCCGACGACCTGAGCGGGTCGCTGGAGGTCCGAGACCTGGTCGGGGCCACCTGCACCCTCCTGGCCGAGTTAATCGAAGAGGCGGGGGCGCCGATCACGCCCTTTCAGGCGACGGCCATGCTGGTGGGGCTCTACGCCGACACCGGCTCGCTCACCCTGCTGGGCACCACCGAGCGCGATGCACGGGCCGCTGCCTTCCTGCTGGGGAAGGGGGCCAACCTGCAGGCGGTCTCCCGCTTCACCGAGATCTCGCTCTCGCCGGCCCAGCAGGCGCTCATGCAGCAGCTGCAGAACCGGGCCCGGTGGGTGACGGTGAACGGGGCGCGCATCCGGCTGCTGGGGGCGGAGACCGAGGAGTACCTCGACGGTCTGGCGCTGGTCGTCCACCGGCTGCAGGAGCTGGAACCGGTGCCGGCGCTCTTCGCTGCCGTGCGCATGGCCGACCGGGTTCACCTGGTGGGCCGGGCGGCGGTGCCCTGGGTCAATACCGCCCGCATTCTCTCGCAGTTCGGCGGCGGGGGCCACCCGTCCGCCGCATCGGCGGTCATGAAGGGCGCGACCCTCACCGAGGCGCTGGAGCGGCTGGAGGCGGTGCTGGACTCGGGCGTGGAGCGCCCGCTGATGGCCCGCGACGTGATGTCGGCCCCCGTGAAGACGATCACCGCAGAGAAGCCGCTGCGGGAGGCGGAGCGGCTGATGCTCCGCCATGGTCACACCGGCCTGCCGGTGATCGACGAGGCGGGCCGCCTGGCGGGGATCGTCTCGCTGCGCGACGTGGAAAAAGCCCGCCGCCATGGGTTGGAGCACGCCCCGGTCAAGGCGGTGATGAAGTCGCGGGTGGTCACGGTCCACCCGGACATGGCGCTCGATGAGGTCCAGGAGCTGATGATCCTGAAGGATATCGGCCGGGTGCCGGTGGTGCGGGAGTCGAATATGGTGGGGATCATCACCCGCTCCGACCTGCTGGGCCTGCTCTACGGCGGCCCGGCCCCCCGGTGGCACCGGACGCTCTACGCCCGGCCCGAAGGCCCGCAGGACCGGGGCGCCCGGGTGGTGCTCGATGCGGTGGAGCGGGCCCCGGCCGCCATGCGGGCGCTGCTGCGCACCGTTGGCCAGGTGGCCGAGGAGAACGGCGTAGTGGTCTACACCGTGGGCGGCTTCGTGCGGGATCTGCTGCTGGGCCGGCCCAACCTCGACTTCGACCTGGTGGTGGAGGGCGACGGCATCGCCTACGCCCACGCCCTGGCCAGGGCGCTGAAGGGGAGGGTCCAGGAGGTGGTGCGCTTCGGCACCGCCCACGTTTACATTCACCCCGACGACCCCGACCTGCCCACCCGGATCGATGTGGCCACCGCCCGGCGGGAGTTCTACGAGCATGCCGCCGCCCTGCCGGTGGTGGAGCATGCCGACCTGCGGGAGGACCTCTACCGGCGTGACTTTTCGATTAACGCCATGGCGATCCGGCTGGGGCCCCGGGGGCCGGTGGGCCTGACCGACTTCTTCGGCGGGCTGAACGACCTGGCGGAGGGGCATATCCGCATCTTGCATACCCTGAGCTTTGTCGAGGACCCGACCCGGATCATCCGGGCGATCCGCTTCGCCCACCGCTATGGCTTCCGGCTGGAGCCCGAGACCGAGGAGTGCGCCCGGTCGGCGGTGCGCGACGGGTTTTTGGAGCGGGTGAGCCGGGAGCGGCTGCGCAACGAGCTGGTGCTCCTGCTGCAAGAGGTGGCCAGCGGCGGGGCGGTTCGGATGCTCCACGACCTGGGCGCTTACGACCGGATCCTGCCGGGCGCCGGTCTTGACGAGGAGCGGCTGCGGCTGATCGACGAGGTGGAGGGGCTGGCCGAGGTGGAGCCCGAAATGTGCCAGCAGGCACAGTTCTGGGTAGTCAAGCTGATGATCCTCCTGCACCCGCTGCCGCTGGGCGACGGGCTTGCCCTGGTCAAGCGGCTCCGGCTGCGCCGGGAGGAGAAACAGGCGGTGCTCCATGTCCTCACCTGCTGGCGCATGGCCCACGACACCGTCACCGCCGCCCACCCGACCCCGGCCGACGTGGTCAAGATCCTGTCCGGCTGGCCCGTGGAGGGGCTGCTGCTCCTCTACCTGCTGCGGGGCGGGGAGCGGGTCTCTGCCTTCTGGCGCCGGTGGCGGCATGTGAAGCCGGCGATCACCGGGGCCGATGTCCAGCGGCTCGGCGTTCCCCCGGGGCCCCGTGTGGGGCGGATCCTGGCCCGGGTGCTGGCCGACTGTTTAGAGGGGCACGCCCCGGACCGCGAGGCGCAGATGGCCCTGGCCCGCCGCTATGCCCACGAAGAGGAGTGAGCCGTTTGGGTTTTCCGGACCTGCAGACCCTGGTGATGACCATTCCCGGCGTCATTATCGGCCTGGCCTTTCACGAGTTCGCCCACGCCTGGACCGCCACCCGGTTCGGTGACGATACCCTGTCAGTCATAATCACCTGTAAAAGGTTATCACCCGGTTGGGGTGTATTTAAGTTTCCATAGGTAGGGCTTCGGGGAAAGGGCCAGGGATACCATGCTGCTCGACGGCTTAGGGGGGACT
>JBMONB010000046.1:0-16218 GCA_049325315.1 Bacillota bacterium | reverse complement strand
CCCGAGTCGATGGCGCTCCAGGTGGAGGGCAGCGGCAGTTCCGGCTTCGTGACCGTCACAGGGCGGTGGGAGCTGCAGCCGGTCGATGGTGGCACCCGGCTCACTTACCTCTGGGACGTATCGGTGGGCGGCCCCATTGCCATGGTGGGCCAGCGGGTGCTGGGTGGCGTGGCCAAGTGGCTGATTGGCGACTTCTTCAGCCGGGCACAGAAGGAGCTGAAGGCCCGGCAGACCGGTTGAATCCCCGGAAAAAGGAGAGATCATCGTGAAGCCGCCGCCATTTACCTACCACGATCCGACAACGATCGCCGAAGTGCTCGCTCTGCTGCAACAGCATGGCGACGAGGCGAAGCTTCTCGCGGGGGGCCAGAGTCTGGTGCCGGTGCTGAATATGCGCCTGGCCCGTCCGGCGGTGCTGATCGACCTGAACCGGGTCACGGAGCTCGCCTATATCCAGGAGTCGGATGGGTTCCTGGCCATTGGCGCCATGACCCGCCACGCAGAGGTGGAGCGCTCCGAACTGGCGGCCCGCCTCCAGCCGCTCCTGGTCGAGGCGATGGCGCACATCGGCCATAGCCAGATTCGGAACCGGGGGACCATCGGGGGCTCTATTGCCCACGCCGACCCATCTGCTGAGCTGCCCGCCGTCCTGGTGGCACTGGAGGGGAGCGTCCGGGCCGTGGGTCCCGCAGGAGAGCGGGAGATCCCGGCCGAGGAGCTCTTCTTGATGTACTTCATGACAGCGCTGCAGCCCGACGAGCTTCTGACCGAGGTGCGGGTGCCGTTGATGCCGCCGCGGACAGGCTACGCCTTTGAGGAGCTGGCCAGGCGTCATGGCGACTTCGCCCTGGCCGGCGTTGCCTGCACCCTGACGCTCGACGAGGCCGGCGTCGTGGCCGACTGCCGCCTCGGGCTGACCGGGGTGGGCCTCACGCCGGTGAGGGCACGGGAGGCAGAGGATCTTCTGAAGGGGCAGGCCCCGTCAGCAGAACGCTTTGCCGCGGCGGCAGAAGCGGTGCGCGGCGCCATCATGCCTGAGGGGGACGTGCACGCCACGGCCGAGTACCGCCGGCACCTGGCGGGCGTGCTGACCGAGCGGGCCCTGGCCCGGGCCCTGCAGCGAGCCGCAGAGGTAGGAGGTGGAGTCGCATGAGAAGGGTTAGCGTCACGGTCAACGGGATCGCCTACACCCGGGAGGTGGAGCCCCGGATCTTGCTTTCCGACTTCCTCCGGCACGACCTGGGCCTGACCGGCACCCATGTGGGCTGCGAGCACGGTGTGTGCGGTGCCTGCACCGTCATCGCAGACGGCAAGGCCGTCCGCTCCTGCCTGCTTTTCGCCGTCCAGATGGACGGCGCTGTCATTACCACGGTGGAGGGGATTGCGGGACCGGACGGAGAGCTGCATCCCTTACAGGAGGCCTTCCGGGAGGCCCACGGGCTGCAGTGCGGCTTCTGCACGCCGGGCTTCCTCACCACCCTGCTGCCCTGGCTGGAGGAGAACCCGAACCCCAGCGAGCACGAGATCCGGGAGGCGCTCTCCGGCAACCTCTGCCGCTGCACCGGCTACGAGAACATCGTCAAGGCCGTGAAACTGGCAGCCGCAAAGCTCGCTGCTGAAAGGGGGGCGGTGCGATGACAGACCGCGCCTTTGGCAAGCCCATCCGTCGGAGCGAGGATCCCCGTCTCCTGAAGGGGCAGGGACTCTTTGTCGATGACGTTAACCGGCCCGACATGCTCCACGGGGCGGTGGTCCGCTCACCACATGCCCATGCCCGCATCCGCTCCATCGACACCTCCCGGGCCGCAGCCCTGGAGGGTGTGGAGCTGGTGATCACCGCGGCGGACCTGGGGAAGCTCAACGGTCCGGTTCCGCTCCTGATCCCCCACGACGACCTGCAGCACGGCCGGACCCACTCGGTCCTGGTGGCCGATACGGTGCGTCATGTCGGGGAGGCGGTCGCCTTCGTGGTCGCCCGCGACCGGTACATCGCCGAGGATGCGGCGGACCTGGTCCAGGTGGTCTACGAGCCGCTGCCCGTCGTCGCGGACCTGGAAGCGGCGGCCCAGCAGGGCTCGCCCCTGGTCTGGCCGGACGTGCCGGGCAACATTGGCGGTCACTACAAGCGGGAGGTCGGGGATTACGCTGCGGCCCGTGAGCGGGCTGACTTCCTCCTGTCTGAACGCTTCCGCATTGACCGGGGGACCGCTGCCCCTATGGAGACACGGGGGATCGTGGCGATTCCGGAGGGCGACTCGCTCACCATGTACGTCGCCACCCAGGCGCCCGTGGCCCTGCGGGCCGCCCTGGCCAACTGGTTCTCCCTGCCCGAGATGAACCTGCGCCTTATCGCCCCGGACGTGGGCGGCGGCTTCGGCTGCAAGCTGATGATGTTCTACCCGGAGGAGGTTCTGGTGCCCTTCGCCGCCATGCGCCTGAAGCGCCCGGTGAAGTGGATCGAGGACCGGCGGGAGCACTTCGTCGCCACCACCCAGGAGCGGGAGCAGATCCATGACGTGGAGGTCGCCTTCACCGCGGACGGCACACTCCTTGGCCTGAAGACGACCATGCTCCACGACAGCGGCGCCTACACCCCCTACGGCATCCAGGTGCCGATCATCTCGATCACCACCCTACCCGGTCCCTACCGGCTGCGGAACTACAGCGTGGAGTTCCGTTCCGTTTACACCAACAGGCCGATCGTCACCCCCTACCGGGGCGCCGGGCGGCCCCACGGCGTCTTCGTCATGGAGCGGATGATGGACCGCATGGCCGAGAAGCTCGGTCTGGAGCCGCTGGAGGTGCGGCGGCGCAACTTTATCCAGTCCGACGAGTTCCCCTGGGAGACCGGCCTGATCTACCAGGACTGGGCGCCTACCACCTACGACAGCGGGGACTACCCGGAGCTGGCCCGGCGGCTGGAGGCGCTGGTCGATCCGGCGGCGGTGCGGCAGGAGCAGGCGGAGGCACTCCAGGAGGGGCGGTATATCGGACTGGGCATGGCCTTCTACGTGGAGGGCTCAGGCCCGGGTCCCTACGAGGGGGTCCGGGTGCGGGTGGAGCCCTCCGGCAAGGTCCAGGTGGCGACCGGTGTGGGCACCCAGGGACAGGGCCACTACACCGTCTTCGCCCAGGTGGTGGCTGACCAGCTTGGGGTGCCCATCGACCAGATCCACGTGGTGACCGGTGACACCGCTGCCATGGGTTGGGGCATTGGCACCTTTGCCTCCCGCGCCGCTGTGCTGGTGGGCAATGCGGCCCACATGGCGGCGGTGGCGGTGGCGGAGAAGGCGAAGCGAGTGGCCGCCCACCTGCTGGAGTGCAGCCCCGATGAGATCGAGCTGACCGGCGGGCATGCCTGTGTGCGGGGCGCACCTGCCCGGACGATGCCGCTCGGTGAGGTGGCCCGCCTGGCCAACCCGCTCCGGGGGACCCTCAAGTTCGGTGAGCCGGGTCTGGAGGCGACCCAGTACTTCAGCCCACAGCAGTCGACCTTCCCCAGCGGCGCCCATGCGGCGGTGGTGGAGGTGGATCCGGCGACTGGATTCATGAAGATCCTGCGGTACTGCATTGTCCACGACTGCGGGACCATGATCAACCCGATGATCGTCGAGGGGCAGATTCACGGCGGCCTGGCGCAGGGGCTGGGCGGGGTCTTCTACGAGAAGCTGGTCTACGATGAGAACGGCCAGCTCCTCACCTCCACCTTTGCCGACTACCTGCTGCCCCTCGCCACCGATATGCCCCCCTTGGAGCTGGACCATATCGAGACGCCCTCGCCGCTCAACCCGCTGGGGATCAAGGGGGCGGGCGAGGCCGGGGTCATCCCCTGCGCCGCTCTCTTTGCAGCGGCCTTTGAAGATGCGCTCAAGCCCTTCGGCGTCCGGATCAGCGAGATGCCGCTCAACCCGTCCAAGCTCTGGGGCCTGATCCACGGGGTGAACCCATGAAGGCGATCTATGAGGCGCTCCGCCGCACACCGGGACCGGCCGCCCTGGCCACGGTGCTCCGGGTGGAGGGCTCCGCCTACCGCCGTGCAGGGGCGCAGATGCTGATTCCCGCCGGGGGCGACCCGGTGGGGGTCATCTCCGGCGGCTGCCTGGAGGCCGATGTGATTGAGCAGGCCAGGGACGTGCTGGCCGGGCGGGGAAACCAGCTGCTCTCCTACGACCTGCGAAGCGAAGATGAGAGCCTCTGGGGGCTCAACCTGGGCTGCAACGGCCTGGTGCAGGTCCTGGTGGAGCGGGTGGAGCCCGCCATCTTCACCCCGCTGGCTGCCGAGTGGGCGGCGGGCCGGTCATGCGCCTCGGTGGCGGTGGTCCAGCCCGGGCCCTATCTCGGCCGGCGCCTGCTCCTGACCCGCGATGGAGCCACCTACAGCAACATCGATGAGCCGCACCTGGAGGCCGCTGCCCTGGCGGCGATTTCCGGCAGTGCGCAACCCCGGTGGATCGAGTCAGCGGGCACGGCCCTGTTCGTCATGGAGCACCGTCCACCGCCCGTTCTCTGGGTGGTGGGGGCCGGCCGTGACGCCCAACCCGTGGTGGAGCTGGCAGCCCGTATGGGCTGGCGGGTTCAGGTGGTCGACCGGCGGCGCTCCTACGCCGACCCGTCCCGGTTTCCCACGGCGGATGCGGTCCGCTGCATCGCGCCGGAGGAGCTGGCTGCAGAGGCAGGGGAGGGCGCCTTCGCCGTCTTCATGCACCACCACTTCGATCATGATCGTGCCTACCTGCAGGCGATGCTCGCGACCGGGGCGCGCTACCTGGGGGTGCTGGGCCCCCGTACCCGGACGCTGCGGCTCCTCGGAACTGACCGGCTGCCAGCCAACGTCTACGGCCCGGTGGGCCTGGACCTGGGGGGAGAGGGGCCGGAGGCGGTGGCGCTCAGCATCATGGCGGAGGTACAGGCGGTCTGCCATGACCGGAGCGGCCTCCACCTGCGGGGGCCGGCGATTTGCGAATCCAGAGTGGAGGGATGAGAGATGGCGGTCAGAGTCAGGGTGCTGGCTGACCGATACTATGACTCCGTTACGCTGATGGCGCTCTCCCGGGAGCTGGAGGGGATGGCGGGGGTGGTCCACGCCGTCGTGGCCATGGGTACGGAGACCAACCGGGAGGCGCTGGCCGGGGTGGGGCTGCTCACACCGGAGGCGGAGGCCGCCCGGGCCTCAGACCTGATCATCGCGGTGTCGGCCACCCAGGAGCAGGCGGCGGAGGCTGCCATAGCCGGGGCGGAGGGCAGGCTGCAGGGCGGAGCGCCCGGAGCGGTGGAGGGCGAGGCGAGCCAGGCTGCGGCGCCGCGGTCGATTCCGGCCGCCCGCCGGCTGGAGCCCGAAGCGAACCTGGCCTTCATCTCCGTGCCCGGCGCCTATGCCGCACGGGAGGCCCGCCTGGCCCTGGAGCAGGGGCTCCACGTGATGCTCTTCAGCGACAACGTCCCCGTGGCCGATGAGGTCCGGCTAAAACGGATGGCCCTGGAGCGCTCCCTCCTGCTGATGGGCCCCGACTGCGGCACCGCCATCCTGGACGGGGTGGGGCTCGGCTTTGCCAACGCCGTCCGGCGGGGGCCCATCGGAGTCGTTGCGGCCTCGGGCACGGGGGCGCAGGAGCTGTCGGTCCTGGTGGACCGGATGGGCAGCGGCATCTCCCAATTGATCGGAGTCGGGGGGCGGGACCTCTCGGCCGAGGTCGGCGGGCTGATGACGTTGGAGGCGTTGCGGCGCCTTCAGGCAGACCCACAGACCCGGGTGATCGTCCTCGTCTCCAAGCCCCCGGCGCCAGCAGTGGCGGCCGGGGTCAAGGCCGTCGCCAGCGAAGGACCCAAGCCGGTGGTGCTCTGCCTGCTGAGCGGGGAGCAGGCGATGGCGATCGATGACGCCGCCGTGGAGGCGGTGCGGCTGAGCGGTGTTCAGACCCACGGGCTGGGCGCTCCCGCCCCCCTGCCCACCATCGCTCCCGGCCGCCGCTGGGTGCGGGGCCTCTTCTCCGGCGGGACGCTCTGCGCCCAGGCGGAGATGCTCCTGGAGCCCGTGCTGGGCGAGGGCCACACCTTCCTCGACCTGGGTGACGATGAATACACCGTGGGCCGCCCCCACCCCATGATCGACATGGGCCTGCGCACCAGCTTCATCCGGCGGGAGGCGGCTGACCCCGAGACCGCCCTGATTCTGTTGGACGTCGTCCTGGGCTACGGGGCCCACCCGGACCCGGCCGGGGCGCTCGCCCCCGCCATTCGGGAGGCGGTGGGGAGCGGCGTCCTGGTGGTCGCCTCGGTGACGGGAACCGAGCAGGACCCGCAGGGGTTCAGCCGCCAGATGGCGGCGCTGCAGGCGGCCGGGGCGATCCCCTACCCCACGGCCCGCCAGGCCGCCCTCGCCGTAGCAGCAGCATTTGAGGGGAGGTCGTAGCCGGTGATCGGCAAGGAACTGAAGGTGATCGGCGTGGGCGCCCCCCACTTCAGCGAGGCGATCCGCTCCCAGGGCGGCCGGGTCCTGCACCTGGACTGGCAGCCCCCGGCGGGGGGAGATCCGGCCTTGATCACGGCCCTGGAGCGGCTGAGCGACCCCAGGGTGGAGGCGGCGAACCAGCAGGCGATGGAGATCATTTTGACCGGCCACCCGGTCATGGTCGACATTGGCACCGCCGGGGAGCTGATCCCCGGTATGACCCGGCAGACGATCCTGCACGCCGGCCCGCCCAACCGGTGGGAGACCATGTCCGGCCCCCAGCGCGGGGCGGTTATTGGGGCGCTCCTCTTAGAAGGGCTGGCCGCCACGCCTGAGGAGGCGGAGGCCCTGGCCGGATCGGGCGAGATCCGGTTCCGGCCCAACAACGACGTGGGGGCGGTTGGCCCCATGGCCGGCGTCACCTCCTGGTCCACCGCCCTCTTCGTGGTGGAGAACCGGACCCATGGCAACCGGGCCTTCTGCAACCTTAACGAGGGCTACGGCAAGGTGCTCCGCATGGGCGCCTACGCCCCGGATGTGCTGGAGCGGCTCCGCTGGATCAACACCGAGTTGGCCGATGCGCTGCGCTCGGCCTTGCGGGCTATGGGCGGGCTCGACCTCCGGGCGCTGATCGCCCAGGCGCTGCACATGGGCGACGAGTGCCACAACCGGAATAAGGCTTCCGGGGCGCTCTTCCTGCGGGAGATGGCGCCCCACCTCGCCACGGTAGGCCTGGCGCCGGAGTCCCTTGCCCGAATCATGGACTTTATCGGGCACAACGAGATCTGGTTTGTCAACATCTCCATGGCGGCCTGCAAGGCGGTGCTGGACGCCGCCCGCGGGATTCCCCACAGCAGCGTGGTCACCTGCATGGCCCGCAACGGCTACGAGTTCGGGCTGCAGGTCTCCGGCTTGCCCGGGCGGTGGTTCACCGGACCTGCCCAGCAGGTCAAAGCGCTCTACTTCCCCGGCTTTACCGAGGCGGATGCGGCGCTGGATATCGGCGACTCGGTGATCACCGAGACGGCAGGGATCGGCGGCTTCGCCATGGCGGCGGCGCCGGCCATCGTCCAGTTCGTAGGCGGGACGCCGGAGATGGCGGTCCGCCTGACCCGGCAGATGTACGAGATCACCCTGGCCGAGTCCCGGCACTACACCATCCCGTCGTTCGGCTTCCGGGGGACGCCCACCGGCATCGACCTCCGGCGGGTGGTGGAGACGGGGATTCTGCCCAGCATCAACACCGGCGTGGCGCACCGGCTGCCGGGCATCGGGCAGGTGGGGGCGGGGCTGGTTCACCCGCCGGCCAACATCTTCCGGGAGGCGCTGCTGGCCCTGACAGAAGAGCTCCCTACCCATGAGTAGCCGGGTCAGGGTGCTGAGTCTGCACAATCGGGCGGTCAACCTGGAGCAGGGGGAGGGGTCGATCCTCACCCTGGCCCATCCCGGGCTGGGCAACGGACCGGACACCGTCCTGGTGGAAGGCCCCTGGCCCCTGGAGCTCCAGGCCGGGGAGGAGGGCGAGATCCGGGAGGGTCTGCTCCGCATCGGTCCCCTGCACCTGGCCCTGCCGCCCCGGTGGAGGCCACCCGAGCCGCCGCCGGGGGTCCCGGCGGTCACCCTGCCGGTCCAGGAGGCAGCCTCGGCATTGCCCGAGGAGGGGGGGCTGCTCCCGGCGCTCCGGGCCGCACTTGGCCTCCCAGCCGTCTTCACCGGCCCCTTCGCCGCAGCCGCCATCCGCGGCCTGACCCACCTGGCGGAGGGGCGGTGGACAGAGGCGGTCCGGCGGCTCACAGGGCTTGGCCCTGGCCTCACCCCCGGCGGCGATGACATCGTAGCCGGCTACGTGACCGCCCTTCACCGGAGCCATCAGGCGAGCAAGGCCGTCGCCCTGGGCGAGGCGCTCCTGGCCCTTCCGCCCGGCGCCACCACCCCGGTCAGCCTCCACCTGCTCCGCTGGGCGGCGCGGGGCGTGGCGGGGGAGCATCACCTGGCCTGGCTCGACGGGCTTCTCACAGGCAACCCGGCTACCCACGACCGCTTCCGCCTCCTCCTGACCCATGGGGCCACATCCGGCGCTGAGTGGGCCGGGGGGGCGCTGCTGGCGCTGTACCATCTGCAACGAGAGGAGAATGCACGATGCGACTGTACGATCTCTCCATTCCAACGGGGGTAGAGACCCCGGCCTGGCCCAGCTACGAGCCGCTCCAGGTCCACTACTTCAAGCGGCTCTCCTTCAACGGGGCCAATGGCCAGATCATCAAATCCTCGAACCATGTGGGCACCCACCTGGACGGGCAGCGCCACTTCGTCACCGGCGGAGCGGATATCGCCTCGATTCCGCTGGACCGGCTCTATGGCCCCGGGGTGATCGTCGATCTCTCCGACATCGCCCAGGACTACGGCATCTATACCTCCAAGGATATCGAGGATCGGGTCGAGGTCCGGCCCGACGACATCCTCTTCATCCACACCGGCTACAGCCGCTACGGCTGGGACCAGCCCGAGGCGGATGAGCAGCGCTACATGCTCCGCCACCCCGGCCCCACCCGGGAGTTCTGGGAGTGGTGCCGGCGCAAGCAGATCAAGCTGCTGGGCGTCGACTGCGGCTCGCAGGATCACCCCATGAACACCAAGATCCGCGACTGGCGGCCCGACGAGGCCCGCAAGGCCGATGCCGCCCTGCGGGAGCGGTACGGCAAGGGGCTGGAGGAGTTCTTCGCCCCCGAGGACTACCAGGGCATGCACTTCGGCCTCTTCCCGCACGGGATTCTGCACGTGGAGTGCCTCGGCGGCGAGATCACCAAGCTGCTGAACAAGCGGACCACCATCGGCGTCTTCCCGTGGAAGTTCAAGGACGGGGAGGCGGCCTTCTGCCGTGTCGTCGCCTTCCACGAGGAGTAGCCCGTGGGCGGGCTGGTTGTGATCGCCCTGGGCGGGAACGCCATCTTGCAGCCGGGGCAGCGGGGGACGGTGGCGGAGCAGCAGGCGAATATCCGTGCCGCCTGCCAGGCCATCGCCGAGGTCGTGCAGGAGGGCTGGCAGGTGGTGCTGACCCACGGCAACGGCCCCCAGGTGGGGAACCTGCTGCTGCAGAGCGAGGAGGCGAGCGGCGTGGTGCCGCCGGCCACGCTGGATGTCTGCGGAGCGCAGACCCAGGGGATGCTGGGCTACCTGATCCAGCAGGAGCTGAGCCGCGCCACCGGCCGGACCGCCGTCTCGGTGGTCACCCAGGTGGTGGTAGACCCGGCGGACTCCGCCTTCGGCAACCCGACCAAGACGGTGGGGCCGTTCTACACCGAGGCGCGGGCCCGCAAGGCGATGGCCGAACGCGGCTGGCAGATGCGGGAGGACGCCGGCCGTGGCTGGCGGCGGGTGGTTCCCTCGCCCCACCCGGTACGGGTGGTGGAGGCGGAGCTGATCCAGCGCCTCGTTGACGCCGGGACGCTGGTGATCGCTGCCGGGGGCGGCGGCGTGCCTGTGGCCGACGGCCCCGACGGGCTTCATGGGATTGAGGCGGTGATCGACAAGGACCGTGCCGCCACCGTGCTGGCGCTGGGCCTGGGCGCTGAGAAGCTGATCATTCTGACCGATGTAGAGCATGTCTGCCTGCACTACCGCCGGCCGGAGCAGGTGGTCCTGCGGGAGGTGACCGTGAGCGAGGGGCTGGGCTACCTGGCACAGGGCCACTTCCGGGCCGGCTCCATGGGGCCCAAGGTGGAGGCGGCGGTCGCCTTCGTGGAGGCATCGGGCGGGGAGGCGGTCATCGGTTCGCTGACCGACGCCGCCCGTGCAGTGGCGGGGCTGGCTGGAACCCGCTTCGTGCCGGATGAAGGTGGAGACCCCGGCCTTCGGATGATCACATCGCGATGACCACCTTGCCCTTGGTACGCCCACCTTCCACATGCCGGTGAGCCTCCACGATCTGGTCTAACGGATACACCTTCTCAATCACGGGTCGCAGCTTCCCTTCCTCCGCCAGTCCGCCCAGGAAGTCCAGGTCCTTGTCGTTGGGTCTCGCAAGGTGCGTCTTCGCCTTCTTGGGACCAAAGAGGGGACTGATCAGCAGCTGAAGCGGGTGGTACTTGGGATACAACAGGTGCTCTGTGATATAGATACCCGTCTCGGTCAAGGCGGGCAGGCAGCTGAAAAAGGTCCGCTTGCCCACCGCGTCCAGGATGAGATCGTACTTCTGCCCGTTACGGGCGAAGTCGCCCCTGGTGTAGTCGATCACGTGATCGGCCCCAAGCTCTTTGACCCACCCGAGATTCGCCGTGCTGCAGACAGCGGTGACCTCCGTCCCGAAGAGCTTGGCGAGCTGAACGGCAAAGTGGCCAATACCGCCCGAGGCGCCGTAGACCAGGACCTTCTGGCCCTCTTTGACCTGGGCGACATCCCGCAGGGCCTGCAGCGCCGTCAGCGCCGCGCAGGGGATCGCCGCTGCCTCCGCAAAAGACAGGTTCTTCGGCATCAGGCTGAGGAACGTCTGGCGAGGGGTGACATATTCGGCATGGGCTCCGTTGCACTCGCCGAAAACCTGATCGCCAACCTTGAACCTGGTCACGGTCTTGCCGACCGCTTCAACCGTGCCCGCAACGTCCCAGCCCAGGATCGGGTTCTTGGGTTTTGTGAGACCGATCGATGGCCTGGCGGCCCAGATCCCCTTCCGCAGCCAAATATCGCCTGGATTCATCGCAGCGTAGTGCACCCGGATCAAGACACGGTCCTCTTCCATGATGGATGGCTGTTCGACATTCTCCAGCTTCAGGACCTCCGGAGGACCATAGGACCGGTAGACAGCAGCTCGCATCAGCTCAACCTCCATGTGGTACATTCTCATTATCTAGATGCGGTCAGCACGCCATTTCTTTCGCGCCGTTGCCCAAGTTCGGAAAATAACTTTGCGCAGGCGAAAGGCCGGGCATCTCCTGAAGAGATCCCGGCCTTTGTCAGGTCAGATCAGCGAGGGTGTCCACATCGGCGAACCAGGTGGGGTCATGAAAGGTCACGGGAACCATGCCTGCCTCATGGCGGCGGATGACCGAGCGGCCACCCTCATCGCCGGAAACCTGCATCAGCTCCGGCCAGAGCGAGCGGTCAAAGAGGACCGGGTTGCGCCGCTGCCCGTTGCAGACGGGGGCCACGATCGGTGCCCGGCTCTGGCGCCACGCCTGGACAAGCTGATCGATCACAACAGCGGGCAGGTTGGGCTGGTCGGCCAGGCAGAGAAGAGCAGCCTGGACCTCGCTCTGGGCGAGGGCGACCAGACCTGCCTTCAATGAGGTCGAGAGGCCGGCCTCCCAGTTCTCGTTCTGGACGACGCTCACCGGGTAGCGCGCCAGCACGGGCAGCAGGTGGGCGTGGTAGGCGCCGGTCACCACGACGATGCGGGCGAGGGAGGCCCCCAGCGGCGCCCGCAGGGATCCCTCCACCAGGGTCTGACCGCCGTAGGGGTGGAGCAGCTTGCTCCCCCCTTCGAAGCGGCGGGAGGCGCCGCCCGCCAGCACGATCGCACCGACGCCGCTCATGGTTCAGCTCCCCTTCGAGGTCAGCGCCACCGGCCGGACAAAGCCGGCAAATGGCTTGTGGGCGGCGAGGCGGGTGACCAGGTGCATCCCCAACTGGATCGAGGGGCCGATGCCAAGGGCGACCACCACCGTGCCCAGCCCCAGAGGGCCGCCCAGCAGCCAGCCGGTCAGCGCTACGGTCACATCGATCCCGTTCTTGATCACCGCCACCGGCCAGCCAAGCTTGCGGGTTAGGCCGATCATCATGCCGTCACGGGGGCCGGAGCCCAGGTCGGCGCTCACATAGAGAGCGGTGCCGATCCCGATGATAAAGATGCCCGCCGCCAGCATCAGCCAGCGGCCCATGAGCGTCTCGGGCAGGGGCAGCCAGCCCAGCACCACCTGAAGCATGGGGCCGACGGAGAGCATGTTCAGGACCATGCCCAGGCCGGGCTTGATCTGCAGGGCGATGTTCAGCAAGATGATCGCCACGCCGGTCAGCTGGATCACCAGCCCCAGGGGAAGCCCGGTCTGCTGGTGGACACCGAGGTGGAAGATATCCCACGGGGCGGCGCCGATCCCGGGGCGAATCACGAGTCCGTAGCCGAGGGTCAGAACGGTCAGGCCAGTGTAGAACCAGACCAGCCGCACGATGAAATGTGGGGTGGACATAGCAGGGCTCCTTCACGATAGTACATGAATGAAATGATAAATCTGATGCGCTTCAGATGCAAGTCCAACTCGTAGGTTCCCGGCTCTTTCCTCGATGGCGGCTCGTTTGGTATTCCGTGGCGCATTCTAAGCGCAGGGCGCAAAACTTCTTCCCCATTGGGAAGCTTAGTGGTAAGGTAATGGGGGTAAATGGACATATCGTAAACCTCGGGTAAGGAGGACCTCGCCAGTGTTAGTCGCCAATCTTTCCCCGGAGCTGCGTCAGGCCTGTGTCAATACGATCAAGCTGCTGTCGGTCGACGCCGTCGAGAAGGCGAAGTCCGGGCACCCAGGTGCGCCCATGGGCGGCGCCGACATGGCCTTCGTGCTGTGGAGTCAGTTCCTTCGGTTTGATCCGCAGAATCCTGACTGGCCCAACCGCGACCGGTTCATTCTCTCCAATGGCCACGGTTCGATGCTGCTCTACTCCCTGCTCCACCTGGCCGGCTACGACCTGGACATGGAGCAGATCAGGTCCTTCCGCCAGTGGGGGAGCCGGACCCCGGGCCACCCGGAGTATGGCCACACCCCGGGCGTCGAGGTGACCACCGGCCCGCTGGGCCAGGGCATCGCCCACGCCGTCGGCATGGCGGTGGCGGCGGAGATGATGGCCGCCCGGGTCAACACCGACGACTTCAAGCCGGTGGACAACTACATCTACGGCATCTGCGGCGACGGCGACTTAATGGAGGGCGTCGCGGCCGAGGCGGCCTCGCTGGCCGGCCACTGGAAGCTGGGGCGGCTGATCTTCCTTTACGACGACAACGAGATCTCGATCGAGGGGCACACCGACCTCGCTTTCACGGAAGATGTGGCCAAGCGGTTTGAGTCGTACGGCTGGCACATTCAGAAGGTGGATGGCCACAGCCACGAAGAGGTGGCGGCGGCGATTCAGACCGCCCAGTCGGTGACGGATCAGCCCTCGCTGATCATCTGCCGCACCGTCATCGGCCACGGGTCGCCTAATAAGGCGGGCAAGGAGTCCTCCCACGGCGCCCCGCTGGGGCCCGAGGAGACCAGGCTGACCAAGGAGGCCGCCGGCTGGACCCACGAGCCCTTTACCGTGCCCGATGAGGTTCAGGCCTTCTTCGCTCAGCTGAAGGAGGAGAAGCAGGCCGAGGCGCACGCCTGGCAGCAGGGGTTCGAGGCCTGGAAGCAGGCCAACCCTGAGAAGGCGCAGATCTGGGAGCAGCACATGAACCTGCTGGTGCCGGCCGACCTCGACGAGCATCTGGTAGCGGCGGTACGCAGCGAGAAGCCGCTGGCGACCCGCAAGCTCTCGGAGATGGCGCTCAACAAGGCGGCGGCGCTGGTGCCCTCGCTGGTCGGCGGCTCCGCTGACCTGGCGGAGTCGAACCTGACCGTGATCAAGGGCGGCGGCGATGTGGGGCCGTGCGGCACCTTCGGCCACACCGAGTGCTCCTGGGCGGGCCGGAACTTCCACTACGGCGTCCGCGAGCATGCCATGGGCTCGATCGTCAACGGCGTGGTGCTCTATGGCGGCTTCCGGGCCTATGGGGCGACCTTCCTGGTCTTCTCCGACTACATGCGCCCGCCGATCCGCCTGGCGGCGCTGATGCAGGTGCCCTCGATCTTCGTCTTCACCCACGACTCCTTCTATCTGGGTGAGGATGGCCCGACCCATCAGCCGGTGGAGCATCTCTGGTCGCTGCGGATGATCCCGCACCTGACGCTCTTCCGCCCGGCTGACGGCCTTGAGACGGCGATGGCCTGGGCCTACGCCCTCATGCAGGCCAAGGAGCCGACCCTCTTCGCCCTCACCCGGCAGGCGCTGCCGCTGCTGACCCGGCCCGAGTCGTTCCAGAACCGGGATGTCTGGCGTGGCGGCTACGTGATCGCCGATGCCGCCAACCCGGTGGCCACCCTGATCGCCACCGGCTCCGAGGTGGGCACCGCCCTGGGCGCCCAGAAGGCGCTGGCGGAGCAGGGGATCGCTGTGCGGGTGGTCTCCATGCCCTCGGTGGAGCTCTTCCTGCGGCAGCCCAAGGCGTACCAGGATTCGGTCCTGGTGGGCCGCATCGCCTCGCTGGAGGCGGGCCGGACCGACGGCTGGTACCGGCTGGTCGGCCGCGACGGGCTGGCGATCGGCCACGATGACTTCGGCGCCTCGGCCCCGGCGGGCGTGCTGGAGGAGAAGTTCGGCTTCACCCCCGCCCAGGTGGCCGCCCGGGTCGCCGAGTGGCTCAAGGGCTAGCACAGCAGAAACCCCGAGATGCCAGGAGACTGGCCTCTCGGGGTTTTTCGCGCCCTTACTTCAAATCCAGCGGGATGTCGTGGAAGGAGATGTACTGGCGCAGCCCTTCCAGGGTGAGGCTGACCAGCTCCGCATCGGCCGGGATCTCCTCGGACCGGAGCATGATCCGGTGCCGGGCGGGGTTGCCCTCCACCTGGAAGGAGAGGGTGGCGGGATAGCGCTCGCCGGTAGCCCCGGTGAAGTGCCCGCGGGCTGCGGCGGCCCAGCTCTTGTCCTCCAGGGCCATCACCACCGTGGTGACGCTGCCGTGTCGGGTGTAGACCTCGGTGGTCCCGGGCAGCGGGTAGCTGCGGGGCGGCAGCAGGTACTGCACCACCGAGAAGGTCAGGTAGGCCCGGTCGACCTCATGGGGCAGCGCCTCGAAGGTGGCCTCGATCATGCCGTTGCCCACGGGGACCACCGGCCCCTTCCGGGTAAGCCGGGCATTGCCCACCCGCAGGGTGAGCGGGGCCGGGGCCCGCCCGATGGAGGTGGAGGAGGCGTACCGCACCTGGGTGTAGTTGCGTCCAAGCGTGACCGAGTCGATCCGCAGCGTGACCATGTCCTGGCGAATCTCCTGGTCCAGGCGGACCGTGCGGGCCGACTCATCGGCGGTCCGCCCGAGCGGCAGCCGGAGCACCAGGTCTGCCCGGTCGCCCGCCGGCTGGCCCACGGTGAGCCAGGCCTCCTGCTCAATGGTGATGATCGTGGGGAAGGTGGAGCGCCCCACCACGCGGTTCGTCCGGGAGGCTGCGGTCTCGGTCTCCTCGGGCGACAGCCACTCGGGGGCGACCGAATCGAGCATGAGCCGGGGCTCCAGGCTGGTGGCGGCGTGCCGGGCGCCCGGGCCCAGGGCGCTCCACCAGAGGGTGACCGAGCCCGGGTGAGCCTCGACCCGGTGGACCCAGACCTGGTAGCCGTCGGGGTGCGGGATCCGCTGGAGCGCCGGGATGGCGAAGACCGGGTCAGCGGCCAGCCCTTCCACCGGCGGGGCGGGGCGCACCCAGAGGGCTGCGGCCAGCAGGGCGAAGACGCCCAGGACAGCGCCGCCCAGGTGGAGCCGGCGGCGGCGCGCCGCCCGGCGGGCCAGGTGCAGGGCGTGCTCGGCCTCCACGGGGCTGAGCGGCCGGCGCTCCACGGGCATCGTCAGGGCGGGCAGGCCGCGCCCCACCCGCCACCGGTTAGCCCGGGCCAGTAGCGACCGCTCATCGGCGGAGGACATGAACAGATCGCCGGCCACGTCAGCGTCGGGCACCAGCTGAAGGGCCAGGGCGTAGCGTTCCAGCAGGGTGGACTCC
>JBMONB010000045.1:8848-16367 GCA_049325315.1 Bacillota bacterium | reverse complement strand
CTCCGACCCGGGTCGAGCACTCCACCGCGCTGGAGCCGGCGGAACTGGCCGGGCGGGAGGAGGTCTGGTTCCAGGCCTGGGCGGTGGACGGCCGGGGAAACCGCACCGAGACGCCTATGACCAGGCTGGTGCTGAAGGAGCCGCCGCCTGCCCCTGAGCCGAAGCCCAACCCCGCCCCTGAGCCGCAGCCCTCCACCCCCACGCCGCCTGCGGCTGCTCCCGAGCCTGCCCCCGCCGTAGCGGGTCAGTGGCTCCTCTGGCTCTCCCTGGCGGGCCTCGCTCTCCTGGTCTCGACCGCCCTGCTGATCCGCCGCCGCAGCTAAGCGCGACAGAGCCACCCTCCGCACTCCGGGAGGTGGCTCCGCTGCTTATCGGGTGGGCCTCGCCTGCCGCCGCGGCCCCGGCTCCAGACTGTAGGTCCGGCGTCCCACCAGGTAGTTACGGGGCGCCAGGACCAGCCGGCGGACCAGTGGCATCACGCCGCTGCCCATCTCCCAGGCGTGGTGCCCCTCGATTAGGTGCTTCACCATCATGGCGGGGAGGCCGGCGAAGCGATCCTTGCCGATCTGCCCCACCCCCTCGGTCCGGCCCAGGGAGGCGAAGGCGCCCTTCTTCCGGAAGGTAAAGGGCTGCTCCGGCTGGCCCCGCAGCCGCCGCAGGATATTCAGCCCCGCTGCCCGCCCCATCTGCACCGCCGCCTGGGCGGTGGGCGGGACCTCTCGCCCGGTCTCCTGGTCGACGAAGGAGGCCGAGTCGCCCACCAGGTAGACCCGGTCATCGTCCAGGGCGCGCAGGTACTCATCGACCTTGCCCCTGCCCTTCGGGGTAAGATCGAGCCCCGCACTGGCCAGCACGCCGCTGCCCCGCACGCCGCCCGACCAGACCAGCAGGTCGTAGCGGATCTCCTCGCCGTTCTTCAGGTGGATCACCCCTTCCTCCACCGCTGTGATCGGGTTGCCTGTGAGGATCTGAATCCCCTTGCCTTCCAGCACACTGCGCGAGAACTGGACCAGTTCCGGATCAAAGCCCGCCATGATCTCCGGCCCGGCCTCCAGAATCGTCAGCCTGACCCGCCCCGGGTACTCGTCGGCCAGTTCTCCGGCCACCTCCACCCCGGTAAGCCCGCCGCCCGCGACCACGACGTGCGGCGCCCCCTGTCCTTCCCGGTCGCCATCCAGCAGCCGCTGAACCTGCCGGCGCAGCTTCGTCGCCCCCTGCCAGTTGCCCACCACCAGCGAGTGCTCCTTCACCCCGGGCAGGCCGTAATACTCCGGGTCGCTTCCCAGGGCGAAGACCAGCAGATCGTAAGAGAGCAGGCCGTTCTCCTTCAGCTCCACCTGCCGCTCCCCGGGGCGAAGGGAGACCACACGGTCCACCATCAGACGCCCGGGGCGGGCAACCACCCGCTTGAGGGGAATGCGGACCGCGTCTTCCGTGGTGCCCGCCACGTAGGTATGCAGCTCCGTGGTGAACCAGTGGTACTTGTCGCCGTTGACCAGTACCAGGTCATACCCGCGGGGCAGCCGGTCCTGCAGTTCGAGGAAGCAGGTGAGCCCAGCGTACCCGGCCCCGAGCACGACAATCCGGGCCTTCGGGTTAGCCGGCCCGCCACCGGCCTCCTGCCGCCTGGGAGACGGTGGGCAACCCGGCCGCCGGCCGGCCCCGGGCGCGGTCTGGTTCACCTCCACAAGCCCCTCGGCGGCGCGAAAGGGCAGCGTCCCCAGCCGCTCGCCCAGGTCCGCTGCCCTCTCCAGGGTTTCACTCTTGCCTTTAACCAGGCGGCGGGCGGCCTTCCACGGAAGGCGGGCCATCGATTCGCCCAGTCGCAATCCCTCACGGAACAGGTCTCGCACGGTGGGCACCCCTTCAGTACGTAGTACTGTTAGCTATGCCCAGGGCGAGTCCCTTGAATGCCTAGAGCTTGAAGCGGGCCATCATCCCCCGGAGCCGGGCGGCGGTCTCGGCCAGCTGAGTGGCCGAGGCGGCGATCTCCTCGGTGGATGCGGTCATCTGCTCCACCACCGACGAAGAGGCGACGGTCAGCTCCGAGGTCTCCTCCGCCGAGGCCATCATCTCGCTGAAGACGGTGACCACCTGCTCCGCCCCGGCGGCCATCTCCTCGGTGGAGGCGGTGTTCTCCTCCGTGACGGCGGCCACGGCGTTCATCGACTCCACCATCTTGCGCGTCGAGTCGGTGACGCTCTGCACCGCCCGGGTGATCGCCTGAACCTCCTGGTCAGTCTGGGCCACCGCCTGGCGAATCAACTCCAGCGAGGCGCCGGCCGACTCGGTCAGCTCCACCGTGCTGCTGACCTGGTTGTTGCCGGTGGACATCGACTGGATCGCCCGGCGGGTCCCCTGCTGGATCGTGTCGATGATCTGGCCGATCTCCAGGGCGCTCCGGGCGGAGCGCTCGGCCAGTTTGCGCACCTCTTCGGCCACCACGGCAAAACCACGGCCGGCCTCACCGGCCCGGGCGGCCTCAATGGCGGCGTTCAGCGCCAGCAGGTTGGTCTGATCGGCGATCTCCGTGATCGCCTGCGTAATCTCCCCGATGCGGCCGGTCGCCTCACCGAGCTGCTTCACCTGCTCACCGCTCTCCTGAACGACCAGCTGGAGCTGCTGCATCGCCTGAACCGCCTGGGTTACTACCCGACCGCCGTCGGTGGCGGCGGCGGCAGCCTGCTGGGAGGAGGAGGCTACCACCCGGGTCCGGCTTTCGACCTCCTCCATCTCCCGCATCACCTGGTGCGTGCCGTCGGCCGACTCCTGCACGCTGCGGGCCTGCTCATGGGCGCCGCTGGCGATCTGCGCGATCGCCTGCTGCAGCTCCTCCATCGCCTCCCGAGCCGCCCCGGCGCTGTTGGTGCTGGAGAGCGAGGAGGCGGCGATCTTGCCAATGGCCTGCGTCATCTCCTCGGCGCCCCTTGCGGTATCGCTGGAGGTCTGGCTCAACTGCTCCGCCGACTCCGCCACCTGATCGGCGGCCTCCACCACCGCCGTCATCGCCTGCCGCAGGTTCTGCAAGGCAGCGGAGACCGAGCGGGCCATATCCCCAATCTCATCGCTGGATGTAATCTTGATCTCCCCGCCAGAGAGGTCGCCCGCCGCCAACCGTTCCGCCGCCTCTGCCACGAGGCGGGCCGGCCGGATCAGCTTGCGGGTCAACAGGAAGGCGAAGAGAAGCCCAAAGATCAGGGCAGCCGCGTTGACCCCCAGCAGAATATAGTTGGTCAGCCGGGAGCCCGCCAGAATCTGCTCCGCCTGTTCTCTGCTGCCCTGGACCATCAAGACGAAGATCGCCTCGGCGCCGGAGTTAACCTGCTTCACCATCTCGGCACCGCTCTTCAACCGCTGGGTAGCGTAGTCCATGCTCCCCGCCTGGCGCGACATACGCACCTCGTCTTGTATCAGGGTGAGTTGCCGTGTCGCTATTTTCAGTTCTTCCACGATCTGCCGGGCGATCGGATCGGCAGCTACCATCGGCTCCAGCAGGTCCACCGCGGCATCGTAGGCCTCAGTCGCCCTGACCACCTCATCCCAGGAGGAGGCCTCACCGGTCAGTACATACCCTCGCAGGGCGCTGATGCGCTCGTGTGCTCGCTGTGCGATCTCCCCCGAGAGGGCGATCGCGTCGGACTGATCGGTCATGGCGCGGGAGTAGGCCTCCCCCAGCTGCCCGAACTGAATGTAGACCACCACAGCGACGGCGGTCATCACCGCAAGCAGTGTGCCGAAGCCCAGACCCAGTTTGAGGCCCAGGGGAAAACGGAGCTTGCGCCGCTTTTCGGCCGAGGTGGACATGTTGGCTGAACGCTGTGCCATCCGGCTCATCGGTTGATCCTCCCCATCATTGATGCGATGCGTGGCCGAACATTGAGAATGGCGGACCAGGCCACTCCGGTCCGCCATTGATGTCGGATGGTCCGCATCTGGCAACCCGGCCGCCGTGACATCGAGCAAGTCACCCCGGGTCTCCCCGAGTCGGTCTCATCTCGTGTCGTAGGCCCGTGGCTTTGCGTCCCTCTCTTTCGAGAGGTTTGCCCTGGTCAGGGGAATCACTTCTTGTCGAAACTTTCGGCAAGCCAAACAATCATACATCATTATGAACGATGACACGGTGATTTGACAATACGTAGGCGCCAGACTGGCAGATTCCAGGCCGGAAGGTGGTATCTTCCGGTGGCCCTGAGGTGTAAGGGTGCGCAAACCGGACCATACTAACATCGGTCCCGTGGTGAGACTCCACACTACCAACAAGGAGGAGTTTCAACGTGGCGAAAAATCGGGCTAACCTCACCGGCACCAACATTCAGGGCGTCAGTGGCGCTCAGCACGGCGCCCAGCGGAACGCTGCCGCTATGCAGCGTGCGGCCGCTAAGACCGGACAGGTAGGCTACGAGTTCGGGGCCGAACTCGGGGCGGGCGCTACGGGGGCGACTGGTGTTCAGCTCACCGGTAACAACATCGCCGGTGTGAGCGGCGCCCAGCACGGCGCCCAGAAGAACGCTCAGGCCATGCAGCGTGCCTCGCAGAAGGCCGGCCAGTAACCGGGACCCGCGCACAAGGGATCGGCGCCCTCCGGGGCACCGATCCCTTTGCGCGTGGGAAAGGCTTGCTCCCGATACCGAATCATGGTATAAAGTGAACGAACGCTCGCTTTTTATAACAGGGGGCGGTGACCATTCCCAGGGTCAGCGAGGCACACAAGGAGCATCGCCGGCAGGCGATTCTCAATGCAGCAATGGAGGTCTTCATCGGGAAGGGCTACCAGGTGGCCACGATCAACGATATCGCGCAGCAGGCCCACCTGAGCGTGGGCGCCATCTACCGCTACTTCCCCACCAAGGGCGAGCTGATGCTGGCCCTGGTCAACGAGCGGCTGGGGCGTGCTCCGGAGCTGTTTGCCCGGCTGACCGAGCGGGCGGGCGGACCCTGGGAGCGCCTGGAGCGCTCTGTGGACCTGTTCACCACCGCCCTGCGGGTCCGCCACCCCGGAACGGGGCGCCTGCTGCTGGTCACGCTGGCCGAAGCGGTCCAGAGCGGTGAGGTCCGGCACGGCCTGCACGAGCGCTTTGCCGGACTGGTCGACTACCTGGCCGGAGTGATTCAAGACGGGGTGAACCAGGGGCTCTTCCGGGCCGATACCGACCCGCGCACCCTTGCCTTCCTCCTCCTGTCCGCCGCCGATGGCCTGGCCGTCTACTGGGTCACGGGCGCTCCTGGAATCGATCTCAAGGCGATGCGGCTGAGTCTGCTCTCGATGTTACGTGCCTATCTCATTGTGAAGGAGTGACCGTTATGGAGCGTCGCGTCGTCGTGACCGGCATGGGGCTTCTCTCTCCGCTCGGACTTGGCGTACAGGCGAACTGGGAGATGGCGCTGGCCGGTCGGTCCGGCATCGGGCCCATCACCCGTTTTGATGCATCCCGTCTGCCTACCACCTTTGCCGGTGAGGTCCGGGGTTTTGACCCGGCGACGGTAATGGAACCGAAGGAAGTCAAGCGCTACGATACCTTTATCCAATACGCCATGGGCGCCGCCACCGAGGCGGTGGAAGACTCCGGCCTCTCCTTCGAGGGGGAGCTGGCGGAGCGTACCGGCGTCGTGTTCGGCAGCGGTATGGGCGGGCTCGAAGGCATTGAGGAGAACACCCTGGTGCTGCACGAGAAGGGGCCGCGCCGGATCTCGCCCTTCTTTATTCCGCGCTGCATCATCAACATGGCCCCGGGCATGATCTCCATGAAGTACGGGGTGCTGGGCCCGAACTACGGTACGGTCTCCGCCTGCTCCTCGGCCGGCCATGCCATTGCCGACGCCTACCACATGGTCAAGCGGGGCGACGCCGACGTCATGATCACCGGCGGTGCTGAGTCCACGCTGACCGAGCTGGCCTTTGCGGGCTTCTCCTCGGCGCGGGCGCTCTCCACCCGTAACGATGACCCGCAGGGCGCCTCCCGCCCCTTCTCTGCCGACCGTGACGGCTTCGTCATGGGCGAGGGCTCCGGCGCCCTGGTGCTGGAGGAGTTGGAGCATGCGAAGCGGCGCGGCGCCAAGATCTACGCCGAACTGATCGGCGCCGGCATGTCCGGCGATGCCTACCACATTACGGCTCCCCATCCGGAGGGACGGGGCGCCTCCCTGGCCATGAAGATGGCCTTGCGCAGCGCCGGTATCGGGCCGGAGGCGGTGGGGCATATCAACGCCCACGCCACCTCCACCGACCTGGGCGACGCCATGGAGACCCACGCGATCAAGGCGGTCTTCGGCGACCACGCCTACAAGATCCTGGTCAATTCCACCAAGTCGATGCACGGCCACCTGCTGGGCGCGGCGGGCGCCATTGAGGGGATTCTGACGATCCTGGCGCTGAAGCACCAGGTGGTCCCACCGACGATCAACCTGCACGACGCCGACCCGGCCTGCGACCTGGACTACGTGCCCAACCTGGCCCGGGAGGTCTCCGGCCTCGAGGTGGCGCTCTCCAACAACTTCGGCTTCGGCGGCACGAACGTTACCCTGGCCTTCCGACGCTTCGTGGGGTAGCAGCCCCCGCCTCAAACCAGTGGGACCGTCCACTCCGCCCCCTTGATCCAGGTGCCGTTGCTGAACTCCCGACCCAGCACGACCACCTGGTCGGGGTAGACCTGCACGTAAAGACCCTGCACGGGGGCCGCCACGGAGGCGGCCCCCCTCGTCTTGCCCACCGAGGCGTTGCTGAACCAGTGGAAGGTCGCGTGCCGGACGTAGCGCCCTTCGGTCTCCAGGCTCCGGTGGGTATGACCCGACAAGACGAAGACATTTCGATAGGGTTCAAGAATCGCCCGGAACTCCCTGGCCCGAATCACGCGGTGCTGCCCGCCATCTTCCCCGTCGGGCGGGAGCGGCTGGTGAATGAAGAGCAGGGCGGGGCGACCATCGGCATGGGGCTTCATCGTCTCCCGGAGCCAGGCCAGCTGTTCATCGGAGTACCAGGCCCCCTCCCCCACCTCCGGGCGCTCCTGCACATAAGCCTCCTGGGAGAGCATGATCAGATGCACCCCGTTGATCCAGAGGTCATGGTAGGGCCGGTCATAGCCCATGAAGCGCATGAACCGCTCCCGGCTCTGCCCGTCGGTCTTCCCGTTCGGCACCGTCTCCTTGGACCAGGCGCCACGCTCGTCGTACCAGAAGCCGTACGAAGCTTGTCCGCCATGGAAGAATCCACAAGGGAGATATGAATGTCACTGAGCAGGTAAAGAGAAAGGAGCGGCTTGCGTCCCTGCAGGCCCGCCGGCAGGCCTGCCCCCTGTTCGGACTGTCGCCGCTTCAGCCACCGCTGCCAGAGGGCGATACCCCCGGCAGCACCCACAAACAGATAGGCAAGCGCTAATGCGACGAACGCGCCGTGTTGAGCGCCAGGCGGATGCGGTTCAGGATACTGGGGTGCGAGTAGCTAAGCAGCTCTACCAGCGGGGGCGGGGCCACGTCGGAGGGGTTGGCGGCGGCCAGCTTCTGAAAGCTGGTCACCACCGCCCGC
>JBMONB010000045.1:6248-8748 GCA_049325315.1 Bacillota bacterium | reverse complement strand
GAGCGCCAGGCGGATGCGGTTCAGGATACTGGGGTGCGAGTAGCTAAGCAGCTCTACCAGCGGGGGCGGGGCCACGTCGGAGGGGTTGGCGGCGGCCAGCTTCTGAAAGCTGGTCACCACCGCCCGCGGGTTTTGGGTCAGCCGCAGGGCATAGCGGTCTGCACGGACCTCCATTTGCCGGGAGACCCCGTTCTGAATCGGCGCCGCCACGGTGTCAAAGAGGGTGAAGAAGAGGATCAGTACCGCCAGGCCCCGGGCGGCATGGGGTGCGGGGAGGTTAAGCGGGGCCACCTCCCGCATCTCGCGCAGGAGCCAGGCGGCCAGCGCCAGGCTGACGGCGCCGAGGCCGCTGCCCACCACCCATCCGGTCACCACATCGCCATGGACGGCGTGGGCCAGTTCGTGGGCCAGCACCACCTCCACCTCGGCGAGGGACATCATCTCATAGAGCGTGTTATAGAGCACCACCTGCTTGGTGGGCCCGATCCCGGTCACCATGGCGTTCAGGCGGCTGGATTTCTCGCTCACCCTGATCTCCCGGACCTTGCCCACCTCCACCCCCGCCCGGTTGGCCATGCGTTCGATCATGGCGATCACCTGGGGATCCTTCACCGGGGTAACCTGGTTGAAGAGAGGCAGCAGGAGCACCGGGTAGAGCATGGCGAGCAGGCCGCCGAAGAGAGCGGTCACCCCCGTGGCCGGCAGCCACCAGTGGCGGGAACTCCGGCGGATCAGCCAGTAGAGCGGCAGCCAGAAGAGCACCGAGAGGACCGTACTAACCCCCAGCCCCAGCAGGTGTTCACCAAGCCAGGCCCCCGGCGAGATCCGGGTGAGGCCATAGGCCTTTTCGTGCAGATAGCCCAGGTAAAAGGCGAAGGGAAACTCCACCAGGGCGCTCAGCAATCCGACCCCTACCACCACGCAGGCCAGTTCCCGCGAGGGTCGTCCCCGGCCAATCGCCTCCAACCGTTTGAGCAGGCGGGCGCCTGCGGCAGAGAAGCAGAGCAGCAGCAGCAGCCCCACCGTAGCCAGCGCCTGCAGGGTCCCTGCCAGGCGCGCCTCCCGGGTAAAGCGGCGGCCCCGCTCCAGCATCTCGGCGGGGAAGTACCGCAGCGCCTCCATGTCCAGTGGACGCTGTTCCAGCGTCGCAAAGAGGAGCAAGAAGATCAGGCCCAGGCCCAGGGTTGTCAGTACGATCCAGAGCGCCTTTAGGCGCAGGCTAGGCTCGCAGTTCAGGGAAACGCCCTCCTCCGCTGCTTGGATCTCTCCTCCCCTCTCTATGCAGGCTGCGTGCAATGAAGAAGGCCCCATCCACCGAAAGGTGGATGAGGGCCGCGAGGCTCAGATGCTGAGGCGCAGCTGCTGGGCCGCCGGAGCGACCGCCGGGGCCTTCCGCATCTCCCCGGGGCTGCTGGAGAGGCCCAACTCCCGCAAAATAGCGCCCGAGAGACCCAGCGTGCGGGCCTTGTAGTCAGGCCGGGCCTCCACCTTCTGAAAGAGCCGGCAGTACTGTAAGGTCAGGTGCGGGTAGTGCCGGGAGATATGGGGCAAAAACCACTCCCGCACGCCGGGCTGGAGCCGGAGCGTAATCGGGACCACGTAGGGCGCTCCCGCCGCCTTCGCCGCCTCGATCAACTGGCGCAGCGACTCCTCGTTGTCGCTGATGCCGGGTAGAATCGGCGCCAGAAAGACCCCGGTGCGAATCCCCGCCTCGTTCAGCTTCCGCACCGCTGCCAGCCGGGCGGCGGGTGGCGGCGTGGCTGGCTCCAGCAGCCGCCAGGCCTGCTGGTCCAGGGTCGGGATCGTCATATTCACCTCAATCCCGGCCACTCCCTGGATCTCGCGCAAGAGGTCCAGGTCGCGCAGGATCAACGGCCCCTTGGTGATGATCGAAACCGGGGTCCGGTAGTCGCGCAGGGCCTCCAACAGGCGGCGAGTCAACTGAAACCTGGCCTCACCCGGCTGGTACGGGTCGGTGGCGGCCCCCACCACCACCAGTTCCCGCTTCCAGGAGCGCCTGGCCAGTTCGCGCCGGAGCACCTCCGGTCCGTTCCCCTTCACATAGATGACCCGGTCAAAGTCGGCTGCCGCCCCCTTGTCCGCCTTCGTGTAGAACGCCCGGGCATAGCAGTAGCGGCAGGCGTGGGCACAGCCGGAATAGGGGTTGATGCTCCACTTGAAGGGCATCCCTTCCACGCGATTCAGCACGGACTTGCACGGTTGCTCGACGTAGGTCAGGCGTGACACGCGAACCCTTCTCCCCTTCTGTGGTATCCTTATAGATGGAACCCACCGTCGCATGCCGGCGAGGCAGCGCCGAGATTGAGCCATGAGGAGGCAGGAAACAGATGCGTTGTCCCATGTGCAACGTGGCGATGCGAGAGGTTGATCGCCGCGGCGTCCGCATCGATGTGTGCCCTGAATGCCGGGGAGTCTGGCTGGACGGAGGCGAACTCGAAAAACTGCTCGCAGCGGGTGAGTCGTGGGAATCGGAGTACCG
>JBMONB010000045.1:0-6148 GCA_049325315.1 Bacillota bacterium | reverse complement strand
CTATTTACAGCCCCTTCTGAAAAGTAGTACGTTCGGGACGGCACAGAGGCAGTTTACAGGAGGTGATCGACTCATGAGGGGACTGCAAACCCCAGTCATGGCCACCCGATACGACCCCAACATGGTGCGCGAGGTCCTGATGTGCGCCTTGACGGGCCCGTGCTGCCGGTCGGAGGGAAGCAACCCCCTGCCCGACACGACGCTGTCCGAGGAGGAGGCTGCTGCCCTGGTCAATGCCGTTGTCGCCGCGCTCACCCGGATCGGCATGCTGGAGCCCGAAGAGGAAGAGGCGACCGCCCTGTAGCGAGTCCACAGGGAGGATTCCCTGGTATGGAAACAGGGAGAATCCCGCATCACTCCGGAACCGGTGGCGTGGTAGGCTCTAGCCGTGGGGGAAATGCGAGATCCCCGAGAGACCACACCCGGTAAAGGAGGAGTCTTCTGATGTCCAATCTGCTTGCTGCTGCCCGCTCCGTTGTGGACGCCGTCAACCGGCACGATTCCGAGTCCGTCGCCAGCCACTACGCCCCGAGCGCCGTCCAGGTTATGAGTTCCGGTGATAGAGCCGAGGGCCGGGCGGCGATCGCCGCCTACTTCACCGCCATGTTCACCGCCTTTCCCGATCTGAAGATGGAGATTAAGCGAGTCACAGTGACCGGGCCCGACAAGGCGGTAGCGGAATACGTGATGTCCGGCACCCACCTGGGCCCCCTGGTGCAGAACGGCCAGACCATCGCTCCGACCGGCCGTGCCTTCAAGGCCAGCCTTGCTAACGTGGTCACCCTCAACGAGGCGGGAGCGATCACCTCGGCCACGACCATTGGCGACAGCACCGCCATCGCGCGGGGACTGGGCCTGCTCCCCTCGCGGGTGACCGCTGAGCAGCGCGTCGCCCTGGTGCGCAAGCTCTTCCAGGCGGTCTCCGGTGGCGATCTGGAGGGAATCATGGCCTGCTATGCGCCCCTGGCCCATTACGGCGACGAGATGAGCAAGCTGGACCGGAACGATATCCGGGAACTGTGGGCGCTCCGGCTGAAGGGCTATCCGAGCATCAAGGTGCACGAGAAGGAGATCGCCACCGACGGCCCGACCGTGGTCGCCGGCATCGTGCTGGAGGCGGTCCAGTCCGGGCAGCTACCCGATGGCACGACCACCGGCCAGACGGTCCACCTGGAGATGCTGGAGCTGTTCGAGATCGGCCCGGCCGGGATCTACGCCCACCGCAGCTACAGCGACCCGGCAAGCGCCCTGCGGCAGCTGGGGCTGATGCCCCGCTAGTGCGGTAATGGATCTGGCCTTTCTGGACGCCACCGCTCAGGCGGCACTGGTGCAACGAGGGGAACTAGGTCCCGGCGACCTGGTTGCGGCGGCGGCAGCTCGGGTGCTCCGGCTCAATCCGAGCCTGAACGCTGTGACCCGCTCCCTCTTTGAAGGCGATCCAGAGGTCCGGGTCCAGCGAACGGCGGCCCCCTTCTGCGGGGTTCCTGCCCTGGTCGACCCGCCCTTCCGGGCCGGTGAGGGGCCGTTCGCCCCGGGGCTCGGGCTGGTGGTGGCGGGCATCGCCAACCTGACCGATCCTGCTGTCTCCGACGCCCGGGAGGCTGCCCGGAACCCCTGGGACATCAGCCGGACACCCGGCACCGGGAGCGGCGGCGCTGCGGCTGCGGTGGCCGCCGGTCTGGTTCCGGTGGCCTATGGTCGGGCGGTGCTGGCCCCCTCTGCCTCCTGCGGAGTGCTGGGTTTTCAGGGCACCGGGGAGCCGGCGGGCCTGATTGCCCGGTCGGTCCGGGATGGGGGGGCGCGCCGGAGCGCCACCACCGCGGGGGCGGTGCGAGGACTGCGAATCAGACTGGTCCTTCAGCCCGAAGGCCTCCACCCGGACTGCCTCGATGCCGTGAACGACGCGGCCACCCTCTGCGCCGCCATCGGCCACCAGGTGACGGCGCCGGCCGAAGATCCTTCCGGCTGTGACCTCTGGCTGGCCCCCGGCCTGCATGAACCACCGCCACCACTGGAGCTGAGCCCGTGGAGCCGCCCGCCTTCCACGGTAGCGGCGGGACCCGCCTTGGCCGTACCGCTCTTCTGGAACCCCCGGGGGCTTCCGGTGGGGGTTCTGTTCAGCGGCCCGCCCGGAGCAGAAGCGCTGCTGCTGCGGCTGGCAGCCCAGTTGGAGAGCGCACGGCCCTGGGCGCACCGCAGGCCGCCGGTCCATGCTTGAGAATTTACATGAGAGACCCACCCCCCGCTACCGGGGGGTGGGTCGTTTTGTTGGCCTACTCGGCCAGCCCGTGGCGGATCGCCCAGGCGGTCAGGGCGGCCCGACTGTTGAGAAAGAGTTTGCCGTAAACGTTGCGCATGTGCCCATCCACCGTGCGGGGGGAGATGTGGAGCTGGGCGGCCACCTCCTTGTCGGAGAGGCCCCGGGCCACCAGGCGGACCACCTCCGCCTCCCGCTCGGTCAGCTCCGCCTGGGAAGGCGCCTCCGCCGCAGCGCTCAGCGCCATGGAAGCGGCGGGGGTTGGGAGCGGTGCCAGCTGCGCCTCCGCCTCGGCCAGCGCCGGGGCGGCGCCCAGCCTGGCAAAGGTGGCCCGTGCCGCCTCCAGGAGTGTCCGGGCCCTGGGCGCCCCCTTCAGGGCCCGGCCCCAGGCGAGCTGGGTCAGAGCGGCCTCATAGGGGAACTGGCAGCGCTCCGCCAGCTCCAACGACGTCTCAAAGGCCTTTTCCGCCTCAGCGAGGAGTCCCAGGCCCGCCTGTGCTTCTCCCAGCATGCGCCGGGCGGTAATCAGATCCCACAGGTGGCGCACCGCCTCGGCGGCAGAGACCGCCCGCGCAGCGGCGCTCCGGGCTCCCTCCAGGTCGCCGGTCCGGAGGCAAAGGCGGGCCCGGGCCAAGCAGACCGCTGAGCGCCCCGCCAGAAAGTCGCCCTGGCCCACCCACTCCTCGCCTGTCTCCACCCAGGCGCGCCCCTGCTCCACCTCGCCCAGCATCAGATGCGCCTGCACCCGAAGGTCGAAGACCTCAAAGGGGAAGGGGCTGTCCGTGAGGGCAAAGGGAGCGTAGGGCCGCCCCGGACGCAGGGAGGCGAGCGCATCCAGCGCCTCGGTGGGCCGGCCCAGGGCCAGCAGCACCCGGGCCGCCGCCTGATGCAGGTAGCCCGATCGGTCCCCCCCAGCTGCCAGACCGGCCAGTACGTCGGGGACTCCCCGCTCCCAGTCGCCCCGGAAGAAACGGTAGAACCCCACCCGAGAATAGCCGCCCGCCTGAATCGAGACCCCCGCCCGCTGGCGCATACGCTCCTCCAGGGCGAGGCCGGCCTCGGCGGCGTGGTCCAGCTCCTCGGGAGAGTCTGCCCGGCTGATCAGGAGCAGGAGGAGCTTCAGGAACTGCAGCAGCACGGCATAGAGGAGGTGGTGGTTCTCCAGACGGAGACCGATGGCGTGATTCAGGGCGATAATCGCCTCGGAGAAGCGACCGGTATGGATCGCCAGCCAGAGTTCGGAGATCTGAAGCGCCTCGCTCTCCTCCCGGGTCAGCGGGCCGGCGCGCAGCTCGGTGATCAGCCGGTTTACCTCTTCGCTCCGGGCCGCCTCGGCCAAGCGGTGCACTCGCAGGCCGGCCACGCTCCTGCGCAGGCCGGGCAGCGGCAGCCTGTTGCAGGCGATGGTCGCCTCCTCCTGCGCCAGCGCATCCAGATCCGAGAGAAGCTGCGCAAAGTCCACCTGCCGGCTCAGGCTCTGCACCAGTTTCAGCCGGGACAAGAAGGCGATGAAGCGATCACCTGCCATCTCAGCCTCCTGCCGGGCCTCCTGCATCAACTGCGTAAACCGTGGATAATCCGACTCAAACTGGGTCATTCCCAGACAGAAAAGGAGCTCCGCCCGAAGCGGGTGAGTTGTTCCGGCCAACTCCAGCGCCTGTGTAAAATACCGGGCCGCCTGCGTGAGAAAGCCGGCCCCGAAGGAGCGCTCCCCCGCCTTTCGCAGGTAGGAGATGGCCCGCTCATCCCCGGCGTGCCGGAGGTGGTAGGCGACCGCCTCCACGTCGGCTGCGGTGTCAGGGAGCAGCGCCTCGGCGACCCGAAGGTGCCAGCGCTTGCGCCGCGGACCGATCAGCCGCTCCTGCAGCCGCTCACGAACCAGGGCGTGGTCAAAGCGGAACCGGTCCCCGGACTCCGCCACCTGCCGGATGATGTTGAAGGCCAGCGCCTCCTCCACCGCGGCCAGCAGCCGCTCCTCGCCGTATCCGGTCACCTGCTCCAGCAGGGGCCATGCGAAGTGCTCCCCAATAACGGCTGCCGCCTGGAGAACCTCCTGGGTCTCGGGCGTTAGCCGGGCCAGGAGGCTGTCAATCACCTGCTGCAGCGTCTCGGGAAGGAAGGAGCTCTGATGGTGATCGTTGGCGGCCAGGCTATGGAGCATCTCCTGCACAAAGAGCGGCAGTCCGCCGGTTCGCTGGTAGAGCCGCAGGGTCAGTTCCTCTAAGTCCGGGCGGTCGCGAAGAGCGAGGGCGGCCATCTCGGCCACCGCCTGGGGGGTCAGCCGTCGGAGCAGGATCCGGTGAGCCCCAAGCCGCTGCCAGTAGGGGAGCAGCGCCCAGACCGGGTGCTCCCGGTTCAGTTCATCGGTCCGGTAGGTGGCCACCACCAGTACAGGCTGGTCAGTCAGGTGGCCCGGCAGGTGCTTCAGCAGTTCCAACGTGGCGCTATCCGCCCAGTGGATGTCCTCCACAGCCACCAGCACCGGTCCCTTGGAAAGCGAACCCAGCCAGTGCGCCAGAGCGCCGGCCTGGGCGAAGGGCGCCAGTCTGACCGGACCCTCCCCAAAGGGCGGCGGCAGGGAAGACGGGTCAACCTGATACTGGGCGGCGAGACGCTGAACCACCTGAAGGAGCGGCCCGTAGAGCGGCGTCTCCCCGCGCCCGGGGGCATACCCCACCACGGCGATGAAGCCCCCGGCCCGGGCCTGAATCGCCTCAAGCAGCGCGCTCTTGCCAATGCCCGCCTCCCCTCCCAGGAGAAGCAGACCTCCCCGGCCCTCCGCCGCCTGCGCGAGAAGCTGATCGACTTCAGCCAGTTCCATCTCACGCTCCAGAAGCGGAATCGCATGGAGCACCTGGACCACCATTCCTTTCCCCACACGGCCCTTTCGTGAGCCCCCCAGTGTGTCGAAGCGGAACTTTACTCTATACAAATTAGAAAATTCGTCCTACCTTCGGCAACCTCCTGCTTGGGGTGGTAATCACCAACGAATTACAAGCGCTTACAAACGGTTACAAATCGGCACAAATCCGGGCCCTCCAGCTTCTTCTCCTTACCCACGGGCGAGGACCTACCTGTCAGTCCCTTTACTGGTTCGGCCTCCCAGCTCTCCATCTCCCTCCCCCTCCCTTCCCCACTGGCAAACAACCGGGTTCTTACTGCCCCACGGTTCCTTGCCAGGGAGTGGCTAAGGCCTCCGTCGTCGGAACCGACGCGCTACCCTCTATGCACAAGTGCATGCCGAAGACAACACAGCTACCTCGCAACTCCTTGCCAGCCGGGAACCTGGGCCGAAGACTGCATAAAGGCTTATCGTCAAAACGATTCCCTTGGTCGCGGCCCTCCTCTGGCCTCCCAGTCCCCAGCCTTTCCAATGCCGCTCACAACCGAGTCAATGGTCTTCAATGGCGTCCCATAGACAACCCAATCTCACACAAGCCGACCCAAAGACGCTCCCATTGGTTCCACCGCGCATCACTTCACACAAAATTTCTGTCAATCATGCCCGTTGTGTTCGAACCCGACTGTGTATTCCTCCGTATATAAGAGTGTGTAAACCAAATCGGGATGGAGGAGTTCACTCATGGCGGTCAGCAACCGGAAGAATGTGGAGCGACAGATCAGTGCCGAGGAGTTCGCCAAGGTCTGGGATTCAGAGCGCCGGGTTCACGATTTGAACCCCCTGACCCTCCACCTGCGGAACAGCACGATGTACGTGCCTGCCCGCACCAAGGCCGACATGGATGAAAGCATCGGCGGACCGGCGCAGGCGGTCCGGACACGCACCTTCCCAGAGGAGTTCAAGGTGTGGATCAGCCCCTGCGACCCCAAGGCTGACGATGCCCGCAAGCTCCGCGCCACCACCGATACCCAGGGTACCGCTGAGTTTGC
>JBMONB010000044.1:0-16407 GCA_049325315.1 Bacillota bacterium | reverse complement strand
TACGGGGGGCACGGTCCACCGGGAGTTAAGGCATCTTCATTCCCGGTACTTGCTGCAAGAGGGGCTGAAGAACCCGAGCCGCTTCGGGCGGTACGGTGTGCCACGTTGTATCGCCATCGAATCGGATGGCCTTGGGCGTCCGAATACTGGAGTCGGCAAGGACCCAGAGTTGCCCACGCGTTTGGTTTCCAGCCATGAACTGAACGTAATAGAGAGTGCCGGTTGTCTGCGATTGTTCGGAGAGAGGTGTACGTAGAGCCTTTACTAGCTGACGGATTACCGTCGAATCCGTTATTGTGACGGTTTCTGTCTGACCAGCCCCAGCCACTAGCGCAGTGGTGTCTGCCAGATTCGGAATCTGAGGCTTCGGCTGATCGTTGGTCACCAATGGATTGTCGCCAGTAGATTGATTACTGCTGGCGCTTGCGTTGGGGCCATTTGCAGGAACTTGGACGGAAGGGCTGGAGGTGGGCTGTGTCTGAGATGGGGATGCACAGCCGACCAAGAGCAAAACGGTTAATACCCAAGCAAATCGCTTCATGATAATTCCCTCCCGGCAGTGCCGCCGCCCATGTGCAACAACGCAGGCTTGAGGCAAGCCCTCAAACCGTTCCTGGTCGCTGTGATAGCGATATTTAGACGTAGTATGCATTCTCGTGAGTTCCATGAATGCCCTGGATCCAGTGTCCGAGGCCACGAAACCATTGCGCCTCATCATCCGAAGAAGGGCAATGTTTGGCAAAGGACGAGGTGTATCCATCCATCGCCCGCTCACACAGCGCGACGCCAGGGTCGGTGGAGGAACGAGGCGGGAGGCGCCCCACGCCCCCCGAACCCTTCAAAGTAGGAAACAAATTTATCAAACAACATATATTGCCATCGACAACCTATAGTGCTATAATTCCTAATAGTTACCGAATACACCTTAGAAGGGTTGATTGCCATGCCAGATCCGGAACCGAAGGTTCCCCAGCCCCCGGCGCAGACCGCGGCGGCGGCCGAAGAGGCCGCCGTGAACCTGACCGACCCGACCTTCATGGACCTTAGCCAGGCGACCCCGTGGACGAAGAACGTGGTGGAGCCCCAGTTCACGATCCTATCCAGTGGCTACGTCGGCACCGGCTCGGTGCGAGCCAAAGAGGAGATCGTGAAAGCCGCCACCGACCGGAACCTTCCCGCCCCGCTGCCGGCGGCCCTGGTCATTTACGGGGACCCGACCAATCCCCGCGCGCTCTACGGCGTTCCCACTACCAAGCGCTCCCCGGCCTTCCTGACCCTTTCCTGGCGCAAGAACAACGAGGTGAAGGCCAACTTCAGGGCGATCCTTCTTATGAAGGAGATCGCCATTCCCCCAGAGAGCCGCATGGTGATCAATGTCGAGAAGATCAACCACCCCATCCACCAGCACTGCGTAAAACTCAGCTGGGCCGAGGACTGCTTCATCCCCATGAATGAACGTACTTCTACCGCAAATAATACATCTGCCGAATAAGAGAAACCCCGGATAGGCCAGGGAGGGCCGGTCCGGGGTCTTTCGCTATGCTGCGCCTACCGTAGATCCTTAATGGTGAATCGGAACTTGACCACCTTGCCGTCGGCCAACTCCACCGTAACCAGCAGGTCCCTGGTGGGGCTCAGCTTGCTGCTGTCAAAGCGGACAGCCGAGGTGCCGATCACCACAGAGCCGTCGACGCTGCTGGTGTAGGTCGGCAGGGCCACCAGGCCGCCCTGCTGGGGTGACAGCCCGTCCTGGAAGAGCATGTAGCGGGCGCCCTTCATGAACTCGGCCTCGCTGCCGATCAGCTGGAACTGGAACTCGAGCTTCCGCTCAATCTCCTCCGCCACGGCCTGCTGGAAGCCCACGCCCGGCGTGAAGCCAAACTGGTAGGCCGATTCGATGCGGCGGGCGACGTACAGATACTCGGTGAAGAGTACGGCGTAGTCGGACCCGCTGATCGCGAAGTAGTCCTGGCTGATATCCGCCCAGCCGGTGGACCACTGGCGGCCAAACTCAGCCGCCTCCTGAATCTGGCTGGCGGAGAGCCCGATCAGAATGCCGCCCTCCTCGACGCCCTGCTCCTCGGCAACCTTGCGGAGCTTGTCCTGCGAGGCCAGGGTGATCTTCGTGACCAGGGTCTGCCCCTGCCGCCTCACGGTGATCGTCACCTGGTCGCCCGGCTTCTTGCTGGCCAGGAAGGCGTAGACGTCATCGCTGGTGGAGATGGGGGTGTCGTTCAGCTTGATCAGCTTGTCCCCCGCCTGCAGGGCGGTCATGCCGGCCGGGCCGTCGTTGACGATGCCAGCGATGGTGACGCCCTCCGCCTCGGGCACCCCGAAGTAGGCCTCCCAGCCCTCATTCAGGTGGATGCCCATCACGGCCCGCTCCACCTTGCCGTCCTTCAGCAGCACCTCGGCGATCTCCCGGGCGGTGTTGATCGGAATGGCGAAGCCCAGGCCCTCAACGCCGATGCTGGCCATCTTGGCCGAGTTGATGCCGATCACCTCGCCCTTGATGTTGAAGAGCGGGCCACCCGAGTTGCCGGGGTTAATCGGGGCATCGGTCTGCAGGAACCGGTAGCCCGACCCGATCGCCCGGCCCGTGCCGGAGAGAATGCCGGCGCTGACCGAGTTGCCGAGCCGGAAGCCCAGCGGGTTGCCGATGGCGATCACCTGCATGCCGACGGTCAGATCGTCGGAGTTGGCGAAGGGCAGGGGCTTCAGGTCCTTGCGCTTCACCTTGATCACCGCCACGTCCGAGGTGGCGTCGGCGAAGATGTCGCTGGGGGAGACGGTCTCCGTGGTCTGGTCCGGGTAGAGAATCTTTACTTCCTGGGCGTTCTCCACCACATGGGCGTTGGTGATGATCACGCCTTCCTTATAGACAAAACCGGTGCCGGCGGAGCGGCCGCGTTCGGTGCTGCGATTGGCCTTCATGGTCGTCAGAATGCCGACAACCGACGGTTTCGCTGTGGCAGCCACGGCGGCGATGGAATGGGTAGCCGCTGCCTGGGCCTCCTCGGCCAGGGCGGGCAGAGCCATGCTGGACACCAGCAACAGGGCCATCAGAAACACCGAAACCAGGCGCCGTCTCCGTACGATCATGTACTGATTCCCCCTTATAGGTGCTCCTCCTTACGACGTTGCAGAGAGCCCTCCCGATTCCAGTCGAATGGAAACTTACTCTCCCGTTTCTTCCAGCGGCCACCCTGGGTCTTCACCCGATGCCGCGAGGGGGGGAATCCCTTGAAACTAGGCCAATGTGTCTAACCCCTATGGGCGATACCCCCCGGCCTACTCCGCGAGGTATGATGAGGTCGGAGGGATGGATCATGGCCGTGCGCGATCGCACCCTATTTCTTGGTCACTTTGGCTCTGGCAAGACCGAGGTGGCCATTCATTATGCCCTTTCGCTATGTACAGGATCAAAGCGCCCCATGCTCCTGGACCTCGACTTCATCACCCCCTACTACCGCTCCCGTGATGTCCTGGAGGAGCTGGAGGAGTCGGGGGTGACGGTGGTGGCGCCCGAGGGCGACCTCCGCCGCTCTGACCTGCCGGTGGTGACCGCCCGGGCCGTTCAGGCGCTGGTTACCTACGATGGCCCGGTGATCGGCGACATCGGCGGCGATGAGGGCGCCCGCGTGGTTGGCAGCCTTCACACCCAACTCCCGCCGGGGTCGTACGAGGCGCTGATGGTGGTCAACCCGTTCCGACCTGGCACCGGCTCCCCGGAGCAGGTGGCCCAGTATGCCCGCTGGATCGAGCAGGTGGCCCGGATCAAGTTTACCGGACTCGTCAACAACGCCAACGTAGGCCCACTCACCCAGCCTGACCACGTGCTGGAGGGCCTCACTCAGGTCAAAGCCGCTGCACAGCTGCTAGGACTCCCTGTCCGCTTTACCGCCGTCCGCTCGGACCTCTCTCCCGCGCTGTCCGAGCCCGACGTCCTTCCCATGCAGCTGAAGATGCGGCCGCCCTGGGAACTGTGAAGGGGGTTATCCAAATGCCGCGTGAGATCAAATTGGTGCTGGATGAGAATCGCTGCAAGGGCTGCGAGCTCTGCGTGCAGGCCTGCCCGCGCGACGTGCTCGACATGGGCAGCCACATCAACGCCCTGGGCTACCGCCCCGCTGTAGTCATCGCTCCCGACAAGTGCACGGGCTGCAAGGCCTGCGCTCTGGTCTGCCCCGAGGTCGTCTTCGCCATTTACCAGTCCGCCTAGGAGGTGAGCTACCGTGGCTGATAACATGCTGACAATGATGAAGGGCAATGAGGCCATCGGCGAGGCTGCCATCCGTGCCGGCTGCCGCTTCTTCTTCGGCTACCCGATCACTCCGCAGTCGGAGCTGCCGGCCTACATGGCCCGGCGGATGCCTGAGATCTCGGGCACCTACCTGCAGGCGGAGTCCGAACTGGCGGCCATCAACATGGTGCTTGGCGCTGCCTCGACGGGCGTCCGGGCCATGACTTCATCCTCCTCGCCGGGCTTCTCCCTGAAGCAGGAGGGCATCTCCTATATGATCGGCTCCGAGATTCCGTGCGTCGTGGTCAACGTCATGCGCGGCGGCCCGGGTCTGGGCAACATCCAGCCGGCCCAGGGCGACTACTTCCAGATGGTCAAGGGCGGCGGCCATGGCGACTATCACATGGTCACCCTGGCGCCATCGACCGTGCAGGAACTGGTCGATCTGACCGTGCTGGCCTTTGAGCTGGCCGACAAGTACCGGAACCCTGTGGCGATCCTGGGCGACGGCCTGCTGGGCCAGACCATGGAGCCCGTTCGCTTCCCCGAGATGAAGGAAGAGAAGACCGAAAAGGATTGGGCGCTCACCGGGGCGAAGGGCCGTGCGAAGCGGGTGATCTCGTCTCTCGAGCTGAACCCCGAGAACCTGGAGGCCCGCAACCTGGAGCTTCAGGCCAAGTTCGCCAAGATGAAGGAGGCCGAGGTCCGCTGGGAGGAGTACCGCTGCGAGGACGCCGACATGGTGGTCGTGGCCTACGGCACCGCCGCCCGCATCTCCCGGGCCGCTGTTGATGGCGCCCGCGCCCTCGGCCACAAGGTCGGTCTCTACCGGCCCATCTCCCTGTGGCCCTTCCCTGCCGCCGGCCTCGCCGCGCTGGTCGACCGGGGCGTCACCCGCTTCCTCAACGTGGAGATGTCCAGCGGCCAGATGATCGAAGATGTGCAGCTGGCCGTGCTCGGCCGCGCCAAGGTCCACCTTTACGGGCGCATGGGCGGCGTCGTGCCCACCCCGCGGGAGGTCCTGGCGGAGATCCAGAAGGTGATGGGAGGCGAGGCGAAGTGAAGCAGCTTGCAGGCTATCCCGAGGCGATGTCACCGGTCGTCACCCACTACTGCCCGGGCTGCAGCCACGGTGTCGTCCACCGGCTGATCGCGGAAGTGATCGATGAACTGAAGATTCGTGAGCAGACAATCGGCGTCGCCTCGGTGGGCTGCTCCGTCCTGGCCTACAACTACTTCGAGACCGACTTTGTCCAGGCGCCCCACGGCCGTGCCCCCGCAGTGGCCACCGGCGTCAAGCGGGCCCGCCCCGACATGGTAGTCTTCACCTACCAGGGCGACGGCGACATGGCCGCCATTGGCACCTCGGAGATCATCCACGCCGCCGCCCGCGGCGAGCGGATCACGGCGATCATGTACAACAACACCATCTACGGGATGACCGGCGGCCAGATGTCGCCCACCACCCTGATGGGCGCCGTGACCGCCACCACGCCCTATGGCCGTGGGGAGGACGCGGGGCAGCCGTACCGCATGGCGGAGATTCTCGCCACCCTGCCCGGGGCGGCCTATGTGGCCCGGACCCACGCCGCCGATGTGAGCGGCATTGTGAAGACCAAGCGGGCGATCAAGAAGGCCTTTGAGCTGCAGATGAAGGGGCTCGGCTTCACCATGGTGGAGGTGCTGGGCAACTGCCCCACCAACTGGGGCATCACCCCGTCGGAGTCCAACGCCTACGTGATGGGCGACATGCTCCAGGCCTTCCCGCTCGGCGAGTTCAAGGACATCACCAAGGGGGTGTAGGCGCATGTTCACGCATGAGATCCTGATTGCGGGCTTCGGCGGTCAGGGCGTCCTCACGGCGGGCCAACTGCTCGCTTACGCCGGCAACTTCGAGTCCAAGAAGGTCTCCTGGGTGCCCGCCTATGGCCCCGAACAGCGGGGCGGCACCGCTAACTGCTCAGTGGTGATCTCAGACCACGAGATTGCCAGCCCGCTGGTCACCGAGCCTACCGCGTGCATTGTCATGAACCAGCCCTCGCTGGAGAAGTTCGAGCGCTCGGTACAGCCCGGCGGAGTCCTGGTGGTCAACACCTCGCTCTGCACCACCCGGCCGACCCGCACCGACATCACCATCGTGCCGGTGGCTGCCTCGGAGACCGCGGTGGCGCTTGGTTCGGTTAAGTTCGCCAACATGGTGGCGCTTGGTGCCCTGCTGGCGGTTCTGCCGGCGGTGGAGACCGAATCGGTGCTGAAGGCTTTGACCAAGGTGATGGGCGAAGACAAGGCCCGCTTTGTGCCGATCAACCGCACCGCCCTGCAGAAGGGCATCGATGCGGCCAAGCAGGCTTTGATGGTGTAACGGCATGCGCGACGAAGCCCGGGCAGATTCGCCCGGGC
This sequence comes from Bacillota bacterium, assembly GCA_049325315.1. Classification (GTDB taxonomy): domain Bacteria; phylum Bacillota; class Sulfobacillia; order Symbiobacteriales; family Symbiobacteriaceae; genus JAWLHU01. The sequence goes on along the minus strand of JBMONB010000044.1, from coordinate 9,764 downwards.
TTCTTTTGTTGCAGCGGCAGCGTCACTGTGACTTGGTCAGGTGAGGCGTCTCGCGGAAGGAGTCCAGAATCGGCTCCACCTCGTCGGGGCGCACCGTGAACCGCTGCCCGTCAATGAGAAAGCCTGGTTCATCGTCACCCTCTCCCCCGTAGCTGACGGTCAGGGTGAACAGGTCGTCCGGGGTAGTCTCGCCCGGCCCGATGGCCAGTTCGGCGGAGAGTCGGTGAAGAAGAAAGTAGTTCCCGGCCAGATAGCAGCGGGTACACATACAGATCGTAACCGTGTGGGCCGCCGGTGGGCGGGCGGTGAAGAACTCTTGGAATGAAGCGGCCAGGTAGACATCGCCGTAAGGCAGGCTCAATCCGTGAGCGATATGGTGAAGAACCTGATTCGGCAGCCCACCGAAGAGGCAGCGGGCGCGCTCCAGCACATAGAGAATGGCGTCTGCGCGGCCGTCGTAGAGGCGGATACAATGATCAAGTTCAGCGAAGCGAGGGTCTGAAAGGGCAAGTCCGTTGCAGCGTTCCATGGGCGGCACCCCTTTTGCAGCTTACTCTGCACCTTCATGTTACGGGGCCTTTTCGGGGACCGCCATCCTGCCGAGGACTCATCTGACGGTCTTTGCTACATGGCTCACAAGTAGGATGGCGTGTGGGCGCATAGGCACTGTCATTCCGTAAACTGGGCAAAAGTGGGCTAGCCGCCCTTGGATGACGGGAGACCCACCCAGGTCGCTGCCGGAGCTTCCTTACACAGAAGACCACTGCAAACCGCAGTGGTCTTCCTGCGCATTTAACCCGCTGCACCACGCAGGTGGTCGGCTAGCATGGCTACGAACTCTGAGTTTGTGGGTTTGCCCCGCACGTGGTGCACGGTGGCCCCAAAGAGGCGTTGAAGGTCGTTGATGTCTGCCCGGCTCCAGGCTACCTCAATGGCGTGACGAATCGAGCGCTCCACTCGGTTGGGTTGGGTGCCGTGTATGCGGGCGATATGCGGATAGAGTTCCTTGGTCATGCCGTACGAATCCTTTTCGCTGCCCAGGATGTACTGAACGGCATCTTTGAGAAACCGGTAGCCCTGGAGATGGGCTGGAACGCCGGTGCGACGCAGCAATTCAGCGATGGTGCGCGGGCTGGGAGCGGAGCGAGGGGCGGTGTGGATGCCGCTCCCGGGTTGATGACCGCTGATCAGGAGAGCCCGCTCCGCTACCAGTGCGGGCGTACAGGGGCGCAACAGGCAGTAGGTTGCACCGCTCTCGTAGTAGTGGTAGACCAAGCGGTCTGTAGCGCAGGACATGACTACCAGCACTTGGGGGCGCTGTTCGCGCTCGAGCTGGCTGAGAACACCCAGCCCGTCGAGGTGGGGCAGAACGTCATCAAGGATCAGCAGGTCAGGCCGTAAGGCATGCACTAACTCGACCGCCTCCCGGCCATGGCGGGCCTCGCCGATGACGACGAACTCGCTCATGGCGTCAAACTGGTCGAGCAGCCTCTGGCGTTCCAGGTGATTATCGTCAGCGATGACCACAGTGGTTCGCGCCTCTTCCATTTCGTGTGCACCCTCCTTCCTGATAGAGAAATCCTTGCTTTCGGTTTAAAACACCTTCCATTTTCTGTCGTTTTGCCGCGAAACCGTTCGACAAGCCTCTGTTCTCGTGTGTCGAAGGGCGTTCTCAGTGGGTCGCTATTTTTCGTCACCAAAATTCCCGCATAAAGAGGCTATTCTTTGTGTACGATTCGTGATAAACTTGGGCAGAACTGAATACCGGCGGCCTTTAAGACAGTCCTGTGAGACTGGCAAGGTCACTTGGTTAGGTGAGCCCTCTAGCGGTGTCCCTGCCACGCGACTTCTTGCCTCGCCGGTAAGGGGTCTTTTTTGCGTCGCAGCAACACACTGAAATCAGGGGGTAAGAACGATGGCGGTTCAGATTACCACGACCCAGCGCTTCGTACTCGGCCTTCAGCACACGGTTGCGATGTTTGGCGCCACGGTCCTCGTCCCGCTCCTGACCGGACTTCATCCTTCTGTTGCGCTCCTGTCTGCCGGCCTGGGCACCCTGCTCTTCCACTTTGTTACCGGCGGTAGGGTTCCCGTCTTCCTGGGCTCCAGCTTCGCCTTCATCGCCGTGATTCAGGCGATTGCCAAGTCCGAGGGGCTTGAGTATGCGACTGGCGGTATTATGGTCGCCGGGCTTGTCTACCTCGTGCTGGCCGGACTGGTCTTCCTCTTCGGGGTCGACCGGGTGAAGAGCTTCTTCCCGCCCGTGGTCTCTGGTCCCATGATCATGGTGATTGGCCTGACCCTCTCGCCTGTCGCTATCGACATGGCCTCGAAGAACTGGATTCTCGCCATTATCACCCTGCTGGCCGTCATGCTCACGGCGGTCTATGCCAAGGGTTTCTTCAAGCTCCTGCCGATCATCACGGGTGTGTTGGTTGGCTTTGTGGCCGCCATCGTCTTCGGCGAGGTGAACTGGGCACCCGTCATGGAAGCCGAACTGTTTGCCCTGCCGCCGATGATGCTGCCCAAGTTCAGCCTCACGGCCATTTCCATGGTCGCCCCGCTGGCCCTGGTCACCATGGTGGAGCATATTGGTGACATCACTACCAACGGCGCTGTTATCGGCCGGGATCTGATCCGCAACCCGGGCCTGCACCGGACCCTGATCGGCGATGGCCTGGCCACTACGCTGGCCGGCGCCATGGGTGGTCCTGCCAACACCACCTACTCCGAGAACACCGGCGTGCTGGCGGTGACCAAGGTCTATGATCCGGCCATTATCCGCATCGCGGCGGTCTTCGCGATCTTCATGGCCTTCTTCGGGAAGCTGGGCGGCCTGCTCCAGACCACCCCGACCGCCGTCATGGGCGGTGTCTCGATCGTGCTCTTCGGCATGATCACCTCGGTGGGCATTCGCACCGTGGTGGACGCCAAGGTCGACTTCTCCAACAGCCGCAACCTGGTGATTGCCGCTGTCATTCTGGTGCTCGGCATCGGTGGCGCTGTCATGAAGATCGGCGACCTCCAGCTGAGCGGCCTCGCCCTCGCAGCGCTGGTGGGCGTCGTGATGAACAAGCTCCTGCCGGAGCATCTGACCCGTGAAGCCGAAGCGGTTCTCACCGGCAGCGACGACTAACGACACAAGACAAAGAAGCCTGCTGCCAACACCCTGGCAGCAGGCTTTTCTCTTTTGCGCAGCGAACTAGGCGCCGGAACGCTCTTCCAGGCTGTTTCCGAGCAGTTTCAGTTGAACGCCGGGAAAGCGCCGCTCCAGCCGCTGGATCAATACCGGTCGGACCCGCTGGAACTCGGGCAGGGTCGCCACATAGTCGATGTAGCCTGCACGGACCTGGTCGCTGAAGAGACGAGCGTATCCCACGAGGCGGTCGTCCACCCAGGCGCTCTCTGTCGCTGTCGCGTTGAGAACAAAGGGCTCCGCTTCGTTGGCTCCCAGCCGGATGCCGGGGAGCCCGGTGCGGGTCGCCTCGTATGCGAGCCGGCCCTTCTCGCCGGTGTACTCCACTCCGTCGATCAGCAGGTGCCGGAATTCGTGCGGCCCGGCTGGCGTAAACCGTTCTCCGTCGTAGAGAACTGGCGTGATTCCGGTATTGCGGGGAATCCCCACACGGCTGTTCCCGGCAGTGATCTCCCGCAGGAATGCGGCGATCACCCCGCCGTGGGAGACCACGATCACCCGCTCGCCCTCATGGCGCCGGGCGATCTCGGTCAGCACACCCATGGCCCGTTGGGCCAACTCCTCATGGGTCTCCAGGCCGGGCAGCGAGTTCCACGGCACCCCGGGCCAGCGAAGCTGCCGTTCTTTCTGGGTCGTTCCTTCGGCTAACCCGATATTCCGTTCCCGCAGGCGGCCGTCGATCACCACATCGTGTCCGGTATGGCGCCCGATGGCACGTGCTGTCGAAATCGCACGACTCAGGTCGCTGCTGTAGAGGGCGTCCCACCGTTCCAAACGCAGGCGGGCACCGACTGCCTCTGCCTGGTAACGGCCCTCGTCGCTCAGGGGAATGTCGGTATGTCCTTGCGCCCGGGCGTCATAGTTCCACTCGGTTACGCCATGGCGAACGAGGGCGATGTAGGTCTTCATCGATCACTCAACACTCCTTTAACCGTGAACGGGAGTCCACCTGTACATAGCCATAGCATACAGCCTCATCCTTACACCGGCAACGACCTTTTCACGTTCATGAAGGATAGGAGGACGTACTCCATGCGCTTTCCGGATGGATTCCAGTGGGGTGTCGCCACAGCAGCGGCGCAGATTGAAGGCGGAGCGTCGGCCGACGGCAAGGGCGAATCGATTTGGGATCGCTTTGCGCAGCAGGGCGGGGTGCAGGGAGGTCCTGAGGCGATCTCCATGGCGTGCGACCACTACCACCGGTGGGAGGAAGATGTGGCGATCCTCGCGGAGATGGGGGTCAATGTCTACCGCTTTTCGGTTTCGTGGCCGCGCATCTTCCCCTCGGGGAGCGGCGAACTGAACCAGAAGGGGCTCGACTTCTATCGCCGGCTCGTCGCGGCACTCCGGGAACGTGGGATTCAGCCAGCCCTTACGCTCTACCACTGGGACCTACCGCAGGCGCTTCAGGACAGGGGTGGCTGGCTGAACCGGGAGACCGTCCACCGCTTTACCGAGTACGCCGTGGCGCTCTACCGTGCGCTGGGCGATGAGGTTCCGCTCTGGATGACGCTGAACGAGCCGTTCATCGTCACCTTCTTCGGCCACATGACCGGAGAGCATGCCCCCGGCCTGCGCCGCCCCTTCTCGGCGATGCAGGCAGCTCACCACCTGCTTCTGGCGCACGGCGAGGCGGTGAGGGCCTTCCGACAGGTGGGCCCCGCGAGCGGGCGCATCGGTCTGACCAACTTTCTCTGGATGCACGAGCCGGCCAGCGACACCCCCGCAGACCGTGAAGCCGCCCACCGGGCAGACGGCATGATCAACCGTTGGTTCCTGGACCCGGTGCTCAAGGGGCGGTATCCGGAGGATATCTGGCGCTGGTACAGCCGGCGGATGGCGGCGCCGAAGGTCCAGGCGGGCGACCTGGAGGTGATTGCACAGCCCATCGACTTCATGGGTGTGCAGTATTACAGCCGGATTCTCCACCGGGCGAATCGTTGGAACCTCTTCACCGGGTTTGCCCAGGTGGAGCCGCAGGGCGTCCCTGTGACCGATATGGGGTGGGAGTTCTACCCCGAAGGACTCTACAACCTACTTCGCCGCCTCGATCAAGAGTACGGGAAGATCCCGCTGATCGTGACAGAGAACGGGGCGGCTTACGCCGATCAACTCACCGCCCAGAGGCGGGTGGAGGACCCGGAGCGGGTCCGCTACCTGCAGGAGCATATCCGGGCGGTGGGTCGGGCGTTGGCGGAGGGTGTCAGGGTGGAGGGGTACTATGTCTGGACCCTTCTGGACAACCTGGAGTGGCACCACGGGGTGAATAAGCGCTTCGGGCTGATCTACGTAGACTTTCCGACCCAGCAGCGGATCTGGAAGGAGAGCGCCCGCTGGTACCGGGACTTCATTCGGGGCGGAGCCGCCCTCTAGATCGGAAAAAAGCCCTGCCCGGGACTGCAACCCGGGCAGGGCTCTTTTTTGATGTATAGGAAACTGTACTACGCCGTGTCGTGGCGGCCACGACGGCATGATACGGCGGCACTGGGCGCCATAAGCCAGGGGGAGGTAGGTGCGGGGAGGGGGGCTCCGCCCCCCTCTGCACTTTGTTCAACCGCCACTACTTCACCTGCTGGTTGACCGCCCGGATCAGGTCGGCGAGGCCGCCTGCCGGGTCTCCCTGCCGGGCCTTGGGGAGGTAGTGAGTGCGGACCATGTTCAGCATCGACTCCACCGAGACCTTCTTCTCGAACAAAAGGGCGCCCATGGCGAAGCGGATATCGTTGTTATCCTCCGGGAAGATCAGGAGCAGCACCTGGTTCTTGTCCGGATACCCCTTGTCGCCGAGCATCTCATCCAGGTAAGCGGTCTTGTCGGCCCCCTTGGGGGCGTCGGCGATGGCGATCTTGTAGGTAAGTGGGGAGGGTTGGGCATAGGCCGCCTCCAGCGCTGCCATGTCGCCGGCGACCTTGGGGAGCGCCGGGGCGGTGGGTGTGGTGCTGGGCGGCTGGTTGGAGCCGCTCTGCCCACCGGCGGGGTTGGACCCCGTCTGCTGGCCCGGGGTGGCCGGGGCTGTCTGCTCTCCCTTGCCACCGGTCGGGCTCGTACCCCCGGCAGCCGGCTGTTTCGTGCCACAGCCTGTCACGAAGATCGCAAGGCCGAGCACGAGGGCAACGACCTGAATCAACCGAAGTTGGCGCATGAGATGACCCCCTCATTCTGCTTCTCTCCCTCAATCTAACGGGCAGAGGGTCGATCAGGTTACGGGTGGGTAGCGCAAAAGTATGCATTGGTCTGTGCCCGGAATCCACCCGGTTCCCTATATCGCTCCACCACCCTTCAAGCTTACCATTAAAATCAGACAGGTGGTGGTCGCTTTGTTTAACCTGGAGCATCTGTTGAAGGTGCTGGATCCAGAGCCAGTCCTGATCGATCATCAGGTCTGTCTCGCTGCGCGGCACCGGCGCGCAACCTGCCGGGCCTGCATCGAGGTCTGCCCCGAAGGGGCGTTGAGGCTGGAGGAGGGCAAGGTGGTCGTCGATTCGGCCAAGTGCTCCCGGTGCGGACTCTGTGCCGGGGCCTGCCCAACCGCGTCCATCACGATTCGGGGCATCGATGACGCGGCGGTGGCAGGGGCAGCCCAACTTCACTGCTCCAGGGCGCAGGGCCTGGGCGTCCAGGTGCCCTGTCTGGGTTACCTGACCGTTGACCACCTGCTGGCCATCGGGCTGCGGCACGACTTGGTGGAGTTGACCCGCGGCGACTGCGCCTCCTGCCAGTGGCAGTCGGGCGGAGCGATGACGGAACGGACGGTGGAGACGGCCCGCCAGACCCTTGGCGCCATTGGCAGTGAGCACACCCTCCGATTGGTTGGCCGGGTGGCCGGTGAAGCGGGCGATCGGGCAATCAGCCGGCGGGACCTGTTCAACCTCTGGCGGGTCGAGTCGGTTCAGGTGGCCCGGCAGTTTGCACCCGAGAAAGAGGTAAACCACGCCAAGCTTCCGGCGAAGCTGCCTGCACGGCGGCGGCGCTGGCTCCGGCAGGCGAACCCTGACCGGGCTCAGCCGGGGGCCACCATGCCCACCGGGCCGTGGAAAGGCCGTGTGGTGAGCGAGGCGTGCAATGGCTGCTCGATCTGCGTATCCTTCTGCCCTACCGGGGCCTTTGCCCAGCGGGAGACCGAGGGCGACTGGCTCCTGACCCATCAGCCGGCGGCATGTGTGGCCTGCAACACCTGCGTCGCTCTATGCCCGACCCGTGCAGTGAGCGAGGAGCCACTGCCGGCCGTGCGGATGCTGCAGGGCGAGGTGCGGACGGTGGTTCGCCTCTCAACGCTGCGCTGCCGTACCTGCCGAAAGGAGTTTAAGGGGCGCCCGGATGAGTCCCAGTGCCCGCAGTGCCGCTCCGTGCTCGGCATGCTGAAGATCTAGCCAGGCGGCCCGGGAGCTACTCTCTCCCGGGCCTTCTCGCGCCCTGCGCACCGCTCGGGCTTCGTGGGGAGCGCAGGACCCTCAAACCGGCAAGACCGGGCAGCGCCCGGTCTTCCCTTATGGCTCATCGGGGGTGCGGGAGAGGGTCTGCGGCCCGGTGGGGGGCGCCCACTCGAAGATGTTCGAGTCCTCCCGGGAGGAGCGGCGCGGATTGTGCACGAAGCCCATCCGCTTCCAGAATTTCTCCGCCCGCCGGTAGGTGTCGAGGGTAGAGATGGGCCGGCGCAGCCGCTGCACCTCCGTGACCAGGATCGCCCCGTATCCCTTCCCCTGATGCTCCGGATGCACCTCGAAGGACTCGATCTCAAACTCCACCGCCGGTCGGGGGGAGCGGGGGTCGTAGCCCTCCTGACCCGGCAGGTAGGTCTCCCGGATGATCCGGGCAAGCGCCACCGTGTTCCGGCCCTCCCGCAGCTCCAGGTAGGTCACCTCGGTGTCGGTCATCAGGTCTTCGATGATCAGGTGCTCCCAGTCGATGCGGCACTCCTCGGCAAAGTAGATCAGCCGCTTCATGATATGGACAGTCGGGTGGAGCCACTCCAGCACGAGGCCGCCCGGCAGCTCCTTGCGCCCCATGGGAGGCAGCAGCGGCGCCTCCTGGCGGGCGATCTCCTCGGCGTCATGGAACCAGAGGTTGTCGAGTACGGGGTCGGTGTCGCCCTCCCACCAGGCGCCTACCCAGCGATAGCCCGCCTGCCCGGCCTGGCGGCAGACCGTCCAGATGCCGGTGAAGCGGTGGTAGTCAACGGCGGCCCGAACGGCGTCGATGATCACCATGGACTCCCGGAGATGCCAGGTGGTGACCAGGACCAGCCGGTCGCGGGTGTGGTAGGTGTTCCAGCGAATCCGCCGGGCGACTTCGGCCCCGTCGGGTCCCAGCACCGGGGTGACCGTGGTCACGACCTGGGCCTGGGTGAGGTCCGACAGGAGCTGGGCGGTCTGTTCCGCGACCTGGTCAAGGGAGAGCGGCAGCCCGGGGTCGGGCTCGAGCCGGCGGAAGCAGAGGGTAAGCATGAAATGCCTCCTGGGAGGGGTGATACCAGTAATCGTACGCCATTCACCTCCGGAACGCCAGATGCTCCTTTCTGGCTAGACCAGCCTGACCTTGTACCGCCGCAGCCAGGTCTCCACCTGCCCCAGGTAGGCGAAGTACTGCGCCCCGCCCATCAACTGACCGAACCAGGGCAGGCCGGTTGCGGTCTGCTCCTGCTTCGCCAGAGCCCGGACCGCCTCGGCGTCGACGATCTCGTGCAGCCGCGCCCGCGGGTCGGCCAGGAGCTGGAGCACCCAGTCCCGTACGGCCCGGTAGTAGACCGGGTTGTGGGTCTTGGGGTAGGGAGACTTCCGACGCTCCCGCACCTCCTCGGGCAGCACCCCGCGCAGCGCCTCCCGCAGAATCCCCTTCTCCCGGCCGCCATGGCTCTTCATGCCCCAGGGAATATTCCAGACGTACTCCACGATCCGGTGGTCGCAGAAGGGGACCCGGGCCTCCAGGCTGGCGGCCATCGACATCCGGTCCTTCCGATCCAGCAGGGTCGCCATGAACCAGGTCAGGTTCAGGTAGAACATCTCACGCCGTCTGGCCTCCAGCGGGTCTTCCCCCGGCAGGCGGGGCACCTCGTCGATCGTCTCCCGGTAGCGCTGCGCCACATACTCCTCCGCCCCGATCGAGCCGGTCAGGCCGGGCTTCAGCAGGCGGGCCCGCTCGGGCAGCATCCGCACCCAGGGGAAGGTGCCGGCGCCCAGCGCCTCCTCCTGGTGGAACCAGGGGTAGCCGCCGAAGACCTCATCGGCGCATTCGCCGGAGAGCACCACCGTCGCCTCCTGCTTGATCGCCTTGCAGAAGAGGTAGAGCGAGGAGTCCACGTCGGCCATGCCGGGCAAATCCCGGGCCATGGTGGCCGTGGTGAGCGATTCTACCAACTGCGGGGTATCGATCAGCACGTTGTGGTGAATGGTGGACAGGAACTCCGACATCTGCACGGCGAAGGGGGCGTCGGGGTCGGGCTGAAACTCGTGGGCCTGAAAGTACTTCTCGTTGTCCCGGTAGTCCACCGACCAGGTGTGAAGCGGGCCGGCGCCATCGTCCCGGAAGGAGGCCGCGGCGAAGGCGGTGATCGCGCTGGAGTCCAGGCCGC
>JBMONB010000043.1:0-16664 GCA_049325315.1 Bacillota bacterium | reverse complement strand
ACGACACGACCATCGGCTGGCGCTTCACCAACCCGAAGCTGGCGGAGATGTACTACCCCTACAGCATGGGCGAGACGGCGGAGAACGTCGCGGAGAAGTGGTCGATCTCCCGGGAAGATCAAGATGCGTTCGCCCTGCAATCTCAGCAGCGGGCGGGGGCAGCGCTGGCCGAGGGCCGCTTCAGGGACGAGACTGTGCCGGTGCCCGTGCCCACCGGCAAGAAGGGCGAGATGGCGCTCTTCGACACAGACGAGCACCCCCGCCCCTCGACCACCCTGGAGCAGCTGGCCAAACTGAAGCCAGCCTTCCGGCAGGGTGGAAGCGTCACCGCCGGCAACTCGTCCGGCATCAACGATGGGGCTGCCGCCGTGCTGCTCATGTCAGAGGAGAGGGCCGCCGCACTGGGCCTGAAGCCCATGGCCCGGATCCTGTCCATGGCCGCCGCCGGGGTGGACCCGGCCTACATGGGGGTGGGCCCTGTGCCGGCGGTGCGCAAGGCGCTGCAGCGGGCCGGGCTGGAACTGGACCAGATCGACCTGGTCGAGCTGAACGAGGCCTTCGCTGCCCAGTCGCTGGCCGTAATCCGGGACCTGGGGCTTGACCAGGCCCGGGTGAACGTGAACGGCGGAGCGATCGCTCTGGGCCACCCGCTGGGCTGTTCCGGCGCCCGGTTGATGACCACCCTGCTCCACGAGATGGGGCGGCGCCAGAGCCGCTATGGTCTGGTCACCCTGTGCATCGGACTCGGGCAGGGCCTGGCCACCGTCGTGGAGCGCGTGTAGAACGGGATCAACCGCTGCAAAACATGGCGACCGTCACCCGAATTCGGTGATGGTCGCCATGTTCTGTCACTCCGAGCGGGGGGTCGGCGCATAAACTAAAGTCAGAAGGCGATGAAAACTCAGGGGCAAATATGGAGAGGGGGACGAACATGGCCTCTACGTCTCAACATGACTGGTCCTTGCACCGGAACCGATCCAGGGCTTATGTACTACAAATAGCTTGTCCTGGCTCGCAGAAGCGTAAACGATCGGGAGACTCTCCGGTTAGGGGTTTGGTGGACGTGGGCCTCGGGTTGGCCGGTGAACAGCGCGTCAATTTATCCAGATCGATAGATCTGAGAAATCACCGGCAAGCCTCTTTATGTTGGCGTGGCCGAGAGCGATCCCTACGCTGGTGAGCGTGAAGTTCTTCGCGGCAGATTCTGACCATACCTCAAACAAGTCGACCATATAGGGGCGTATCTCTACGCACTTAGCTCGGATGTCTGGGTCGCTCATCTTCCCGGTATCAAACAATGACTCAATCTTGGCGCGATCATCCGATTGGATTCCGAGTGATTCAAAAGCTGATGCTAGACGTTCTTTGTTAGTTGCCCGGACTTGGATCTTAGATGGATTGTTAAGGCAAGGGATAAAGAAGTTTGGATCAAGCCCAATGGAAATGTTCCTATCCGCAACTTCCTTTTCGTCAAATCCATGCAAGAACAGCCCTTGGTAAGTCGAGCCTAGAACAGATTCAAGCTGGGCTTCGGTGATCCCGATAGCGCCACAACCAGTGAACTCAAGATGCTGGAAGGTTGCTAAATTTTTAACTAACTTAGGGATAAATGGAGCGACATTTCGATCAAGGTATTCGCCGAGTAGCTGGTGATTCCCGACCTTGAAGTTCTGAGTGTACTTAAACAAGAACATAACGGATAACAGTGCCAACTGGCTATCAGTTAACTTGGGCGCCGTGAGAAGGGACTCGTTCAGGACAATCTGCAGAAGATCCCGCTGCTTCTGTTTGCTCCTATCGACTAAGAGATCAATCAAGAGATCGCCCAGGTCCTTATCACCGTTTCTTGCATACTCCTTCTGAACTGTGAAGAGAGCGTACTGAAAATCGGGATCATTTGCTTTTTCGAAACCGAGTGGATGCTCCTTTTCAAGCTTAGACAAAAACTCTTCAGTGATTTCTTCCGCACGAGCTCTGGCCGTCTCCTTGGCGACCCCCGCCAGTTCGTAGAAGTTTGCTCGGAACACATCTAGGGCTACATTCCGGACCTCGGAATAAGTAAGGCCCGTGATGGTAACGTTGCCCCCTGCTTGGATCGCTGTGCTTCCCTGCTCAACCCGCTGCTCCTGCTTCTTATCTAGCATCTTTATCTCCCCTACGATCGCCGATGTTGACGTCTCCGCCGGCCTGTATGCCAAAGGATGACTTAGATACGGTCTGGCGTTGTTGTGGTGGCCTTAGGGTTCGCTTTTCAACCATGAATGCTGTTACTAGAGCCGAAATGGAACCAACGACCGCGAGAGCGGGCTCGAAATCAGGGTCTGAAGCGAACCAAGCCGTTGAACCGATCAAGGCGACAACAGCCAACAGTTTGATAAAGACCATGTAGGTACCTCCCGGTGTGAAGCATACGGCTCCCCCTCAGGGGGGCTGGCGGATCACCTGGGTCGAGAGACGTAGGTACGTGATAGCATCCTTGTTAGAGGCGATACGGCAATGCCCTACTGGACACATAATGGCTTTGCGACAGAAACTCCGTCGAAGATGACGCTGTGTGTCGGGGAGAAGCCAGTGCCATGAGGCCAACCGCGATAGTGGGGGAAGCACGGGAAGTCCTTGCACCCCCTTCGGGTCTGCAGACGTCCTATGTCAAGCTCCGAGTTCTGTGAAGGGGGCATGCGGAGTGGCACAGAAGGCCATCAGAGGGGCCTGGGGGGTCTATGGAGAGAGTCTCCCTCAGGGCGCGCCGAAGAAGCCGCCCGTGCGGCGGTCGGAAGTCTTGGTCGGTGACCTAGTCCGCAGCTGCTTCCACCGATCGAGTCATAGCTACGTTGCTTCGGTAGGGGGTCCCGTGTTTCATCATGGCGTAGATAATGCCCACCAGACGGCGCATGACACAGGTCATCGCCGCTCTTTTGGTCTTGCCTTCCGCAATCTTACGGAGAAAGAACTCTCGTGCCTTTGGATTTCCGGGCTTTCCGCTAGGCGCCACAGAGATCTGGCAGAGGGCAATGTGGTACAGCACCTTGTGTAGACTCCGCCGCCCACTTCGGGTTCGGCGATGGCGACGCTTCTGGCCAGAACTTCGCTCAACTGGGGCGATCCCGGCGTAGGCTGCCAGCTTGTCAGCGGAAGCGAAGCGGGTGACTGGCCCAATCTCAGCAACTAGGCCAGCAGCTGAGACCGTGTTGACCCCGGGGATTGTCGTGAGCTGGAGCCCTGTCTTGTCCAGTAAGCGCTCCAGGTGCGCCTCGAGGCCTTTTGTGATCCGCTGTAGCTCCCGGATCTCCGAGACCGTGTATTGAATCAGCAACGACCGAGTCTTCTCCTCAAGCCCATCGGGCCGACCACTCGAGACGCTGTCCAGAATGAGCTCTGCCTTCTTGTGAGCCAGTGGACCTCGTATCCGGCGACTGAAGAATGCCTCCAGATGGTCGAGCGTCGTGCGCCGCAGGTAGGTTGGAGACGGGAACCGCTGCCAGAAATCCAGGGCAGAGACGATAGCCGGATCGGTAAACCACTGCTCATAGCCGGGAAACTGCTGCGCCAGCAAGGCGTGAAGGCGATTCTTAGCGGTAGTCAGGGACTCAACCAAGCGATCGCGATGCCGGTAGACATGCGCTAGGGCCAGGTGGAGTTCGTCGACTACTGCGTCGGGCAGGCTGTCGAGGTGCTGGATCATGACGCAGGCAATGTTGCGGGCATCCACCGGATCCGACTTTTCGGGACGCGTTCGCCGGCTGCGCTCTCGGTGTGCCTGGATTGGTGTGACCGCCTTGACGAGGCAACCGGCCCGCAGCAAGAAACTGGCTAGGTGCCTTCCGTAGCCGTGGCAGTCCTCCAGACCGAAGACCGGCTGGAAGCCTTGAGGAACGTGCCCAAGGAGCGTCTTCAGAAATCCCGGGAACGCATCGGGGTGATTGCGGGTGGAAACGGTGCCGAGGACCTGATTCCAGCAGTTCGTCACGACCGCGGTGTGCTGGAACTTGTGTGGGTCAACGCCGATGAACGCCAATCTGCTTCGGTCCATGTCGCCCCCTCCCAACAAGAAGGAATGTCGCCACCTGCCACACACTCTTGTTCAGCGTTGGTCCGCACGGTCCTATTGAGTACATCAGGTGGCGGAGCGAAGCGGGCGGCAGTCTGCACTAGAGAACGTTGGCCGACGGCCCGCACGAGATAATCCAGCCCTACCCGCCTCGCTCCAAACTTGGCCCGAGCCAGTCCACTCTCCTGCAACAAAAACGGGTAGGCCAACGCGTCTCAGCATGAAGCGTTAACCCCCGAAGGGGTCCGCACAGAGATCGCGGGCCTACCCAGGCTCATCGTAGCACCCAAGGACTGGCGGCCTCAACCCCAACCTACCACAAGAGAGATAAAGCAGGGTGTTATCATGGTTCTGTACCTTGTGGCACATGGGCTCGGAAGGGTGACCTGACGTATAGAGAAGGGTGTCGAGCTGCCCTGAGACTAGGCGGGGCAAGGGTTGGGAAGGGTATCCTGCGATTTCCGCCTAGCGTGTACTCAGGATAGATCTGGCTACCGTGTCACCCGACAGACAACGGCCACAAGGGGTTGAGCAGGACGCCAACCCTTCGGAGTGGCCACCGGAATCCTCCCGCTCAGTCTGACCCTAGGTCAAAGCCAGGTGGCCACAACCTTAAACTACCACTGACAATCCGGTATATCAATATCCCCCTAACAAGTGTGCAGAGATAAGGGAGTGGGACCGGGTGTCTGAGTCCATTCGTCCACATGGCTTCGACCGTGGACATGGTTCTGTACGGGAACCCAAAATCGTGGACCGACGAATTCCTGAAGCTAGAGGTACAAGACCTGAGCCGTGGGACTCCAAGCCGGACCGGGCCGGGAGTTGAGTGATGATACACCGGGGGCGCCAGCTCCTGTCAAGTCCTCGCCGCTAAGCGGCGACGGTGCTCCGCACCGCAAGGGACTTGACAGGGCAGGCGCCCTCGGTAGAATGTCCAGTCAACCCGGCCCGGTTGTATAGTATGGCGATAGAATACCCCCGTACGGTCAACTCAGGGACTCGTCGGGGGTATCTTGTCCTTTGAGGCTGTTGGCTTCTCCTGGACCAAAGCTGCCGATGTTACCTCATCGGCCAGCATAACGGCCCAGGAGTACAGCGCCCTGGCAACACCGGCACTGTCAGACCGGGCCCTCTCTGTCAGTCTTACTCGGATCGTGCCTTGTCGCGGTCTCACCACAGCCTCACCTCCTGAGTAAGAGGTTCAAAGATGAGACGTGAACAACCTTGACCCTAACAGATGAAACCCAGGCGGAGCCAATCCGCCTGGGTTATCCTATGCCGCTAGCCGATCCATTCGACTTCAAGGTCGATATCCTTCGCCCGCCCCTGATAGAAGACCATGACGCGTGCAGCCAGCGCTCGCAGGAGCTCCTTGCGGCGTGCTGGGGGCAGCGCATCCCACTCATCCAGCGTGTGCAAGACCTGCTCCATCTGCTCCAGAACCGCCCGGTCCCGCCCCGTTGCAGCGTGCTGGACCTGCAAACCCCGCAGCCGCTCCTCCAGGTCTTGCATCTCGGCCTCGGCGTCAGCCTTGAACTCCTCGTAGGTGGAGGCCTTCAGTTCCCCCTGCCGGGCCTGCCGCCGCAGGCGGGCCAGGTCAGCCAGAACCTCCTGCTTCCGTCGCTCGGTCGCCTTGATCGCCTCCTCCAGCTCCCGCTGCCGGCAGTCCGAGGCGGAGCGCTCCCGCAGGATCTGCAGCGCCTCCTGCTTGCGTGTCCCGCCAAACCTGGCACGAAGGGCTGAAACGATCCGGTCTTCCACCGGTTTGCCCCGGAAAGCTACCGCCCCGGCCCAGCAGCCCACGCCCTGCTGCTTCCGCTGGCACCGGTAGTAGACGTTCCCGTAGCGGTCCTTGACCGCCCCCAGCGGCCCGCCGCACTTGCAGGTAGCGATGGTGGTCAGCAGGTACTCCCCGCTGGCCCGGTTGGTGTTCTTGGGCTTGCTGGTCTGCCGCTGGCCCAGAAGCGCATGGACCTTCTCGAAGACCTCCCTGGACACGATCGCCGGTACAGCGTCCTCAACGGCGGCAATCGCCTCGCCGTCAGCATCATGCCGCCCGATGCCACCGGGGGAGGAGGGGGGCAGGTTGCGCCGCCCGTAGACGACCATCCCCGCATAGAGCGGGTTCCGGAGCAGGGCTGCCACGGTGGAGGCCCACCACTTTCCCCCGCCGGGCCCGGGAATCCCCTCCTGGTTGAGCCGCTTGGCTATGTTGGTTGGCGTAGCGCTCACATCCACAAGCGCCCTCTCGAAGATCCGGGCCACGGTGTCAGCCTCCCCGGGCTTCACAGCCAGCTGTCCCTTGCCAGCCCGCTCGTAGCCGAAGGGTACCGTCCCCGAGATGTACATGCCCTCCTTCATCCGCCGGCGGGTGCCGGCCAGGGTCCGGTCCCGGATCACCGCCCGCTCGAACTCAGCGAAAGACGCCAGGATGTTGAAGATCAGCCCCCCGGTGGGGGAGTCCTGGGAGGTGTCAAAACCCTCCGTAGCTGACCTGTAGATGCACTTTCCGGCCCATTCCTGGCGCACCAGCGTGACCGTATCCACCAGGTTGCGGGAGATCCGGTCCAGTCGGTAGCTGACCACACAGTCGATCCATCCATCCGCCACGGCCTGCCTCAACCGGCGCAGCCCCGGCCGCTCCAGGTTGGCCCCGCTGTATCCCTCATCCACAAAGGTGAGGTCTTCCCGCACCGTCCATCCCTGGGACCGCACGAAGAGCGCACACCGCTCCCGCTGGATCTCCAGCGTGGTCCCCTCGCCCTGCTCCTCCGTCGACCAGCGGATGTAGATCGCTACCGCATCCGGCCGAATGTCTTTGCTCCGCAGCAAGGAATCATACCCCCATCAGAAGAAACCCTCTAATCGGAGTATAAGGGAATTTGTAGTAGAAAGGAAGTGCGCTCTAAGGGCCCCGTCGACCAGGCCCGGCATGGCGAGAAGATCAAGGAGGCGATCAAGGAGAACCTGCCTGAGATCATCGCAGAGGAGAGGGCGTGGGCGTCTCCCGGCGCGGGGCTGTCCGCAGGCGGAGGGTGAGCCGGCCCGGCGCCAGGGTGGCCCGCTCCACCACCAGCCGGCAGAGCGCCTGCCTGGCCCCCACGGGCAGCCCCTCCAGCCTCGCCGGCCCCGGCCCCGCCTGCGGCTCCGCCACCCGCCCCAGCCCCGCCGCCGTCGCCCTGGCCGCCCGGCGGAGCGCCTCCAGCTCGGCCTGGTACTCCTGCTCGGTCAGGCCGCCCAGGCGGAAGGCGGTGGCCAGCCTGCGCCGCTGCTCCTCCTGCTCGGCCTGCAGCCGGCGGAGGTAGCCCTCCCGGGCCGGCCCCGCCCCGGCTGGTGGCTCAAGCTCCAGGCTCCCCAGGTGGGCGGCCACGGCCGCCCAGGCCCGCTCCTCCAGCGGCTCCGCCCGCTGGAGCGGCAGGCGGCAGGCGGGGCGCCCGCTGCAGGCGTAGTAGGGCGCTGGCACGGGGCGGGTCCTCCGCCGCAGCCGCTGCAGGCTCCCGTGCAGGGGGCGGCCGCAGAGGCCGCAGTACAGCAGGCCCGAGAGCAGGTAGGGGTAGCGGGGGCGACCCTGGTGGCGGCGGCCGCTGGCGGCCAGGTTGGCGTTAGCCTGGTCGAAGGTTGGCCGGTCCACCAGGGCGGGGACCGGCACGGCAATCTGCTCCGACTCGGGGGCCGGGCGCCGCCGGCCCCGGTCGACCCGGGTGCGGAAGGTGAGCAGCTCCCCGATGTAGCGCCGGTTGCGCAGCATCTGGCGGACTGTGTTGGGGTGCCATCCGCCGGCTCCGGACCGGGCGGGCGGGACGCCCAGGCGGTTCAGCAGCCGGGCGATGCGCCCCGGGCTGGGCGGGCCATCGGGGAAGAGGACCGGGTCGCCGCGGGCCGCCCAGCGGAACATCTCCCGCACGGTGGCCGCCTGCGCCGGGTCCGGCTCCAGCCGCTGGCGCTCCCGGTCGTAGCGGTAGCCGTAGGCGTGGGCCGGGCCGCAGGGCAGGCCGCCCTGGTGCGCCTTCCGCCGCCGCCCGGCGTAGGTGCGCATGCGAATCTTCTCCCGCTCGTACTCGGCGATCGCCCCCCGCATCTGTAAGAAGAGCCGCCCGTCGGGGGTGTCTTCCCAGTCGAGGTTGACGAACTCCAGGGCGACCCCCAGCCGGCGGAACTCGTCGTGCAGTGCTAGCTGCAAGTAGAGGTTGCGTGCGAGCCGGTCGGGGTCCAGCACCACCACCAGGTCGTGCAGCCCGCCCTGAAGCGCCTCCCGCAGGGCGGTCAGACCCGGGCGCTCCAGCCGGGAGCCGCTCTCGCCCCCGTCGACGTAGCGGGCGACCTCCGTGGCGCCCAGCTCCAGCGCCAGCTGATGGCAGCGCTCCTCCTGCTCCCCCAGCGAGTAGCCGTGGCGGGCCTGGTCATCCGATGAAACCCTCAGGTAGATCGCCGCACGGCGGAAGCGGGCCGCCTTCGCCCTGCGCCGCATCGCTCCTCACCCCCCCGCTCAGCGCTGCCGCTTCTGCCTCCTGCAAGACCAGGCGGATCGCCGGCAGGTTCAGCTCCTCTGCCGACCACTCGGTGATCAGATCCACGCCCATCCCTCCTCGCAGAAGGATATGCGGGGGGACCGGGGCGAACCTATCCTGCGAGAACAACGGGGGAGTGAACGCCTTGCGCCGAACCCTGGCTCTGCTGATCCTCGCCCTGCTGCTCCTGCCCCAGGCAGCCCTGGCAGACAGCGCCCCGCTCTACCCTGCCGGACCCACCCTCCAGCCGCTGGCGGAGACCCGGGTGCGCATGGCGAGCGAGGCGATTGCCATTCATGTTGGGCGTGCGCGGCCGCTGGACGCGGTGCAGTGGCAGGAGCTCCAGGCCGATGTGCACGTCACCTTTCACTTCGTGCCCGCCGCCGACGAGTCGCTGGAGGTCGGCTTCCCCCTGCGCATGAGCCTACCCCGGTCCAACGGCTCCGAGCGGCTGGAGGGGTTCAGCGTGAAGGTCGATGGCCAACCGCTCCCCCACACCGAGCGCGAGGTGACCTACGGGGGCGAGACCACCGGCTGGGCGGTCTGGCAGATGGCCTTCAAACAGGGCCAGCCGCAAAACGTCGCGGTGAGCTACCGCATCCGCTTCAGCCGGGGCAAGCTGCCCGAGCTGCGACTCTTCTACATACTGAAGACCGGGGCGTTCTGGGATGGCACCATCGGCCACGCCACGGCTGCGATCACCTTCGACCGGCCGCTCCGGGCGGGCGACATTCTGGCTGAGACCACCCCCGGCTTCCGGCACGACGGGGAGACCGTCCGCTGGGAGTGGCGGGAGTTGGAGCCCGACTTTGACATTCACCTGCAGGTGAACGATATCTTCTGGCTCGACCTGCCCGCCGAAGCGGAAGCGCTGTTGACCAAGGAGCTCACCCGGGAGTCGCTCCTGGCCGCATCCACCGTGGTGGCGCACATGCTGAGCCTGCGGGACCGGGGCGGCGGGTGGATGAAGGTGCGCGGCGGCCTCCACGCCGGTGATGCGGCCGAACCCCTTCTGCCCCGCCTGCTGGCTGGCTATGACCAGCTGCTCAAGGCGAACCCGCAGGATACGGAGCTGCGCCAGAAGCGGCTCGAATTGGTGCAGGCCTCGCTCTGGGATGAGCGCCACACCCCCGAGCGGGGGTTCTTCCGGCATCTGCAGAGTTCCGAACGGCTTCGCCTCTACATCGAGCTCGTCCGGCAGGAGGAGCAACAGACCGGGAGCCGCATCGCCAGGTCCGACGACCGGGCCCGGCACCTGGTCTGGACCTACCAGGACTCCACCGATCACTCCCTGCGGGCCGCCGTTCTGGGGTGGATGACCGAACTGATGCCCGACTCCTTTGCCACCGACCAGAGTGCCCGGAACTGGGTGGGGGAGGTGCTGCGCCAGTGGCACGCCCCGCTGCCGGAGCTGGAGGCCGACCTGCTGAAGGTGGCGCTGCCCAGGGCCAAGGCGTCCACGCCGCCGCCCACTACAGAGACCCCACCGCCCGCTGAACCCGCCCCGAACAAGCCCGAGCCCGAGAAGCCCGAGCCCGAGCCCGAGCCCGAGAAGCCCTCCATCGGCGAGGGGGTTGGCGCCGCCTTCCTCATCTTCGCAGCGGCGATTCTGCTCTTTATCAGCCTCAAGTGGTTCTTCCTCTGGCGCCGGATCCGGCACTACCGCCCCATTGTGGGCCCGCCCCCGCCGCCCCGGGACTGGAAGCCCGAAGAGTAAAGCAGAGCGCCCCTCCCGACCGCGGGAAGGGCGCTTTTGTTCATCGAGGTCCGAGGGCGTACGAGTCAAAGACCGAGAGACCGAGTGTAGAGGAGAGGTGCTCCAGCATCTTCAGACCGGCGACGCTGTTGCCCCGGTGGTCGAGGGCCGGGCCGAAGGTGGCCACCGCCCCCCGCCCGGGCGTCACCGCCATGATGCCGCCGCCGACCCCGCTCTTGCCCGCCATACCCACCCGAATGGCGAACTCGCCAGACCCATCGTACAGGCCGCAGGTGGTCATGAAAGCCAGCGCCGTGCGCAGCACGTCGCGGGGCACGGTGCCGTCGGGGTAGGCAAGATGGGCCGCAATGCGGGCCAGGTCAGCCGAGGTCAGCTCGATGGCGCACTGGTTGAAGTAGAGACGCAGCGTCTCCTCCACCCCGCGGCGGATGATCCCCGCATCCTTCATAAAGTAGGCCAGCGCCCGGTTCCGGTGCCCCGTCGCCCACTCGGAATGGGCGACCTTCCGGTTCACGCCGATCGCCTCGTTGCCGGCCAGCTTCCGGACGAACCGGAGCAGCCGCTCGGTGCGGTCGTCAAGGTCCTTGCCCGGAATCAGGTCGGCGATGGCGATCGCCCCGGCATTAATGAAGGGGTTGAGCGGCTTGTGGTCCGGCAGCGTCTCCAGCCGGACGATCGAGTTGAAGGCGTCACCGGTAGGCTCCCGACCCACCCGCTCGAAGACCGCTTCCGGCCCCGCCTCGATCAGCGCCAGCATCAGCGTCAGTACCTTGCTGACGCTCTGGAGCGTAAATGGTTGGTCGGCGTCGCCCGCTGTCAGCAGCCGGCCCTCCGGCGTAACGGCGGCGAGTCCGGCATAGGTGGGGTTGACATGGGCCAGTTCGGGAATGTAGGTGGCCACCCGCCCCTCTGCGGTGACGGCCTGTCCGAGTGCGACGGCGTCTGCGACAGCCTGGGTCCATTCCTGGTGCATAGCCTGCCTTGACCTCCTGCAGTGGGTGTCGCTCTCCCCCGGCGTTCGCCTACTCCTCCAGTTCGCCCTTCAGCCAGCGCTCCACGTCCCCCAGCTCCACCGGCTTGATCTTCAGGTCCAGGTCCTTGCCCACCACGACCCGGGCCCGCTCCGGCACGGCGAAGAGAATAAAGGTCTGATCCCCCACCGTCACCTGCCGGAAGTTCTCCAGATGACCGGGGGTGAGGGAGACCTCAATCCCGCCAGCCGCCATCTTCATCTTGGTCGGCTTCTCCACCGAGTCGCCGCCGAAGAGCGCATCGTAGGCCGGCCGGTAGGAGAGGTCGCCGAAGGTCGACTCCCAGCGGGACTGGAAGCCCAACCGGTCGACCCCATGGCCCACCGCCTTCTCCAGGCTCTTCACCACGCTGTCGGCGTGGAGGCCGTCCTCCGCCTGATCGAGCAACTCCTCGCCCATCCGGCGGAAGAGGTCGTGCGGCACCTCGCCGGTCACGTTCTGCTCGGTGATCATCCGCAGCAGCGCCTGCCCCTCCTTGCGGGGCGAGAGCCGGCGGGTCGCCTCCAGCGCCTTGAACCAGGCGGCAGCGCCGCTGCCGGCGTAGACCAGCATGTCGGCCATCTCGCGGCCGTCATCGTCGAGGCAGGGAAAGAAGACCGCCCGGGTGACGTTGGTCCGCTTGATCACGTTGTGCAGCACCTGGGTGACGAACCTGCCGGTCTGCTCGTCGAAGAGCGATTCCTCCCGGTCGTCGAGGTCCAGCACCGTAGCGAAGCTGAAGAGCACCGGCGGCGCCCCGAGCGAGGGCACGATCTGAAACCGGATCACCGAGACCAGGTGGTTCTTGATCGCCCCGGCCGCCATGACCTTGTAGGCCAACACGTTACCCAGTTCGAGCAGCACCTCGGACCGGACCTCGCTCATCTCCCGAATCGATTCCAGCACCTCAACCGCCGGCCGGTTCTTCAGCCGGTCGAAGTCGTCGGATGAGACCTTATCGACGGCGAGCACCTCGCCGGTGTACATGCAGGGGAAGTTCACCTCGCCCAGCGTTCCCTCCACCGCCTGGTAGAGGTGCTGGGTCAGAATCCCCTTCAGGCTCGGGTCCACCTCGTCCCAAACGAGGGCGTCGGAGTGGGCCAGAACCTTTCGCTCCTCGTCGCGTTTGATATGTCCCAGGTAGGCGTGGGTAACGGCGATGGTGCCTTCCCGGGCCACCTGCTGCAGCTTCTGAAGCATAAGAGCCCCCCAGACTCAGCAATTGTCGCCCCGGTCAGGGCGACAACCTTATCGTACCATGAACAGGCTCGCGCGGGGAGACGGAAAGACCGAGGAGTCGATTATCACCTCCGACGGCAAACGTCTGGTTAAGGTACCCATCCGAACCATTGAGGAGTACCGGTTCCGGTTCGATCCCAATCAGGGCAAGCGGGTGGGTCAGGGTGACGGCGACTCCGAGGTGGGCGATGTGATCGCCCGCGGCAAGGGCGACGGCAGCGGTGGCGGGGGCGCCCAGCCCGGCAATGAGCCCGGTATCGACTACTACGAGGCCGAGGTGACCGTTGACGAACTGGCGGAGCTGATCTTTGAAGACCTGGGCCTGCCCGATCTGAAGCCCAAGTCGACGCAGGAGATTCCCACCGAGGAAGTGAAGTTCACAGAGGTGCGGAAGAAGGGGCCAATGGCCAACCTGGACCGGAAGCGCACGATCATGGAGAACCTGAAGCGGAACGCCCGCCTGGGCATTCCCGGCTTCGGCAATATCACCAACGACGATCTGCGGTTCAAGGTCTGGGAGCGGGAGGTCCGGCCCAGCAGCTCAGCGGTGGTTCTCGCCATGCGCGATGCCTCGGGCTCCATGGGCGAGTTTAAGAAGTATATCACCCGTAGTCTGTTCTTCTGGATGATGACGCGCCACGCGCGACCGATCATTCTGCCAATTGCCGCAAGGTGCGCGAACTGGGTGTTGACAAGCTCACCTGGAATTGGTAGAGTAATAACTGGAATCAGGGTATCTCGATAAAGGCAAACCCGTCGAAAGGCGGGGACGCAAAGCTACGGGTCTAAGGGCCGCAAGGCCTATGATCGCCGGGTTGCCGAAGGATGCTGATTTGCCTTTTTAAGGCCTATCTCTCCTTACGGCAGAGATAGGCCTTTTTGATTAATCGAATTTTCATTACCCACCCGGACCGAAAGGGCAAACCCGTCGAAAGGCGGGGACGCAAAGCTACGGGTCTAAGGGCCACAAGGCCTAAGATCGCCGGGCTGCCGAAGACCGTGGACTCCAGGCTCTGCCTGCGAGACCGGTTCTCCTTTTACCAGGGGATGGGATCTCGAGCAGAGGAGGGAGTCCTCAATGAGGAGGGTCTTACGCTTCCTGGCCGGTGTCGTCACCTTCGCCATCGCCCTGACAGCGATGCCCAGCTACGCTACTGCGGTGGCGCAGTTGGAGACGACCACGGCGGCCGTGCAGAGCACGACGAGCCCGCAGGCATCGGAGGCCCCGCCGGCACAGCCCGCACCAGCCACACAGCCGGTGGTCGCCAGCCGGATCGTCGAGGTACGGACAAGCATTACGGTGCGGAACGTTCTGCCCGATGCGGCCAAGAATCTGGTGATCGTTCTTCCCCCCACCGTCACCGATAAGGTCGGCACCCAGCGGGTGCTGGATGTCACGTATATCAACGAGCCTACCTCCACCCGGGAAACCCCCGCTGGGCGGGAAGCCATCTATCAGGTGGCAGAGGTGCCCGGATTCGCCACCCTCACCTTCGAGCAGATCTACACCGTGGAGCTGCTGGGCACCGCCGAACAGGTGATGGAGGAGAAGGTGGACCCCCGGTACCTGGCCCCCGAGGCCGGTGTTGAGTCCGATAACGCAGCGATCCGGGCCGCGGCCCTGCGGGTGACCGCTGATAAGGAGACTACCACCGAGCAGGCGGAGGCGCTGATCAGGTTCGTGGTCGACCGCCTGGACTACGATCTGAACGCTGCGAGCCGCAACCGGGGCGCCCTGGCCGGTTTCGAGTCGAGGGTCGGTGTCTGCACCGAGTATGCGGGTCTCTTCGTCGCCATGGCCCGTGCCGCCGGGATTCCGGCCCGCCTTGTGTACGGCTGGGCCCGGAACACCGGTCTGGAGGGCGCTCTGAACGCCCAGAACCGCCACGTGTGGGCCGAGTACTACGACGCCGAGAAGGGCTGGGTCGCAGTGGACCCCACCTTTGCCGAGGTGCAGGAAGATGTTCTCGCCTTCGACGCTCAGAACCATATCGCACAGGACCTGACTAATGACGGTTTCTCCGCCAGTTTCGGCGGTCGGGGCCTGCTGAGCATCGTGACCAACCAGACGCTGACCCAGCTTTCCACCGCTCGGTGGTACGAACTTTAGATCTAGCATAAACTGATTTAGAACGATATACATTAAGAGGCAAGAGGGGCAGCAACCGCTGCCCCTCTTGCATTTTCTCATGGATCAGGATGGGTTGTCGGTCACCTTCACCAGCCTGGCCCGGACGATCAGCCGCTTCTCATCGCTGCCCGGCGGGTCGCAGGTGGTCAGTGTCAGCGCCTGATACGGAGTGGGATGCAGCACCGAGAGGTCAAACGGGGTGGTCAGGAAGACCTTCTCCACTTCAAAGGTGAGCTGTTTATCCCGGTAGCCGATATGAATCGGATCCCCGGGCTGCAACTCGTTAATGGCGAAGAAGAAGGCGGGGCGGCCCCGAACCGTCCGGTGTCCGGCGAGGGCGGCGTTGCCCATTTCGCCGGGCAGGGAGGTCTGGGGGTAGCGTCCCGGTCCCTTGGCCAGTACCTCGTTCTCAATGCCCTCGCCCACCAGATACTTCACCCCGATCCGGGGGATCTCCAGCTGATAGGTGGGGATACCCTGGCTCCGATCAAAGGTTAGGACCGGGAGAGGCCCTGTCTTGGGTGGAGGCTCAGTCGACAGCGGTGTCTCGGGGGTCATCGCCGGAGGGGGCTCAGACGCCTCGGGGGGCATGGGCGCCCCGGTGGCCGCCTCGCCGACCGGGGTCAGGAGAACGGGAGACGGCGCCTCGGTGAAGTACTTCACCTCCAGCCGCCAACGGATCTCCTGGTAAGCGTTGAAGGCCAAGGGCGTTAGCATAACGAACGCCCCTACCACAAGAAGTAGGTTTGCCATGGATAGCTGGCGGGAGGAGCGTCTGCTCATCCGGGAGCGTCTGCTCAACCGGGAGGGTCTCCTCAGTCGGGAGCGTCTGCTCAACCGGGTCTCCTCGTCTCTCATCTAGACAACGACCTTTCCGAACCGCCGGAGGAATAGGCCCGCCGCCACCATCAGGGAGCCGGCCAGGTAGAAGGGCCCGATCGGGAATTGGGCGGAGTTCTGGCCGGTGCAGGCCAGGGTGAAGTCGTGTACGGCGATTGTTTTGCCTGCCTGAACGGTCACCGTCTGCGTCACCGGGGGAGAGCCAGGCGAATGCAAGGTAAGTTTCCACTTGCCGGCGGTCAGATCCTCCAGGATGTAATCGATCCAGACACCAATCTTGCCGGTGGCGGCAACGAAGACTTTGGCGGACTTGCCATTTTCGTTTGTAGCGACGATTTCGGCGCCGGGCGCCCACGGAGCGCAGATTCGGCCCCTGGCGGAACCGACGTCCCAGGCAGCGGCAGCAGAGCTGGCAAGGCTGCCGGGGGCCGCTGAAGCCGGATCCCAGATCAGAACGATGTTGATGGTCTCCTCGGGGGACTTTCGGGTTATCCCACCCGTACCCGTGCCACTCTTTGTCTGCTCGTAAGCGGTCGCCTCGGCGGTGGCGGTGTAGAGGGCAAAGGGGAGCTTTCCGAAGACGATCTGGCCGGAAGCATCGGTCGTGCCGGTACGGTTGCCCAGGGTGACCCTGGCGCCGCTGATAGGCACGACTTTGCCGTTATTCATCGGGCTGCCGTCAAAGACCCGGACCGTGATCTTGCCCAGAGGATCGGGCTGGGGAGCCGGAGTCTGAGGGGGCGGAGTCTGGGGGGGTGGAGTCTGAGGGGGCGGATTGGGGGCGGTTAGAGCAGAGGTCCAGTTGAGCAGGAGGTTAATGACCCCGTTGGGCTCCGCTTGATCAATGGTGGTGAAGCCGCTGCTGCTTTTCGGGTTAAGACCCGTAGTCGGGTCGGGCGAGGTGCCCGTGGCCCGGTACAGACCGAGGTCGAGGTTGGCGAAGATCACCTCACCAGAGGCGTTGGTCGTGCCGATGAGGCCATTGGATAGCCTTACAACTGCGTTGGCGATAGGCGCCAGGTTGCCATTGTTTCGCTCGCTGTTATCAAAGACCCGAACGAGTACGCTGCCCTTCAGGGGCCCGGTTTCGGTCGGGGGCTGAGGTCCGGGCTGAGGTGGCGGCTCAGGCTCGGGCTCAGGCTCAGGCTCAGGCTCAGGCTCAGGCTCA
>JBMONB010000042.1:0-16864 GCA_049325315.1 Bacillota bacterium | reverse complement strand
CTACTACAACCATCACCGCTACCAATGGGAAAGAAAAAAGATGGCTCCTGTTGAGTACAGGAACCACCTTTTGGTTGGATAGGATTCGGGGGTTTTTAGTGTGTCCACAAGTTGGGGCTCAGTTCAGAGCGGCATTTGGGAAAAGATTGTGGAACCCAATCTCCCCACAACTGGGGGCGAACAGTGAGCGGGAACTGCAATTACCCCAAAGCGGCGACCCCCTCCGCCAGGGGTCGCCGCTTGGCTATGCGAGCGTGCTTAGTGCTTCAACTGGTCAAACGGCGGCTCCGCTCCCTCGGGCAGCGGCGTGCGGTAGGGCGCCCCGGCGGTGGCCGCCTCAAACTCCTGGCGGCTCCGCTCCCGCAGGTCCGAATCGGCCAGCACGTCGATCGCCGTGAGCGCCATGGCGCCGGCGGCGGAGAGCATCCCCTTGAAGCCGATATCCAGCCCCACCGAGGCGGTCAGCTGCCAGGAGTGGCCCGCCACCCCCAGCGGATAGCAGGCGGTGACGACCTGAATCGTCGGGGTAATGTAGCTCACGTCGCCCACCTCAGTGGAGCCGTGGCCCACCTTGCCCCGCCCCCAGTTCGGGGCCACCTCGGTGTGGAAGAGGTCGGTCTCGCGCAGCCCCGGAATCCCCAGCCCCCGCACCTGGGCGGCCTTCTGGCCGGCGGGGAACGACTCGTTTAGCTCCCGGGCGAAGGCCTCATCGGCTTCGGAGAACTGCGGGGCGCCCACCCGCTTCAGGTTGGCAGCCGCCGCCTCGCCCAGGGCCAGGTTGGGCAGGAAGTCGTAGCAGCCGGTCAGGAACTGGGTGGTGAAGGTGGTGCCGGTCATCAGCGCGGCGCCCCTGGCGCAGTCGACCACCCGCTGATAGAGTCCGTCCACATCGGCCCGGCGGGGCGCACGCACATAGTACCAGACCGTGGCGCTGGCCGGGACCACGTTGGGCTCGCCGCCCCCGTTGGTGATCACGTAGTGGATGCGGGCGTCAGGGTCCATGTGCTCCCGCATGAAGTTGACGCCAATGTTCATCAGCTCCACGGCGTCGAGGGCGCTGCGGCCCAGGTGCGGGTCGGCAGCGGCGTGGGCGGTCCGGCCGTGGAAGGTGAACTTGGCCGAGTTCATCGCCAGGGTGTTGGACTCCCAGACGCTGTTGACCGACATGGGGTGCCAGGTAATGGCGGCATCGAGGTCGTTGAAGAGGCCGGCCCGGGCCATGAAGACCTTGCCCACCAGCGTCTCCTCGGCCGGGCAGCCGTAGAAGCGCACCTGCCCCTTGACCTGGCCGGCGGCAATCGCCTCCTTCACGGCGACGGCGGCGGCCAGGGCGCCGGTGCCCAGCAGGTTATGGCCACAGCCATGGCCGGGGGCGCCCTCGGCCAGGGGAGAGCGGGTCGGAACCTTGGCCTGCGACAGGCCGGGAAGCGCATCGTACTCGCCCAGCAGCCCGACCACGGGGCCGCCCTCGCCATAGGTGGCCACAAAGGCCGTGGGCATTCCCGCCACGCCCCGCTCCACCGCAAAGCCCTGCTGTTCCAGGTAGCCGGCCAGCAGGGCGGCTGACTTGTGCTCCTGCAGGCTCGGCTCGCTGAACGCCCAGACCTGATCGCACAGGTGACGCAGTTCCGGTGCCCGCTCCGAAATCCACTTCTCGGCGATCTCCTTCGGCATCTGTTACCCCTTCTTTCCGAATTGACGGGCCAGCGCTGTGTAGACCGGCACCGATGCTTCTAACTGCTCCAGAGCGATCCACTCGTTCTCGGTATGGGCCTGGGCGATATCGCCGGGGCCCAGCACCACGCAGGGAATCCGGGCGATCCCCCAGTACTTGGAGCCGTTGGTCCCATAGGGAGCGCCCACCGGTGTGGCGGGGCGACCCATCACGCCCTGCACGGCAGCGAGCGCCGCTTGCACCACCGGGGCCTCGGGGGGGCTGTCGAGCCCCCAGACCAGCGACACCACCTGATCGATCTCAGCCTGAATCCCCGGCTGGGCGGCGGAGAGATCCGCCAGCGCCTGCCGGTACTCCTCCAGCACCGCCGCCGGGTCCTCGGTGGGCAGCGTCCGCCGGTCGATGGCGATTCGGCAGGCCTCGGGCACGAAGTTGAACTGAAAGCCCCCCTCGATCATGGCCACGGTCTGCACGGGACTGCCCACCAGCGGGTGGTGGCGGCGTGCAAAGGCAGGCGCCACCTGCTCCTCCAGATGGCGAACCACCGCGAGCATCTGCAAGATGGCGCTCTCCCCGTGCTGGGGCTGGGAGGTGTGGGCCGACCGGCCCCGGGTCTTGATCCAGAACCGGGCGACGCCCTTGTGGGCGATCACCGGCGCCAGCATGGTGGGCTCCCCCACCACGATCCCGTCGGGCCGCAGCCCGGCCTCCATGGCGAGGCCGGCGCCCACCAGGCCGGTCTCTTCCTCGAGCATCCCGCCGATGAGAATATTGGCGCTCAGCCCCTGCGGCGCCCGGACCAGCTCCTCCACGGCGCAGAGCATCCCCGCCAGCGATCCCTTGGTATCGCAGGCGCCCCGCCCGTAGAGGCGCCCATCTGCCACACGGGGTTTGGCGCCATCGGGCATGTTGGCCAGGGTGACGGTATCCATGTGGGCTTCGAACATCAGCGTCTGGGTGGCGCCGGGGACGTTCAGCCGCCAGACGGCGTTGCGCCGGCCATCGGGCAGGCTGCCGCCGTCGACCGGCTCCAGGCCCAGCCGCCGGCAGAAATCATCGACATAGCGGATCACCTCCCGCTCGCCCTGCACGGCGCCGGGAAGGTTCACATTGACGCTCTCCAGGCTGACCAGGTCCTTGAGAACCTCCAGCACACGGGACATCTACTCGCCCCCCTGCAGAATCTCCGCCGCCAGGGCCGGGCTGACGTTGCCACCGGATGCGATCACGCCGATCCGCTTCCCCCGGAAGCGCTGATCCCGCATGGCGTAGGCCATGGCGGCGGCGCCGGCCCCCTCCACCAGCAGCTTGGCGTTCCGGTAGAGCACGCCCATCGCCCGGCGGATCTCCGCATCGGAGACGGTGGTCATCTCGTCGACCAGCTCCCGGACGATGGCGAAGTTCAGGTGGCCCGGCTTGCGGGCGGTGAGGCCGTCGGCGATGGTCTGGGGCACCGGCGCCTGCTGCACGCTGCCTGCCTCTAGCGAGAGGATCAGCCCCGGGCAGGACTCGGGCTGGACCCCAATGACCTTAACCGATGGCGTCAGCCCCTTGATCGCGGTGAGCACCCCGCCGAGCAGCCCGCCCCCGCTGGCGGGCACCAGCAGGTAATCCAGGTCCGGCGCATCCTCCGCAATCTCCCAGCCCACGGTGCCCTGCCCGGCCACCACCTTGGGGTCATCGAAGGGATGGACGAAGGTATACCCCTTCTCCTGCCGCAGCTGCTCCACCCGGGCAAAGAGGGCGTTGGAGTCGCCCTCCTCCAAAATGACGGTCGCCCCGTAAGCGCGGACCGCATCCACCTTGAAGCGCACCGCCGTGGCCGGCATGACCACCACACACTCCGTCCCGTTCTGTACCGCTGCGTAGGCGGCGCCCAGGGCCGCGTTGCCCGCCGACGCCGTAATAATGCCCCGGCGCTTTTCTTCCGGGGTGAGCGAGGCCACCTTGTTGAAGGCTCCCCGAACCTTGAACGAGCCGGTCCGCTGGAGCGCTTCCGCCTTGATCCGCACCGATGCGCCGACGATGCGGTCGATCTCAGGCACCTGCAGGAGCGGCGTCCGGACCACCGCACCCCGAATGGTCTGCCGTGCTTGCCAGATATCTGCCAGGGTGACTGCCAGTTTCAACGCCTCCTTTGGGGGTTCCCCATACGAACGTGATTCGTTAGTATAAGAACATCTCCTTTCGTACACGAAGGAAATGGGCGCTACTTAGGGGAGTTCGAAACCATCTGAGAAGGGGAGCGCTTACCCGTGAAACTGCTGATCGTAGGCGAGAAAGAGATCAGAGAGCTGCTGCCGATGGACGGGTGCATGGCGGTGATGGACGAGGCCTTCCGGGCGCTGGCCCGAGACGAGGCGATTCAGCCCCTGCGCAGCCTCATGTGGCTGCCCGGCCGCCAGGGCCTGCTGGGGATGATGCCGAGCTACCTGGGCAACATCCACCGCTTCGGGATCAAGGTGGTCAGCGTCTTCCCCGGCAACCACGGCACCCCGTACGATTCGCACCAGGGCGCCATTCTGCTCTACGAGCAGGAGTATGGCCGCCTGCTGGCGATCATGGATGCCACAGCGGTCACAGCGATCCGCACCGGCGCTGTCAGCGGGGTGGCGACGAGGGCGCTGGCCCGGGCGGATGCCGGCGACCTGGCGATCATCGGCTCGGGGGTGCAGGCGGCGGTTCACCTGGAGGCGATGCTCCACGCCCGACCCATCCGGCGGGTGCGGGTCTGGAGCCGGACCCCGGCCAAGGCCCGGGCCTTCGCTGAGCGGGCGTCTGCCCGCCACGGCATCAGGGTCGAGCCCATGGAGTCGGCGGAGGCGGCGGTGCGGGGGGC
Source organism: Bacillota bacterium (assembly GCA_049325315.1). Taxonomy (GTDB): domain Bacteria; phylum Bacillota; class Sulfobacillia; order Symbiobacteriales; family Symbiobacteriaceae; genus JAWLHU01. Next base: position 12,350 of record JBMONB010000042.1, on the reverse strand, counting down.
AGACTTGATCTGCACCACCACCTCGGCGAAGGAGCCCGTGCTCCGGGGCGAGTGGATTGCGCCGGGGGCGCACATCAACGCCGCCGGCTCCAGCGTGGCCACCGCCCGGGAGCTGGACACCGCCGCCGTGGTGCGCTCCAGTCTCTTTGTGGACCGCCGGGAGTCGACGGTCAACGAGGCGGGCGACTTCCTCTTCCCGAAGCGGGAGGGGGCGGTGACCGATGAGCATATCCGGGCCGAGCTGGGGGAGGTCCTGCTGGGGAAGGCCCCCGGCCGCCGCTCCGCCGAGGAGGTCACGCTCTTCAAGTCGCTGGGCCTCGCCGTGGAGGACCTGGCAGCGGCCGAATACGTCTACCAGCAGGCGCTGGCGAAAGATCGGGGCACCTGGGTGGACTTCGGCGGGGGCCGGGAGGAGTAACCGGGCAGAACAGCAAGGCCGGCGGGGTTGGTCCCGCCGGCCTTATCCGCGCCCTTCGGTCATTGCCGCACCAGGCCCCCCATAGGATAGGATCGCTGCCCGAACCCACAGTACCGATTGGTACCAATGGTTCATTGACAGCACCTCCCTCGATGCCCTAAAATGCCAATGAGTTTGAGAATCATTCTCATCAACTTGCTTTCCCGCCCCATAACCCACCAGGAGGGATGGGATGGACGAACCGGTCACTGCCTCCTCACTCTATGCCTCCATCCACCGATTCGCCGCCTCTCATGCCTACGCCGACATCGGCTGTGGCGAGACCTCTCCCGACGGCCCCTGGTTTCGGTACGAGGAGCTGGCCGACCCGGCGGTCGTTGATCGCATCCGGCAGCGGCTCGCCCGGGAGCTGGATACCACGGACCGGGTGGCGGCGAATAACCTCTTCCGCGCAGCCCACTACCTGCCCCTCGCCATGGCTGGCTTCCTCTTCGTGACGGAGCGGCGGGTCCCGATCCTGCACCGGAACCTGGCCCTGCTCGACCAGGGCTATCTGAAAGGGATCCGCCTGCTGGAGCCCCGGGCCATCGTGCTGCCCACCGACCCCGCTGCCGGCCACCCGGGAATCGAGACGGTCCCCACCGCAGAGGCCCTGGCAGACGCCCTCTTCGCCGAGGTCGCCCGCACCGTCGAGCCGGTGCTTGCCACCTTCCTTGCCCGGAAGCTGGTATCGCAGTCCAACGCCTGGGGGATGCTGATCGACTCGCTGGCCTACGGCGCCCTGGCCGGGGGCCGGGTGTCCACCGGCACCGAGGCCGCCTGGGAGCTGTGGAGCAGCGCCGTCGCAGGGCGGTCGTTCCCGGTCCGCCGCCGTCCCCGCCTGCTCCGCTTCGATGCGGACGGCAGGCCGGCAGAACTGATGGTACGGGCGCACTGCTGCCTCTACTACACCCTGGACCGGGTCAAGCAGACAGCCCACCCCTACTGCACCTCCTGCTACCTCGAAACCGACGCGAACCGCATCGAACGGACCCGCGCCGAGCTCCGGAGCCGGAACCGCTGACCTCATCTGCTCTACTACATCATCATAAGGAGGCCCCTTCTCATGATCAGGACCCGTCGTTTTCCGCGCCTCGGCTGGATCGCGCTGCTGCTGGTCGCCGCCCTCTCCCTCGCTGCCTGCGGATCCAAGCCCGCCCCGGCCACCGAGACCGCTCCCAAGGCCAGCCCGGCCCCCGCTGAGGCGGCCAAGCCCGCACCGCCGGCCGGACCCTGGGAGTTCACCGACGACCGGGGCAAGAAGATCACGCTGGAGAAGCGCCCGGTCCGGGTGGTGGCCCAGTCCAACTCCGCTGCGGCCCTGTGGGACCTGGGCTACGAGGTGGTCGGCGTCTTCGGCCCGCAGAAGCGGGCAGACGGCAGCAACGATCCCGAGATCGGGCGGGTCGATCTCTCCAAGGTGACCTCGGTGGGCGAGGAGTGGGGCAAGATCGACCTGGAGAAGCTGGCCGCCCTGCGCCCCGACCTGATCGTCACCACCATGTGGGCGCCCCCCGATCTGTGGTATATCCTCCCCGAGGTGGCGCCCAAGGTAGAGGCCATCGCCCCGATCGTGGGCATCAACATCGCCAAGCAGCCGATCACCGGCCCGATCAAGCGCTTTGGTGAACTCGCCGAGGCGTTGGGGGCCGACCTGAACGCCCCGGCGGTGGTGGCTGACCGGAAGCGGTTCGAGCAGGCCAGCGCCGATCTGAAGGCGGCGATCGTGGCCAAGCCCGGCCTGAAGGTGCTCTTCGGCGCCGGCTCCCTGGAGACGTTCTGGGTCTGCCTCCCCAGCTCCTACGCCGATCTGCTCTACTTCCAGGAGCTGGGCATGGATATCGTGGTGCCGGCCGGCGCCGAGAACGGCTTCGTGGAGGCGCTCAGCTGGGAGCAGGCGCAGAAGTACCCGGCCGACCTGATCGTCTACGACGTAAGGGCCCACGTGACCCAGCCGGCGGAGCTGGCGGCGAAGATCCCGACCTGGAACCTGCACCCCGCTGTCAAGGCCGGGCAGGTCGGCCGCTGGCACGCCACCGCCTCGTACAGCTACAAGGGCTTCGCCTCCATCCTGGAGGAGCTGACGGCGACCATCCGGAGCGCCAAGGCCGATGTGGTCCAGTAGATCCCTGGGGCGCCCCGCGCTGCTGTTACTGGCAGCCGGGGCTCTCCTCGTCGTCACCCTGCTGAGCCTGCGGGTGGGATCGCTGCCGATCACCACCGCCGATGCGCTGGATGCGCTGTTTCAGTACACGCCGGATGACTATGAGCAGACCGTGGTCCGGACCCTGCGCCTGCCCCGGACGGTGATCGGCCTGGGCGTGGGCGCGGCCCTGGCCGTGGCCGGGGCGGCCATGCAGGCGGCCACCCGCAATCCGCTGGCGGAGCCCTCGCTCCTGGGGGTGAACAGCGGGGCGGCCTTCGCCATCGTGACGGCGATCTACTTCGGCCAGCTGACCGACCCCATGCAGTACATCTGGTTCGGCTTCCTGGGCGCCCTGGGCGCCTCGGTGCTGGTCTACCTCATCGGGTCGATCGGCGCCGGCGGCGCCTCCCCCGTAAAGCTGGCGCTGGCGGGGGTGGTCGTCTCCGCCCTGCTGGGCTCCTGGCTGACGGCGCTGCTGCTGATCGACAAACAGACGCTCGATGTCGTCCGCTTCTGGCTGGCCGGCTCGCTGGCGGGGCGTGACCTGTCGGTCTTCTTCACGGTGCTCCCCTTCCTGGCGGTTGGGGTCACCACCATGCTCCTGATGGGGCAGCAGCTGAACATCATCAGCCTCGGGGAGGAGACGGCGCGCTCCGTCGGGATGCGAACCGGGCGGATACGGGCCCTGATCGCCGTGCTGGTGGTCCTGATGGCCGGCGCCTCGGTGGCCGCCGCCGGGCCCATCGGCTTCGTGGGGCTGGCGGTGCCCCACATGGTGCGGGCGGTGGTCGGGGGCGACTACCGCTGGGTGCTGCCCTTCTCGCTGGTGGTCGGGCCGCTGCTGCTGCTGAGCGCCGACATCGCCGGCCGGGTGATGGCACGGCCCGGCGAACTGCAGGTGGGCATTGTGACCGCCCTGGTGGGCGCCCCCTTTCTGATCGCCCTGGCCCGCCAGCGAAAGGTGGCTGACCTATGATGCTGACAGAGACCTCCGGGCGCCGTGGCCTTCATCTGATTCAGCTCGGGCCGGTGGCCTTCCGGATCAACCTGCGGGTGCTGTTCGTGTCCGCCCTGGCCGGGCTCGCCCTGTTTGCTCTGGCGGCCTGGGGCCTGACCCTGGGCTCCTTCCGCCTCCCGCTGGCGGAGATTCTCCAGGCGCTGCGGGGCGCAGGCAGCAAGGATGCCGACTTCATCATCATGAACCTGCGGCTGCCGCGGGTGCTGGTCGCCGTCATGGTGGGTCCGCTGTTGGCCATGTCCGGCGCCCTCTTTCAGGGGTTGGTCCGCAACCCCCTGGTCTCGCCCGATATCATGGGCATCAACGCCGGGGCGACCCTGGTGGCGGTCTTCTGGATCGTCACCCGCCAGCCCCACGGGCTCCTCCCGCTGGCCGCCTTTCTCGGGGCGCTGGGGGCGGCGGCGCTGATCTACCTGCTCACCTGGCGGGGGCGGATCTCGGGGGCCCGGCTGATCCTGGTCGGAATCGGCATCAACGCCCTGCTGACCGCCGGCACCACCTGGCTGATCATCCGCTACCCCGTCAACCAGGTGACAGCGGCGGTGCTCTGGACGGCGGGCACCGTCTACGGCAGCGACTGGAGCGATGTGCGCCTCCTGGCCCTGGCGCTGGCGCTGCTGGCGCCGCTCGCCATCGGGCTGATGTGGGCGCTGGGCGTCCTCCAGTATGGCGACGAGGCGGCCCGCAGCCTGGGAATGCCGCTGGAGCGGACCCGCCTGGCGCTGATGCTGGTAGGCTGCGCCCTGAGCGGCGTCGCCGTCTCGGTGGCGGGTCCTGTGGGCTTCGTGGCCTTCATGGTCCCCCACCTGGCCCGCATGCTGGCCGGCCCGATGACCGGGGGCGTCCTGCTCTTCACGGGACTGCTGGGCGGAATCCTGGTGCTGGGCGCAGACCTGGTGGGCCAGCACGCCCTGCCCGTCAGCCTGCCGGTGGGCGTGGTGACCGCCGCCCTGGGCGCTCCGTACTTCCTGTTCCTCCTGTACCGCACCAACGCACGGATGTAGGTGAGCCAGATGAGCATGCTGATGGCAGATTCCGTAACCCTTTCCTACGGCGGCCCACAGGCTGTGGTGCAGGACCTGAGCCTCCGCATCCCCGATGGGGCGGTCACGGCGATCATCGGGCCGAACGGCTGCGGCAAGTCGACGCTGCTGCGGGCGCTGGCCCGCCTGCTGACCCCGCGGGGCGGCTCGGTGCTGCTGGACGGCCAGGCGATCCACCGGCTGCCCACGCGACAGGTGGCGAAGCGGATGGGCCTCCTCTCCCAGCAGTCGGTGACGCCCGAGGCGATCACCGTGGAAGACCTGGTCCGGCGGGGCCGCTACCCGCACCAGGCGCTGCTCCAGCCCCCCAGCCGGCAGGATGAGGAGGCGGTGGACCGGGCGCTGGCGCTGGCCGGCATGACCGAGCTGCGGGGGCGTGCGGTCGATCAGCTCTCAGGCGGACAGCGCCAGCGGGCCTGGATCGCCATGGCGCTGGCCCAGGAGACCCCGATTCTGCTGCTCGATGAACCCACCACCTACCTGGATATCGCCCACCAGCAGGAGGTCTTCTCCCTGGTGCGGCGCCTGAAGCGCGAGGGGCGCACCATCGTGCTGGTGCTGCACGAGATCAACGAGGCGGCCCGGATCAGCGACCATCTGGTGGCGATGCGGGGAGGACGCATTCTGGCGGAGGGCGCCCCGGCGGACCTGCTCCAGCCTGCGCTCCTGGAGCAGGTCTTCGGGGTCTCCTGCGAGGTCTTCTGCCACCCCGGGGCAGACGGCCCCTTCTGCCTGCCCCGTGGGCGGTGCCCGCTCCCCTGCGAGTCCCGGGCGGCGGAGGCCCGACCGGCGCTGCGGGCCGAGGGGGTCTGCACCGGCTACGATGGCATTCAGGTGGTGCATGGCGCCTCCGTCGCCTTCCCGGAAGGGCAGGTGAGCGCCATCATCGGCCCCAACGCCTGCGGCAAGTCCACCTTCCTGCGCTCCCTGGCCCGCCTCCTGCCCGTCACCGCCGGGAGCGCCTGGCTCGGGGAGCGCCCGCTGGCAGAGGGGTCGCAGCGGGCCTTCGCCCAGCGGCTGGGCATGCTGTCGCAGTCGCCGAGCGCCCCTCCCGGCACCCTGGTGGAAGACCTGGTAGCGGCCGGCCGGGTTCCGTACCAGCGCTGGTACCGCCAGTGGAGCCGGGAAGACCAGCAGGCGGTCGACCGGGCCCTGTCGGCCACCGGGCTGAACGACCTGCGGCTGCGGCCGGTGGAGGCGCTCTCAGGCGGCCAGCGGCAGCGGGTCTGGCTGGCGATGGCGCTGGCCCAGGAGACCCCGGTGCTCCTGCTAGATGAGCCCACCACCTTCCTGGACATCGCCCATCAGGTGGAGGTGCTTGACCTGATCCGGGAGATCAACCGGACCGAGGGGCGAACGGTGATCATGGTCCTGCACGACCTGGGCCAGGCTGCCCGCTACGCCGATTACCTGGTCGCCATGAAAGACGGCCTGGTGGTGAGGGCCGGCGCTCCCCGGGAGGTGCTGAGCGAAGGGTTGGTGCGGGAGCTCTTCGGGGTGGCCAGCCGGGTGGTGCCGGACCCTGCGACAGGCAGGCCGCTGGTGTTGGTGGGGTGCCGGTGACCCGGGCCGTGCAGAGCGAGAGGGCAGCGGTTTACCCGCCGCCCTCTCGCCACCTTACCCGGTATAACCCTCCTCGAACAGCTCACGACAGAGTTTCAGCACCGCCTTCTTCTCGATGCGGCTCACATAGCTCCGGGAGATGCCCAGCATGCGGGCAATCTCCCGCTGGGTCTTGCGGGGCCCCCCCGCGATGCCGTAGCGGAGCTCCAGCACCTGCCGCTCCTTCCCGCCCAGCTTCTTCAGCTTCTCCCGCAGCTTCGACTCGTCGAGCCGCTTGCCGACCAGGTCGGGCACGACGTCGGGGTCGGAGCCGAGTACGTCAATGAGGGTGATCTCATTACCCTCCCGATCGACGCCGATCGGGTCGTAGAGCGAGACCTCCCCCCGCACCCGCTTGAGGCTGCGCAGGTGCATCAGGATCTCGTTCTCGATTGCATTCGGGTGCATTTTGAAAGAGCGCCGGCCAGCGGGCGAAGACGGTCAGGGTACCATCGTGGACGGTGACCCGGGTGACCAGGGTTCGGACCAGCTGCTTCCGCTCCTCCGGCTCGGCGTCGTCGATGCGGTCGAGCCACTGGCGGGCGGTCTGGCGCCAGGCCTCCATCTCCTGCTCGGTCACGTTGCCCTGGGCGAGGATCTGCTTGAGTTCGGTCTGCCGGGACTGGAGTTCATGCTCCCGCTCCTTGAGCCGGTTGAGGGAGTCCATCATAGCGTCAGCGGTGACGGCGCCCTGCTCCAGGATCTTGATCATGTTGGCGCGGCCTTTGGTGATCTGGCCCAGCCCCTGCCGGATGTCGGCCAACTCCCGCTGTAGGGCATCGGTGTCGGTCTTCTGCTCGATCTCGCTGCGCAGCTCCTCGGGGTTGTTGAGCCAGTCCAGAATGCGGTCCCAGACCGCCCGCTCGATGGAGGCGGCGTCGACCTTCCGGTTGCAGGCGCCCTCAGGCGCCCCCTGGTAGGCCCGCCGGCAGGTGTAGACCCGCCGCTTCCTCCCCCACTCCTTGGCGTTGTGGCCGCTCATGGACATCTGACAGTGGCCACAGACCACCAGACCGGAGAGCAGGTACTCAGCCCTGGGGGTGCCGGCCCAAAGCCGTCTGGCGCGCTCCAGGAGCTTCTGAGCCTGGTTGAAGAGCGGCTCCTCGACGATCGCCGGGACCTCGATAGCGATCCACTCCTCCTGGGGGCGCAGGCTGGCGGCGACCCGGTCCTCCTTCCCCCGGTGGCGATTCAGCCCCATGCCGGTGGTGTCGTAGCGGTTGGCGTAGAACCGGCCGGTGTAGACCGGGTTGAGCAGGATCTGCCGGACCACGTTCCGGTGCCACTGGCCGCCCTTCTTGGAGGGGATGCCAACCTGGTTGAGCCGGCGGGCGATCCCGTTGGGCCCTTCCCCCTCCTCCAGCAGCCAGCGGAACATGTCTCGGACGACCTGGGCCTCCTCCTGGTTGACAACCAGGAGCGAGGAGTCCGGGTCATAGTCGTAGCCGTATGGCTTGAAGGCCAGGGGCAACTTGCCGGTCTTCGCCTTCTGCTGGCGGCCCCGGCTGGTGCGCTCCCGGATCTTCTCCTTCTCGAACTGAGAGATAGCGCCCCGCACGGCGTAGAAGAGCTGCCCCTCGGGCGTGTTGCGCCACTCGAAGTTGACGAACTCCAGCCGGGCCTTCGCCTTCTCGATCTCCTCGGTGATGAGGAGCTGGTGGGAGAGGTTGCGGGCCAGCCGGTCGGGGTCCATGACGACCACCAGGTCAACCGAGCCGGCCTTGAGGGCCTCCCGCAATGCAGAAAGCCCGGGGCGCTGCAGCAAGGCGCCGCTGACCCCTTCGTCAGCGAACTCCACCACCTGCCGGGCACCCAGGCCTATCGCTTTGGTCCGACATGCTTCCAGTTGGTTGCCCAGGCTGTAGCCATGCTTCGCCTGGTCCTCCGTGGAGACTCGCACATAGATCGCTGCTGTGGTCACCGCTTCGACCCCCGGAACTTAATTTTCAGGATCTAGTTCTCTATTTTTCCCTTGATTTCCTTTTTCGTTGCGAGAGTTGCGAAGGATCCAACGGGCGACCAGGCGCCGGGCACGGCGGGCGGCCGCTTCCGCCTCCTCCAGGGTGCCGTCCGGGACCAGGACGACGTTCCAGTCGGTGTTCAGTTGCTTCCTGGCCACGCCTCCACCCCCCCTGACGGACTTCTATGCGCCCGGTCTGGCGGGACAACCCAGGAAGGGCTGTCCTTCTTTCCTTGGGTTCGGGGGTGGGGGTCGGGAGCCCTCTTGTCGACTGCTGTATCTCCTGTTGTCGAAACTCCAGGGTATTACCGGGAGGTGTCGTCACACAGTTTGCCGAATTTCGTATTATGACGGTCTGCTCAGGTGGAAGGGAGTGGGGTAAGGTGTCTCTCTCAGGGCTATGGAAACATGTCCTCCCGATTGCTCTGGTTAGTGCTGTTCTGGCCGGGTACTTGGCCTACGAGGGGATCAGCCTTCTGTGGGTACTGCCACTTCTCGGTTTGATCGCTGTCCTTGCCCTCTTGGCTACTTTCCTGAAGAGGCACGTGAAATCGCCGGCGGGGCAAAAGGGAGTCAACGTGGGGCTGTCAACTTCAGCCTTTATTGGCGTTTGGGTTGCACTCGACCTGATCGTTAGCGGGCCGCTGGAACCCTCCGATTGGGCAGGGCCTGCCGTCGCAGCCCTGGTGTTTGGTGGCATTCAGTGGTGGGGGCATAAGGACGACACGCCGGCCGCCCAGGGGTCACAGGGGAATCGGGAAGGAGACACTTCTCCCCCTTCTGGTGCGCAGTGATAAAGCAGGGTGTCGTTGGGGTGCAAGTCCATGACCCACACGCCTTCAGCACGACACCCTGCCTTCGCCCGAAGGGTGTCGTAGTCCCTGAATTCCGCACAACAGTAAGCGTCCAAACGGTGTCCTTAACCCCTGAGAGCCTTCAGTGGGAGGGTACCACAAGAGAGATAAAGCAGGGTGTCATTGAGGTTCAGGCCCTCGTACTATGGGCGCTGCTGAGGGTGCCATTGCCACCGGGGGAAGGTGTCGAAGCCTAGCCAAGTGAAGGGGCAGAAGAGCTCGGCAGGGTGTCGTGGGAGTTCCGCCCTGGCGTGCACGCAGGATAGACAGTGCGACTCCGCACCATGGAAGCATACGGCGACAAGCCCTGGACCGAGGCGCACAGGGTGATTATGCGCGACTCCAAACCCGCTACAGCTAGAGCCGTTTGCCCTGAGGTGAGGCGCACGAATCCGGAGGAAACTGAAACGGCCTTTTCTGTTCCCCTAGCGGGTAGGCAGTGATAGGGGAGTGGGCGGCCGGGGTTGAGTGATTATGCACCGGGGCGCCCTTAGCCATGTCAAGCCAGCAGCGGTGCTACGCACCGTCGCCGCAAAGCGGCGAGGCTTGACATGACGGGCGCCCCGGTAGACTGTCCTAGTAGCCCGGTCGGGTCAGACTACGGTACGACGGTAACCCGTAGGTGTATCATGCAAGAGCCGTCTTGTTCGCCCAGACCTGAAGGGCATCTTGAATCTCTACGGCCCGGCTTGTGGCCTCATTCAGGCTTCGGGCCACGACTCCACGCTGGAGTACCACCCTTCCGACATCGTAACTACATTCACTGCTTATTGTCTTCCAGCCACTAGCATGCAGTTCTGACTCCACACCACGAACGGCCTTTTCCATCTGATGGCGAAAGCTCCCGCGGTCATCCGATGCTTGTCGGTCTCGCTTCAGTGTAAGCTGAATGTAGGTCTGACCATATGCCTGCCTTAGTTCCAGCCGCGTCTGACTATCCATCTGAGAGCCAGCAGCGACATCTATAAAGCCTGAGCCTTTGGTCTTCACGGCCTGACTCCGCAACTTGACCTCCTCAAGGAACAGATGGTCCGGAACAGTCTCTTCGGACTCAGCACGCCAAATGACGTTTAACGCCTCGACAACATGACCAACCGATGGGCGGGCGTCGGGATCTACCATGGCACAGTTAGTGATCAGGGATGCCAAATGGGTGGCACTGACTCTCCACTTCGCTTGTCGCCCCACAGATCCCGCTACTTCCTCTGCCAGACGAGGGTTCCACCACTGCCCCGCAAGGGGGGTCTCCTTCTTAATAAGGAACCAAGTGAGCATCCCCAAGGCATAAACGTCAGCCGCCGCCCTGGCCTGAACGGCGTGTCCTTCCTTGAGTTGTTCTGGAGCTGCGAATGCCTGATCACCAATCTTCGTTGAGGTCCGGCTTATGGCGCCCTCAAACCATGCGAGGTCAAAATCAGAGAGTATTGCGACAGGGTTTCCGGCAGAATCCCATCTTAGTAGTACATTGCTCGGTTTCAGATCACGGTGATACACCGGGATCTTGTGTGCGTTAGAGACAATCTTGGCGATGTCTCTCGCAAGTCTAACACGCGTCTCAAAATCGAAGTAGGAATAGTCGGTCGTTAGGTGCGACAGATCCTTTCCCTCGATGTACTCCATGAATACACACAGTGGCACTTCCCTATGTCCAAGGTAACGGACTGTGTTCTCAACCCCGTGCTTTGTCAGCCTGATCATTGCACGAATGCCGCGTTTGAACCGATCTACAAACTTGAAATTGTCTGTTTCGTTAAAGTGGGCAACCTTCAGCGCTTGTACTTCACCGGTTGAAATGTCTTCGACCTGCCATACCTTTCCGAATCCGCCGCGACCGATCTCCTCCTTGACCTCGCGCCCGTAGAGTGCGTTATAGGGCGGCGCCATTCCAACTTCCCAGGCACCAGCCAGGAACTCCAGTACTTCGTTTCGGCGCGCCTGAACGATGGGCGGTAGCTTGGCCTCGTTCGTCAAGGCGTAGTCCTGTACCTGGTCGTAGAGATAGTCGAACTCGCGATCTAGCCTTTCGCGTCGCGCTGCGAACGGTAGTTCTCTCAACGTTGCCGGGCTCGCGAAGTGAATGTTTTGCTGGACTGGAGCACGGTTCGGCGCCTCTGCTCTCTCTACCGCTGCCTTAGGATCAACTTTTACAAGAAGGTCTTCGAGGAATCGCTCAACCTCAGTATGGTTAGGCCCAGCAGGATAGTAGGGGACAACAAAAATCCCCATCTTCACCAGTCGCTCGATAGCCTCTTCAGTCGGATTTGCCACCAGAGCGTAGTGATTCGCCACTCCCTTGGGAAAGTGGTTCCTAAACTGCGTCAGGAAAGAGTTGAAGTCCACGTCATCACAGGAAAAACCTACAAAGAGTAGAACGCGATCAAGTAAAAGGGTCTTAAAGATCGTACCTACGGGACTCTCGGGAGCCAGGACGCGCTGGTAATCCTCGTCCGTCATCACCCATGAATCAAACCTACCAACTACTCCGTGAATATGTAGTACTCTTGGATCTACTGAGGCAAACACGGCTGATGGTGCGTCATGGGCGGTGATTGGGCGAGCATCTCTGCCCGCATGCTTGGTGCACGCCTGCTCCAACAGCATATCTAGGTTGGTGGTGATCTGAAAGCCAGAGTTAACCTCCCAGAGCAGCCTTGATACTGCAGGTAGCTGCCCGTTCCCACCCGGATCTAGGCACCTGCTGACTTGCCGGTAGAACATCTCGTCGCCTAACCGGGTTCGGCAGTCAGTAAGGGCGGCGAGAGGTCCCTTCCCCCGCACATCAATGAGATCTGTCTCAGTGTAGCGCCCGAATCCATATGCAGTATCAAGAATCCTATCCGCCAGTTCGCCCCAAGAGGGCAGCCCCACCGCTCTTGAAACGCCTGCGCCAACAAACGGCACCACAAAGCCTGGCTGTAATCGGATTAAATCGGCCAACTCCTCAACCGCTTGGTTCCACGCCCCACCGTTATTCACTCGTCCACCCTTCTTTCTGCCACAAGGTTGCTACATGCCTAAATAGATTCGGCAACCGCAAGAATCATCCTGCGCCACTTTGCTTACTTCAATGAAATATCGGTTGATATCCCTTCCCAAGCGAGAGCAATAGACCGCAAACGGCCGCCCCCCAAGGGGCGGCCGCCCAGGCTGTTGACAAACTCATGTAGGAAGCGGATCGCACTCGCGATCTGCTTCCTTTTTTGTTAGACTATACTTACAAGAACATAATTAGGCGGTGGTCACTGTGCTGCGGGGTCCTCATGGCCAGCA
>JBMONB010000041.1:0-17111 GCA_049325315.1 Bacillota bacterium | reverse complement strand
TGATTCAGGGAGAACTCATGTAGTTCTCCCTGCTCCGCCCCAATGACGATTGCCGGCCAGTTGTTTGGTCAATTCTTGGACAATTAACACCGTCTATCCCCGGACATTATGGGGTGGCAGTAACAGCATGGAGAAGCAATTGAAGTTGGAACGAGAAACCAGGATCCTGCAGGAGAACCCAGTTTTCTACCATAAGACTGATCTGAACAAAAACTAATGAAAGCTAGGTGAGACCCCATGAACGACCAACCTGAAAAACTCGACCTGCGTTCTTTTGATATCGCCGAAGACAAGCGGCACGAACTGCTGCGGCTCTTCCCCGAGGTTCGCACGGAGGGCGGCAAGATCGACTTCGAGCGCCTTAAACTCGCCCTGGGCGAGGCGGTGGACGTGGGCAAGGAGCGCTACGGCATGAACTGGCCCGGCAAGGCTGACTGCTTCAAGACCATCCAGACCCCGAGCCTGGGGACCCTGCTGCCCTGCCCGGAGGAGAGCGTCGACTTCGAAACCACCGAAAACCTGATTATCGAGGGCGATAACCTGGAAGTGCTCAAGCTCTTGCAGAAGTCCTACCTGGGCAAGGTGAAGATGATCTACATCGACCCGCCCTACAACACTGGCAACGACTTTATCTACCCCGACAACTACACCGAATCCTTGCAGACCTACCTGGAATACACCGGGCAGGTGGATGCCCAGGGGAAGAAATTCAGCACCAATACGGACACGGATGGCCGCTTCCACTCCAAGTGGTTGAATATGATGTACCCGCGGCTGTATTTGGCAAGGAACCTGTTGCGGGAAGACGGAGTGATCTTCATCAATATGGATGACAATGAGATTGGCAACCTAAAGAAGGTATGCGAAGATGTCTTCGGGGAGGAGAATTTTGTTGGGTGCTTTGTCTGGCGGCGACGAGCATCCTCTGCATTGGCCGAGCGACTCATTTCTACCGATCACGAGTATGTGCTTGCCTTTCAGAAGTCCGACTTCATCTCCCTTGGAATACCCAAGGAGTTTTCTGCCTATTCGAACCCAGATAACGACCCACGCGGCGAGTGGGTGCTTGGTGACTTGACTGTCGGGATGACGAAGGACCAACGCCCCAACCAGTATTACCCACTGGTTGACCCAAAGACCGGCAGGGTCTTCTCAGCTAATCCCAATCGAGTCTGGGCCTATGTTAAGCAGTCAATGGACGCACTGATCAACGACAATCGTATCGTCTTTCCGGAAGACCCGTCGAAACGTCCAATGCTGAAGCGCTTCAAGAGCGAGCTAAAATCCGACGTCAACCCGGCATCGACGTGGCTAAGTGAAGTGGGACTGAACTCTGAAGGTACAAAAGAACTGCAAGAGTATCTCGGGGAAAACGTGACGATCTATCCTAAGCCTTCCAGCCTGATTAGAACGCTAGTCCGGGTCACGGCCGAAAAGGAGGACATTATCCTCGACTTTTTCGCTGGCTCCGGCACTACCGCTCAGGCCGTGTTGGAGCTGAACAAACAGGACGGCGGGAACCGCAAGTTCATCCTCGTGCAACTCCCTGAACCCACAGGGCGCGACGACTACCCGACTATCGCCGACATCTGCAAGGAGCGCGTTCGCCGCGTCATCAAGAAGCTGAATGACGAGGATGCCGCCAGGGAACCTGGCCTGTTTGACGAAGACGCCCCGAAACAGGATCGCGGCTTCCGGGTCTTCAAGCTGGCCGAGTCCAACTTCAAGCCCTGGAATGCCGAGGTACCGCACGACGAGAAGACCCTGGTGCGGCAGCTTGAACTGCACATCGACCATATCCGCGAAGGGCGTACGCAAGAGGACATCCTCTACGAGATCCTCCTTAAGAGCGGCTTCCCCCTCACCGCGCCGGTGGAAACGCTGCAGTTTGCTGGCAAGACCGTTTACAGCGTGGCGGAAGGCGCGCTACTCATCTGCCTGGAGCGGGAGTTGACGCTGGAACTCATCCGCGCCATGGCCGAGAGGAGACCAGAGCGGGTGGTCTGCCTGGACGAGGGTTTCGCCGGCAACGACCAGCTCAAGGCCAACGCGGTGCAGATCTTCAAGACCAAGGGCGTCACCAGCTTCAAGACGGTGTGAGGGGGGGCAATGATTATGCGCAAAGATATGCAGCCTTGGGCAGGCGACATTCTTCTTTATGCAACTGAGGACGGAGCTACGCGGATCGAGGTTTTTTTTCAAGACGAAACATTTTGGTTGACCATGAACCGCATGGCCGATTTGTTTGGCGCCACTAAGCAGGCAATAAGTTATCATCTTCATAGGATATATGAAAATAACGAGTTACAGCGGGAGGCAACTGTCAAAGAAATTTTGACAGTTCAAGTAGAAGGTGGCCGCGAAGTATCCCGCAAACTTGAGTATTACAATCTGGACGCTATCATCGCCGTAGGTTACCGGGTCAACAGCCGCCAGGCCACACAGTTCCGTATCTGGGCAACGCAGACGCTTCGCGAGTTCATCATCAAGGGCTTCGTGCTGGATGACGAGCGGTTAAAGCAAGGCCGACGCTTCGGTAAGGACTACTTCGACGAATTACTGGAGCGGATTCGTGAAATCCGCGCCAGCGAACGGCGGTTTTACCTTAAAATCACCGACATATACGAACAGTGCAGCATCGATTATGACCCGGACGCAGAAATCACCCGTACCTTCTTTAAAACCGTTCAGAATAAGCTACACTGGGCTATCACGGGGAAAACAGCAGCTGAGATCATTGCTGAACGTGCCCGGGCCGACAAGCCAAATATGGGTCTGAAGACATGGAAAAACGCACCGCAGGGCAAGATCATGAAGTCCGACGTGACTGTGGCCAAAAATTACTTGGAGGAGAGGGAACTCAAGGAACTTGAAAGAATTGTCTCGATGTACCTGGATTATGCCGAGAATCAGGCGGCGCGGCAGATCCCGATGCGGATGGAAGACTGGGTCAATAAGCTTGATGCATTCTTGCAATTCAACGAATATGACATTCTGACCAACGCAGGCAAGGTTTCTCACGAGGTGGCCAAGCGGCTTGCAGAAGAGCAATATAATGTCTTTCGGGTTATTCAGGACCGGGACTATGAAAGCGATTTCGAGAAGGAAGTAAAAAAAATCACCACCAGACAAGGCCGGGGGAAAAAGCGCCAATGAAAATACAATTCGACCCCAACCAGCAATTCCAACTCGACGCCGTGGCGGCGATCACCGACCTCTTTGAAGGCCAGCCGCAGGGCGCACCGGAGTATGCCGTCATCAACCTGCGCGAGTGGGGCGGGCTGTTCGCGGGGCAGGACCGCACCGAGCTGGGCGTGGGTAACCGGCTGTTGCTGGACGAAGAAAAGCTGCGTCAAAACACCCGCATAGTGCAGCTACGTAACGACATCGACGTGGCCGACCCGGCCGCGCCCCTGGAGGCGTGGGAGCTCTTCGACGCCCAGGCCAACCAGGCGCGCCGTTGCCCGCATTTTTCGGTAGAGATGGAGACCGGCACGGGCAAGACCTACGTCTACCTGCGCACCATCTTTGAGCTGTCGCAGCGCTATGGCTTCTCCAAGTTCGTCATTGTAGTGCCGAGCGTGGCCATCCGCGAGGGCGTGCTTAAGAATATAGAGATAACTGCCGAGCACTTCCGTGCCCTGTACAACAACCTGCCCTTCGAGCACTTCGTCTACGACGCCAAAAAGGTCAACCGCCTGCGGCAGTTCGCCACCAGCAACATGTTGCAGGTTATGGTCATCAACATCGACGCCTTCCGCAAGAACTTCACCGGCACCGAGGAGGAGCAGAAGAGCAACGTCATCTACAAGGAGAGCGACAAGCTCTCCGGCCGCCAGCCCATCGAGTTCGTACAGGCGGCGCGGCCCATCGTGATCATCGACGAGCCGCAGAGCGTAGACTCCACCGACAAGGCGCAGGAGGCCATCAAGGCGCTCAACCCGCTGTGCACCCTGCGCTACTCCGCCACCCACCGCAACCCGTACAACCTGGTCTACCGGCTCGACCCGGTGCGCGCCTTCGAGCTCAAGCTGGTGAAGCAGATCGTGGTGGCCAGTGCTGCGGCCGAGGGCGCGGCCAATGACGCTTTCGTGCGCGTGGAACAAATCGACTACAAGAAGGGCATCAAGGCCAAGCTGCGCATCCACGTGCAGACGGCCGAGGGGCCGAAGGAGAAGTCGGTTACGGTCAAGCAGGGCGCCGACCTTTATGCGCTCTCCAACGAGCGGGCCAACTACCGTGATGGCTTCGAGGTGACCGAGATCAACGCCGAACCGGGCAGCGAGTTCATCCGCTTCTCAAACGGCCGTACCCTGCGGCTGGGTGAGGAGGTGGGCGGCCTGCGCGAGGACGTGTGGCGCGCCCAAATCAAGCACACCATCAAGCGGCATCTGGAAAAGGAGCTGCAAGTGCAGGGGCGCGGCATCAAGGTTCTCTCGCTTTTCTTCATCGACCGCGTGGCCAACTACCGCGACTACGACGGAGCGGGCCGGCCGGTGCCGGGCAAGTTTGCCCAAGCCTTCGAGGAGGAACTGGCGGCGCTGGCCAGGGACGAACGCTACCGGGAACTGGCGTGGCTCCGGGAGCCGGTGGAGAGGCTGCACAACGGCTACTTCGCCCAGGACAAAAAGGGCGTGCTCAAGGACACCCGCGGCGACACCCAGGCTGACGACGAGGTCTACAATCTGATCATGAAGGAGAAGGAGCGCCTGCTCTCCCTCGACGAGCCGCTGCGCTTCATCTTCAGCCACTCCGCGTTGCGCGAGGGCTGGGACAACCCCAACGTCTTCCAGATTTGCACGCTCAACGAAACGAAAAGCGCGGTCAAGAAGCGGCAGGAAATCGGCCGTGGGCTGCGCCTGCCGGTGGACCAGGATGGCCGGCGGGTCTTCGACGAGTCGGTGAACAAGCTCTACGTCATGGCTAACGAAAGCTACGAGGACTTTGCCCGCGCCTTGCAGACCGAGTACGAGGAAGATTGCGGCGTCACCTTTGGCAAGGTACCTATTACGGCCATTGCCAAACTGACGCGGGTGGTCGACGGTGCAGAGCAGCCAATTGGGCGTGCTGTTGCAGAGGCAATCCGCGACGCACTGGTGGCACAGGGGATGCTTGATATGGAAGGGCGGATTCAGCCGGCCTTTGATCCCAGGCGCAAGGACTTCAAGTTGGAACTGCCGGAGGCGCAGCGCGACCTCACGCCCGCCGTGATAGACCTGCTTTCCAGCTACCAGATCCAGCGCCACATCCGCCGCGAGCGCGACGACGGCCCCAACCGGCTCAAGAAAGGAGTCACCCTCAGTCCCGAATTCCAGGCCCTCTGGGAGCGCATCAAGCCCAAGACCACCTATCGCGTGGAATTCGAGACGGAGACCCTGGTGCGCAACGCCGTGGATGCGATCAAGCGCATGGAGCGTATCGAGGAGCCGCGGATTCGCGTGGCTGCCGGGCAGCTCGGTATCGAAAAGGGCGGGATCGCCACTGCTGCGGTAAGCGTGGCGGAGGAACGGGTGGAGCACGGCAGCCGTCCCGTTCCCGATGTGCTCGCCTACCTCCAGAACGAAACCGAGCTGACCCGTTCAACGCTGGTACGCATCCTCAAGGAGTCCGGCCGTCTGGCAGAGTTTTTCAACAACCCGCAGCGGTTCATGGACGTGGTGGCTTCCATCCTCAAGCACGAGCTGCACCGGCTGCTGGTGGACGGCATCAAGTATGAGCGCATTGATGGTACTAGGGCCGCGGCAGAATGGGAGATGCTGCTCTTCAAGAACGAGGAGCTGATCAACTACCTTACAGCCCTGCAGGTGAATAAGTCGGTTTATGAGTACGTCGTGTACGACTCGGAAGTGGAGCGCGAGTTTGCCAAGCGGCTGGACGAGCGGGCGGACATCAAGCTCTTCGTGAAGTTGCCGGGCTGGTTCAAAATTGATACACCAGTCGGCGAGTACAATCCCGACTGGGCCATCGTCAAGCACGACGGCCAGGCGATCTATCTGGTGCGCGAGACCAAGGGTACCCGCGACTTCCTGAAACTGCGTACCAGCGAGGCCGACAAGGTGCGCTGCGGGCAGAAGCACTTCGAGGCGCTGGGCGTGCCGTTTGCGGTTGCGGTGAACGCAGAGGAAGTGTGATACGTAGCAGCCTAAGCGAGAGCCTGGTCTTCATGACTTTCTGTGTTGCCGTTGTTGAATAAGCCAGCCCGTCGCGTCTCTTTGAGGCGATAGCTCTCACCACGGATGTTGATCATGTAGGAGTGGTGGAGAAGCCTGTCCAGTATAGCGGTGACAATGACGTGGTCGCCGAACACCTCCCCTCATTCGCCGAAGCCTTTGTTGGAAGTGAGGATGATGCTGCCCTTTTCGTAGCGCGCGGATATGAGCAGGAAGAAGACCGTGGCGCCTACCGGGTCAGGGGCAGGTACCCCACCTCCTCGATGATTAGCACATTTGGAGCCATGTAGACCCGCATCCGTCTCTGAAGACGGTGTTCCTCGTAAGCAGTTCTCAGGTCCTCCACCAGGTCGTACGCCGTGGTGAAATAGGTGCCGTGGCTGCTCGCGATGGCTTCCGTTCCCAAGGCCACTGACAGGTGCGGTTTCCCCGGCTTGTCTGCCGGGCACTTCTCTGCTTCTTGTGAGGTCAGGTTCCTTGCCGCTCAACCCGTTCTCCTTGCAGGCCCTACGGTAGCTTCCTGAGCTTCTTCTCATACTCTGTAATGGTCCTGAGCAGCTTATCCCCGATTGTGGGAAACAAGTGAAGGTGGTCGACTATGACGTGCCCGTAATACGGCATATAGTCCTTTGGTTTCGGCCGCGTCTTCATCGCCGGCAGGACTCACGGACTCCTCCCGAAGGTCCGGCTGGGCTGTTTCTTGTCCTTACCGGCTGCGTTTCCTCCTTTTTCCTTCGCCGGACCGTCCCCGCCTTCCTCCGGGTCGGGTTCGGGCGGAGCCAGCGTAGTGGGACAAGAAGTCAAGCAAGCGGCAATCCCGCGTCCAGGCAAGATAAGCGAGGCCCGTAAGGCTTTCCCAAAACAACGCTGGTTCCGCGGACTACAACAATGGCGGGCCGGCGGCGAAGGCACAATCAGTCTGCTCAAGCGGAAGTACGGCATGCGCCGTACTCCTTTGGGGCCATGCTTCGGGCTCGAAGGGGCGCGGGGGTGATATGTCGAATACGGACATAAGCCAGACGATGACGATGGTGGTGAAGCAGGATGATGCGAAGATGCTCTCGCCGCTCCTTCCAGGAAGTCTACTTCTGGGGCATCGTGCTGATGGGGACGGCGGCCACTGTGATCTCCCATCCGGACTGGTCCCGGGAGCCCATGGTCGCCGTGACGCTGGTCATCCTCTTCACCCTGGCCGAGTACTTCCTGACCCGGGTAAAGGTGGGGGGCATCTCCTTCAGCTTCCCGATCGCCTATGCCGCTTACCTGCTCTACGGTGTGAACGGAGCGGTCTGGGCGGCAACGGCAGGGACGATCCTGGCCAACCTGATCCGGGGGCGCGCCTGGCGGGTGACCTGGTTCAACGGCGCCCAGTTTGCCCTGGCCGCCCTGGCCGCCGGCCACCTGAGCCTCTGGTGGGCTGGCCCTCCGCTGCTCCATCGCCCTGTTTTGGCCCTGGCGCTCTATCTGACGGTCTATTACACGCTGAATAACCTCATTGTGGACGGGTTCCTCTGGCTCCGCCTCAACCACTACCGGCTGAGCGACTGGCAGATGAAGAACCGGTTTGAGGCGTTCTCTGCCCTGGTCTCCTTCGCTTACGCTCTCCTGATGGTCTTCCTCGCCCCCCAGAATCGGGGGCACGACCCCCTCTCTCTGATCTTCTTCTTCCTCCCCCTGCTAACGGTGGGCGGTTTCGTCCGGCTCCTGATCAACATCTCCCGATTCGCCAACCAGATGGCGACCCTGATGGAGGTCTCGACCCTGGTCACCTTCCACCCCGAGTCCCAGGCCCTGGAGACGGCCCTCTCCCATCTCGACTCCTTTGATGACTACCAGTTTGCGGCCATCTACCTCCTGGAGGAGGACGAGTTGGCACTGCGGGCGGTGTATGGCATCGCCTCGGAGCAGTTGTCCCACCGGCGCATCGCCGTCGGCGAAGGGCTGACGGGCTGGGCAGCCCGACACGCCAGAACCGTGGTGGCCGGGAAAGCACGCCAGGACACGCGCAACACCATCGGTGAAGGGGTAAAGGAACACGCCGCGGCCATGGCCGCCATCCCCCTCATCAGCAGCGGGCAGGTGATCGGTGTCTTCACGGTGGGCAAGGAGCGGGCCTACTCCCTGCAGCCCGAGGACCAACGCGTGCTTACCATCTTCGCCAACCTGGTGGCGGCCATCCTCCGGAACATGACGCTGGCGGAGGAGCGGGAGCGGCTCCTCCTGGTCCAGGAGCGAAGCCGGCTGGCCCGGGACATTCATGATGGGCTGGCCCAGTCCCTGGCGGGAGCGATCCTCCAGATCGACCGGCTGGAGCGCCTGATCGAGACCGATCCCCGGGGGGCGCTCCGCCTCCTGGCCACCCTCCGCGAGAATGCCCGGGAAATCCTCCTGGAGGTCCGCCGGTCCATCTTCAACCTCCGTCTCTCCCCTCTGGAGGAGCATGGGCTGGTCGGCACCCTTCGCCAGGAGATCGAACGGCTCCGGGAGAAGGGATTGCTCGGCCCCACCCAGGTCCGCTTCGAAGTTCGGGGCGAGCAGCGCAGCCTCTCGGGCCTGGTGGAGGACCAGGTCTTCCACATCGCCCAGGAAGGGCTGACCAACGCCCTGAAACACGCCGGGGCGTCTGAGATCGCGGTGGGCCTTCACTTCTTTGGCGACCGACTGCGCCTGATCATCCGGGACAACGGCCGGGGTTTTCACCTGGCAGATGCGGTACGGGCCTCCCGGGGAGGGCAGCAGTTCGGCCTGATTGGGATGCACGAACGGGCAGGGCGGCTCGGGGCCAGTTTGGATGTGCAATCCCGCCCGGGGGCGGGAACCCGGGTGACCGTAGAGGTCCCCTTGCTGGGTGAGTAAGAAAGGAGGGAGACCCCGTGGAACCGATCAGAGTCCTGTTGGTGGATGACCATGCCATGCTCCGGGACGGATTGCGCAACATCCTGCAGATGGAGCCCGACATCACGGTCATCGGTGAAGCGGAGGACGGTGAATCGGCTGTCCGCCAGGCCGAGAACCTCCAGCCGGACGTGGTGCTGATGGACATCCACCTGCCCGGGATTGACGGGATCGAGGCGACGCGGCGGGTGAAGCTGGCGAGTCCCCGATCTGCGGTCATCATCCTGACGATGCATGACGCCGACAACTTCCTCTTCTCCGCCATCCGGGAGGGGGCAGCGGGATACCTCCTGAAGTCCCTACCCTCCCACGAGGTGGTACGGGCTGTCCGGGCCGCCGCCCGCGGCGAGTCCCTGCTAGATCCGGCCATGACCCGGAAGCTGATGGAGGGGTTCGCCAGCCTTAGCCGCGAGCAGCAGGTGGTCTCCGCGCCGAAGACCGGCGAGGCCAATGAGAACGAGTTGACCCCCCGGGAGCACGATGTGCTCGCCCTTCTGGTCCAGGGGGCCAGCAACCGGGAGATCGCCCAGCAGCTCTTCCTCAGCGATAAGACGGTCAAGCAGCACGTGACCAAAATCCTGCGCAAGCTGGGGGTGCGCAGCCGGTCCCAGGCGATCATCCACGCCGTCCGGTCAGGGCTGGTCCAATAGGGATCGCGGAAAGAAAACCGTGCACGGCGGCCTGATCGTCCAGGCGATCGGCCACCGGCACGGTTTTTTCTAATGGCTGGAGCGTAGAGCGGAAGGTCCTGCTCCGCCGATGGGCTAGTCGGTCAGGTAGGCATGGAAGAACCGGGTCACGGCTACGGCATAGTCGCCGCGGGTCACCTTCTGCTGCGGCTGGAAGGTAGCATGGACCACCGGCAGGAGGTCATAAGGCCCCTGGGTGACGGAGAAGTAGGCGTTCAGGATGTTCAGGTCCAGGGCGAGCTGGACATAGCCCCTCAGTTCGGCAGGCACATCGCCCGCATCATCGATGGGGATGCGTAGATCGCCGTACTGGACCGTCAGCGGGTCGCCGTTGCGAGCGAGGGCCTCCGCTTCCAAACCGAGGCTCTGGACCAGGGAGTAGGCCAGCTCCGCCCGGCGGACGGCAGCGGTCGGGGAGAAGGTCCCGGTACCGGTGGGGAGAATGACGCCCCGGCCGGTCTGCATGGTGTCATGAAGGGCCGCACCCCGGGCAGCCACCGCCTCCACGAAGGGGAGGTCGGCCACCTTCACATCCGTGAAGCTGGCGGAACGGTCAAGGGGGAGGTACTGCCGGATGCCGGCGCTCATGACCAGGTAATTGGCCAACTCCCGCCGGGTCAGGTACTCGTTGGGGCGGAAGCGCTTGTCCGAGTCACCGTCCACCAGCCGCTCGCTCACCGCCACCTTGATCGCCGCCTCGGCCGGGTGGCCGGCGATATCGTCCAGGCCGGTGTAGCCGGCGTCCCGCTTGAGGGTGAGGCTCCCCTGGACCGTCTCCGGCAGGGCGATGCTCCCGGTGACGATCCCCTTCAGCTCCAGCTTCCAGGTCCCAGGCAGGGGGGTGCTGACGGTGACCGCCCGGTCCGGGAAGAGGGTGAAGAGGACGCTGACGCCGGAGCTGTACCGAGCGCCATCCGGAGCGGTCAGCACCAGGTTGATGGTGTTGCCGGTGGTCTGAAGCACCCCGGGAACCTTTACTTTGGCCACCAGCTCGGTCAGCCCGGTGGGGACATCGAAGAACAGGGGGTCGGATGAGCCTTTGACCGGGTCATAGGTCGCCGTGAAGTCGCTCCGGCTGACATCGAGGAGAGCATTGGCGTGGAAGGTGCGGGTCAGGTTGAGGGTCTGGCCGTACTCCCGGAGCTGGAAGGCCCGGGCGACGGCGGCGTAAGCGTTGACGTAGCCAGCCCCCACCTCCCACGGCTCGGCGCCGGGGATGTTGGCGGCCGTCTCCTGGAGGATCTGCTTGACCTGGAGCGGCGTGAGGGCGGGGTTCGCCTCCAGCATCAGCGCCACAATCCCGGCCACGTGCGGGGCGGCCATGGAGGTGCCGCTCATGGTGGTGTAGTACGGGAGGTAGGCCGGTTCGATCAGGGTCAGATCATCGGTGGCGCCCAGGGAGGAGACCGGGGCGATCACCCGGGTGGAGACGATCTTGACGCCGGGCGCCGTCACCGTGGGGCGGTCCTCCCAGGTCCAGCTCTGGCCGTCCACCATCACGCTTCCCCCGTGGCCCTGGAGGCCCCTGGAGGAGAAGGAGGCCAGCCGCCCCTGCTTGTCCCCGGCCGCCACGGTGATGACCCAGGGGGCCTTCTTGTAGTTCCCCGAGATGGTGGACTCAGCCGGTCCCGAGTTGCCGGCGGAGAAGACGACCACGATATTGCGGTCCACCGCCTTCTTGGTGGCCACGTTGATCGGGTGGTTCGGGTCGAAGGCGGTGCCGGAGTCCCCGGTGTCGCCCCAGGAGTTGGTGATCACCCGAATGCCGTACTCCGCCTGGTGGGTGATGGCGTAGTCAAACCCGGTCAGGGTGTCCAGGATGACCAGGGCAGCTCCGGAGCCGTACCCAATCAGGGATGCGCCCGGCGCCACGCCCTCGTACTTACCGCCGGACATGGCGCCGGTGGCCCCGACGATCCCGGTCACATGGGTCCCGTGGCCGCCGGTGGAATCGGTGTTGGGCACGTTTTCGCTGTAGGTGATGGGCAATAGGTCTACCAGGGCATGGAGGTTGGTGGACCCCAGAACGTTCTGGACCAGGTTGCGGCCAAACTCATGGTCCTTGTGGGTCCCGTCCACGCCGCTGTCATTGACCACCACGCCGATCCCATTGCCGGTTACCGGCAGGCCGCCGTTCCGGGCGGTCAGCACCGGGTCGGTCCGGAGCCGGTCCACCCCGGTCATGGCCGTGGCCTCAGCATTCTCATAGGAGAGCGTCCGGTTCAGGTAGAGGGACCGGACCTCCGGGTGGGCCGCCAACGCCTCCACCTGAGCGGCGGTGGCCAGGACCCCCGCTATGGGCAGGGACCGGAGGGTGAGGCCGCTGGTGATCCCCACCTGCTGCAGCAGGTCTACCTGCGCCGCGGTGGGGGCTCCGCCACCCCAGAAGGTGACGATCACGCCCACCGGTTCCGTCCCGGTGGTAAGGGCGGCCTGCAGGTGCGGATCGATGACGGCCCGGACGGTCTCTTCCGCCCTGGCCGCGGGGCTGGTCGCGAGCCCAAGGGGCCCGAAAAGGAGAGCAAGAGCGAGGATGAGTACCAATCGTCTCGATCGGTTGCGCATAAGTTTTCCTCCCTGCTTTTTCGAAATCTTGCTACCTTAGATTATCGCACGTCCCAGCATAGATGCGCCATCCGTCCTGAGTCGAATCAATCAGGAGGGGCCTACGACCAAAGTTATAGGCGGAGTACAACCTTGGTCGTAGGCGGTGGGCGGCTACGGCATCAGATAGGCGGCGTAGAACCGGGTGATGGCCACGGCGAACTCCCCGCGGGTCACCTTCTGCTGGGGCTTAAAGGTGGCGTGGATGGTGGGCTGGAGGTCAAAGGGGCCCTGGGTGGTGTAGAAGTAAGCATTCAGGATGTTCAGGTCCAGGGCAAGCTGCACATAGCCCCGCAGCTCCGCCGGAATCTCCCCCGCATCCTCGATCGCGATACGGCTCTGGCCGTACTGGACGGTGACGGTGTCGTCATTGCGGGTCAGGGCCTCGGCTTCCAGGCCCAGGCTCTGGACCAGGGAGTAGGCCAGCTCAGCCCGGGTCACGGCCCGGGTCGGGGCGAAGGTGCCGGATGCAGCGGGGAGCATGACGCCCCGGGCGACCTGGCTCCGGTCCCGCATGGCAGCGCCCTTGGCCACCACCGCCTCAACGAAGGGCCGGTCGGCGGCGCTCACATCCGTGAAGCTCCAGGAGCCATCCAGCGGGAGGAACTGGCGCACCTCAGCGCCCATCACCAGGTAGTGGGCCAGGTCCTGGCGGGTCAGAGCGTCGTTCGGCCTGAAGGTGGAGTCCGCCCGCCCGTCCACCAGGCGCTCAGCCACGGCAAGTTTGATGGCGGTCTCAGCGGGGTGACCGGCGATGTCATTCAGCCCGGAGAACCCGCTGACGGTCTTGAAGGTCAGCACCCCATTCACCTGCTCCGGCAGGGCCGCGCCCGTGGTCGGGTTCAGCTCGTTCCCCCGCAGGCCCCGTAGCTCCACCTGCCATGTCCCGGGCATGGGGGCGGTGACGGAGACGGTCCGCTCCGTGTACAGGGGAAAGAGGAGGCTGATCCCGGAGCTGTGCTCCGTACCGTCCGGGGCGATCAGCACCAGGTTGATGGTGTTGCCGGTCTCCCCCAGCAGGCCCCAGGCGTCCACCCGGGCGACCAGCTCCGAGAGGCCGGCGGGGACGGTGAAGGCATAGCGGTTGGTGGAGGTGAGCAGGAGCGGGTCATAGTCGACGGTGAAGCTGCTCCGGGTGGCCGTCTCCAGGGCGCTGGCGTTGAAGGTGCGGGTCAGATTGAGCGTGCTGCCGTACGCCCGGCTCTGGAAGGCACGATCCACCGCCGCATAGGCGTTGACGTATCCGGCGCCGGCCTCCCAGGGTTCCATACCGGGCATGTTGGTAGCCGTCTGCTGCAGGATCTGCTTCACCTCCGCCGGCGTCAGCCGGGGGTTGGCCTCCAGCATGAGAGCAATGACGCCCGCCACATGCGGCGTGGCCATGGAGGTGCCGCTCATGACCGTGTAGTAGGGAAGATAGGCCGGTTCGATCATGGCGACGTCATCGGTGGCGGCGAGGCTGCTGACCGGAGCGATCACGCGGGTGGAGATGATGTCCACACCGGGCGCCGTGATAGTCGGCCGGTCCTCCCAGGTCCAGGCCTGCCCGTCGAAGAGGAAGGAGCCGCCCTTGCCCTTGACGCCCCGGCTGGAGAAGTCGGCCAGGCGGCCCTGCTTGTCCCCGGCGGCTACTGAGATCACCCAGGGAGCCTTGGCGTAGGGGTTGTGCGTATCCTCGCCGGGACCCTCGTTGCCCGCAGCGAAGGTGACCACGATGTTCCGCTGGTAGGCCCGGTAGCTGGCAATGTTGATCGGGTGGTTCGGATTGAAGTCTCCAGAGGAGCCCCAGGAGTTGGTGATCACCCGGATGCCATACTCTGCCTGGTGGGTGATGGCGTAGTCGAAACCGCCGATCCCGTCCAGGACGAAGAGCGCAGCGCCAGAGCCGTAGCCGATCAGGGTCGCCCCGGGTGCGGCGCCCTCATACTTGCCCCCCGACATGGCCCCGGTGCCGCCAACGGTCCCGGCCACGTGGGTCCCGTGCCCCGAGTTGGTATCCGTGTTGATCACATTCTCCACCCAGGTGATGGGCAGCAGGCCGGACCGGGAATGAAGGTTGGTGGAACCAAGGACGTTCTGCTTCAGGTTCCGGCCAAACTCGATGTCCTTGTGGGTGCCGTCCACGCCACTGTCGTTGACGACCACGCCGATGCCCTTGCCGCTGACCGGAAGGCCGCCGTTCGCAGTGGTCATGGTCACATCAGTCCGGACCCGGTCTACCCCGGTCAGCGCCGTGGCGTCGGCGTTATAGTAGGTGAGCGGGGCGTTGAGGTAAAGGGATCGGACCTCAGGACTGGCGGCCAGGGCCTTGATCTGGTCCGCGGTGGCCAGCACGCCGGCCATGGGCAGGGACTGGAAGGTGATCCCCTGGGAGATGCCGACCTGGTTCAGCAGGTCGACCTGTGCGGTAGTGGGCGCCCCATCCCCGTGGAAGGTGACGACCACCTCCAGCGGCTCCACGGCGGTCTCCAGTACCGCTTGGAGCTCGGCGTCGATCACGGCGCCGGTGGCCGCTTCCGCCCGGGAGATCTGGCTCCCGCCCGGCAAGACCCCTGCTGCCAGAACCAGCGCCAGGAGTAGGGCTGTCAGCATACGACCGATTCTCATCTCTCTTCTCCTCCCTCATGTGTGCGATCTGCAGCATTGGCTGCTGCTTCCATTCTATCAGCCCCCAGGGCAGGAGACTATCAGCCCGAGGGCGGGAGGAAGAGGACCGGCCGTTCTAATTTTGCGCCCTTCCTTCGAGACCAAGGTTCTATAAGGCTAGAACTTTCGGCGGAACCGACGCCCTGTTCATGAGCACTTCAAGCACGGGGTTTGCCCCCGTCCCCGCCCCGGCCATTTCCCTTGTTTCCTGGTGCTGCACCGCCCTGCCGTCCTGTCCCGTTCCTGAGTCTTGAGTCATCCTGATGGTCCCTCCTGAGTGTGTGTCCGGCCCACGCAGCCTGCGGCCATTTATCGGACTTAAGCCCTGCTACGTGTTGGTTGAGGCCCCACGGGCGCCAGGGCCGCCATACCGGTGGTTACGAAAAGGCCGCCCGGAACCGGCCCGGACGGCCCTGCCCGTGCCGCAACCGCACGGGTGTGCATTCTTCACCTGTCGGGCCAGCCCCTGCGCTACACCCCCACGTCGTCAACCTTGGGCTTGTCTTTGAACACCAGCCTCAACAGAACCGGGGTCACGAGGGTGGTCACAAGGGTCATCACAATCATGATCGAGAATATGGCTTCGTCAATGACGCCGGCGCCCAGGCCAATGCCTGCCACTATGAGCGCCACCTCGCCCCGGGACACCATGCCAATTCCGAACCGCACTACTGCACTCGCCGTGTGGATGGCGTGCGCGAACCTCTCTTTGCCTACGCCGGTCTCGCCTGTGGCTAGAATGGGTTGTTCTCCCCGGGCTAGCTGCCTGGCTTTGGCGATGACGCTGAGAGCAAGTTCATCGGCTGTAGCTATATCATCAAAAGCGTACCGGCATTGAAAACCGGAATAGCCCTCTACCTCGTCCTGCACCAGGCGGCACCCACGCCCAATAGAACCCCATCTACTCTCAGCGGCAGGATGCTGGCCTGAAAGCGCCGTACCTCCCCACCGGCCTTCACCTCGACCGGAACTTCGGAGACCACCCTATCCAGTTACTGTCTATCGGCCTGGCGGCCTCCGGCCGCCGGTTCAGATCAGCCGGTTGATGGGGCTGTCGGGGGCCACTAGGCCTTCGATGGCCGTGTAGGGGATGCTGAACTCCGGAATACCGACATAGCCGGGAGTGTACTCATACGCCTGGAAGTAGACGATGAGCTCGTTCGCGGTCAGGTAGTAGCCGGTATCGGAGGTGATCTTGTCGAACGGCTTGATGAGGGGGATCTCTCGCTCCTCGATCTGCTCCTTGATAATGGCGCTGATCCGGCCGATGTAGTCGCTGTCCTTCCGAAAAAGGTCCGATAGCTGGTACAGCCGCCCGGTCAGCAGGTCAAAGGTGTACGACCGCCTGATGGTTTGCCCGTGGGCGGCACGTTCGCGGTAGGCATAGATGTCACCATACAGGCTCAGGACGCCTTTGGTGTCTATTGGTACTACATAGGCGAAACTGAAACTGACCGCCGGATCCCCGTAATCGAGGTCCCGCATGACAGCGCGCAAGCCATGGCTGATGATCTGGTTGACGCGGGTCTGAATGAAACGGTTGGGAAGGTCCAGAATCTCGGGTAATACGGCAGCCTGCACGTTCTTGTCCATGGGTCGATACCGTCCTCTCCTTGAACTTTGGCTTATCTTATTCAGGGAGATTGCCACCAGTGAAGCCACCTCCTGAATCATGCCCGGCGGGACGCCCGCAGTTTTCCAGAATTATGTTGACGGCACTCTTTATGCACGGTCCCAAGGAGTTCATCTTCGCCTTTGAGCCGGGGTTCTGGCCGGCTAAAGCGCTCAGCCTGGCCGTACTCAACCGTGATGCTTTCCAGCTGAGCTACCAGGGGTACTTCTGGACCGGGCTGGTTTATGCCATTGCTCTGAATATCGCGGTCTACCTGGCATTCAAGAAAAGGGTCTAGAGACAGCGGTTCGTGGCCGGGAGGACGCCCGGGCAGTGCCCGGTGCATCCTCCCGGTCTGCATAAATACCCATGTCAACGGACTGTGAAAATGTCACCCCTTTGGTGCCGAAATGGGACTGAGAAAATGTCCCCCGGTCAGTCGCTGGAATGGTAGAATAGATCAGCCGGATCTTTCCTGTGGAAGAACCTCTCAAC
>JBMONB010000040.1:0-17256 GCA_049325315.1 Bacillota bacterium | reverse complement strand
TGATTCATGGGTTCCCGACCTCCTGGCAAGTATTGATGGTGCGTCGCAACACCATTTATACCAGGAGGTCTTTTCTCTTTTCAATCCGCATCGTCAGCATTACAGGACTGCTGCGTAATCTGCGGTTTATGTTGTCTTCCGGTTGCCCCGTCAGCCGTCCAGACGACCGTCTGGGCTGCCTAGAACATTCAGCCCACCTCGCCCTCGAACCCTACCTCGACCCGCCCATCTGCGTGGTGAAGGACGGGCACGGTGTACTGGTTCGTCAGGGCGATGACCTCGTTCTGCCACTCTTCCCGGTCATCGAGCACCCGCTCCTCAAAGGCGGAGCCGCGCGCCGCCAGCCGCTCACGCGCCTGGTCACACACGGGACAGGTAGAGAGTGTATAAAGAATAAGCTTCGACAAGTGAACGTTCCCCCCTTCGATCTACCGTTTTGACGTCGGTTCGACCCTTGCAGGATTGGGGACTGGCGCTGCGGAAATAATCCCGGTGAGAACGTGAGGTGAAATCGATTCATGGCCGATGAGAACGAGCGGAAAGAGCCTCAGCCGGAGAGCGACTCCGACGAGCGGGGGCGTCGTTTCCGCCTTACCCGCAAGGTAAAGCCCCGGGATGTGCCCAAGGACCCCGCCCCCGTGACCCGCGAGGAGAAAGAGCTGCGCCAGCTGGCCGAGATGGGGGACGATGCCGACCGCGGCACCCCCGAGGAGGACGCCTCTCTCCGGGCGGGCTGCACGAGTATGGTGCGGGTTGTCATGCTCTTTTTTGTGGTCATGTTCGGCTCCATCGTCGCGACCTGGTGTATAAAGAGGTAGCTAGAAAAGCGATGGCCCGGGGCCTTCACGGGCACCGGGCTGGAGGCGATCCTCTCCACCGATGACTTGCTAGGCGGGAAGGAGTAAGCGCGCATGATCCGCATCCCCCGAAGGGCGGAAGAGGGCTATGTGATGGTCACGGCGCTGATCGCCCTGGCCGTCATGGCGATTCTGGCTGCGGTGGCAATCTCTCAGGCCAACTCGGCGCTGCGCATGTCAGGCCAGGCGGTGCGGTCGGAACAGGCGCTCTATATGGCCAATGCCGGCGTGGAGATGATCCTGGCCAGGGCAAAGAACGATCCGGCTTCCATTGAGGAACTGACCCCTTACACCTACACGCTGCTGCTGGAGCCGGGCCTTGTCGGCTCCTACGAGGTGGTCGTCGCCCTGCGCCCCAGCAGCATCTTCATTCACTCGACGGGAAGGGTCACCCGTGACGGCGAGCCGCTCACCAGCCGTGTGGTCGAGGCTGAGATTCCCCTTACCCAGGGGGATGACAGCGGCGGCGGCGATGGTGGGAACGGTGGCGATGGCGGCGGCGGTGCAGTCTCCGATCAGTTGGTCTTCGGCAACGGCCCCCTGAGCCTGATGAATAGCGCAGACGTCTGCGGCGACCTCTATGCTTCCGGTGACATGACACTGGGCAACGGCGTCACAGTCTGGGCAAAGACGAAGGCGCAGGATCCCGACTCACCCTGCGATGCCATTCAGGGCACCGGCAAGGCGGTGGCCAGCGGCACGCTGACCAAGGGGAACAAGACGGAGATTCAGGGGGGCTGGTGCGACAGCACGCACTTCGGTTCGCCCTACCCGTGCGAGTCCCAGCCGCAGGTGCGCGCGTTTCCGGCTCCCGATTGGGCCAAGCTGAAGGCAGAGGCGACTCGCTGGTACGTGAAGCCCGCCGATGCGGCCTTCTGTAACGACAAGCCGGCGGGAACCTGCCAGGTTCTGGCCGGGAATCCGCCGAAGCTGGACCTGTACGGTGAGGCTACCTACAACAACCAGCTGATCTTTATCGACGGGGATCTCGAGGTTCCCCGGCGGGCTAACCGCGAGTTGGTGGTGAGCGGCACGGTCACCTTCGCCGCCACGGGCGAGGTGAGCCTGGGGGGCAATGTCCGCTGCGCAGGCGGCTCGAACTGCACCGTCGCCTTCATCGCCGGCGGCGACCTGGTGCTTGGCAACAACAAGGAGGTCTGGGCGGTTCTTCAGACCCAGGGGACACTCAGCGGCAACCAGATGACGATTCACGGGTACCTCGCGGCCTCAAGCTACGATCTAAAGAATGGGATGACCCTCTACCCCTTGGCCTTGACTACCTGGCCCCCGGGTGTGCCAGGGGGGAGCACGACCCCAGGAAGCGGTGGCTCCACCACAGCGCAACCCCCCGGCTACTCTGACTGGAATCAGTAAACGTCACCGCAGCGCGCCGCCCTGACGGCGCGGCAGAGGAGGGGTTCCGTGAGAACCGGTCGCAAGGAGCAGTACATTCTCTTCGGCACGCTCTTTCAAGTACTGCTCGGCTTCGGTATCGTGATCCCAATCCTCCCCTACTTCGCCCGTGATCTTGGAGCCAACTCCGTACAGATGGGGCTGCTGGTCACGGTGTGGGCCGGCGCCCAGTTTCTTTTCTCACCCCTGTGGGGCGCTCTCTCAGACCGGATCGGCCGCCGCCCCGTCCTCCTGGTGGGCCTGGCCGGGTATGCCTTTACCTTTGGCGTGATCGCCATTGCCCAGGACCTGTGGATTCTCATGTTCGCCCGTTTCCTGGGCGGCGTGCTCTCGGCCGCGACAATCCCCACGGCGCAGGCCTACATGGCAGACACCTCGCAGGCCGACGAGCGCGCCGGGCGCATGGCCGCCATGGGCGCTGCCATGAACCTCGGCTTCATCGGCGGCCCGGCCCTGGGCGGCGTACTGGCCGCCTCCGGCCTCGACTATCGCCAGACCTTCCTCGCCGCCATGGGGCTGGCTCTGATCAACTGGGTTGTCGCGTTCTTCACCCTGCCTGAGCCGGCGCAGCGAAAGGTCTCGGCGGGTCAGAACAGGGGGTTCTCGGGCCTGAAGGCGGTTCGCATCGCCATGGCGGGGCCGGAGGCGCTGCTCTTCCTGCTGGCCTTCGGCGGAACCTTTGGCGGCTCCACCATGTTCTCCATGCTTGGCTTCTTCCTGATCGACCGGCTCGGCGCCGGGGCCGACCTGGCCGCGGTCGCCTTTACCGTGGAGGGCGTGGCCGCGGTCATCTTCCAGGGCCTGCTGGTCGGGTGGGCCAGCCGGCGGTTCGGCGATGAGAAGTCCATCGGGCTGGCGCTCCTCGCGGGGGTGGTCGGCTTCGTTGGGCTGATCATGGCAAACAGTTTCGCGATGGTGTTGGTGAGCCTGATCTTCATCGCCCTGGCGGTCTCCTTCATTCGGCCGCTGATCACCGCCATGGTCTCCCGGAAGACCCGCATGGAGCAGGGGATCACCATGGGAATCCAGACCTCGTTCGATGCTTTGGGCCGCACCATCGCCCCCGCCTGGGCCGGTATGGCCTACCTCTGGCGGGACTGGGCGCCCTTTGCCTCCGCCATCGTGGTCTACCTGCTCTTCTACTTCTGGACCCGGGCCGCCTGGAGCCGGCCAGACCAGCCTGACCAGGTGGCAGCCGCAGACTAACGACATGAAGAATGGGCCGCCCCTACAGCAGGGGCGGCCCTTGCAGTTCCGTTCAGCGCTCCTCGTCGAGCCAGCGGGCGACATCTTTGGCGTGGTAGGTGATGATGATATCCGCCCCCGCACGCTTGAAGGAGGTCATGCTCTCCATGACGATCCGGCGCTCGTCGATCCAGCCCTTCTCAGCCGCTGCCTTCACCATGGCGAACTCGCCGGAGACGTTATAGCAGGCCACCGGCAGGTCGAAGGCCTCCTTGACCCGGTGGATGATGTCCATGTAGGCCAGGGCGGGCTTCACCATGACGATGTCTGCGCCCTCGACAATGTCCAGCTCCGTCTCCCGCAGCGCCTCCCGGGCGTTGCCGGGGTCCATCTGGTAGGAGCGGCGGTCACCGAAGGCCGGGGCGGAATCGGCCGCCACCCGGAACGGGCCGTAGTAGGCGGAGGCGTACTTGGCGCTGTAGGACATGATCGGCACCTCATGGAAGCCGTGCTTGTCCAGACCCTCCCGGATCGCGGCTACCCGGCCATCCATCATGTCGGAGGGGGCGACCATGTCGGCGCCGGCCTCGGCATGGGAGATGGCGGTCTTCGCCAGCAGGTCGAGGGTCGGGTCGTTGTCGACCGTGTCGCCCTTAATGATCCCGCAGTGGCCGTGTGACGTATACTCGCAGAGGCAGACGTCGGTCACCACGTACAGCTCGGGGAAGCGGGACTTGATCGCCCGAATCCCCTCCTGAATGATGCCGTGCGAGTGGTAGGCCCCGGTGCCCACCTCGTCCTTCGACTCGGGCAGGCCGAAGAGAATGGTGGACTTGACGCCCAGCTTCAGCATCGCCTCCACCTCGTGGAGGACGGTGTCGGTCGACCAGTGGTAGTTGCCGGGCATGGAGGAGATCTCATTTTTGACCCCCTTGCCGGGGGCGAGGAAGAGCGGGTAGATCAGGTCGTTCTTGGTCACAACCGTCTCGCGGACCATCTGGCGCAGGGTCTCCGTGCGGCGGAGCCGGCGGGGACGGGCAGTCGGGAAGGACATCGGTCAGCGACCTCCTTGGCGGCAGTCTTCTACGATCGCGTGGAGCAGCCCCTCCAGCGTGTGGGGCTGGGCGGTGCAGTGGATGGTCAGGCCGAGCCCCCCGGCGACCCGGGCGGTCTCCGGCCCGATGCAGGCGATGCGGACGGTGCTCAGGGCGCCCGGTCCGCCGATCTGGTCCAGCAGGTTCTGGACCGTAGAGCCCGACGTAAAGGCGGCGTAGTGGATCTCCCCCTGCGCCAGCAGCCGTTTCAGCTCGGTGGGATCATCGCCATAGGGCAGGGTGCGGTAGGCGATCAGGTCATCGACGCGGGCGCCCAGCCCCTTCAGCCCCTCGGCCAGCGCCCTGTCGGCCAGGTCGCCCCGGGCCAGCAGCACCCGGTCGCCCGGGCTCAGCAGGGGCGCCATCGCCTCCGGGAGGGCCCGGCCCCGGAACTCCCTTGGCAGCAGGTCAACGGTGATCCCGCGCTCCGCCAGCGCCTCGGCGGTGGCGGTACCCACCGCCGCCACACGCACCCCCGCCAGCGACCCCTGCCAGCGGGCCAGACGTGCGGCAAACCGCTCCGCCCCGTTCGGGCTGGTGATCACCAGCCAGCGGTAGCGCTCCAGGTGGCGGATCGCCTCATCCAGCGGACCCCAGTCATCCGGATCGGCAATGGTGATGACCGGAAAGGGGTACCCCTCGCCGCCCAGCGCTTCGATCTGCGCCAGGAAGGGGGCCGCCTGGGTGCGGGCCCGCAGCACCAGGATTCGTTTCCCCTCAAGTGGTCGGTTCATCTGGGGTACCACCTCCCACGGTCAAAACGCCGGGCAGGGAAGCCCGGCGTTGCTGTGCATGAAGAAAGGGCTACGACCCACGCAGGGCGTCCAAGATCGCCTGTCCGCCGTTGGCCAGGAGCCAGTCGGCCACCTGCTGGCCAAGGGTCCGGGCCCGGCCCGCATCGCCCTCCGCCTCATAGCGAATCACCTTCGCCCCGTCGGGCGAGGCGATCAGCCCCTCCAGGTGGAGGTGGCCCCGGTCGTACACAGCGTAGGCGCCGATCGGCACCTGGCAGCCGCCCTCCAGCCGGGCGAGCAGCGCCCGCTCGGCCATGACCTCCAGAGCGGTAGCGGTGTCGTGGATCCGCCCGACCACCTGGCCGATCCGGCTGTCGACCTCGCGAATCTCGATCGCCAGGGCGCCCTGGCCCGGGGCCGGCAGGCAGTAGGAGGGCTCCAGGTACTCGGTGATCCGCTCGGTGAAGCCGGCCCGGTGCAGGCCGGCGGCGGCCATGATCAGGGCGGCCACCTGCCCCTCCTCCATCTTGCGGAGGCGGGTGTCCACGTTGCCGCGAATCGGCACGTACTGCAGGTCGGGTCGCTGGGCCCGCAGCTGCGCCACCCGGCGCAGGCTCGAGGTGCCCACCAGCGCCCCGGCCGGCAGCTCCTCAAACCGGGCGCCATCTCGGGTGATCACCACGTCGCGGGGGTCCTCCCGCTCGGGAATACAGCCCAGTACGAGCCCGGGCGGCAGATCGGTCGGCATATCCTTCAGGCTGTGAACCGCCAGATCGGCCCGACCGTCAAGCAGGGCGTCCTCCAGCTCCTTGGTGAAGAGCCCCTTGCCGCCAATCTGGCTCAGGGCGACATCGAGCACCTTGTCACCGACCGTCTTGAAGGTGTGCAGCTCAAACTCGGTGCCCGGGTTCGCCTCCTTCAAGCGGTCGACCACCCAACCGGTCTGGGTGAGGGCCAGAAGCGAGCCGCGAGTCGCTACCCGAATTGTGCTCAACGAGACAGCCTCCCTTGGGTTAGACTCCGAAGCGGTGTACGTCGGAGGCGAGATTGATCACAAACCAGTTAAAGAGCAGGGCAATGCCGGCGGCCACGACCCACCAGGCCGCACGCCGCCCACCCCAGCCCCAGATCTTGCGCATCAGCAGATAGCCGCCATAAACGGTCCAGACAAAGACGGTAAAGATCACCTTGGGATCGGCCTGCCAGAAGTTCTCCCAGGTGACATGAGCAAAGGCGAGCCCCGCACCCACGCCCAGGGTGAGCAGCGGAAAGCCGATATAGACCAGCCGCCCCGCCCAGATATCCAGCGCCTCCAGGGAGGGAAGCTTGTAGTAGATCGGGCCGAAGTGCTTGCGGCGCAAGTTGCGGTCCTGAATCAGGTAGAGGGCGCCGGCCACGAAGGAGCCGATGAAGAAGCCGTAGCCCAGCAGCGTGACGCCCACGTGCCAGACGATCAGATCGAGCGGCAGGCTGCCCACCAGTTCCGGGTTGACCTCGGTGTGCGGCAGGGTGAGGGAGAGAACCATCACCGCGGCGATCACCGGGGTCAGGAAGGAACCGGCCGCCTGATTGGACTGCATGAACTCGGTGACCATGTAGATGGTCATCAGCAGCCAGGCCAGCAGGTGAGAGACCTCAAAGAGGGTGTAGATGGGGAAGCGGCCCATGTGGACCACCAGCATGGCCAGGGCCACCGACTGGACTACCCAGGCCACCCGGGTGGACCAGCGGGCCAGGAACTCGTATTCCCGGCGGAACATGAGGGAGAGGTGGGAGGTAGCCGAGAGGGTATAGAGGGCGGCCGAGCCGCCCGTAAGAATGGTCACCAGCGTTGCCATCATCGCGCCGTCCCCTCCTTAACGGCGGGCTCCGGCTCCGGCCTCTGCAGGTCAAACAACCTGGTGACCGTTTCGATTGCCTGGTTCGCCGCGCCCTCGTCGGCCATACCCTTCAGCCGCTGGGTCGGGGCGTTCAGGATCTTATTGACCAAGGTGACGGTCATCGCTTCGAGCACCGCCCGCTCCCGGTCGGTCAGGTCGGGAAGCCGGCTGAAGGCGCGGGCCACCTCCTGCTCCCGAATCGCCTCCACCTTGTCACGCAGCATCTTAATGGTGGGCACCACCTCCTGGGCGGCGACCCAGGAGCGGAACTTGTCCAGCTCGTCGGTGACGATCCGCTCGACCTGCCGGGCCTCCTGCGCCCGCTCGGCCATGTTGGCGTTGACCACCGCCTGCAGGTCGTCGATGTCATAGAGGAAGGCGCCCTCGATCTTGTTGATGGCGGGGTCCAGATCGCGGGGCACAGCGATATCGAAGAGGAAGATCGGCCGGCCACGCCGCTGCCGGACCGCCTCCAGCACATGCTGCCGGGTCACCACATAGCCGGGGGCCCCCGTCGAGGAGATCACCACGTCGACCTCCCTGAGAATCTGGGGGATCTCCTCCAGCTGAACCGCCCTGCCGCCGAACTCACGGGCCAGCCCCTCCGCCCGCTCCACGGTGCGGTTGGCGACAATAAACGACTTGACGCCCGCTGCCAGCAGGTGCTTGACCGTCAGTTTCGCGGTCTCTCCGGCGCCAATGGCCAGACAGCGGCGGCCCTCCAGGCTCTGGAAGACCTTCTTTGCCAGTTCCACGGCGGCGTAGGAGATGGAGACGGCGTTCTGCCCGATGCGGGTCTCGGTCTGGGCGCGCTTGCCCACGGCGATCGCCTGTCCGAACATCTGGTGCAGCACCTTGCCCACGATCTGGGCCTGGGCGCTGTCGCGGTAGGCGTCGCGGACCTGGCCGAGAATCTGGGTTTCGCCCAGCACCATCGAGTCGAGCCCGGCGGCCACCCGGAAGAGGTGCTCCACCGCCTTGAGCCCCTGGTGCCGGTACAGGTGAGGCTCCAACTGCTGACGGGTCACCTGCTTGCCGTGCCAATCGCCCGCGAGCCGTACGAGAAAGTCGATCAGGACCGCGAACGACTCCCCCGCATCCTCACCGATGGCATAGATCTCGGTGCGGTTGCAGGTGGAGAGCAGAACGGCTTCGGAGAGCGGAAGCGCGTGAAAGCGAGCCAGGGCTGCCTCCATAGCAGCACCGGGCACCGCGAGCGCCTCCCGGACCTCGACCGGGGCCGTCTTGTAGTTCAGGCCGATCATGACGATGTTCACGCGTCTTCTCCACTCCACATGGTTGGGGTTGTGAGCGCAGGTACCCCACCTTTTTCGTGGCCCCATTCTTTTAGTGTAGCCACGGTTGGATATGGGGTCAAGGAAAGATTCTGGAGTGACCTACGACAGGGTTCTCGCATCTCTTTCAGACTACCGCACCAACGCAGCCCCGTACATCCTCTCCGGGTACTAGCTTACTTAGAGCATGGTGCCTATTTTGGCTACGTATCCATAGGCGATGTGACAACGGAGGAGGCGTCCCCATGACCCATCCAGGGAGCAGCGTGATCCAGGCGGTTCGGGAGGGCTGGTTCTGGGCAGGTGTGCTGCGCGACCACGCCACCTTTATTCACGACAGCCTCGCCCCGCATGAGCGGCGGGCTGCCGAGGTAAGCCATGGATTCCAGCACCGGTTCGCCATTCTGCAGGAGGAGGCGCAGGCGCTCGCCCAGTCGATGGGAATCACGGCGCCGGCCGGCTCCTACGCCCTGCAGGGGATCCAACGGGTGGAGACGCTGGATCGCTTCCAGGGGCCCGAACTGGCTCAGTACCAGCAGGCGACCCACGCCCTGGCCCAGCGAATCACCGACCATCTCCGGTCGCTCAAGCAGTTCAAGGAGGATCTGATCGGGCAGAAGCTGGCGTGCAGCATCCGGCTGAACCTGACGCCCACCCTGCTCCAGCACATGGTCAACGAAACGGAGGAGGCGTACCGGGCGCTCACGGGAATCCGGGAGGCAGCCAACCTCCCCCCGCCCCTCCAGGCGCTTCACCACCACCTGCTCTGGCTGCCCGATGCCTCCGGTCACGCTGCCGCCCTTCACAGCGGCCTCGACCCGACCGAGAAGCGGCTGCTCGACGCCACCGATCAGTTCAAGCGGATCTTCGACGGCATGGAGATCAAGGCGCTGGAGCTTTACACCATGCTCCGGGTCGCCCCCCGCATGGTGGCCGTGCTGCGCCGGCTCAACCGGGATGCCATGACCGAGATCGCCATCTTCCGGGAGTTTCTGGCCGAAATGCGGGAGCACCTGGAGGGGTGCGAGATCATGGGCAACCTCACCCCGCTCTTCGCCGACCACATGCTGCGGGAGGAGTTGTACTACACCGAGCAGGTGATGCTACTGGAGCAGCAGGAGTAGGGGGACGGAGCCCGAATCCTGGATGCTGGGGTGAGAGAAAGATGCATCCGACTCTTCTGCGCCATATTATCGCCTCCGAAGTCTCCCTGGCTGCCCAGTTCAGCAATGAGATCATCCGCCCGTGGGGGCGGCTCTACGTGAACCCAGGCAACCCTCAGCACAACGACGCCAACAAGGCCCGGCTGATCCGGACCACCGAGCCGGAGCGCGCCATCGCCGAACTGATCGCCTTCTACAGCGGTCACGGGCTGGCGCCCAGGGCCTTCCTGGACCAGCTGACCGAGCCGGCGGACCTGGCCGAGCGCCTGCGGGCCCACGGCTTTGCGGTCGATTCCGGCCCCCTGCCGGTCATGACGTGGGAGGGCGCCGCCCCGCAGGCCCCAGCGCTGCCCGCCGGGGTGACAATCGAGCGGGCCACGGTAGCCGACGGACCGCTGATCGGGCTGATTCGCAGCGAGGCCCTGGGCTATCAGCCGGGCTGGATCACCCACGCCGCAGGCCGGGAACTGGCCAGCCCGCGGTACCAGTACTTCATCGCCCGGGTCGATGGCGAACCCGCCGCCTGTGGCGCCCTGGTCGATGTCGGCAGCCCGGCCCGGCTGGAGTACGTGGCCACCCGGCCCGCCTTCCAGGGGCGCGGCCTGGCCCTGGCCCTGGTTCAGACGATTCAGCGGGCGGCGACTGGCCCCCTCTTCCTGCTCTACACCCGGGAGGTGGCCGGGCGGGTCTACAAGCGGGCCGGCTTTGTGAGCGCCGGCGAGGTGCTGGAGACCGAGTGCTGGGCTCCCTGATCGGGAAGACTAGGGCCGAGGTGAGACAGCGATGAACGTCGATCTGTACAGCAAGCCCGGCTGCGGTGTCTGCACCGCCGTGAAGGGGTACCTGCGCTCCCAGGGGGTCCGCTTCCGGGAGCACGATATCAGCCGCAACCCCGATGCCCTGCAGGAGATGGTCAACCTGACCGGGGGCGCCACCACCGTCCCCGTGGTGGCGGTGGGCGACGAGGCGGTGGTCGGGTTCAACAAGGACCGGCTGGATGAATTGCTGGGAGCGCAGGCCTGACGGCCTGCGCTCCCGGGGTCTTACCTACTCGGTTGTAGTTTTATTCGAAGCGGAAGTTCGATCATGTATCGGGGTAAAGCAGTCCTCGGCCCAACTGAGCTTTACGCAGTGCTTGTGCACGGGGTGGTTGATCTTCTCGACCTCAATCAGCATGCGGCTCCCCGGCGGGATGACGATCTCCTTCAACTGCAGGACCGCCCGGAAGTTGGCCCGGACCTTCCTGTTCTTGAACCACAGAAGGCTGAGGAACGATGGCGACTGCTTCATGACGGGTATGCCGTAGAGCACCCGCGGATTGGTCGGGTCCTGGTAGATGGCCAGAGCGGCCGGCTGCGGGGCGGCCAGGTTCTGCTCGGTGGCGGCCTTCACGATCTCCTCGGCCGCACGGACGGAGCCATAGCCGACGGCGCTGGTGGAGCGAATGGCGAACTGGGGCTCCACCACGTTCCTGGTCCAGGGGCTGGCCTTGCTCAGGTCCATGAAGGCGGGGTTGGCCTGGTCGGCGGTAGGCTCCTCGGCGGCCGCAGCGGCGCTCTCCGGGGCCGGGGACCATGTCGGGTCCGTCTCGGGCATTGGCGATCAACCTCCCACGCTGTATTCGGCAACTATTAAGAATTATATCATGATGCCTCATTTCTAGCAACAATTGGAAGGAATTATTGTTACTCCCTTCCCTGGTGATCGAGCCGGATCTCCCATCGAGCAGAGCTTGTCGCGCGGTCTTTGTTGCCGGACATTGGTCTTCGCGCGAGGATATTCCTATCCATTGAGAAGCCACCGACGTTTTCATTGGATGATGTCAGTCCTTCATTGGAAAGGTGCGGGTTTCCACTGGCTTCGCGCGTGCAGACATTGGCCCGGGCCGTTGCCCTTCTTTGCCCTTCCTTTGCCCTTCATTGCCTCACTGGAAAGCAACGATTCACTGCCATGGCGCCCCAAAGCCAGAGGACCGCTGCAGCACGCAGCGGTCCCGGGTGTCAGGAACGGGCGACCAGAATCACTCCGAGAATGATCACCGCCAGCCCGGCGATTCGGCCCGGTGGCAGCGACTCCCCCAGCAGGAGCACCGAGCCCGCTGCCACCAACACGTAGCTCAGGCTGACCAGCGGATACATCTGACTCAGGGCGCTCTGCCGCAGGGCGAGGAGCCAGATGATCGCACCAAGACCATAGGCCGCCAGACCCGAGACCACCTGGAGGTTGGTCAGGGCGGCCACCAGATAGGCGAACGCCGGCAGCCCCGGCCGCTGTACCAGGTTCAGCCCCTGCTTGATCAGGAGCTGGCCCGCCGAGGAGAGGAGAATCGAGAGCAGGGCCATCAGCCACGCCTGCATAGGTTACCTCCGGCTCAGCTGAAGTAGATGATCGCCCCGCTGCAGACCCCCCACAGCCCCACCGCCAGCAGCAGGGGCAGGTCAGAGAGCAGCGTCTCCTCCGGGGCGCCTCCCTCCTCCCGCCGGTAGACCAGGTAGAGGTAGCGGAAGAGCCCGTAGATGACCGGCAGGCCGGTCAGGGCGAAGAGCGGAGGCCGGTGCGATTCGAGGGCGTAGAGCAGGTAGGTGACGATGACGGCGCCGCTGAGCACCCCCACCAGCTGGTCCAGCAGCTGGATCGGGTACTCCGCCAGCACCTCCCGGTGATCGGCGGCATCGCTGACGGTCAGCGCCTCGTGCCGCCGCTTGCCCACCGCCAGGAAGAGCGAGAGCAGCATCACCACCACCAGGAACCACTTGGAGACAGGAACCGAGATCGCGAAGGCCCCGCCCAGCGCCCGCAGCACGAAGCCCGAGGCCACCGCGAGGATGTCCAGAAAGACCATGTGCTTGAGCCAGATGGAGTAGAGCAGGTTGATCACCAGGTAGAGCAGAATCACCCCGCCCAACCGCTTGTCAACGTAGGCGGCGGCCAGGAGCCCCCCGCCGGCCAGCAGCGCCGCCAGGAGGAAGGCTATTGGCCTGGCGACGGCCCCCGCTGCCACAGGCCTCAATCGCTTGCGCGGGTGCAGCGCATCCCGTTCGGCGTCGAAGGCATCGTTGTAACAGTAGACGGCAGATGCCGCCAGCGAGAAGGCAGCGAAGGCCAGAGCGCTCCAGGCGACTGAGGTCAGGTCCAGCAGCTTCCCCGAGAAGAGCAGGGCGGCCAGGACGAGTCCGTTCTTGATCCATTGCCGGGGCCGGAGCAGCCGTATGTACGCCCGGAGTCCGCGGGAGGCCACCCCAGCCTGAGTCCTTGTCTCGGTTGTTGCGAGGTTCATCTGCTTTCCCCCTATTACCCCCGCCTCAGTGCGACCCGGATCCATTGGCGCAGCTGGTCCCAGCCAGCGGGGCCGCTGCTCAGCGAGGCGAAGGATCCGGCCCCAAACCCTGCGCTGCGAATCCGCAGCGATACGGGCAGCGGCTTACCGGCCACCTCATCTCCCGCCGCCAGCGACAGATCCAGGAACTCCTGGGCCAGCCACTCCCGGCCGGCCCCCTCGCCCAGCCCCGGGCGACCCACCAGGATATAGGACCATCTGATCTGCCCCGCCAGCGCAGCGGTACCACCCAGGTACTTCAGCGCCTTCAGGTCGGCGGCGGAGAGGTTGGTGGCGCCGTCATCCTGGACGGCCACGATCACCCAAACATCCTTGGGCAAACTCTCCACGTAGGAGGCGAAGCCGGATTCGGCCGATGCAAAGCTGTCAAAGGCCCGGGCATTCAGGATCTGCCCCGATCGGTCCAGCACCGCCACGTTCAGCCCCCGCTCGTTGGGCAGCAGGTTGGACTGCCCCCAGAGGGTGAACTCCCTCCACCAGGCGAGGGAGGCCGAGACCGCCGTCTGGCGGTAAGGGGCCATGAAGTAGGCCGCCGCTGCCAGGCAGAGCAACAGGGCGAAAAGCCAATCACGCCTCACGG
Organism: Bacillota bacterium; assembly: GCA_049325315.1. Lineage (GTDB taxonomy): Bacteria > Bacillota > Sulfobacillia > Symbiobacteriales > Symbiobacteriaceae > JAWLHU01. The sequence continues at coordinate 3,718 of JBMONB010000040.1, read as the reverse complement.
CCTCGCCCCCCCATCGGTTCGGATCCAGAAGATGTGAACCACCTCATCTTCATAGTAGGGCACGAAGATCTCGGGGTGGTTGGCGATCCACTCCTTCTCCACCGCCGGGTCCCAGGCCTCATCGTACCAGTAGAGATCAGCACCGGAGCGCTTCACCCCCTCCAGCCAGGTGGCCTCATCGGTCGGGGGCACATAGATCAGTTCGTTCTGCCATCGCTCCCCGAGGGCGGGGTAGGTGAGCCGCATCGGGCCGGTGATGATCCGCAGGGGCCGGCCCACCTCCTCGTTCAGCTGGTGGACGATCGCTCCCTGCGATCCGTAGCCGATCCCATGGGCTGCCCAGATGGTCTCTGCGCTCACCCGGTATGCGTTCATGTTCAAGGGGTAGATGGGTGTCGCAATCAGGATCGAATAGGCGACAAATGAGACCGCCACCAGCTTGACCAGCCGCCGGGGCCAGGTGGACATGTCCTGAAGGAGCCAGGCAAGGAACGGGAGCAGAAAGAGGCCCAGGTGAATCAGATAGCGGGGGAAGCGGGCGGGCAGCGTCGCCACGCTCCAGAGAAGCGGCAGCAGCCAGACCAGGAGCATCACGGGGCGCTGCTCCTTCTCCTTCCACAGAAACAGGAGCGTGGCCGGAATCGCCAGGAGGAGAAGCTGCGGGCCGAAGCCGCTGTAGAAGCTGTCCATGAGCGGCGCTGGCTCCAGATCCAGAAGCGCCTTGCCCAGGGTGACCCAGCCATTCTCCGGTTTGGTAAAGGTGAAGGCATCGGGCTCGTATCGACCGTTGAAGATGGTAATGCCCGCCACCGTCAGCCGCATGGGGTGGAGCGGGTTCTGAAAGAGGAACAGGTTCCGGACGTACCAGAAGGCGCCCAGCACCGCCACCGGCACCCCGTACCAGAGCAGGTTCCCAGTCAGGCTCCAGTGCTTGATATACATCCGCTTCCACTGGTAGATCACCGGCAGAGCGCCGGCGATCGCCAGATAGGGACCACTGTACTTGGCTCCGACCATCAGGCCCATGGCCATGGCGCCGAGCAGCAGGTAGCTCCGCTCGCCTGCGCTGACAAAGCGGTAGAGGAAGTAGGTGGCCACCCCGAAGGTGGCGGACATCGGCAGATCGATATAGGCCGCCTTGGCGTGGAAGATCACCAGCGGGGTGGTGACAAAGAGCAGCCCCGCCCAGAATCCGTGCCGGGCCTCCACGCCCAGTTGATAGCAGAGCGCCAGCACCACCGCCAGGCCAACCAGGACAAAGGGCATCCCCCCCAGGTCGACCCAGACATCGGTCCCGGTCATCGTCATGGACCAGCCCCAGAGCAGGCCGAAGTTGGCCGGGTAGCCCGCCACAAACGGATTGCTGGTGGAGAAGAAGTGAATCTGCCCCTCGCGGGCCCAGACGGCCGGAGCGACCAGATGGTAATAGAGCTCGTCCCAGTAGATGGGCGGAAGCAGGAGCCCGTTGAAGAGCAGCCAGAGCCAGACCGGCATGGTCAGCAGAAAGATCCAACCCAGCGCCGTCAGGTAGTCACGCTCCTCCTCCTCCAGCGGCGGTGCGACCATGCGCCCCGTCCTCCAGGCAGCAATGAAGAGGGGCAGAAAGCAGAGGGCGGCGGCGATGGTGAGAGGAAGCGGCCGGTATCCGCCGGGGATGAGACCGACGGTCAGGGAGATCAGCACAACCAGGGCTACGGCGATGATCGCCGTGGCCATCAGCCGTTCCAGGAGCGTGGGAAGGCGGAGCAGCCGGGCGCCCAGCACTCCGCTGCCGATCAGCAGCAGCAGGGAGAGACCAAGGTACATACCTCACCCCACCTTCCTGTGTCCCCGCCCAGCCATGAGCCTGCCGTTGGCCTGAACCCGCCCGGTCACCGCCACCGCTTCGTTCAGCTGGAGCGACCCGGTGACGGCCAGTCCGCCGGCGTCCGGCAGCAGGCCTACAATCGCCCCCTCCTCCAGGATGGCGTCACCATCTACCTGTACGGAGCCGCCCACCACCGCCCCCGACTGCATGGTCAGGTGCTTGCAGGAGAGGTTGCCGGTGACCATAGCGCGCCGTCCCAGGAGGCAGCGGCCCTCCACGTGCAGGCTGCCGGCAATAACCGAATCCTCGCCCACCTCCAGCACATCTCGCACCACCAGGTCATGCAGCAGAACGGTGCCGGGCCCTGTCCAGAAGCGCCCCTCGGTACAGGCGGAATGGGCCTGAATCCAGTCCGGATCCTTTTCGTTGCGGACAAGGGTAGCGGGCGTGCCGTACTGCTCCCGCAGCATGCGGTAGACCGACAGCCGCTCATGTGCCGCCTCCCAGGCCGCGGAGAACTGCCCGGAGGCGATCCTGACCAACGGCGCCGACAGCTTCGCCCCCCGGAAGCCGGTCTCCATGACCAGCTCCTCGCCGGCGGAGGCGGTGTTGACCACGATGATTCCCGCCTCCAGGTAGAGCCGGCGCCCCGCATCGACCCAGCGGTTTACGGTGGAGAGGGCGCCGATTCGGATCGACCCCTCCGCCGCCAGCGCCCGCAGGCTGCACCGCTTCCCTACCGTTACATCGCCCAGGCACCAGAGATCACACTCAATCGTCACCCCATCGGGGATCACAAGATCGCCGGTGACGATGATCGCCGCGACAGGGTAGGGCTTGCGCTCCAGGCGCAGGTCGCTCCGGTAGAGGGCGATTCGCTCCTCCTTCCGGTGCATGACGGCATACCCCAGGAACCAGCCCTCGGGCGTCAGCCGGCCCCATTCCGGTTCCAGGGCAGGCCCCAGGAGATGGCGCAGAGAGTGCGCAAAGTACCGGTCGTTGATGTCCCGGTCGTTGTCCACAGGAAGGGCGCCACCCTTGGCCTTCATAATGACCACCGAGACGCCCCAGATCGCTGCCACCAGAATCAGGGCCCCGCCTGCCAGCCAGACAAGTACCACGTCAGGCCCTCCCTACCCGTGCTGTCTTTTGCCACTCCAGCTGCTTCCGTCCCCTGAACTCCTCCCAGGCCCAGTCCACGGTGGCCGCTGCCACCACATAGGCCGAGCCGGCAAAGTGGAGGGTCATGGCGGATACCCCCCAGAGGGAACGGGAACGCCCGTCCAGAAGGGCGGAGACCGCGATCTCGCTGAAGGCGGCGGCGTTGCCCAGGGTGCTGTAGGTCGTCAGGATCAGGATGGCCATGGAGGTGCCGGCCAGGAGCCCATCGCCCAGCAGCAGGAGCAGGGTTGCCACCACATAGCCGGTAACCAGGAGCATGGTTGCCCCGTATGTCCCCAGCATGAGCGTACCCTCCAGCTTGGCCCAGATGGAGATGAAGGGAGACTCCCAGACCTTACGCCCCAACCGCCAGGCCACCTGGTTATGGCCAATCACCCACCGCCGCAGCTGCTTCTGCCGGACCGGCCAGGTGACGGGCAGCTCCTCGGTGGTCTCCTCCAGGTTGACATAGATCACCTGGAGTCCATGGACAAAGGCCTGCACCGTCAGATAGGTGTCCTCCGCCAGATAGCTGGCGTTCCACCCTCCCAGAGAGATGAGAAAGGAGCGGCGTATCGCCCCCACCGTCCCACCGTACTGGGGAAGCATCCCCAGCGTATGGCGGGCCTGATTTCCTAAGTCTCGTCAAGTGCATAGGCGCAAAATGCTTGTGGTAACAGTGGTAGCATTTTGGGCAACAGAAACCTAAGGGGGCGGCTTTGCCGCTCCCTTTGTCGTTGACGGTGGAAG
>JBMONB010000039.1:0-17673 GCA_049325315.1 Bacillota bacterium | reverse complement strand
CGCGGGCGCTGCCTGCCCTGGCGGGGGCGCCGGGGCGGCTGCTGCGGCTGGCGCGGGGGCCGGAGGCGCTGGAACCGCCGCCGCCGGACCCGGCATGGGCGGCGGCGCGGTGGGCACCGGAGTCGTGGGGGCCGCCGTCGCGGGTGGAGCCGCGGGGGCCGGGGTAGCTGCGGGCTGCCCGGGCGCGGGCGTTGGAACCGCTGGAGCCGGCCCCGGCGCAGGCGCAGGCGCAGGAGTCCCTGGCGTTGGCGTGGGCACAGGCGTCCCCGCTGCCGGCGCAGGCGCCGGAGCCGCCGGCTGACCTGGCGGGGGCGCCGGGGTGGCGGTGGCCGGCGGGGGCGCGGGCGCTCGGGCCGCCGCCGGTGGCGGCGCTGCCCGATCTGCCTGCTGACCCGCTGGCTGGACCAACTTCAGCACCAGGCCGCCCCCCTGATCGCGGGGCTGGACCTGCAGTTTCACTTTCTGCCCTTCCCGGAGCGCCGCCTGGAGGGCGACCTCCAGCCGAACCCCCTTGCCGAAGGAGAGCATGGCACGGTCCTGGAAGACCGAGATGACCTCGGCCTCCAGCGTCTTCCCTGCGACGAACAGCTCCGCCAGAAGGTCGGGGGCTGTCGTGGCCAGCAGACGCACCAGGTTGGGGCTCAGCCCAATCGCCTGCATCGCATCCCCCACCTTTAACTTGGGCATGACTCTTCCCGATGCAATGGGTTCTCCAACCAAGGCAGAATACCCTGCCCCGCATCTGGTAGACGGGCAGGGAAGCCCTTGGTAAACTAAGAAGGATAAGGCCGCCAGACCTGATGGGGGGTGCCCGGGTGAACCTGTTCGCGTACGGCACGCTGACCGACCGGCGTGTCATGTTCAAGGTCACTGGTCGCACCGTGCCCACAGGGGTTCCCGCCACGCTCCATGGCTTCCGCAAGTATGAGACCACCCTCGGCTACCCGATCGTTCTGCCGGAGGCTGGCGCCACCTGCGAGGGGCTTGTCTTCTTCAGCCTGACCCAGTCAGACTGGGAGAAGCTCGACCGGTACGAGAATGTCTTTGACAACCCACCAGCATACACACGCAGGCTTGTGAAAGCCCAGGGCGCCCACGGGACCATCAGCGCCTTTGTCTACGTGGGCAATCTCAACTTCTTTCGCACCCGACTCAAGGCATAGCGCCTGCTCAAGAGGACCGCCCGCAGGGCGGTCCTCAGGCTGCTGACAAACTCCATCTGCAGTGAATCGTGGTAAATACTCATACGCCGCTGTTTCTTTCAGTTGCGGGTGCGAATGACCAGGGCGCTCCGCCGTTCGGGTTCCGCTAGAAATTCCCGGAGAGGTTCTTGACGATGTGGGAAAAAGTAGCGGAATCTGCAAAAACAGGAGCCTGGAGGTGACAGAACCACCGTTTTTCGGCCTGATCCGGGCCAATATGCGCCCTCTGAGGACCCACAAGGGCGATCTACGGGGTGAATATGCCCTCCAAATACGTGATTCCGGTACAATTTCCCAATCTGTCTGAGCGCGCCCTCTGAAAAAGTCGTGGAATCCTGCTTCTCTCGCGTCCTCACATGCCACTCCGTAACATAACGTCCAGCGGTGGCCGTTCCCACAAACGCCCTGGTCTTGGATATTCATCCGGCCCTATGCAGTTCGAGGGGATTTGTCATCGACCTGAGGACCGCCCGCAGGGCGGTCCTTCTCACGCTCATTCGCCCCGGGTCAGCCGCTCCGCCTCGGCCAGGTCGATGTACTGATAGAGGTCCACCCCCTGATTCGCCAGCTCCCGTGCCAGCTCCGCCAGCGGCTCCAGCCCATGGAGCCGAATCAGACGGACCAACCGCGAAGTGGCTTCAAACTCCCGGGCATACATGCGCCCGTCGATGGCGTTGACCCGGGCGGCGAAGGCGAAGTTGAGCGAATCCACCGGGCGGCCCATCTGCTCCGCAATGTGGCTGAGAAAGAGCTGCGCCTCCACCTGAAACCGGCTGCCATCCTCCGCGAGCATCAGCGCCCGGAACCCCTCGTCTGCCGCATCCTGATGCTGCCCCGCCAGCCCCAGGTACCGGGCACGGGCCAGCAGAACACGGCCGGTGAACCGCGTGTCGTCGAGCTGCGCGCCAAGATGGCGGTCGGTCTCTGCCAGCCGCCGCCCTGCTTCGGCCTGCCACCGGGCGCTCTCGGCCGGCTGGCGGTCCGCCAACCCCTCCGCCGCCCTCAGGCAGGCCTCAATCATCTCCAGCAGACACTCTCCGGCAGAGCGCTCATCGCCAAACCGGCTGAACCAGTGGCGGGCCCGCTGGCACCATTCCACCGCCTCTGCCGTTCGCCCCATGCCGGCCATTGCCTGGCCCATCTGAAGCAGGGCGGCTCCCTCGAGACATTGCGATGCCGTGTACTCCGGAAGCCCCTCCCGAAAGCGGGCCAGGGCGTCGAGCGCCTCCCCGTGGCACCTGAGCCCGCTCAGGGCCGCCGCCAGGTCGAGCAGGGCGGAGCCCTCCAGGTCTCGCATCCCCAGACGTCCGGCCAGTGCCGCCGCCCGCCGGCCCGACGCCTCGGCCCCCGGGAACTGCCCCAGCGCCAAATGGCAGCGACAGAGCACCGACAGAACCCGGGCCTTCTCCGCATCGGGGAGGGACTCCTGCTCCAGCAGGTCCCGCCCCTGCGCCAGGCAGGTCCAGTAGTCTCCCGATTCCAACAGCCGATCCAACTCTCCTCCAACCGACAAGGGCGCAGCCTCCTATCCCACCATCTGACGGTAGTCTGCCCTGCCATGGGGAAAGAAACAGCCCGACCGATGAGCCGGTCGGGCTTGATCGTCGTTACTGCGTCTCCCGGCGAAGGACCCAGGGAGAGAGGTACTGTCCAAGGTCGACCCCCATGGCCAGGTACTCCTCGTCGAGCTGCCGGACCATCTCCGGCCCCTGCTGCTTGATCACATCGGCCATGGCCTGCGATGAGAGGAACTCCAGTTCGTAAAACCGGCCCTCCACCGCCTGGACCCGGGCGGCCAGCGCATGTCCCAGCGCCCGGCGGGGGTCGCCCCGCTCAATGGAGCACTTGTACAGGACCATCTGGCAGTGGAAGGCGTGGATCCGGTCACCCCGGTGGACCTCAAGCCCCTTGTTGGCGGCCACCATGGCCCGGCCAATCCGCCCCTCGGCCAGATAGGTGGCGGCCACGTCGAGCAGGTAGGTCCCCTGGTAGTAGGTGTCCCGCCGGTTCCGGTTGGCGATCAGCTTCTGGTGGAGCAGCAGATCCTTTACCGGCTCCAGCGTGCTGACCGTGTCGGTCTCATGCATCTGCAGGTAGGTGTTGATCAGGTCATGGTTGCAGGTGAAGGTGGAGTAGTCGATCCCCTGGTCCGAGAACCAGTCACGGGCCCGGGTGAGCGCCTCCACCGCCTTCTGGGACTCAAGCTTCCGCTGGTGGGTCACACCGATATGCCGCCAGATAGCACCCTCCAGCCGGCGAGCTTCCTTATACTCGGGGCGAAATTCGAGGTAGGAATAAAACTGCTGCAGAGCTTGATCGTATTGACGAATGCCGACGTAGGCTGTACCGAGATTAAGGAGCGACCGACCGAGAAGGTCGTACTCGCCGGTGTCCTTCGCGAGCTTGACTGCGAGCATACCCGCTGCGATGGCACCATAGGGGTCGTTAATGCCCAGCCGGCAGCGGCAGATGGCCAGGTTGATCGTCGCCATCTCCGACAGCGACCATCCCCCTTTGAGCATCAGCTGCTCCGCCAGGCGAAGGCACTTCTTGAAATCCCCTTCCTCCATCAGACGGATTAATACGTCAAGCATTCGACACACCTCTTTATGGTACTTAATAGTACAAACGCCACTCAAATCTGTCTCTGGTCACATTCTACCACAAGATGTTTCGCTGTAAAGAGTCTTTTCGCTCTAAAGCAAATGAATCTTTCAGCGAAAGGTTCTTTGGTCGAAGAATTCGGCGCTCTCACCTGGTAATACGTAAACTCCACGTAAAAGGTTCGAAGTTCTCGTCGATTTTTTTGGCAGTGAACCAAAAATGTGAATGGGTATGTACGAGAGGCTTAACGTTAAAGCGCGAGCGTCCAATGGGCCAAGGACTGACGCTCTGCGTCAGCCCGTGGGGCCCGGTTTCTGTTGTTTAGGGGCAGGGTTCACCTGTGGTGGTCTGGCAGGCGCCCGTCATCTGGGGAACCGCCGCCACCGAAGCCGCCACTACGAAACCCAGAACCAAAGCAACCAGAATCTTCTTAAGCATTTTTAATCCTCCCCTATATCTTGTACGGCCGCTAGTCTATGGCCGATGGGCCCCAATCATCGTTCAGAGTCCCTAGTTCTTCAACCAGGTCCGGGCGCAGACTCAGCAATCCATAAATGTAATTGGTAATCTCAAACTCGAAATCGTACCTGCGAGCCTGGATCGCAACAGCTCGTGCCTGTACTCCCTCAGCCATAGCTAACCGGGCATCGCCCAGTTGCTCATATGCTTGAGCTAATAGCATGCGGAACTGGTACATTAAATCCGGATCTACTGTCATATGAAGACCTCGGGATGCGACCTGTTTCGCACGCTTTGGTCGTCTAGTTGCTAAAGCAAAGCGGACTCGAAGGACCAGATGCCACATTAGACTTTGCTTATGGTCTCTGGCGCCAGGATTGTGCCTTAGGTAGTGGGCGCATTTTGCGAGCAGTGATGGAATCGTCTCTAAATGACCGTGCTTGAGATGAGCATCAATTAGTGCGTGGCGGATACCATGGACCTTGCGGTGGTCGTTATGAGTGTGCGCCACATCAGCTGCCTTGTTGAACATGCGTATTGCTTCTTCAAATCGCCCCGTATGCGCTGCGACTAAGCCCATATTGAACAGGACAACCACGTGATGTTTCTTGGCTTCCTGGTAGTGAGGAACATAAGCCAGGTAGTCATACCAGACCGCCAACGCATTCTCAGGCTGACGTAACCGATCGTAGCACACTCCAAGCCAAAGTGCCGCCTTCCCATATTGATCCCAGGATTCCAGTTCTGCGGCCATCTTCATGGCTAGTTGGCCAGCTACTTGGGCACCATAGAACTCTCCAGTTTCAAAGCGTGCCTGACAGAGAAGGGAGTAGATCACCATGAGATCCCACTGCTTGTTCTCCCGATCCAGCAACAGCTGCTCAGCATAATCGAGCGCCTTTTGATACTCTCGATCCTCGACCAGCTTCTCCAGGTACTCGATCACCCTGTGCTCCCCCCATTCAGCATTCTCTTAGGGGAATCGTACCATTTTTCCGATCTTCCCTCTAGTAAACCTTCGACACCATCCTACAATCTCATGCCGGTTCAGTATTGTCTAGAGCCTGTAAATTTCTTTTCACCTTTATATACGTTTTAACATTAAACTTTGTTCGATCGTCTAGCTGTATTTTTTAAATTTATTTGCTCACTATGTACCAATAGCGTTGCACCGCCGCCCTGGTTGTTTGTCTTCACCCTTATATACGTTTGAACCATCAGATTGGTTCGAACTTTTCTGGTTCAAAGTACCTATTTGTCGAATCGTGTCGATGCTCGATAGTCTATAGTCACTTTGTGCTACCCTTTGTCCCTTTATACGAGTAAACCCTCTGAGAGGTTCGAACTTTAGACGATCAAATCGAGAAAAATGAGGGAGGCGGTTAGTATAACCGCCTCCACGCTTAGAGCCATGCGGATATCCGCCCTGTCGGCAAACTATAGACAAACCTTCGATCTCGCCCCTCCACCGTCCTCGCCGAGAAAAGCGCATTCAGCACCGCCTCCTCCACCGCCTCCACCGCGGCCAGGAAGAGCCGGTCCACAGCTGTCGAATCGTCTCGCAGGAGGGAGACCGTCTCCACCGGCTCGTCCCCCCAGTGCTTCACCCGGTTCCGGGTGGAGAAGGCCAGCACGAAGTCGCCGCTCCCGTTCCCGGCGCTGCCGCCGGTGCGGGCCAGGCCCAGCGCCCCCCGCTTCGCCACCCGGGTCAACTGCCGGGCGTCCAGCGGGGCGTCGGTGGCCAGGACCACCATGATCGAGCCGGGCGGCACATCCTCCGGCTCGGGTCCCTCCTCGCCGGGGTACTCCAGCAGCTTCTGCCCCACCGGCCGGCCGTGGATCACCAGGTCGCCGCGCCGGCCGAAATTGGCCTGGACCAGGGCGCCCAGGGTGTAGCCCTCCACCCGGCGGGAGGCGGAGCCGATGCCTCCCTTGAAGCCGAAGCAGACCACGCCGGTCCCGGCGCCCACTGCCCCCTGCTCCACCGGGCCCGATGAGGCGCCGGCCAGCGCCGCCACCACGTGCTCCTGCGTGATGTGGCGGCCCTGAATGTCGTTCAGGTAGCCGTCGTTGCACTCCCCGACCACCGGGTTGACCGTGCCGGTGCTGATGCCGATTTCGGGGTTCTGGCGGATCATGTGGCTGATCAGCGCATCGGCCGCACGGAAGGCCGAGAGCGTGTTGGTCAGCAGAATGGGGGTCTCCAGCGTGCCCAGTTCGGCCACCTGCGCCAGGCCGGTGGCCTTGCCGAACCCATTGAGCACGAATAGCCCGGCCGGCACCTTCTCGGCGAAGAGGTTGCCGCCGTGGGGCAGAATGGCGGTCACGCCGGTGCGCACCGGCCCCTCGCCCACCACCAGGCTCCCCTCGCCCCGCACCACCGTGGCGTGCCCCACCAGAACACCATCCACATCGCAGATATCATTCTGCGGGCCGGTGGGGAGCAGGCCGGTCGTCAGGCCCATCATCCGGGCTGTCGGTCTCGGCAGGTACGGGCTCTCCCATGGGCTCGGGTTCCTCACCAGGCTCATGCTGCGTCTCCTCCTCTGACTCGGCTGCGCCCTGCGTCTCCACGGGCTCGACAGGGCCCACAGGCTCCACAAGCTCTGCAGACTCCTCAGGCTCTGAAGCCTCGTCGGGCTCCTCCGCCACCAGCCGGATCACCGGCCAGAACCCCTCGCGGGTCACCTCGACCCGCTTGCCCAGCAGCAGGGTCGCCATGACATTGTGCAGCGCATGGGCGATGATCGATACCCAGAGGTTCCCCGTCAGGTGGTAGACCGTGCCGAAGAGCACGCCCGAGATTGCCGCCGCAATGGCGTAGGCCCACATCTCCCTGCGCCAGCCGCCATGGCTGAAGCCAAAGAGCAGGGCGGCGGGAACGATGCCAATCAGCGGCTGAAGGCCGCCCCGGAAGAGGACCTCCTCTCCCAGGCCGGCCATGACCACCACCACCAGCATCACCGGGTATCCGGCGACCCGCAGCGCCTCCTCCCCGACCCGGGTGCCGCTCTGCCGGAGCGCCTGCTCAAATCGCTTGCTGCTCTTGTACAGCAAGGTGATCAGCCCCATGGAGAGGCCGGCCGTCAGCACCCCGAGCAAAACGGTGCGCCAGCCGGGCAGGTGCGCCAGGTCGGGGAACTCCCGGCGGGCCAACCAGGAGAGGGCGAAGCCGGCAAGCACCATGGCGGCAGGGGCCAAGACCCCTGCCACCCCGAGCAATCGCAGCCGCTGCTTTCTCACATGGTTCACTGGCTATCCCCCAACGCCTCCTGCAGCGCTTCGTAAGCGGCGGTCACCGTCGCGTCGATATCGGCCTCGGTATGGGCCAGGCTCATGAAGCCGGCCTCGAACTGCGAAGGGGCCAGGTAGAACCCCCGCTTCAGCATGGCGTGGAAGTACCGGCTGTACAGCTTTGTGTCGGAGGTGAGCGCATCCTCGTAGTTCGCGACCTCCCGGTCGGTGAAGAAGAGGCCCCACATGGTGCCGATCGACTTCGCCCGGTAGGGCAGGCCCAGCCGCTCCAGGTTCCCGTTCAGCCCCTTCGCCAGCCGCTCGGTCAGGCCGACCACCCGCTCGAAGTTGCCCGGGCGGCCCAGCACCTCCAGCATCTTCAGGCCGGCGGTCATGGCCAGCGGGTTGCCCGACAGGGTGCCCGCCTGGTACATGGGGCCGGAGGGAGCGACCATCGCCATGATCTCCCGCTTGCCGCCATAAGCGCCAACGGGCAGACCGCCACCGATCACCTTGCCGAAGGTGGTCAGGTCGGGGTCGATGCCATAGTGCGCCTGGGCGCCGCCGTAGGAGACGCGCCAGCCGGTCATCACCTCGTCAAAGATCAGGAGGGCGCCGTACTGGGCGGTCACCCGCCGCAGCCCCTCCAGGAAGCCGGGCTTCGGCAGCACCAGCCCCATGTTGCCCACCACGGGCTCGGTGATGATCGCGGCGATGTCGTCGCCGTGGGCGCGGAACGCCTCCTCCACCGCCTCCAGGTCATTGAACTGGATCGAGAGGGTATGGCCCGCCGCGCTGGCCGGTACGCCGGGGGAGTCGGGAACGCCCAGGTCGGTGGCGCCCGAGCCGGCCTTCACCAGCAGGTTGTCGTTGTGGCCGTGGTAGCAGCCGATGAACTTGATGATCTTGTTGCGCTTCGTATAGGCCCGGGCCAGGCGGATCGCGCTCATGGTCGCCTCGGTGCCCGAGTTGACCATGCGCACCATCTCCAGCGAGGGCATACAGGCGATGACCTTCCGGGCCATCTCCAGCTCCAGTTCGGTGGGAGCGCCGTACGAGGTTCCCCGCACCACCGCCTCCTGCAGCGCCGCGACCACCTCGGGGTGAGCGTGGCCCAGAATCAGCGGACCCCACGAGAGGCAGTAATCGACGTAGCTGTTGCCGTCCACATCGTACAGGCGGGCGCCCTCGGCGCGGGCAATGAAGGGCGGCGGTCCGCCCACCGACCGGAACGACCGGACGGGGCTGTTGACGCCCCCGGGAATGACCTCCTTCGATGCGGTGAAGAGGGCCTGGCTCTTGCTCAGATCGAACGGCATGTCTGACATCCTCCCAGCGAGTCCATTCTCCCTCTATGATACCATGCTGGCTGGGACAAGTCTCTCCGCCGTCGGCACTATTCGGCCTCGCCAGAAGCAGCGATCAGGCGGGTCAGCCGCTGAACCTGCCGGTGCAGCTCCTCCGCCTGGCGGGCCACCTCCTCGGCCTGGCCGTTGGGCAGGTGGGGGCCGTTGGCGTACCACTGCTTGCGCAGTCCCTCCACCTCCCGGAGCAGCGCCGACATCTGCCGGGCGGAGAGCGAGAGCGATTCACTCTCGGCCGCCGCCACCCGGCGCGGCTCCTTCCGGGCCGCCTCGGGCCGCACGAAGTGGGCGTAGCGCATCTCGTCGGGTGACAGGGTGAGCGACTCGCCCAGCACCGGCGTAGCCACCTGGTGTCCCTCTTCGATCAGCAGTTGGGCCAACTCGCTGCGCCCCTCATCTTCGCCGTGCACCAGGAAGGTCGCCTTCGGCAGCCGCTTCAGCCCCCTTACCCACTGCAGCAGGTGCGCCTGGTCGGCGTGGGCGGAGAAGCCGTGCAGCTGCTCGATGCGCGCCTTGACCGCCACATCTTCCCCGAAGATGCGCACCCGCTTGGCCCCGTCGGCCAGCCGGCGGCCCAGGGTGCCCTGGGCCTGGAAGCCCACGAAGAGCACCGTGGAGACCGGCTGCCAGAGGTTGTGCTTCAGGTGATGCACCACCCGCCCTGCCTCGCACATGCCCGAGGCGGCGACGATCACCATCGGCTCCTTGGCGTTGTTCAGCTGCATCGACTGCTCGGCGGTCTCGCAGAAGGTGAGGCCCGGGAAGGCCAGCGGGTCGTCGCCGGTCCGCAGCCGCTGCCGGGCGGCCTCGTCGAACAGGTTCTCGTGGTTCGATGTGATCTCGGTCGCAGCGATGGCCAGCGGGCTGTCGAGCGCCACCTTCAGGCCGCGGGGAACCTGGCCGCTCTCGATCAGGGCGTTCAGCTCGTAGAGGATCTCCTGGGTGCGCCCCACCGCAAAGGCGGGAATGATCAGGTTGCCGCCCTTGGCGATGGTGGAGCGGACGATGTCCGCCAGCCGCGCCCGGGTGTCATCCACCGCCTCGTGGAGCCGGTCGCCGTAGGTCGACTCCAGCACCAGGTAGTCGGCCTCCTCGATCACCGCCGGATCGCAGAGGATCGGGCGGCCCGGTTGTCCCAGGTCGCCGGAGAAGACCAACCTGGTCGGCTGCCCGCTGGAGCCGTTCTCGTAGAACTCCAGGATCGCCGAGCCCAGAATGTGCCCGGCGTCGTGCAGCCGCACTTGGAGCCGGTCGCTCAGCCGGTGCATCTCTCCATAGCCCACCGGCACAAACTGCTGACCGACGGAGCGAGCGTCCTGCTGGGTGTAGAGCGGCTCCTTGAGCGCCTTGCCGGAGCGGCGGTTCCGGCGGTTCTCCCGCTCCGCCTCGGTCTCCTGAATGTAGGCGGAGTCCAGCAGCATGATGCGCGCCAGGTCGGCGGTGGCCGGATGGGTGTAGATCGGTCCGGTAAAGCCCCGCTTGCGCAGGAGCGGCAGCCGGCCCGAGTGGTCGATATGGGCGTGGGTCAGCACGACGCCGTCCAGCGTCGCCGGGTGGAACGGAAACGGGGCTGCGTTCAACTCCTCCTCCTTGCCCTGGAACATGCCGCAATCCACCAGCAGGCGGAGTCCACCCGCCTCCAGCAGGTAGCAGGAACCGGTCACCATGCCTGCGGCGCCGAGGAACGTGAGTCGCATGCAGCATCGTCCTCCTTACCCGCGAAATGAGCCCCTTCCGATCAGATGGACGCGCCCGGCCACCCGAATGGTTCGCACCGCCCCATCTGCGCCCCTCTCCAGGGCGATGCGGATTCGGCTCGGGCGCCCCAGCCGGTCGCCCTGCTCACTTACTAAGACGTTTTCGGTCAACAGTTTGTGCCGGTCCACGTACTCGCCCAGCGGGCCGTTGGCCGACCCGGTGGCCGGGTCCTCCGCCACCAGATCAAAGGGGCTGAAGACCCGGCAGTGCAGGTCGCTGCCCGGTTCGATCCCCCCCGGGGCGAAGACCAGGGTGCACAGCCCGTCGCGCCCCAACAGCTCCCGCAGAGCCGCCAGGTCTGGCCGGCAGCGGTCCACCGCCTCCACCGAAGCGAGGGGGATGATCACCGTCTGCATCCCGTTGTCCACCGCCTCGACGGGCAGACCGGGGCGCAGGTCGCTCTCGCCCAGCCCCAGCGCCCCCGCCAGCCCGGCGACAGACGCCCTGCTCCAGACCACCCGGGGCAGCGGCTGGGTCATGGTCGCCTCCCAGGCGCCTTCGCCCGCCGGTTCAACCGAGACATTCACCAGCCCGACCCCCGTCTCAAAGCGGACGGTGGACGGGCCGACCCGGCCCGCGGCGAGGGTGAAGGCGCAGGCGCTGCCCAGGATCGGGTGCCCGGCGAACGGCGCCTCATAGGCCGATGTGGTGGTGGGAATCCAGATCCGCAGCCGGGCGTCGGCGCCGGGTACGGTGGGCCGCTGCAAAAAGGTGGTCTCCGAATGGCCCAGCTCCCGGGTAAGGCGGAACATGAGCTCTTCATCCATCCCATCGGCGCCGGTAAAGGCGCAGAGCTGGTTCCCCGCCAGGGGGCGGGCAGCAAAGACATCGACCCAGGTATATGCCCACTCCCGGGACACAGCCACCCCTCCTCGGAAAAGCGATAAAAGGCCAGGGGCAGCCGCCCCTGGCCATTCGTCAGTTTACTTGTTCTCGAGCGTATTGGTGATCTTAGCCTTGTCCTTCAGGTTGGCCAGCCACTCGCCAAACTTGCCCTGCAC
This sequence comes from Bacillota bacterium, assembly GCA_049325315.1. Taxonomy (GTDB): domain Bacteria; phylum Bacillota; class Sulfobacillia; order Symbiobacteriales; family Symbiobacteriaceae; genus JAWLHU01. The sequence goes on along the minus strand of JBMONB010000039.1, from coordinate 6,051 downwards.
CTCGACATCGATCATGCGGTCCTTGACCTCGCCCTTCATCTTCTCAAAGTCAGGCGCATCACCGGTGATCTCGGTCACCTGAATGATATGCCAGCCGAACTGCGTCTTGACCGGGTTGGAGATCTGGCCCTTGGTCAGGGCGAAGGCGCCAGCCAGGAAGTCGGGGTCAAAGGGGCTGGACCGGTCGAAGGTGCCCAGATCGCCGCCGCTCTCCTTGGCGGCGGGCTCGATCGACTTCTCCTTCGCCAGCGCCGAAAAGTCGGCGCCGCCGTCAAGCTGTGCCTTGATCGCCTTCGCCTCCTCCTCGGTGTTCACGAGGATATGGCGGGCGGCCAGCTTCCGCTTGTCGAACTGCTCCAGGTTCTCCTCGAAGTACTTCTTCAGGTCGGCCTCTTCGGTCTTAATGTCCTTGCCCAGGATCTTGGTGGCAAGAAGCTGGATCCGAATCGACTCGGTGAGCTGCGCTTCGGTGATGTTGTTGGCCATAAGCGCCTGCTGGAAGCCGGCGTCGCCGCCGAGGCTCTTCTTGATCTCATCGATCTCCTTCGTGATTTCAGCGTCGGAGACCGTTACATTCGCCTTCTTCGCTTCCTGAGAGACAAGCTTCATGGTGATCATGCGATCCAGGACCTGCTTGCCCTCGCCCTGCACCATCTCATCGTACAGCTGTGTCTCGGTGATCTTATCGCCATTGACCGTCGCCACGGCCTTGGCCTCCGGCTGACCCATACGGTCGCCGAGCATGAAACCACCAAAGCCACCAACCACCAGCGACACGACAACCGCCAGAACGGTAGCCGTGCTGTTTCCCTTCGCCAATGTAAGCTCCTCCTTTTCGCATCTAAACCTGTACGATTCGAGGGTACCAGTCTTTCTCCTGCGTGCCAACTGCGCAAATGTCGGTGGATTGGGAGAACCCTTCCTGCCCCACCAAAAATCCTCCCGCCGCTGTGCACTGCACATCAGACGACGGAAGGATTCCAGCGGTTTTTCCGAAACGCCGTTCTCAGCAAAAACTTAGAATCCAAACCAGGGCGTCAACGCCAGCCAAGACGGCGCTTGGCCTCGTCGGACATAAGTTCCGGGCTCCAGGGCGGGCTGTAGGTGATGTCGACCTTCACATCGGCCAGGTCCAGCGGCGCCAAGGCCTCATAGACGCCATCGACCAGCATGCCCGAGATGGGGCAGCCCATGGTGGTGAAGGTCATCAGCACATAGCCCCGGTTCTGCTCGTCGATCCGCAGGTCGTAGATCAGCCCCAGGTCGACGATGTTCAGCCCCAGTTCGGGGTCAATCACGTTGCGCAGCAGGGTGCGCGCTGTTTCGGTCTTGGTCATGGTCATACTTCTCCATCTCCTTGGACGTTCATGAGAGCGGCTTGGCCCGGAGCACCTGAAGAATCGTCGCCACGAAGCAGAGGGAGCCCAGGGCGGCGAGGGCCAGCGGCCAGCGGGTGAGTGCTGCATCAAGCGGCAACACCAGGAGCAGGCCGGTCAGGAACAGCCCACCGAGCCAGAGCCAGAATCCTGCCGTGGCGAGGGATCCACTGTACATCTGCACCAGGGTCGGCAGCCGCTGCGTCTTGTCGGTGCGGGTCTTGAGCAGGTAGTGCCAGTAGAGAAAGGGCACGATCTTGTAGAGCATGCCGAGGATCATCGAGCCCACAAAGCCCGGCAGGAAGAACCAGGCGCCGGCCACCGCCATCTCTGGGAGCGGCCCGGCCCCGAGGGCCATGGTGGGCAGCGCCAGGACCAGAAAGCCGAAGCTGACCATGGCATAGCGCATGCCCAGGTCAAGCTCGGGCCGCCGCCGCCGCCTGATGATTCCCGCCATGTCGACCCCGTAGATGGCGACCCCCGCCAGCGCCAGCACCAGGCTCAGCGTGGTGACCAGGGAGGGCAGCCGGAGCGCCAATCCGGCGAACGCCCCCCAGAGCCCGAGGCTCAGGAGCGCCAGGACCGCCTTGGCCGGCGCCTCATGCCCCCTGCTGGAGAGGGCGAACATGGGAATCAGTTGGTAGGTGACCCCGAAGATGGTCAGCATGAACCAGCCGCCCACCCCCAGGACCAGGTGCGCCCCCAGCGGGGCGTTGGAGAGCGTGTCGCTCAGGAAGTTCCACCGCAGGTTGAGCGCCAGGGTCAGCCCCCAGAGCACCGTGCCCGCCAGGTTGGCGAGGCCGGCCACCATGAAGGAGCCCGAGATCGTCCACTGGGTGGCGGAACGCATCGAGCGTCCCACCAGCACCATGAAGAGCATCAGCGCCACCACGACGATCGTTCCTCCGGTGATGATCAGGAGGGTGTCGTAGCGGTAGAAGCCCACGACCAGCAGCGCTGTGCCAACCAGATAGGTCACGCCCTGGGCTGCCGCCCACCACCCGTTCACCGGCCGGCCGATCATCATGACCGGGGTGATCTGGTAGAAGGCGCCTACCATTACGGCGGTGGCGAAGCCCAGGGTGAAAAGGTGGACCACGGCGAGGGTGGCCGGGTTAAACCGGTACGGCCCGAAGGCCATGGGCGCCTTGTCGATCAGCAGCCAGAAGAAGAGGAGCAGCCCCGTCAGACCGGCCAGAATCATGCCGATGGGCACGAAGAGCGGCGGTGACTTGGCCGGGTTGATCACTTGCGGGGATGCTCCGCCCGGGTTGCTCACGGTCGGGGCGCCAGCGTGGCCAGCACGGTGACAGGCTGGTCGGTCGCCCGCACCCCGTGCGGCTCATGGGGCGGATAGAATCGGATCGTGCCCGGTCCGGAGGGGACCCAGTCGCAGCCGCTCAGCAGTTCGCCCTGCCCCGTCACCACCTGAAGGCTGACGCTCGACGAGCTGGTCTGGGCGGGAAGCATCTGGCCGGGGCTCAGGTTGATCACGATCACCCTCATGTCCTGACAACTGTGCACGATTTCGGTCACTATCTGTTCCGGATCGTAGCGGGTGTGCCGTTCCAGCCGCACCTCCATTGCCATTCCTCCCGTCGATCAAGTTCTCTTTCAGCCTACCGTATCAGGCCGCCCCTGCCCGTGCGATGGCTCGCTCTGCCCATGTGATAAAGGTCACACCACTGTGATGCGCTGTCGATGGCGGCTTGCAGTGGCACGCGCGAAATGATCTTCTCCCTCACTAGCAGCGACCTGGTGAATCCGTGTGTTTTCATAATCCGTGCAATCCGTGGCCAATAAACCGACCCGACCGCCGATTTTCGGGAGAATCGGCTTGCTAAGTGCGTGATCGCGAAGGGGTCTACCAGGAGAAGGCGTCCACCTGGATCGGAGTACTTGGAAGCGATCTGGACGGGGAAACTATCTCCCGGAACAGGAGGATGACCATGCTGTTTGTCGGACTTGCAGCCGTGCTCGCGCTTTGGTCCTGGCGGGTTCTGCGCGACCGGCCGATTCGCAAGTACGCCACCTTCTATGTGCTCACCGCCGCCGGAGGGTGCGTGGCCGAGTGCTCCGTTCTCGGTATCTGGTACCCCTTTGAGACCCATTTATACGTCCTGCGGGATCCCTACAGCGACCTGTTCCTCACGGAGATCGTTGCCAAGCTGATCCTGATGCCCCTGATCGGATGCCTCTATGTGCGCTACTCCGGTCAGCACCCCATCCGGACGGCCATTGTAGGGGCACTGCTGCTCGGCATGGTCGAACTGGGGTTTGTTGCGACCGGGGCGGTGATCTACCAAGGCTGGAATACGCTGTTCACCATTCTCCTCTTCTTCGGGCTCTTCGTGGTCCTCAACTGGTTTCAGAACCGGCCCGCTCCGCTCTGGCTGCAGACCGGCGCAGTCAGCTTTGCGACCGGGTACTCGACGCACCAGTTGGCCCGCATCTTCCCCCTCTGGGAGCATGCCTTTCCCCTGCCCTACTACTCAACGGACTCACTCTTCCTGATCGCACAGAACGGCCTGGTGGCGGGGCCGTCCGCCCTGGCCGTCGCCCTGATTCCCCGCCTGCGCAACCCGGTGGGAGTCCTGGCGGCTGTGGGCCTGAACGTGCTGGTCGACGAGTGGCTCAGGGCGGCCGGTATCTTGATCTACACCGGGTGGAACCCCTGGCTGGGCGGGCTTCGCTACCTCCTGGTTATCGGGATCACCCTGGCCTACAGCCAGTGGCAGATGGAGGAGCGAACAGGCCCCATCCAGGTCAGCCACTAGATTGCGCCTCACCGACCGCAGGCTTTGGCCTGCGGTTCTCTTATCCGCAGGTGCCGCCCCTTGTCGCAGGAAAATGCGCATATATGACTAATCTAGAGTAATTCACACGAAACACCGTCCGCAGAAGGAGGCGCCCGCCCATGTCTACGAAGCATCTCAGCCTGCCTGCTCAAGGCTTGCCCAAAGATGAGCTTTTCCGCCGCATGACCGAGCAGCGGGCTGGGGATTTCAACTGGCACGACGGCCGCACCTGGAGCCTGGTCTACCACGCCGGCGACGAGATTACCGCCCTGATCCGCGAGGCCTACGCCATGTTCATCCACGAGAACGGGCTGGGCCCGCTCGCCTTCCCCAGCATTCGCCGCATGGAGGCCGAGGTGGTCTCCATGAGCGCCTCCCTGCTGGGCGGCGATGGTGAGGTGGTCGGGAACATGACCTCCGGCGGCTCCGAGTCGATCCTCATGGCGGTCAAGACCGCCCGTGACCGGGCCCGGGCCGAGCGCCCGGAGGTGACCGCCCCCGAGATGCTCCTGCCGGTGACCGCCCACCCGGCCTTCGACAAGGCGGCCCACTACTTCGGCCTCACCCCTGTGAAGGTCCCGGTGACCGCGGGGTTCCGTGCCGACCTGAGCGCCCTGCGCGACCTGATCACCCGCAACACCGTGCTGATGGTCGGCTCGTCGCCCTCCTACCCCCATGGCGTGATCGATCCCATCGCCGAAATGGCGGCGCTGGCGGCGGAGCGGTCGATCCACTTCCATGTCGATGCGTGCGTGGGCGGCTTCCTCCTGCCCTTCGCCCGCCGGCTGGGCCACCCGGTGCCCGCCTTCGACTTCACCGTGCCGGGGGTCGACTCGATCTCGGCGGACCTGCACAAGTACGGGTACGCCGCCAAGGGCGCCTCGGTGATCCTCTTCCGCAACCAGCAGATCCGGCGGCACATGTTCTTCGCCACCACCGACTGGCCGGGCGGCCTCTACGGCTCCCCGACCATGACCGGCACCCGCCCCGGGGGCGCCATTGCCGCCGCCTGGGCCGTGCTGAACTACCTGGGCGAGGAGGGCTACCTGCGCCTGGCCCGGACCGTGCTCGACACCACCCGGGCCATCGTGGAGGGAATCCGGGCCACCCCGGGGCTGCGGGTGCTGGGCGAGCCCGACATGAGCGTGCTGGCCTTCGCCTCCGACGAGCTGGATGTCTTCAGCCTGGCCGATGCGCTCGACCAGCGGGGCTGGCACCTGGACCGGCAGCAGCGGCCCAACTCGCTCCACCTGATGGTCACCCCGGCCCATGCCGGCATCGTGGAGCCCTTCCTGCGTGACCTGCGGGAGTCCACCGCCCTGCTGCTGGGGGGCGGCCCCGCCCCCGAGGGCTCCGCTGCGATGTACGGTGCGCTCACCTCGATCCCGGAGCGGGAGATTGTGCGGGACGCCATCATCGGCGTGATGGAGAGCTGGACCCAGCGGTCTGAATGAGGTGAGGAGGCCTGCCGACATGGCAGGCCTCCTCTGGCATTGATGGCTTGAGCAGGAGTTTGTCCAAAAGTGCACGGCCCGACACTGACCGACCTTGCACCTATTGACAGACCTGGCACGGATGATACCGGGGAGGGGTATGTCGCGCGGTGCTGGATGGGCATGACAGACCCCCCAACGGGGGCTGATGCCCCGTGACAGCCCACGGTCTGTCCAAAAATGCACGATGGCCACCTCCAGGGGCCATGCAAATCCTGACAAACCGCTGGTTTCCCCGCTGTTTCGGTCCGCCGGGACGGGGATACCCTGTCAGTCATAATCACCTGTAAAAGGTTATCACCCGGTTGGGGTGTATTTAAGTTTCCATAGGTAGGGCTTCGGGGAAAGGGCCAGGGATACCATGCTGCTCGACGGCTTAGGGGG
>JBMONB010000038.1:0-17814 GCA_049325315.1 Bacillota bacterium | reverse complement strand
GGGGTAGCACCCCCAAAAAAAGCTGCTGAACCTTTGTCTTAAGCTTCATACTCCCTTTATCTGTATACAAAACAGCCCCTGCGTCCGCTTTGCGGACAGCAGAGGGCTGTTTTGTCAGCAAGCTGAGACCTCGCCCAACACCGGGCGAGGTCTCTGGTTTTTCGCCTACAGGCCGAAAATACGGTAGCGTGTCAGCTTGAACTGATAATAAAGGAAGCAGCCGACGCAGAAACCCAACAGCGCCACCGAGGCGGCCAGCGCCACGGCCAGGGCGAGCGCCCAGCCCAGCACCGGCAGGCCCGCCAGAAAGGCGACCTGAGCGAGTCCAAGCAGAAGAGTGGCGATGGTGTTATTGAAGCGCATCAGCCGTCGGTCTTCGACCTCGGCGGTCTGAATCTGGGCAGCGAAGAGCCGGGAGCCCACATAGTGGACCAGGCTGGCCCGCTGGCCCCATAGAACCGTGGGCAGGAGAATCAGCAGAAGGGCGGTGGTGATGAGCGGCTGACCCAGGGCCAGGCCGCCGAGAATGCCGAGAACCAGCACCCAGCGGTTCAGCTTCACAATCGGCAGGGGAATATCGGCACAGCTATTCGCATGATGTACAGACATGGTGAGCCCACCTCTTTATCCCTAGTATTCCTATCGGATTAACACAATTTTACCGCGTGGAATCCCGAAATACAATAGGTAATCCGATCGGAATACCCACTATATGCCCTACCTTGACTTTCGCAGGTTCCCGTGTCATAATCAATCTTCCGGGCGAGGTGAGGAAGTTGGCCAAGGAAAAGACAAAGAGCGAGTTCCAGAACATCGCGGAGAATCGGAAGGCCCGCCACGATTACTTTGTGGAGGAGACCTACGAGGCCGGCATTGTTCTCGTTGGATCCGAGGTCAAATCGTGCCGGGCTGGGCGTGTCAACCTGCGTGACGCATATGCCCAGGTCAAAGATGGCGAACTCTTCCTCTATAACTGCCACATCAGCCCGTACGAGCAGGCGAACCGGTTCAACCATGAGCCGCTCCGCCCGCGCAAGCTCCTCATGCACAAGAGCGAGATCATGCGCCTTCTCGGCCATATTCGCGAAAAGGGCTTCACAGTAGTCCCCCTTCAGATGTACTTTAAGAAGGGGAAGGTCAAACTGCAGCTAGCCCTTGCACGAGGCAAGAAGGCCTACGACAAGCGCGACGACATCGCAGCCCGCGATGTGAAGCGTGAGATGGCCCGAGCCATGCGGGGCAAGTACGAGGACTGACCATGACCCAGTTGGCACTGGCCAGCCTTGCTGGCTTCCGATAACAAGGGGGCGAGATAGGTTCGACGGGGGAGATATCATCCAGGATAGCGAGCCGAGGTCGCGGCAGGCCTCGTTAAACAGGCCGCAAACCTTCAAGTGCCAAGAACAACAACGCGCGTCTCGCGCTCGCTGCGTAAGCAGCCGGCGGCGTAAGCCGCCGTACGCTCCTCCGGATTGCGTGCTCCGTGCGCCGGGGTCGTAGCGTCAACTAACGGGCTGTTCCACCTGAGGTGACCTCGGACTCAGGGGGCGAGGAATCTTTTGAGGTTGGCCCGATGTGAAGCCCGCCGCCAGGCGTCTCATCGGGCGAGATCTAAAATGGTGGCTGCGCTCGGAGAAGTCCTGTTTGGTGCTCTTTCGGACGCGGGAGGCAGAGCCCGCCGCCTCCACCAAGAGGCCGCAGCCGTGACGACAAAGTTCGTCACGGCTGTTTTCATTGTGGAGAAGGGGTTTTTCACGGATTTCACGCTTTGATGAGGGAAAGCCGATATTGCCCAATACCCAAATACAATTTTAAGATGTCTTAATCCGTGATAATCCGTGTGAAATCCGCGAAATCCGTGGCAAGAAAAACCTCCGCATACCGACACCCCGCGAACCCACGTCCAACCGGTTCCAGCACAGGCAGTGCAGGAGGTTCAAGCTTCTCAACCGAAACCGTTAGAGCTAGACAGTCACCCCGAACAAAATTTTTTCGGAGAAATTTATTGGAGAGTTCGAACCAAATCGCGGAGGAATACGTATAGGATGATAGAGGCACTTACCATCAAGCCCTCGCGGATACTCGGGATGCTCTCTTTCCTCCTGGCGGTGTTTGTTCTAAGCCCGGCCATGGCAGGAGCCGAGCCCGTTGTAGTCACCGATGTCACCGTACAGGTAGAGGGAAAGCCGTTGCACCAGACGGTCCCTCCGATCATCGTCGACGGCCGCCTCTTGATCGGTGTTCGGGCAGTGGGGGAAGCGGTCGGCGGAACGGTCGACTGGAACCCCGAGACCCGCCAGGTCACCGTCACTCGCCGCACCGACAAGGTGGTGCTCACCATCGGCGGGAACGAGGCGGTCGTAAACGGCAAGGCTGCTTCGCTTGAGGTTCCGCCCCTGATCTTCGAAAACCGGACCATGGTTCCGCTCCGGTTCATCGCCGAGGCGCTGGGTGGGTCCGTTCACTGGGACGGCGCCACCCGCACCGCTAATATCCTCCGCAAGCCGGCAGAGGTCACGCAGGTCACCTACCTGAACACCCCGGCCAAGGGGATGATCAAGGTGACCCTCTCGGAGCCGCTGATCTCGATCAGCCCGCAGACAGAGGGCAACACCCTCGCCCTGAACCTCTACCCCGCCGCCATTGCAACGCCCAAGCCGGCGCAGAACGTGGGGGACGGGCTCGTCAACCAGATCGGCCTTACCGAAGGTTGGCGGCAGGTTCGGTTAGCGATCGGCTTGGTTCATGCCCCGTCCTATCGGTACCACGTTTCGCCTGACGGCCTCGAACTGACCATCGAGCTTGACCATACGGTCACCGCTGCCGGGTTCCGGCAAGAGGGGCGCATCGCCCTGGTCAGCATCGGCGCCACAGGCAAACTGGCATACAAGACCCTGAAGCTCACGAATCCGGACCGGCTGGTTGTCGATATCAGCGGGGCGCGTCTGACGCCCGGCACACCGCCCACGGTGGCGGTCGGCAAGGGATTTATCAGCCAGATTCGGATGGCCCAGTTCCAAAAAGACGTGGTCCGGGTGGTTATCGACATGACCGACGACCCACCGGCCCAGGTGGTCGCCACCGGCCGGGGGCTGGAGGTGCGGTTCGTCCCGCAGATTACGGCGGTGAAGACCGAAAAGCTTCAGGGGAAGACCCGGCTCACCCTGGTGGGCACGCTCCCCATGGACGCCACCGTCGTGGCGGTGCCAGAGAAGAAGCAGATCGTGATCACCGTCCCGCAGGGCATCAGCGGCCTCAAGGACAGCACGGTGAAGGTGGCTGACGGCACCATCAACACGGTTGCCGTCGCTACGGGAGCCAACGGAACCAGCAGTTTGATCACGGTGCAGCTCCCCTACTACCTGGGGCACACGGTCCTCTCCAAGAACGGCGACGCCAACATCGCCCTGGAGCTGGTCACCTCGCCGGTATACGGCAGGCGCATCTGGGTCGATGCCGGTCACGGCAAGGTTCCCGGCGGCAAGGACGACCCCGGATCCATCGGCAAGGTGTACAGGGTCTACGAGAAGCACGCCAACCTTCAGGTCTCCCTGGAGCTCCAGAAGCTGCTCCAGGCGGCCGGAGCGCAGGTCTTCATGACCCGCACCGGCGACGAAGGAATCGACTTCACACAGCGCCCGGCGCTGGTCAACGCCACCCGGCCGCCCGTCGACCTATTCGTCTCGGTTCACCACAACAGCGCCGCTTCTCCCACCGCCCGGGGCGTCGAGACCTACTACTGGACCACCAACCCCAAGTCGAGGCGGGCCGCCGAGCTGATTCATCCGGCGGTGATTAAGGCGCTTGGCTTCCCCGACCGGCGTGTCCGCTCCGAGGCGTTCTACGTGATCAAGGAGGTCCTCAGCCCGTCGGTGCTGATCGAGTTGGGCTATCTCTCCAACGCCGAAGAGGAGAAGGCCATTGCCGCCCCCGGCTACGCCCTCAAGGCCGCCGAGGGGATCAAGAACGGGATCTTCCAGTTCTTTTGGAAGGAGATTCAGGCGCAGACCGCAAATTAGCAACTCCAGTAACCTTTCTGTGTACGGATATTTCTGCCCGTAGAAAGGTTATTGTGAAACTGTTAGCCTTATCATTGGGCTAATCATAAAATATGGGGGTGACAGGGTATGCTGACGAAGCCTTCGATTGACCGGCATGTTGTCGAGATTGAGGATCTGCTCCGCAGTGTGGGACAGATTCTCAAGAAGAGGGGGCGTGATATCCTGGGGAATTTCGATATCACGAATCCCCAGTTTGATGCGCTCCTCGTGCTGCGGGAGTTCGGCGAGCTGACCATGGGCGAGCTGTGCGGAAAGATGTTCCTGGCCTGCAGCACGGCCACCGACCTGATTGACCGCATGGAGCGCAACGGCCTGATCGAGCGTGTCCGTGACACGGCAGACCGCCGGGTGATTCGCCTGCGGGTGCTGGACAAGGGCAATTCGATCATCGATGAAGTCCTCGAAGCTCGCCGGACCTATCTTGCCAACACCCTCTCTGAGCTCGACGTTGCGGACAAGGAGCGCCTGATTCAGTCTCTCGATCAACTCAACTTCCTGATGACCCGCGAGATCTAACGGGGGAAGAGAGCGGTGACAAGTGTGCGTGCAAGACGCCACCCGGGAGGGGGTGGCGTCTTGCGCGCCCTGGACCAGCTGTCGTCGCAACAGCGGGCATGGGTTCGGCGTCAAATCCGTAATATAAACTGGTCAAGGTTCTCACAGGAGGCGAAGCCCGCATGCGCCGGCCCCACTTCACCGCAGCCAGCCCCATCGGCTTCTTCGACTCGGGCGAGGGTGGTCTGACCGTCGCCCGTTCCGTGGCGAGCCTCCTCCCCGCCGAAAACCTGGTCTACGCCTGCGACACCGCCCGCTTTCCCTATGGCCCCCGCCCCCTGCCGCAGGTTCGCCACTTCTTTCTGCGCTTCATGGAATTCTTCCGGGCCCAAAACTGCAAACTGGTAGTTGTGGCATGCAATACGGCAACAGCGGCGGCCCTCGACCTGCTGGAGGAGGGCTCCCTGCCGGCGCCCGCGATCGGCGTGCTCCAGCCCGGGGCAGCCATGGCTGCGCGCCTTTCGCCATCTGGCCGGATCGGGGTGGCCGCCACCCAGGCGACCTGCGCCTCGGGGATCTATCCACAGAAGATCCGGCAGCTGCGGCCAGACGCCCATGTGGCCCAGGAGGCCTGCCCGATTCTGGTGATTCGGGCGGAGGAAGGGGTGATCTCCGGCCCGGAGGTGCGGGCGGAAGTGGAGCGCTCCCTGGCGCCGATTCTGGCGGAGCAGGTGGATACGCTGGTGCTGGGTTGTACACACTTCCCCCACATGGAGGCGGTGATCGCCGATGTGGTGGGGCCGGGTGTGCGCCTGGTGGACCCGGGTGTCGCTACCGCCCACCGGGTGGCCGAACTGCTGCGGGAGCAGGGGCAGGTCAACCCCGGACCCGGCCCGGGCCGGCGCGATTTCTTCACCACAGGCAATCCCGTGCGCTTCGCTGAGGTGGCGGGCCGGCTCTGGCCCGGCGGCGTCTCCCGTGCGGAGCAGATTCATCTCGATATGGAGCAGGAGTGAAGGTTGAACCATGCGGCAGGACGGACGGACTCCCCAGGATTTGCGCCCTGTGACTATTACCCGAGACTACAACGTGCACGCTGAGGGTTCGGTGCTGATCGAGGTCGGCCTGACCCGTGTGATCTGCACCGCCACGCTGGAGGAGCGGGTGCCGCCCTTTCTGAGGGGAAAAGGAGAGGGCTGGATCTCCGCCGAATATGGGATGCTGCCACGTGCTACCGGCACGCGGACCCAGCGGGAGGTGACCCGCGGCAAGCAGGGCGGCCGGACCATGGAGATTCAGCGGCTGATCGGCCGGGCGCTTCGCTCGGTGATCGACCTGAAGGCCCTGGGTGAGCGGACGGTCTGGATCGACTGCGACGTGATCCAGGCAGATGGCGGCACCCGCACGGCCTCGATTACCGGCGCCTTTGTGGCGATGGTCGACGCCGTGGACAAGCTCCGCCGCAACGGCCTGGTGGAGAAGCTGCCGGTGACCGATTACCTCGCGGCCACCTCGGTAGGTATCGTCGGCGGCGTGCCCCTGCTTGACCTGGCCTATGAGGAGGACTCGAAGGCGGCGGTAGACATGAACCTGGTCATGACCGGCGCCGGCGGCCTGGTGGAGATTCAGGGGACCGGTGAGGAAGGCCCTTTCAGCCGGAGCCAGTTCGATGAGCTGATGTCGCTGGCCCAGAGCGGGGTGGAGCGGCTGATTGCGATACAGCGGGCCACCTTGGGGGCCCTGGGAGCGGAGGTCGATGCCCGTGCCCGGCAGGCGGTTGGTGCTGGCAAGTAGAAACCCGGGAAAGATCCGGGAGCTGCAGGCGCTGCTGGCGGCGAAGGAGATCGAGGTGGTGGGGCTGGACCCGTCGGCCCCCGATGTGGAGGAGACGGGATCCAGCTTTGAGGAGAACGCCCTGCTGAAGGCTCGGGCCGCCTGCGCGGCCACGGGCCTCCCGGCCCTTGGCGAGGATTCGGGCCTGGCGGTGGACGCCCTGGGCGGCGAACCGGGCATTCACTCGGCCCGCTGGGTGGCCGGCACCGACGCGGACCGCATGTATGCCCTGCTCGACCGCATGGAGGTCGTGCCCGATGATCAGCGGGCAGGCCGTTACGTTTCGGTGATCGCCGTCGTCACACCCAGTGGGCGGGAAGAGCTGTTCCGGGGCGAACTGGAGGGCCGAATCGCCCGGGCCCCCCGGGGCACCGGCGGCTTCGGCTATGATCCGATCTTCGAGCTGCCGAACGGGAAGACCACCGCCGAGATCAGCATGGAGGAGAAGAACGCCATCAGCCACCGGGCCAGGGCGCTGGCCAAGTGCCTGGAGCGGCTGGAGCGCCTCCTGGAAGGGTAGCGTACGCAATGGTGCGAATTGGGGTCGTTAGCGACAGTCATGGCAGCTTCCGGAACGTGGGCAGAATGCGGACCGAGTGCGGGCGGCTAGACTGGTTGCTCCACGCGGGCGATCATCTGCGGGACGCTGCCCGCATGGCGGTCAACCTCGGCGTGGATCCGTCTCGGGTGCGGGCGGTGGCCGGCAACTGCGACTACCCCACCACCAAGCCCGAGGAACTGCATCTGGAGATTGAGGGCGTTCGAATCTATATGACCCACGGCCATGGCTACGGCGTGAAGGGGACGCTTCAGCGTATCCACCTGCGGGCGCAGGAGGTGGGGGCGCGCGCGGTGATCTTCGGTCATTCGCATCTGCCCGTGCTGGCCGATGTGGGCGGTATTCTGCTGTTTAACCCGGGCTCACTCAGTGAGCCACGGCGCCCTACCGACCCGCCATCGTGCGGCCTGCTTGAGATCGAGGCGGGCGAGATTCAGGCCCGACACATTTTTTTCTCGTAGCGGCAAGAATTAACTTTTGACATCTAGGTGCCCGATGCGATATACTCTCCTTTGCGGGAACCGGGGTGTGGCGCAGTCTGGTAGCGCGCCTGCTTTGGGAGCAGGATGTCGCAGGTTCAAATCCTGTCACCCCGACCACTGGAAGCAGAGCGGCAGGCCGGCGCCGTTGTTTATATGCGGGTGTAGCTTAATGGTAAAGCTCCAGCCTTCCAAGCTGGCTACGTGGGTTCGATTCCCATCACCCGCTCCACAATGACCCACGCAGGGCGAGCATTGCGTCGCCCTATTTTATTCGACAGACTGGGCGCCGGCCCCATCGCTTCCGCTACTTGCGCCTTGTGCGCAGGTCAACGATATGCTAAACTAACCTGTGCTATACAAGCGCCTGTAGCTCAGGGGATAGAGCAACCGCCTTCTAAGCGGTTGGCCGCAGGTTCGAATCCTGCCAGGCGCGCCAGTTCCCCTTCTACAACCATATAAACATGCAGGCCGTAGCTCAGTTGGTTAGAGCGCCAGATTGTGGCTCTGGAGGTCGCCGGTTCGACTCCGGTCGGTCTGCCCATTTGATTGGGGCGTAGCCAAGTTGGTAAGGCACGGGACTTTGACTCCCGCATGCGTTGGTTCGAGTCCAGCCGCCCCAGCCATCCGCAGCAAGCTCCCGCTGTGCAGCGGGAGTTTGTTGCCTCATACGGGCCATTAGCTCAGGGGCAGAGCATCCGCCTTTTAAGCGGAGTGTCGTTGGTTCGAATCCAACATGGCCCACCAGAACGTTACAGCAGCCCGGGGGAACCCGGGCTGCTTCCATATGCAGCGACCGGGCCATTGACCAGTTGATGTGTCTTGTTGCCAGAATCGCAACTCCCTATTGTGTAACCGTACGAACCGCTCTATAATGAGCGCAAGTGGTAACGTTACCAGCACCGGACTCCCCTCGCCCTTCAAGCGGGCGGGGCCTTTATTCCAGCCGGAGTGGGAACGTTACCAGTCGGATACCTGCCTGTCTGCTCATTTCCAGGGGTGGCCTTGCCCGGATATGGGAACGTTCCCACCCCGGTGCCTCGGTCTTTGCCCGTGAGTGGGCATCTGTGGCCGGAAATGGGAACGTTCCCACCACGGGGCTGGCAGGCTCACTGTACACGAATACAGGATCAGCTATTAGGAGGCTCACCTTGAACAGCAGGCTGAACTACTTCGGGTTGATCGGAAACGGGGAGACTGCTGCCCTTATTGGTCCCGATCTGGCCCTCGGTTGGTTTTGTGCGCCCCGATTCGACGGTGTGCCCCTCTTTGCCAGCGCCCTTGACCCCCGGCGAGGCGGCTCCATGACCTTCGAATTCGCCGATGCAGAGGGGCCGGTGCAGCTGATGCCCCACCTTCAGGCCTACGAGGGTGACTCGGCGGTGCTCCGCACCGCTGTGTCGGGGGATGACTGGCTCGTAGAAGCCCTCGATTATATGCCCTGGGGTCGGCGGGTGCTGGTTCGCCAGGTGACGATCTCGAATCTGGCCCCACATTCCCGGGTCCTGCGAATCAGGGCCGTTACCGCCCCGATTCGGTCAGAGCAGTTCCCGCTGCAGGTGAGCCGGCATTCGGGCGTGGTAACAGTCGCGGCGCCTGGCATGACGGTCCTGGTCGCCCCCATTTCGGCCTCCGAGTCCGAGGAGATCGACCTGGGCGAGATTCCGGCCGGCGCTGCCCGGGAGATTCGTGTGGCGGTTGCCTACGGCGATGACCTGGACACGGCAAGGGCCGCGCTGGAGAGCGCTGCCGAGGCCTCTGCGGAGGCGGAACTGCGATTCTGGAGCGAATGGCTGTCCAAGGCGACAAAGCCGACCGGCGACTACCCGCCGCAGTGGGAAGAGAGCTACTGGCGCAGCCTGGTCGTCATGAAGCTGCTCAGCTACGCCCCAACCGGCGCCCTGATTGCCGCACCGACCGCCTCGTTCCCGGCTGTGCCTGGCGGCGGCGACAACTGGGATTACCGCTATATCTGGCTCCGCGACGGCTACTACACAGCGATGACCTTCAATGCGGCCGGGCTTCACGAGGAGGCGGCCCGCTTCTACGACTTCGCCTTCGGGCTTCAGGGGGCAGACGGTCACTGGACCCAGCCCCTGTACACCGTGGACGGCGGTGACCCCCAGGAGTTCATTGCCCGGGACCTGGAGGGCCCCAGCGGCGAGGTGCCGATCCGCTTCGGCAACGCCGCCTCCGGCCAGCTGCAGCTGGACAACGAGGGCAATATCCTCCACGGGCTCTGGTTCCACTACCTGACCAGCGGCGACCGCACCCTGCTGGAGCGCCACTGGGACGGCGTCCGCCGGGCCTGCAACTGGACCGCAGCGAACTGGCGCTCCATGGAGAGCGGAATCTGGGAGCTGCGGGAGTACACCGCCCACTGGGTCCACGGCAAGGTCATGTGCTGCGCCGCCCTCAATGCCGGCGCCCGCATTGCCGAACTGCTCGGCCACCCCGCCGAGGCTGCCGCCTGGCAGGCGCAGGCTGAAGCGGTGAGGGCAGATGTGCTGGCCGGGGGCTGGAGCGAGGAGCGCTCCGCCTACCTCGCCCACTACGGCAACGAGTCCCAGCCCCCGCATGTGGACATCTCCGTGCTGGCGCTGGTCTTCTACGGCCTCCTGCCGGCCGGTGACCCCCGGGTGCTGGCCACGGTCAAGCTGATCGAACAGGACCAGACCCAGGGCGGCCTGGCCCTTCATGAGGGCATCTGCCGTTACGACTACGGCGCCGTGCCCTTCTACCTGCCGACCCTCTGGCTCGCCCGCTACTATCTCATGGCAGGCCGGCTGGAGGACTGCGACCGACTGGTGCAGATCTGCATCGACTGCTCCACCAACCTCGGGCTGATGGCCGAGCACTTCGACGGGCGTGACCTGAAGCAGTGGGGGAACTTCCCGCAGGCCTTCAGCCACGAAGAGGTCGCCCGGCTGGTGCTGGAGCGGGGGCAGGGCTGGTCCTTCTACGAACTGAAGAACTCTTCCCTCGGGGTGACCGAGCCCAGGGGGTAGCAACAGGGGGACGCGCTATGGAGCCAACCATCCGGGACGTAGCCAGGCTCGCGGGAACCTCTGTCTCCACCGTCTCCCGGGTGCTGACCCGCAACGGCCCGGTGGCTGAGACCACCCGCACCCGGATTCTCGAGGCGATCGAGGCGCTGGGCTACCAGCCGAACTCGGTGGCCCGGGGCCTCGTCCAGAAGCGGACCCACACCATTGGCGTCGTGATTCCCGACGTGGCCAACCCCTACTACGGCGAAGTGCTGCGTGGCATGGGGGATGTGGCTTCGACCCACGGCTTCCACCTGATTCTGCTGAACGCGGACCTGAGCTTTGTGAAGGAGAAGGATTGCTTCTCCCTGCTGCGGGAGAAGCAGGTAGACGGCCTGGTCTACGCCAGCGGCACGATCACCCCGGAGCACCGGGAGATCTTCAGCCAGATCGGCCGCCCGGTGATGCTGGCATCCACCTGCGACGCCGAGCGCCCCTTCCCGGCGGTGCTGGTAGACAGCCGGCAGGGCGCCGCCCTCGCCATGGAGCACCTGATCGGGCTGGGCCACCGCCGCATCGGCCTGATCACCGGCCCGCTGAACGACCTGGTGGCCGGCCTGCCCCGCTGGGAGGGTTACGTGCAGACCGCCGCCCGGCTGGGCGTTGAGCTGCTGCCTACCCAAATCGCCGAGGGCGACTACCGCATGGAGTCGGGGTACCAGGCGATGAGCCGGTTTCTCGACCAGGGCCTGCCGCCAACGGCGGTGGCCGCCGCCAGCGATCTTATGGCGGTTGGCGCCATGAACGCCGTTCTCGACCGGGGCCTGCGGGTACCCGATGACATCTCGGTGATCGGTTTTGACAACATCGCCATGGCCAGTGCGGTCCGCCCGGCGCTCACCACCGTGGCGCAGCCCATGTACGAGATCGGCGCCATCGCCATGGAGCGGCTGATCCGCTCGGTCACGGGCGAGGAGGTGCCGGAGGTTCACTGGATTCAACCCTCCCTGATCATCCGCCAATCGACCGCCCCTGTCTTCGGGCAGAGCAGCACGTGATTCGAGAGGAGCGTCACCGAATGAAGCGGCCCCACATTCTGATGATCATCTCGCACGACACAGGCCGGCACTTGGGTTGCTACGGGGCAGCGGTTCGCACCCCGAACCTGGACCGCCTCGCCGCTGAGGGAATCCGCTTCGAGCAGAACTTCTGCGTCGCCGCCCAGTGCAGCCCGAGCCGCGGCTCGCTCATGACCGGCCGGTACCCGCACAAGAACGGGCTGATCGGCCTGGCCCACCTCGGTTGGTCGATGAACGAAGATGAGGTCTGCCTGCCGCAGTACCTGACCCAGGCGGGCTACGAGACGCACCTCTTCGGCTTCCAGCACGAGGTGCCCAAGGGGCGGGTCGAGCGGCTGGGCTACCAGCACTTCCACCCCACGCCACACAACTTCATTCATGAGGTCGCTCCGCTGGTCGAGGAGTTTCTGGCGGCACGAGCCGCCGGCGCTGACGAGCCGCCCCTCTTCCTGATGGTCGGCGTCGAGGAGACCCATCGGAACTTCGCTCAGCCCATTTACACGCCCGATGACCCCGCCGAGGTGGTCGTGCCGCCCTATCTGCCCGACGCCCCCGGCGTTCGTGAAGACCTGGCCTGGTTCCAGGGCACGGTCAAGGCGCTCGATGAAGGGGTTGGCCGGATTCTGAAGGCGCTCGCCGACGCCGGTTTGGCAGAGGAGACGCTGGTGGTCTACACCACCGACCACGGCATCGCCTTCCCCCGGGCCAAGGGCATGTCCTATGACCCGGGCCTTGAGACCGCCCTGATTATGCGCTGGCCCGGCCGCATTCAGCCCGGGACCGTGCAGCGCCGTATGATCACCCACCTCGACTTCCTCCCGACCCTGCTGGAGGCGGTGGGAGCGCCCCGTCCCCAGAACCTTGACGGCGAGAGCTACCTGCCGCTGCTCGGCGGCGGGGAGTGCCAGACCCGGGACTCCTTCTTCCTGGAGATGACCTGGCACGACCGGTACAACCCGCACCGGGGCATTCGCACCGAGCGGTTTAAATACATCCGCAACTTTGATCCGGATGCGACCCTGGTCTACGTGCCGCTGGATATCCACTCTGGTCCGGCCGGTACGGCCCTGCCGCCCTCGTTCTACGACAAGACCCGGCCGGTGGAAGAACTCTACGACCTCGCAAACGACCCGCTTGAACAGCAGAACCTGGCGGGTGACGCCGCCTACGCCGAGGTGCTGGCTGACCTGCGCATGCGGGTACAGCGCTGGATGGAGCAGACCAATGACCCGCTCCTGAAGGGCCCTGTGGCACCGACCCCGGAGCAGGCGCGCATCGACTGGTCGCCCAAGGGCTGATGTTCGGTGGGAAGTGAGTTCCGGCTTCGGAAGGGATTCGAGGAAGGTTCTCCGTACACATGGAAAGGGGAGTCTGACGTGAAGCGCATGATCACCCGTCTCTTTGCCGGCGTTCTGACACTGAGCCTTCTTGCTGGCTGCGGTGGTGGAGCCAAGACCCCGAGCACCGATACCCCCAAGGCTCCGGAGACCAGCACCCCCGCTGCGCCCAAGGAAGTCACCATCACCTTTGCCCGCGGCAAGGATTCCACCCCGGCCACCGAGAAGGCGCTCGAGGCCTTCCGTGCCAAGCACCCGAACATTAAGGTCAACTTCCAGGAGATGCCCAACGACAGCTCGGTGCAGCGTGACCAGTACGCCACCAAGTTCTCCGCCGGCGACGACTCCATCGACGTGATCGGCCTCGACATCGTGTGGCCGCCCGAGTTCGGTGCTGCCGGCTGGGTCCTGCCGCTCGACGAGTACTTCACCAAGGCTGAGCAGGACAAGTTCCTCCAGGGCCCGCTGAACGCCAACAAGTACGAGGGCAAGCTCTACAGCGTGCCGCTCTTCACCGCCGGCGGCGCCTTCTACTACCGCAAGGACATCCTCGACAAGTACGGCAAGCAGCCCCCCAAGAACTGGGATGAGATCGTCGCCCTCTCCAAGGAGTTGGTCGGCAAGGACGGCATCGAGGTCGGCATGGTCTTCCAGGGCGCCCAGTACGAGGGCCTGACCTGCAACATTCTCGAGTACATGCGCGGCAACGGCGGCGATGTGTTCGACAAGAACGGCAAGGTCGTCGTCGACAGCCCCAACAACGTTGAGGCGATCAAGTTCATGCGCAAGCTGATCGACGATAAGGTCGTTCCGGCCGGCGTCACCACCTACAAGGAGCCCGATGCCCTCCGCATGTTCATCGAGGGCAAGGCGCTGTTCATGCGTCACTGGGCCCCGGCTTACGCCACCATCCAGAACAGCCCGGAGTCCAAGGTGAAGGACAAGGTCGGCGTCACTGCGGTCCCTGTCGGTCCCAATGGCACTGCTCCTTCGTCCACCCTGGGCGGCTGGAACGTGGGCATTAACGCCAACGTTCCCAAGGAGCGCAAGGATGCGGCTGTCACCTTCGTCAAGTGGATGACCAGCGAGGAAGCCAGCAAGATCTTCGCGCTGGAAGGCGCCTATATCCCCATCTACCCCACGCTGTTTGACGACAAGGAGATCCTGGCCAAGTACCCCCACTGGGCGGACTTCAAGAACATCTTCCTGAACTCCCACCCCCGCCCGATCAGCCCCCTCTACCCGCAGGTCTCCGACGTGATCCAGGTCAACATGCACAAGGCGCTCAGCGGCAGCATTTCCGCCGAAGAGGCTGCCAAGAACATGCAGCAGGGGATTCAGAAGATCGTCGACAAGAAGTAAAGGAAAGGGGCCCGCTCCTGGTTGACGGGAACGGGCCCCCCTTCACGCCGGGAGGTTATGCATATGAGTCTGGGAAAGCCCCTGAGAACCGGCGGCAAGGTCGCTTCCCGCCCCAATGAGAGCGCCCGCAAAGAGGCGAGGTTTGCCTGGATACTGCTTACCCCCGCCCTGATTGCGTTCATGGTGGTTGCCTTTGTGCCGATTCTGCGCACCATCTGGCTAAGTCTGCATGATTACAGGCTAAACCGTCCGGGGCAGGAGACCTTTGTGGGGCTTCGGAACTATATCGACCTCTTCACCAACCCGGAGGGCCACCTGCTGAACGGGCTCTGGGCCACGGTACGCTTTACTGTAGCCTCGGTGGGCATCGAACTGGTCCTGGGCATCGCCATTGCCCTGCTGCTCCACCGGGCCTTCTGGGGTCGGGGCGCCGTTCGTGCCTCCGTCTTGATTCCCTGGGCGATTCCGACTGCGATCTCCGGTCTCATGTGGAAGTTCATGTTCGACGACCGGCTCGGCCTCTTCAATGCGCTGCTGCTCCGGGTCGGCCTGATCGACTCCTACCAGGCCTGGCTCGGTGACCCGACAACGGCCTGGATGGCGATTGTCGCCGCCGACGTCTGGAAGATGACCCCCTTCGTCGCCCTGCTGCTCCTGGCTGGCCTCCAGGTAATCCCCGCCGATATCTACGAGGCCGCCCGCGTGGATGGCGCCAGCGCCTGGACCACCTTCCGGCGCATCACTCTCCCGCTGCTGAAGCCCTCGATCCTGGTGGTTCTGGTCTTCCGCACCATGGACTCCTTCCGGGCCTTTGACATCATCTTCGTCATGACCGGCGGCGCCAGCGGAACCGAGACGGCTGCGGTCTACGCCTACAAGACCATGATGCGTTACCTGGACTTCGGCAACGGCTCTGCCATCTCGATCATCCTCTTTATCTGCGTGCTGGCGATCAACTTCTTCTATGTGAAAATTCTCGGGGCCAACCTGGGGAAGGAGGCGTAGACGATGCGAAGAGAGACGTGGGAAAAGCTTCGCTCGTTTCTGTTCTACCTGGCAGTGGCGGCCTTCGTTCTTGTGATCATCTTCCCGTTCATCTGGCAGATTCGCACCTCGCTCATGCCGCCCCAGGAGATTAACTCCATGCCGCCGCGGTGGATTCCGAGCCACTGGTTCCCCGATTACTACTATAATGTCTTCGTGAAGCGCGGCTTCCTGAAGTACCTGAAGAACAGCTTCATCGTCTCCAGCATGACCACGGTGGTCAGCCTGGCGGTCGCCTCCTTTGCGGCTTACGCCATCGCGCGGCTCCGCTTCCGGGGCAAGAACCTCATTCTGGCGATGGTGCTGACCATCTCCATGCTGCCCATGGTCTCGCTGATCAGCCCGCTCTTCCTGGTGCTGAAGAACCTGAAGCTGCTGAACACCTACTTTGGTCTGGTGCTGCCCTATACCACCTTCGCCATGCCGCTGGCCATCTGGAACCTGACCGCCTTCTTCCGGGAGATTCCGAAGGAGTTGGAGGAGTCGGCCAAGGTGGACGGGTGCTCGCCGCTGCAGGTCTTCGCCCGGATCATGGTGCCCCTGGCGGTGCCGGGCGTCTTCACCACGGCGATCCTCATCTTCATTCAGGCGTGGAATGAGTTCCTGCTCTCCCTCACCTTCATGACCAAAGATGCGATGCGCACCGTTCCGGTCGCCATCGCCCTCTTCCCGGGCGAGTTTGAGCTGCCCTGGGGCGATATCGCCGCTGCCTCCGTGGTCCTGACGGTGCCGCTGATCATTCTGGTGCTGGTGCTCCAGCGCCGGATTATCTCGGGCCTCACCGCCGGCGCGGTAAAGGGGTAAACAACAAGGGCGCCTTCCGCTTGGGGGCGCCTCGATTCTCATAGAAAGGGGGCGATCTGCTTGTGGGCGAAGCGGCAGCCGTTTCATCTCATGACCAAGCCCATTGGCCCGATCTGCAACCTGGACTGTGAGTACTGCTACTACCTGGAGAAGGAGAAGCTCTACCCGCGGGGCGAGAACTTCCGCATGACCGAGGCGGCGCTGGCCCACTACGTGGAGCAGTACATTCGGGTCAGCCCCGGCCCCCACGTGGAGTTCGTCTGGCAGGGCGGGGAGCCGACGCTAATGGGCCTCGACTTCTACCAGAGGGCGGTGGCGCTCCAGAAGCGGTTCCTGCCGGCGGGCTGGACCTGCTCCAACGCCATGCAGACCAACGGTACCCTGTTAGATGATGCCTGGTGCCGGTTCTTCAAGGAGGAGTCCTTCCTGATCGGCCTCAGCCTCGACGGCCCGGCCCACCTGCACGATCCCTACCGGTACGACAAGGCGCAGCGGCCCACCCACCCGCAGGTGATGCGGGGGCTGCGGCTGCTTCAGGCGCACGGCGTGGAGTACAACGTGCTCTGCGTGGTGAACCGCCTGAACGCCGAGTATCCAGTAGAGGTCTACCGCTTCTTCAAGGAGCACGGCGTGACCTGGATTCAGTTCATTCCGATCGTGGAGCACCTGGGCGGCACGGCGGTCTCGGACCGCTCGGTGGAGCCGGAGGCGTACGGGCGCTTTCTCTCGGCGATCTTCGACGAGTGGGTGCGGCACGATGTGGGCAGGGTCTTCGTGCAGGTCTTCGAGGAGTGCCTCTCCGTCTGGGCGGGCTTCTCCGCCAACCTCTGCATCTTTGCCAGGACCTGCGGCCGGGCCCTGGCCATGGAGCACAACGGCGACGTTTACGCCTGCGACCACTTCGTGGAGCCGGCCTACAAGCGGGGCAACATCCACCTGGTTCCGCTGGCGGAGATTGTCGACTCGCCCGAGCAGGTGCAGTTCGGGCGCGACAAGGAGGAGGGGCTGCCCGACTACTGCCGCCGGTGCGAGGTGCGGTTCATGTGCAACGGCGGCTGCCCGAAGGAGCGGTTCATGCTGACCCCCGACGGCGAGCCGGGCCTGAACTACCTCTGCGCTGGGTACCGGCGGTTCTTCAACCATGTGGATCCCGCCATGCGGCGCATGGCCGAACTGTGGAAGGCCGGGGTTTCGCCGGCTGTGATCATGGAGGAGGGGCGGCGCGGTTGAATCCAGTGGGCCTGCTGGCCGAGCGCCGGCTGGCCGGCCGGGCTAGGGTCGAGCGGTAAAGGGAATCATGTCTTCAACAGACGTCAACCGCAGCCTGGAGAACCCAGGCTGCGGTTCTTCGCGTCGTGAAAACCCGGAAAGATCGGGTCCACGCATTCTGTCTCTACCGGGAATCGGCCATCCGCCGCCATAATTCTGAATGAGAAAGCTTTTATTCCGACCACCTGAAAGGCAGGTCGTTCTGTGCACGCTGCTTCTGTCTACCTGGTGATGCGATCCGTCTTCGCCCTCGCCAACTCGATTATGTTCACCACCTACGCCCTCTACTATGTCTCCATGTTGGGGCTGAACCCGCTGCAGCTGGTGCTGGTCGGCACGGCTGTCGAGGTGGCGGTGGTCTTGTTTGAGGTCCCGACTGGGGTGGTGGCTGACTCTTACAGCCGTCGTCTCTCGCTGATCATCGGCACCTTTGTCATGGCGGCTGCCTACCTGCTGGAGGGGAGCGTGCCCTGGCTGGGCGGGGTCTTGCCCTTCTTTTGGGGCG
>JBMONB010000037.1:0-18144 GCA_049325315.1 Bacillota bacterium | reverse complement strand
CCCTGAGCGACCGCTGGGGCCGCCGCTGGATGATCGCCGCCGGCATGTGGGTGCAGGCGGCAGCCCTGGGGGCGATGCTCCTCTTCGAGGGATTCGCCGCCTGGGTTGGGGTCTCGGTTGCGCTGGGGCTGGGCACAGCAATGGTCTACCCCACCCTGCTGGCCGCCATCGGCGATGTGGCCCACCCATCATGGCGGGCGTCGGCGGTGGGCGTCTACCGGCTCTGGCGGGACAGCGGCTATGCTGTGGGCGCAATCCTGGCTGGTATCATGGCCGACCTGTTCGGAATCCCGGCGGCGATCCTGCTGGTGGCCGTGCTGACACTGCTCTCCGGAGGGGTAGTGGCGGTGCGCATGCCGGAGACGCTGAAGGCCGGGCGAGTCGGCTGACAAGATCAACCCCGGGCCGGAGATTCCCTCTGGCCCGGGGTTTCGTATCGCCCTCACCAGGGTGCCAAGTTTACATAAGCAGCGTAGCATGGAGGGTGAACCAGCAGGACAGAGAAGGGGCAGAATGTGATGCAGGCCCAGATGCCCGGCTCGCTCCAGATGCAGCACCAGCTCATGAATGCCATGGAACCGGCCATTCGCACGGAGATCCTCGAAACTGTGCCCGCTATTGCGCGCACGATCCGTCACGCCGCCATGATCGGGGCCCTGATCGGCATGGGCTATGACCCTGCCTGCTCTCTTCGCGGGGGCATGGGCCGGCCACTGGATCTACTGGGTGGCCCCGATCCTGGGGGCTGTAGGGGCGGCCTTCATCTACCGGTACGGGATTGAGGAGGAGCAGGTGGGACGGCGCCTGTAGAAGGGCTTCCCTCCCAGTTCTGCGCTGTGCCGGATCTCTTCGAGGTTGGTTGGTGGTGCTGCCGTACCAACTCGCACCTCCCGATCGTCATTAAGAGTAGAGAAAGGGAGATTAAGGATATACAGGGAAGGTTAAGGTGGTAAGGCGTATGTCGGCGGCCACGCTGAACGCGACCCTCCGGATTACCGTGCATGTTGACAGTGAGGGCCGTCTGGCTGCAAAGGTGGCACTTACGGATGGGGATGGCCTGTTCCGTTCGGCATCGGTGCTCCTTCCGGATTCGGTGTCACCTACTCCACTCTTGAATTCGCTGCGGTGGTACTATGAGCGATTCCCACTATTCCCCGACTCGTCTGACTTCGATCGGGTGAGGGACTGTGAACAACACTTGAATAATCTGGGCATTCACCTTCACAGGGTCTTGTTCGATCAACCGGAGACAAAGGGGATTTGGCACCAGGTAGCCCGGCATCTGCCCTCTGTCCGAGTGGAAATCGAAGAGAGTACGTCGAGGCAGATCTTATGGGAATTGATGCGTGAACGGTTGGAAGAGGAGCCCCTTGCGGTCAAGGCACGTGCTTTTGTTCGGGTGGCAGCGACCGAAGAGTCACCGGGTAAATCGGTGCAGACGTTGTCATCCCCGGTTCGGATCTTGCTTGTCATATCGCGTCCTGCCGGGGAGGCCGATCTCCCGTTTCGTGCTGTAGCCAACGGGATCTTGTCCGAACTCAGTGCAGTCTCGGCTGATGGCTGTGATGTCCATGTCCTGCCCGTATCGACCTTTGCTGCCTTCTCTCGGGCTTTGCGGGAGGCAAAAGCGGGAGATAAGCCCTTTCATGTGGTCCACTTTGACGGGCACGGGGAGTTTATGCCGGATGGCGAACCCCCCAATGCGTGGTTGATGTTTGAGGGGGAGTCCTGGTCTGAGGGCATGAAGGACTTGCGTGATGCTGTGGAGATCGCTGAGATACTTCGGGAGACAGGGGTTTCCGCATTCATCATGAATGCCTGCAGGTCGGGAGATAGTGCACCCGCAGGGCAATCTCAACCTGCGGATATCGGAGAGATAGATCAGGCGGCTCGGTCGGTAGCGGCCGAGGTGGCAGATCGCGGCATCGCGGTCATCGCAATGCGCTATAGGGTCTGGGCACCGACAGTTGGGTCCTTCATGAGCGCGTTTTATCGGGAACTGGTGCGTGGAAGTTCTGTGGGGGAGAGTGTGGCTGCGGCAAGGGGGGCTCTTCTGGCCAGTGCGGAAAGAGCATTAGGGCGGTACAGCGTGCCGTTTCAGGACTGGTTCGTCCCGGTGGTGTACGAGCCACAACCACTCATGTTGTTCCTCCCCGGAGAAGAAGTCCGACGGTCAAAGAGTCTCGAGACGGCCCCGGGTGGGATGGTCGGTCGGGAAACCCCTCTCCTCATGCTCACGAGGTGGTTCGCCGAGCACTCGGTCATTCACCTGCGCGGGTTCACAGGTGCCGGTAAGACGACACTGGCCAATGAGTTCTCCAGATGGTGGGGCATGACGAGCGGTCTGCATGGGTGGGCTCTGACAACGGATTTCGACGGAATCTCGTCGCTTGAAGGGGTTCTCAACCACTTCCGGGCCTATCACCAACCCAAAGGCGCACTCGAGTGGTCGCGATATACCCTGGTTCAGCGCAGAGTTTGGGTACTCTCGTATTTACGGCAGCACCCAGGTCTATGGGTATGGGATCACGCAGACCCCGTACTTGGTCTGTTCAGTGGAGAGGACGGGGGGTGGCGTGTGCATGAACGCCGGGCCCTGCGGGACTTCCTGGCAGAAGTACTGCGAACTGGGTCTCGGGTTTTGCTGGTATCGTGCTGCGATATGGAGGAGCAGTGGACAGACCTCTGCCCGATCCAATGTAGGCTGCTGCCTATGGATATGGTGGAGCTGGTTCAGCTCGTGGATATTGTGGCCGGCGAGTCCGGCCATCCAGCGCCAGATGTACGGCAGTGGAGGGATCTTCTTGCCAGCACATCGGGCAACCCCTTGGTGGCTCGGGCCCTGATCTCATACTGCCTGAATCGGGGGCTCTTCCGGCGTGAGCAAGTGGCCGAGGTGATTCGACAGCTACGGCGAGGCGATCCGCTGCTGATGCGCTCGGTAGGAGCCCCCCTCCTGGAGCGGAGTCTTGCGATCCTGCGGAGGGGAATGACTTCGGCGTTCAGTGAGGCAGAACGCCAACTGCCTGCCTTGTTGATCCCGTTTCGCGGGTATGTGGTAGATGCTCTCCTGGAGGCCATGAGTGCACCGGGAGGGATCAATCTACCCCCACTTCTGCGGGAGTTAACGCCCAGTCAGTGCCAGACCCTTCTGGATCGGGGCGCCAGGTGTGGACTGCTACTGGCCCGGGGCGATACGGGTTTGTACGATGTGCACCCTTTACTGCCACAAGCCATGCAGCCCTTTGTTTCAGACGGCTGCCTCAGCCCGACGGACTATGCCGCCGTAATCTATCAGTACACCCGCCACGTCGCCCAGACCGGGGCCGACATGGAGAAACTTGCCCTGAAGGACGAACGCGCTTCCGTACACTACAGGCTTTTCCTCGAGCCAAACCTGGTGCACGCCCTTGAGCTAAGCATCGAACACGGCTGGACTGAGAGCGCTATCTCGTCGCTGCTGGGGCTCAGACGCTTCTATCAGATGTCTCATCAGACCGCAGAATGGGACAAGTTGCTTGACCGGCTGCGGCCGGACCTCATAGATGTAAACACAGGAAACCCAAGGGCCGGATACGAAGACGAATGGATCGTGTTCTCCCAGTTTGAGGTGCACCGACTCATCGATCACGGGGACTTGTTTGAGGCGGAGGCGTTGCTGGTCCGGCTGCTCCGCCGTCTGGAGGAGCGCAGACAGAATCTGGACTACCTGGAACCCCATCAGCGGTTCAATACCCTGAGTGGCCTGCCTGTGGTCTTGTTCTTCCTGGGCCTGGTTGAATTGCGCCTGGGAAGGGCGGGGTACATCACGACCCTGAACCAGGCGTTGGTTGCGGCGTCGGAAGGAGAAGGAGAAGGAGAAAACGATGTGAGCGGGGTTGTGTGCCAGGCACTGGGCGATGCCCATGCCAGCGGCTCCACGCCGGACCATGAAGAAGCGAAGCGGTGGTACCTCAGGAGCCTGGAGCGGCTGTCGCCAGGGGCAACGATGCACGTCGCCCGATCACAGATGAGCCTGGGTGATTTGGCAGTGACAAGGCTTCAGTCTCCCGGGGGATCAGCCGAGGACCTGTCCGAGGCGTTTCACTGGTACAACAAAATGCTACAAACGTTGGGACATGAAGATTTTGTCCTCGGGTTGAGGGGGAAGGGGTATCACAAATTCGGCCGGTTGCTTGCACTCATAGGCGCTAATGAGAAGGCTTGTGAATGCCTGCGGTGGAGCATTACGGATTTCGAGGCGGTGGGCGATATTCGCTCGGCCGCTCTGGTCCGGCAGGAACTGGTGGCCATTCGAAGCAAGAACAGGGATAGGGTAACTGGGGGGAAAGTAGCGACATGGGCAACCAGCGAGACAAATGGGATCATTGGCTCGACGACTACCCGGTCCTGGCTGAGCAGGCTCCGGAGGTTTTGCAGGTGTATCTAGGCACGGCCGACGAGGGGCTTGACCTCCCGCCCATGCCTGACCCCGTCGACAGGAGTTTTGGCCTCTTGGATCTTCGGAAGCGGCGGCCGTATATGCACTCCACCCATCATTTCGGCTATCTGCCGCCCGCCTGCCGCTCATCCAGCAGGGTGAGCATTCGGCATGCGGCACAGATCGAGCCAGATCCGAAGCTCAGGAACCAACGGGTGAAGATCACGCTGGATCGGATGCACATTGCAGCGTATCCAAAGGGTCACACGCATCAGCTGCTTCTGAGCTTCCAGGCTCGCACCCAGGGCGAGAAGAGGGAACCAGCGTGTTATGCCTTGGGTTGCACGGTTCGTGAAGGAGAAGGAGCGGCCTGCGTTGGGCTTCCACTCTTTATTGGCCTTGAAACAGGCTCGGAAGGACTCACCCTGAAGTGTACGGTGATTCAGGTTGGGGCTGAACGTGACTGGAGTTTTGTCCGAGCCTGTCTCGGGTCTGGCGTGCTCAAGGAAGGGCTCAAGCTTGCCCTTCCGTATCCGCAAGCCGTCGGTGTTCTTTCGGAGATCGTGCTGGGTTTGTCAAAGAACATCCTGGAAAGACCGAAAGAGAACGAGAAAATCCAAGACATTCATCTGGGACTCGACTTTAGTGACATGCTCACCCGCTTTAAACTTGCCGAAGGGACATACGTGGCCGTTCAGGCGCCGCCGACCACCGAGGTACCGTGGAACTGGAAAGAGTGGGATTACGATCCCAATTCCGGGCAGATTCTGAACCGGACGAGCAACCGGCTACTGCCGTACAACTACATCATGTTGAGTGTATCTCGGTGCTCAGCGGAGTAGGCGAAGGCCTGCAACAAAGAAGCCCTGGCCAGAGGGTTCCTCTGGCCAGGGTCATTATGATGAGGTGGAGGCACTACCCCTTCAGGGCCGCCAGCACATCCACCGCCACCTGGGCGAAGAGTGCCGCCCCCTGGTGGATCACATCCTCATCGACCGTGAACCTCGGGTGGTGCCAGTTCTCCGGCCGGCCGGTCCCCAGCCAGACAAAGCAGCCCGGCGCCAGTTGCTGGTACATGGCGAAGTCCTCGGCCCCCATGGTCGGCACCGCCTCCACCACCGCCAGGCCGGTCCGCTCCGCCGCCCGCCGGACCAGTTCGGCCATGGCGGGGTCGTTGGTCACGGCGGGGGGGCCATCGACCCACTCCAGGGTGGCGGTGGCCCCATAGCCGGCGGCCACGTCCCGGGCCATGCGGGCCAGCAGCTCCTGCATCTGCAGGCGGGTTGCGGGCAGGAAGGTGCGCACGGTGCCCAGCAGCTTCCCCTCCGAGGGGATCACGTTGTGGGCGGAGCCCGCCTGGAAGGCTGAGACGGTGACCACGGCGGAGTCCAGGGGGGAGATGGCCCGGGAGACGGCGGTCTGAAGGGCCATCACGATGGCCGAGCCCGCCACCACGGGGTCCACCGTGGCGTCTGGAATCGCCGCATGCCCGCCCTTGCCCTGCACGGTAATGGTGATCCGGTCGGCGGCGGCCATCAGCGGGCCGTGCTTGATCCCCACGTGGCCCGCCGGCACGTCGGGCTTGTTGTGCAGGCCGAAGACCGCCTGCACGCCCTCCATCGCCCCAGCGGCAATCAGCAGGGGGGCGCCCTGGGTGGTCTCCTCGGCGGGCTGGAAGAGGAAGCGAACGGTGCCGCTCAGCTGCTCCCGCATCCCCTGAAGCAGCAGGGCGGCCCCGAGAATCACCGACATGTGGAAGTCGTGACCACAGGCGTGCATCTTGCCGGGGATCTCCGAGGCGTACGCCAGCCCTGTCTCCTCGGTTACAGGCAGGGCATCGATATCGGAGCGCAGGGCGATCAGCGGGCCCGGCTGCGCTCCCCGTACCTCGGCTACGACGCCGACCGGCAGGTCGAGGGGCAGGATCGTGAGGCCGGCCTCCGTCAGCCACTCCCGGAGGCGGGCTGTGGTCCAGACCTCCTCCATGGAGAGCTCGGGGTGGCGGTGCAGGGTTCGGCGAATCTCGATCAGCCGGGGGCTCAGGGCCCGGGCGGCAGACAGAATAGGCGTGCTCATGCCGGCGTCCAACCTCCTTGTTCCCTCTCCAAGTTCGCTGAGCCATAGCGCTTCCCCTCCGCATGGGCGCGAAAAGGGGCAGCAGCTCGCTGCCGCCCCTCCGGGTGGATGCTCCCTTAGTGAACCTTGCCGTCGGAGACCATCTTGGTGATCATGCTGGCCAGGGCTGCCTGCTCCTGCTGGCTGCCAGAATCCCACAGCTCCTTCAGAAGGCGCTGCTCACGGTTGCGCGGGTCGACCTTCTGGGCCAGGAAGGTGCCGATGCCCTGGGCCGCGTTCGCAATGGTGGACTCCGAAGCGCCGGCGTTCTTCGCCTGGTTCACCTGCTGAGAGAGGAACTGCTTCCACTGCTCGAAGGACTCGAGGACCGGGGTGTTCGGGGCATTCGTATCCATCTTCCGCAGACCTCCTATGCCGTTTTCACGGATGTTTAACGGACCTCACCGCTAGTCTGCGCGATGGAAAGCGCCCTATTCCCACCCCTCGATGAAAAGCTCGCGATACATCGGAAACTCTTTGAGGTCGATCCGGATCTCCGGGCGCGGATCGAGCAGCGAGTCGAAGTAGACGGTCAAGTTCTCCACCCCGTACGGCACAAAGCCCTCCAGGTCATTCGGCTCGCCGGGCTTCACCTCTGGCGGCAGGGGGCCCGAGCAGCAGGAGGAGAAGACCAGACTCGATACCGTTACCGCCGATGCATGCTGCTCGGCGAGGAAGGCGCGGGCAGCGTCCGTGAAGACGATCTTCATGCACAACTCCTCTTTCATTTCGCACACCGGGTGTGAACGTAATAGTAGTTTCTGCGGCCCATTTGAACGGCGCGGGAGCCGGCGAGAATCAACCGCTTGCAGACCGAACACTCCATATCCGATGGGATCACCACGGTCTTCAGGGGCGCCGGTCCAGTGGAACGAGACCCCGATGGAGGCCGTTTCTCCGGCTCCGGCTGCCAGTCGACGATGCGCTCCGCAGCCAGCCACCGCAGGGCGGCC
The DNA here is from genome assembly GCA_049325315.1 of Bacillota bacterium. GTDB lineage: Bacteria > Bacillota > Sulfobacillia > Symbiobacteriales > Symbiobacteriaceae > JAWLHU01. The sequence continues at coordinate 10,656 of JBMONB010000037.1, read as the reverse complement.
TCCTTGTCTGGCGTGACCACGTAGACCTCCTGAATGGCCGAGCCATTCTTGGCCAGGAGACGCAGCCCTGTATCGGTGAACCGCTGAAAGGTGATCTCAAAGCCTCTGGCCCGCAGGCTGCTGATCGGGCCGGGGATGATGCTGGTGACCAGGTCGCTCCCGGCGATCTGCTCCAGCACCGGCCAGAGTTGGTCGATGACGGTGTGCTCGCGCTTGATCTTCCCCGCACGGTACTTCTTCAACAGTCTCCCGCCCCAAATGTTTATTCCCACGCGACTGCAACCAAGTATAATACACCTGAGGTGATCCAGCCATGCGCATCGTCTCCCTGGCCCCCAGCAACACCGAGATCGTCGAGACCCTGGGTCTGATGGAGCACCTGGTAGGGGTAGATGACTGGTCCGACTGGCCGCCCACCGTCGCAGAGTTGCCTCGGGTGGGTCCCGACCTCTCCGTCGACCTGGACCGGGTCGAGGCGCTCCAGCCCGACCTGGTGCTGGCCTCGCTCAGCGTTCCGGGCATGGAGAGGAACGTGGAGGGGCTAGTGGCGCGCCGGTTGCCCCACATGGTTTTAGACCCGCATTCCCTCGCCGAGATATGGGCGAACATCCAGCTGGTGGGCGAGGCCTGCGGGGTGGCCGAGCGGGCCAGGCTGCGGGTGGCGGAGTTGGAGGAGCGGGTGGAGCGGGTGCGCGCCGCAGCCCGGGCAGAAGGGCGGCCCCGGCGGCTCTACTGGGAGTGGTGGCCTAAGCCCATCTACACACCGGGGCGGACCAACTGGCTGACCGAGGTGAGCGAGGTGGTGGGCTGCACCAACATCTTTGCCGACTACCCGGTGGACAACGTGCGGGTCGACGACCCGGTGGATGTGGTCCGCCGGGCGCCCGACCTGATCTTGCTGGCCTGGACCGGCGCCCGCCGGCCTGACCCGGTCCACGTATACCGTCGCAGCGGATGGGAACAGCTCGCAGCCGTGCGGGACCGGCGGGTCCACGTGATGGAGGAGGGGCTCGTCAACCGGCCCGCTCCCCGGCTGGTGGACGGAATCGAGCACCTCTGGATGGTGCTGCAGCAGGGGTAGCGGCCGCTTGCAAGTGACGGGTGGTAAATACCCTCTGGGCAAAAAGGACTCGCACCACTCACTGGAGAATAATGGGTATCATAACGAACACTGGTGAGGATGGAGGCGATCCACATGCCGCTGCGCCCGGAACTGCCACCTGGCCTGGGCCTTCCCCGCCGTGGCGACCCGCCCCTGCGCCCCCGCATGAACTTCCCAATGGTTGGCGGCGCGACCGAGTCTTCGGGCGCCCCCGCCGGGGAGGGTCCGGAGATGTCCACCACAAAGCCGGAGGAGGGATCCGCCATGGAGATGATGCGAACCAACGGGAGCTCCGCTCCGTCGACCGGTCCGGTCCTGGCTGCCCGTGACTGCACCCGGGTGATCGTCTACGGCAAGGCCGGGAACCCCGCCTGCCTGGAGGTGATCCAGGACCTGATTGACCGTCAGGTCTGCTTCACCTACCACGACGTCTCTCGCGATGAGCAGGCCATGATGCAGCTCCAGGCGATCTGTGGCGATTCGCCCATGCTTCCGGTGGTGATTCAGATCGGCCTCCGCGGCGCCTGAGCATGAGAATAGCAAGCGAGTCCGGCCCTCACCCAGGGACCGGACTCGTTTCGTTTCACGCCTGACCGCTCGCCCCGGGCCGCCTGCGCCGGCGGGCGCCCTGCGCCTGCGCCAGCCGGGCCCGCAGCTTCGGCACCACCCACTGCACGTACGCGCCGATCACCAGGGCCGAGAGAGCCAAGGCCGCCAGCGCCCCCAACTGGGCCGGGCCATCCGCCGGGTGGTCGGGGTTGGGCACGAAGACCAGCACGAAGAGCAGGCTGTAGAGCACCACCACCACCCACGGCACCAGGTGGCCACCGGGCACCCGGAACTCCCGAACCGCCTCCGGCATGATCTTCCGCAGCCGGATTACGGAGGCGGCCATCAGCACGAAGATCATGCACTCAATCGCTGCCCCTAAGAAGATAAAGAGCTTGTAGGAGCCGCTCCAGAGCACGTAGACAGCCATCGCCGCCGAGAGGGCGTAGAGCGCCAGAATCGCCACCCAGGGGGTCGCCCAGTCGGGGTGCAGCCGGGAGAGCACCCGGGGGGCGGCGGCGTCTCGGGCCATAGAGTAGAGGAAGCGGGAGGCGGTCATCAGCCCGGCATTGAAGCTGGTGATCGAGGCCAGGGTGGAGATGAGCGCCACCAGCAGCAGGCCAACCCGCCCGAAGGCAGCCTCCCCAAAGAGGACGTGGGGGATCGGCGATCCCGCCAGGGCCGCCTTGTCGACCCAGGTGGTCATCCCCAGGTGGAGGAGCCCGTAGACCACCGCCAGAATCGCCAGCCCGGCCAGCATCCCCCTGGGAATCAGCCGGATATCGGTCACCTCTTCGGCCAGGGGGGTCACCCACTCAAAGCCGAGGTAGAGGAAGATGCCCAGGGCAATCGCCTGGGTGAGGGAGAATCCCGACCCCAGGGTGAACGGGTCTGGCACCGCCGGCGCTCCGGGCCGGAAGAGCGCCCAGAGAGAGAGGCCACCGATCACCAGCACCATCGCGTAGGTGGTCAGGTCCTGCGCCCGGCCCGACAGGCTGATCCCCCGCACGTTGATCAACGCCATCGCCGTGAGGAAGAGGAGGACCCAGAGCGCCCGGGGCACCCCCGGGAAGGCATAGGCCAGCACGCTGGCCAGAATAAAGGCTTCGCTGCCCACAATCAGCACCGTGATCCCCACATAGAGCGTGGCCGAGACCAGCGCCGCCCTCTCGCCAAAGGCCCGCTCAATAAAGAGTTTGATCCCCGCCGCCGTCGGGAAGAGCCCCACCAGTTCGGCGAAGCACCAGGCCGCCAGCACCGAGATCAGCCCGGCCGCGACGATGGCGATCCAGCCGGAGGCGCCCGGCAGGGCCAGTCCGATCTGCACATTGGCCGTCAGCGATACGGTCGCCAGGGCGAGGCCGGCGCTGGTGGCGATCACCGTGGGCAGCCCTACCGCCCGTCGCAGGGTGGTCAACTCGCCTCGCCTCCTTTACTCCGGCCAGATGATCATCGTGATCGCATCAAGGCGCATCACGTCTTCGGGTGACGCCTTGACGATGATCTCCCCGCGCAGGTATTTCTGCGACGGGTTCAGGTCGCCCCAGAACATGTCGCAGAGGTCCTCGCTGGTGGCGTGGACCACAATGTCCGGCGCTCCCTCCTGCCCGGCGGCGTACTTCGTGATCTCCCCTTCGACCACCACCATGGTGAACCAGTCGCCGGTGTCTGTGGCGTAAAAGTGAAGGAGCTTGGACCAGTCCTTCTGCATCCGCCGCAGCCGCTCATTCTCGTTGCACTGCACCTGGTAGTCCTCCAGGGCATCGAGGATCTCCTGACTCGTGGCCATATGGCTTGCACTCCTCTCCGTATGTATGGGCGCTCAGGCCCTGGGGGTGGGGCGCCGGCGGGGGCGCCTGGCCCGGCCCTGGTCGTCACCCGCCTCCCCGGCGATGATCGCCGCCATGGAGCGGTCCAGGGCGGTGAGCACCTCATCTACCTCGTCGGGGGTGATGATCAGCGGCGGCTGGAGCCGCATCACCGATGGGTCGTTGCCGGTATAGATCGCCAGGACCCCGTGCCGCCCGAGCTGATAGCTCATGCGGGGGCCGAGGCTCTGGTCGGTGAACTGAAGCCCCAGCATCAGCCCCCGGCCCCGGTACTCCCGCAGGATCTGCGGGTAGCGCCCCTGCAGCTCTGCGAAGCCCCGCATGAACCGCTCGCCCATGGCCCGGGCGTGGCCGGGCAGATCCTGCTCGAGAATGGCGTCGAGCACTGCCAGCCCCACGGCGCAGCCCAGGTCGGCCCCGCCAAAGGTGGAGAGGTGAATGAACGGATGCGGCACCAGGAAGTCGCCCAGCGGCTCCCGGAAGACGGCGGCGGCGATCGGGTAGAGCCCGCCGCCCAGCGATTTGCCGAGGGTCATGATATCGGGCACGACCCCCTCCTGCTCACAGGCAAAGAGCGTCCCGGTCCGGCCAAATCCGGTCTGGATCTCATCAAGAATCAGGAGCGCTCCGACCCGGTTGCAGGCCTCCCGCACCGCCGCCAGATAGCCGGCGGGGGGCACGTTGATCCCGCCCTCGCCCTGCACCGGTTCCAAAATGACCGCAGCGGTCTGCTCGTCGAGCGCTGCCTCCAGGGCGGTGATTTCACCGAACGGAACCCGGTCGAAGTGGTCGAGCAGCGGGCGGAAGGGCTCCTGGTAGGCGTCGCGGCCGATGGCGGAGAGGGCGAAGCCGGTATGGCCGTGGTAGCCCTTGACCGCCGAGATGATTCCTGGCCGCCGGGTGTACCCGCGCGCCAACTTGATGGCGAAGTCCACCACCTCGCCGCCGGAGGCCCCATACATGGTGTATCGGAGGTCACCGGGCGTCACCTCGGCCAACCGGCGGGCCAGATCTGCCTTCGGCTTGCTGCAGAGGAGGAAGTTTCCCTGGTCCATCTCATCCAGCGCCGCCTTCAGCGCCTGTACGATGCGGGGATTGCGCCGGCCGGTGTTAAAGGAACCCGCAGAGGAAATGCAATCGATGAAGGACTCCCCCGACAGGTCCCAGACCCGGACCCCCTCCCGCCGGGCCTCGATGATATCGAGCCCGGCGTGGGCCAGCACCCGGGCCTTCATCGGGTTGACATAGGCGGCGAACTCCTCCAGCGCCTGCGCCCGCATCCCTCGTTCATCCATTGGACAACCTCCTTTCATAACCTTAAAACGTTCTCTTCGGTGGAAAGGATCGAACCCACCGATACCTACTTTACGCTCGCCCGAAGCGAATAGGTCTGTGACGACCGGCGAATCATAGGGGTGACTCGGCTTCCAGTCTTTCCGGAATCACGCTGCGGAGGGGGAGGGCACCATGAGCAATAAGGTAAAGGACAACCCGGCCGATGGGACCGCTTTTGAGTTCCTGAAGGCTGGTTGGTGGATCTGGCACCTGATCGCGATTCCGTTGGTCGCCTATCTCGGGTTCCTGTTCTGGCCGCGATAAGTAGAGGGAGCCCCCTGGAATCGCCGGGGGGCTCCCTCTACTCGTAGGGGCTGGACTGGTTACTTCTGGGTACTGCCGAAGTTGGTTGGACTAATCATCGGCCTGCCTTCAGCATGAGCTACCGTCGCCATGATCGAAACCAGGCTCACACACACAAGGAGGACCACCAGCATTTTCCGCATGATCCGCCACTCCTCTCCCATTCGTGATTTCGCTGCCAGCGAAAACTGATTCAACGGGCACGGCGCAGGGCGCCCAGGCGACGGGGCTAGGCCCCGGCCGCCAGATGGGTCGCGATGCGCCGGCGGAGGTCGCAGGCGAGGTTCATTAAGGTTGGGTAGTTGTCTCGTGCGGCGTGGTCGAGTGCCATGTTGGCGAAGAGGCTGGCCTCTTCGATCCGGCCGAGATCGAGTGCGTTCTCGCCCATGACCCAGGTTGCCTCGCCAAGATGCTTGGGGGTGACTCCCTGTCTGCCGGGCATGAAGATCTCCTGGCAGAGTCGGGTTGACGTGGAGATGTCACCCTCCAGACGGTAGTAAAGCGCCTTCTCGCAGATCAGGTCTGCGGAGAGAGCGTCGTCATGATGAGTCCTCAGGTGCTCTTCGAGCCTAGTCAAATGGGGTGCCGCAAGGGCAGTCTCCCCCAGCATGAGGTGGCACCAGGCCAAATCAAGGGCGACCTGTGCACGCTCGAACTTCTGGTCCCTACGCTCAAAAAGCTCTGCCGCTTGCTGCAACGCCACAACGGCTTTCGCCCATTGCTTTCGCTGCCGGTGGACATGTGACATGTTGTAGTGGGCCATGCCCTCCCAGCGCTCCAACCCCGTTAGGCTGGGGAGGAGGGCAAGAAAGGACTCCAGGTTTTGCTCGGCGCCGTAAGCATCGCCGATGTAGAGGTAGGCACTTCCCAGGTCAAAATGCGCCTTACCCAGCGTCAACTCATCCCCCGCCTCTTTGGCCCGCTCGACCGCTCGCTCTCCCAACTTGGCGGCAGCGTAATACTCCGACAGCGAGAGACAGGCCCGACAGGCCATTCGGTACACCGACCCCTCTTCCCGCACCGACAGATTGCCCTCCAGGAGTAGTCGATCCGCCTCCCTGCGTACCTGGAGATAGGCACCCGCCCCGAGAAGCTGCTCAAGCTTCACCAGTGGCAATTCGGATCCCCCCACCCAGTTTGTATCCGGCAAGTACCCCGGATGTGAATCGGGTCTGTCCTTATGGTAAACGCTTCCGTCTCGTTTTGTCTACAGTCTTTTCCAGAAAACCCGAAATCCATCAATTCGCTTCCGGGAGTCGGCGGTTGTCGACCCATGGGAAAAGGGCCAGAGCGCTTCGCTCTGGCCCGCTTCATTCGGTACAGGGGTGAATCAGGCACCAGTCAGGAAGTTGATGGTGAGCTGAAGGAGGTTCTGCTTGCCCGCTACCAGCAAGAGCGTCATACCACAGATGAAGATGAATGTAGAGAGCACGGGCGGCACGTTCATCTTGGCGAAGGGACCACCCTTCACCAACATTCCGACCGAGACGCCCAACAGGATGTTGCTGATTCCAAACAGCCCCCACCAGATGAGCAGTTGCATAAGAGTCACGGGAATGCCTCCTCCTTCGCTTGGTCAAGCCTCTCACATAATGTGCGTAGAAAACCCCTTGGCTACTAAACCCGCGGATATCCGGGGTTCTCGCACTCTCGTCGGTCATCTCGCTCGCAGCGAGCAGGAAACGGGTAGCCAAAAATTGTAAAACTACCTACCGGTACCTTGTCTCAGGTGACCAGGTGCTTTTGTGCCAGATACCAGTAGTACCAGTCCCTTATTATAGACGATAACACCATAGGGGTCCAGAGACAATACTGCCTTCACAGGAGGTGGGCCTACCATGAACCGAGCCGTATCGGGAACAGTGGTGGTGCTGGAGACAGGCCAGCCCTTGCGCGGCCTCATCGTCACGGTCAGCCGGCTCTGCTCCGGGGGAGCCGATCTGCTGGGATGGGCGGTGACCGGTGACGGCGGTCGGTTCCGCATGGAGTACCCACGGCTGTGCGCCCCGCCAGACCTGACGATCTCCCTCTTCCGGCCAGACGGCCATCTACTCTACCTGGAGCCGCCCCACCGCTCCATCGCCGGGGCGGAGCTGCAGGTGAGGGTGGAGGTGCCGCTGGCCTGCCTCCGTCCCATCGTGCACTGACGTTCTTTCCCGAACCAAACCTCGGGGCCCCCATTTACGTATTCAATGGTAAAGGGGGGCACGGGGTGAGAGATCGGATCCAAGGGGTTCGCCGCGCTGCGCCGGCCAGCCCCCGTCGATGGTGGTTCGTCCTCCTGCTGCCGGCCGTCGCTGCGGCGCTCCTGCTGGCAGCAGGCTGGCAGACAGAGCCCCGCTACTCGCTGTGGGTCAACGGGGAGAAGGTGGCTGGGCCGGGCGATGAAAGGGACCTTTCGGCGATGCTCACCCAGTGGGTCGAGGAGGTTCGGTCTCGCCAGGTGACCCTGGTGCATGGCCAGCAGAGCTGGCCCTTCCGGCTGGGGGAGCTGGGTCTGCAGTATTCGCTGGAGGCGGGTACGGAGCAGGTGAGGCTCGCCCTCGGGAAGCGGCCCCGGGGGCAGCGAGAGGTGGAGGTCCGGCTGGAGCTTCCGGTCGTCTGGGAAGCAAGTCGGCTGGAGGCGGCACTGGAGCCAGTGGTGGAAGCGGTGCAACGCCCTCCGGTCTCCGCATCGCTGGAGGCCTCCGGCGCTCGGGTCACCCTCATCCCGGCGGTGGCCGGGCGGTCGGTGGACATCGCAGCGCTGCGGAGGGCGCTGGAGGCGGGGCGCAGCACCGGCCGCCTCGAGCTGCCGCTGAAGCCGGTGGAACCGGAGGTGACCACGGAGGCTTTGGAGCGCATGGCGATTCGCCGGCTGATCGCCGAGTGGTCCACCGAGTACGACCCGTCGATCCCGCGGGCCGAGAATGTGGAGCGAGCGGCCCAGGCCCTGGACGGCTTGATATTAAAACCGGGAGAGATCCTCTCCTACAACGGAGCCGTCGGCCCGGTGGATGAGTCCAGGGGCTGGCGGGAGGCGTACGTAATCGTGGGCGGGGAGCTGGTGGAGGGCATCGGTGGCGGGATCTGCCAGGTGGCGACCACCTTTTCGGGGCGGCGCTGCGGGCCAATCTGGAGATCCTGGAGCGGCATCCGCACCAGTTGGCGGTCGGCTACATTCCGCCATCGGAGGATGCGGCAGTCGCCCCGGGCTACCAGGACCTGAAGGTGCGCAATACCACCCCGGGGCACCTGCTGATCAAGACCGAAGCTGAGGGGGGGAGGGTCACCTTCCGGCTATATGGAGACCTGCCGTCGGGTCAGGCGGTGCGCATCGAGTCGCAGGTGACCGGCTCGCTGCCCTTCCCGACCCGTGAGGTCCCGGATCCTACGCTCTTGCCCGACCAGCGGCAGCAGGTGCGGGGGGGCATCCCCGGGCTGACGTCGGAGGCCTACCGGCTTCTCTTCGTAGACGGCAAGCTGATCAGGCGGGAGTTGCTCTCCCGCGACCGTTATCTGCCTGTCGCTGCGGTGATTCGTACTGGCGCCCCCGCGGAGCGGGCGAACGGGGGCAGCGACTGAATTGGATCCACCATTCCGGGAAAAATACGGCGATAGCGACAGTTGAGCCCTGGACAGGGAGATGGCCGGTGCGGGTCGAAACCTTACGAGGGACCCACATACCGGCTTCCACGGAAGGGGAGCCTTCATGAAGCGTACACGAAAAGCATGGACCCGCTGGCTGATCGGGGGCGCCGTTATGGCGCTGATACTGGCGCCGGGGGTGGCCCGGGCCGACTCGGTGCAGGTGGTGCTCGACGGCGAGCCCCTGGCCTTTGATGTCCCGCCCGTCATTGAGGAGAATGTGACCATGGTGCCTGTGCGGGCGGTTCTGACGCCCCTGGGCGCCAGTTTGTCCTGGAGTCCGGAGTCCCAGACGGTCAGCGCCACCCTGAATGAGACCACCATCGAGGCGGTGGTGGGCAGTCAGACAGCCCGGGTGAACGGGCAGCCGGTACCGCTGGCCATGCCGGTGCTCAACCGGGAAGGGCGGACCCTGATCCCGCTCCGCTTCTTCGCCGAGGAGCTGGGCTTTGCGGTGAAGTGGGAGGGCGAGAGCCACACGGTGCGGATCTCCAGCGGGGCAGCAGCTGCTGCGGGCCGTGAGAGCGTCCGGACCGCTTCGGTGAGCCGCCAGGCGACCCGGCGAGTGGGCGAAATGGTCCTGGCGCGGGCGAGGGAACTGGTCGGCCTGCCCTACGCTTGGGGCGGTTCCAGCCCGGAGACCGGCTTTGACTGCAGCGGCTTCATCGTCTACCTCGCCGGACAGATCGGGGCAGACATGGCCCGTACCTCCTTTGAGCAGTACACCGTCGGAACAGCGGTGGAGCAGGCAGATCTGGCGGCGGGCGACCTGGTCTTCTTTACCACCTATGCCCCCGGCGCCTCCCACGTAGGGGTCTACGACGGCGAGGGCGGCTTCATTCACGCCCAGTCTCCCGAGGTGGGCGTCGTTCGCACCGCGATGACGAACCCGTGGTGGTCGGAGCGGTATATCGGGGCACGCCGAGTCTTCCGGTAAGCAGGAGGGGCCATGTCGAAGCATTGGCGGACCTTTCTTTGGATTGTGGCTGGTCTGGCGGTCGGAGCAGCGGCCCTTTGGATGTGGCCCCTGCTCCGGCCCTTCTTTCGCGGGGGCGTGCAGACGGCCGCCGGCCTTCTGGCGAAGACCGGTCCCTGGGGTCCCCTGGTGGTGATCGGGCTTCAACTGCTTCAGTCGGTCTTCTCCCCGCTGCCCGCCTGGCCGATCACCGTGGCTTCGGGGGCGCTCTATGGGCCGGTCTGGGGGACGCTGCTCTCGCTCCTGGGCGGCATGCTGGGCGCCACGGTCAACTTCTGGCTGGCCCGCCGCATCGGTCAGGACCTGGTCCGCCGGAGCCTGGGCGAGGCCTGGGTGGAGCGAGCCGGGCGCCTTGGCCCGCTCCATTTCCTGATTCTCTCGCTCTTTGGCCGGCTGATCCCCATCGCCTCCTTCGATGTGGTGGCCTATGTGGCCGGGATCAGCCAGATTCGGCTGCCGCTCTTCCTGGCCGTCGCCCTGATCGGCCAGGCGCCCGCCTTCTTCGCCTATGCGTTCTTCGGCAGCGATCTGGCCGCAGCGGGCGAGGCCGGCTTCTGGGGCAGCGTGATCATGCTGCTCTTTGTGGTCCTGATCATCGGCGGGCAGCGGTTCTGGAAGCGTTTGACCACGTAGGTGATGGACAGGCGGAGTCCTTGACGCCGGGCTTCGTTCTGTGCTAACATCATCGATGCGCCACAATGGTGGGTTGGCGAAGTGGTAACGCGGCGGTCTGCAAAACCGTTATCCGTGGGTTCAAATCCCACACCCACCTCCATCAAAGCGAAGCCCGGATGCACCTGCATCCGGGCTCAGCTTGCTGACAAAACAGCCCTCTGCTGTCCGCAAAGCGGACGCAGGGGCTGTTTTGTATACAGATAAAGGGAGTATGAAGCTTAAGACAAAGGTTCAGCAGCTTTTTTTGGGGGTGCTACCCC
>JBMONB010000036.1:0-18399 GCA_049325315.1 Bacillota bacterium | reverse complement strand
CCCTGCTCAACGCCATACCGTAGGGCGAAGCGGGCCCGCATGCCCTCCCGCTCCAGCTTCACGTCGCCGCCATTCACCCGAATCTCATCGGCAAAGAGCGTGACCGTGCGCAGGGTCACCGCCTCCACCATGGCTTCGGACAGGCCTTCCATGACTTCATGCCCAGCCCTGCCCCGCAGCCCCTCGGCGTCGAGCAGCACATGCATGTACTCGTCCAGCACCGCCTGCAGGCAGCCATCGGCGCAGTACTCCAGCACCCGCCGCCAGTACGGCTCCGCCGGGTTCAGCCCGCGGAGCATCGCCGTTACCTCCGGCAGGTTGAACAGCCGGCGAAGGGCCCAGGCCATGCGGCCGGCCGCGTCCCGCATCAACAGGTCCGCATCCCCGGGCTCCGGCACAATACGCCCCAGTGCTCGAAGCGCAGCCACGCCAGGCCCCGCCACCGCCAGGAGCGCCAGCACATCGAGTAGGTCTTCAGGCGGGCGCCCCAACGGCTGGCCCGTACCCTGGGCGAGGCTCCGGGCCAGGTCCACATGAGCCGCCCAGTGAGACTCTTCACCGTCGTCCTCCGTCCGATGCTCTTCCGCGCCCCACCGACCGGCCAGGGCGGCATCATCAAACCACTCCCGCGTCGCATCCGGGTTGGCTGCCAGATCCAGCAGTATGGGCGCCGCCCAGTACCAGGCTTCGTCGACCGGCCCCTCCTGCGGCGCGTCAGCCACGACCGAAGCGACAGGCTCGGCCAGCCGCCGGCGAACCTCGTCCAACAGCACCGGCAGCGTCTCCGCTCCCATCATCAGCGGGTCACCAAGCGCGGCCAGCGCCACGCTCGGGTAGAGTAGCCCCAGCACCGGCATGCCGGTCAGGCGGTCATCGGTCCGGGCGAAGCGCAGGAGTGGGCGCCGCCGGCGGCGGGCCTCAGGGGTGTTCTCCGCCGCCTCCCCCTCGAACGAGGCGATCACACGCCGCTCCGCCTCGTAGCTGAGCAGTGTCGAAACGGCCTTGGGCACCACCTGCCAGGCGGAGAAGATCAGCCGCTTGGTCATGGTGGCCGCACCCGGGGCGCTATAGGGGCCCGCTGGCTGGTAGTAAGGTAGGGAGGGCACCATCCAGAGCAGCCGCCACATGCCGGCGTCGATCGTATCGGCCTGGAGCGCCCGCAACCGGGCGTTGGCCGGGTCGATGACCTGGTAGCGGCGGAACTCGTCGAAGGGCAGGAGCCCGGCCGGATAGGTGGTCAGCGCCTGAGCCACCGCCCCCCGCTGCCCGGGGAGGTCCAGGTGCTCCTCTAACCGCTGCTTCAGCTTGTAGTTGTCCATCATGTTTAGCAGGTACGGGGCAGCCTTCCAGTAAGTGAGCGGGTCCGGCTCTCCCACCACCTCGCTCACCTTCCGGGCCGCCAGGTAGCCCTGCAGGTCGCGCGCCGCCAGACGGGCAGATACCGGCTCCTTCTGCACCAGCATCCCGCTCCGATCTTCCGAGGCGGCCAGCCGCTCGGTGCGCACCATCACCCGCCGTAGATGCTGCTCCAGTCGCCCCTTCAGATCGGTTAAGCGGGCCAGGGCCGGCTCGCTCTCATCGGCCAGGCGGTAGAGCTCTCTGCGGTACTCCCGCAGCAGCGCTTGCACACCCGCCAGGTCGGCGCCATCACCGTCGAGGAACCGAAGGGTCTCCAGAAAGTCCTGGTAGTGATCGTCTTCGGCCGACTCGGCCTGGAGCGTGTACATCTTATACGGGGTGGCAGAGAGCAGCAGCACCCGGGCAGCGCTGGTCTCATCGCTGTAGTTGAAGAGCTCCCGGGCCAGCAGGGCGCTGTCGCTCTGGTCCGACTCGCCCAGCAGGTGCTTGAACCGCTGAAACTCGTCGAGAATGATCAAATCGGGCTGGAGCGCCCGCAGGCAGGAGGCTGCCAGAACGGCGCGCAGCTCACCCACCAGTCGGGCCCGGTCGGCAGCATCTTCCGGCGCCGGCCGCTTCCGGAAGTAGCGGAAGCGGTCGCAGAGCTCGTCGAACCGGCTGCGCAGATCAGGGAGGCCCGCCGCTCGCTCCTTGGCCACGTGGAGCGCCAGGTCGTGGGCGAACTGTTTCCGGAGCGCCTCGTCGATGCTGCTCTGGTCAAAGGTGGCGACCCGGCTGCGGAAGTCATCTTTATCGCCGACCCAGCCTTGCAGCACGTTCAGCGGTCCGGTAGAGCCCTGAACGCCCCAGGCGGTATCCAGCATCCAGTAGAGGAGTACCCGCTCCTCGGCGGTCCCCAGGCTGGACTTCGACGTGAGATCAAAGGAGGTTCCGGGCGTCAGGGCGATCAGGTTGACCGGCTGCTTGTCCAACTCCTTGACTACCTTCGGCAGCAAGGTGATCCGTGTGGCGGCCATAAACCCTTCATGGCCCGGAAGCCGCACGTTCAGCCGGCCCATGTTCTGGCGGGCGATATCGGCATTGGAGCAGATGTAGATAATGTCGATCCGCTTCACCTTGTCCCACAGGTGATCGATCGCCAGAGCCACCACCCCCTGGGCCACCTTGGTCTTGCCGAGCCCTACCTCGTCGGCCACCAGGAAGCGACGGGTGGAGTCCTCGTCAACAAAGAGCCGGCGAAAGGCATACTGGGCCGTCCGGCGCTGAAAGCCCTTCAGCTGCGCCAGAACCCCCTTCACATCAGGCCGCTCGCCCTGAATGCTCATGCCTTCAGCTCCTTTCGAACAGCCCAGATCGGCTCCCAGATCTCATCGAAGCCCTCCGGCAGCAGCTCCTTCCCCTCAGGTGTCTGCTGCAGCTCCATCACCAACCGGGCTACTTGATCCAGTTGGGCGGGGTTCTGGTGCAGGGTTCGCACCATCGCCTCCAGCACCGGTAGGCCCGGTACCGATCCGGGGGCTGCACCATCTGCCACACCAGCCAGGAGCCGGGCTCCACCGGCGGTCTCACCAGGGAGGGCGGCGCCGCTGAAGCCCAGGAGCAGCATGAGATACCGAAGCACCTGCTGCCGGTTTTGCAGCATGGCCCGCAGAATCGCCTGGGGCCGCTCCGCCGGCGCACCGTTCAGGGGCAGGTTGAGCACAAACCGCACCTGCCGGCGCCGGCCGCTCTGGCTGGCGGTAACGGCAAAACCGAAGAAGCCGGTCAGCGCTTCCAGGGAGAGCGGGCCGAACGCAGCCAGGCGCCCGGGGACGCCAAGGACAGCGGGCTGCGCCACCGCCTCTTCCTTCAGGGTGATCGGCCAGCAGGTTGCCTCCACACCCGGCGGGAGCGGGACGACCACCGGCGACTCGATCGCCAGGCCGTACTCCCCCTTCGTGGCGGATGGCTCCACCTGTGCCTGAAGCCCCGCCGTGGCCAGTAGCCGACGGGCCTTGTCCGCCGCCGCTTCCAACGCCTGCTCCAGCGCATCCGGCTCCGCCGCCTCGGCAGGAGGGGTATAGGGCTGCAGCAGCGCCGCAAAGCTCTCCGACCCCTCGCCCAGGATCGCATCGATCCCACAGAGCCGTTTGCGCCCTGCCAGTTCCACCAAGAACTCCACGTTCCGCCCCATCGCCGCTTCCGTGGCGTTGGCGGAGCCCGTCCAGAGGCGCGCATCCCACCCCGCGTCGGCCACATAGAGCTTGGCGTGCAGCCCTTGCAGCGGCAGGGTCTCTGTGCCTTTCTCCCCATCCTCCTCGGCACCAGGCTCGGGGCTGGCCGCATCGTGCAACACGTAGACGGAGCCGAACCGGGCGAGAACCGCTGCGCTAAGTTGGGCCAACTCCTCCGCCCGGCTCACCAGCACGCCACCCTTCCGGGCCAGACCCCCAACGGTAGATGGCGACAGGAAGGGCGAGATGATCATCAACCGGTCGACACGGGCCTCCCCGAAGGGGTTGGTCGGGCTCTGCCGGCGGCTGAGACCGAAGGGCCAGAAGGCCAGTTGATCCGGGTCGAACCCCTCGGGAACCCCAAACGCCACCCGGCGCAAATCGGCCTGCACAAGTTCGACGGTGGCCCGGCACGACGCAGAGACCCCGTGAACCGCCATTCCTGGCAGGGCCGCGAAGAAGTCGCCCAAGGGGTGGTTGCGGCTGAAGGCGTTCCGCCGGTCTACCAGCTCGCCATCCAGCGCCAGGAGCGTGTCCCAGGAGCGGTCGACGGTCAGGTTTCGGCTGGCCACCAGCAGGCGATATTTCACAGGGTGCTGGGCAGCGGTGTAGCGCAAGGCCCAGACCTTCGGGTGAAAGACCCCATCGGGGTGGGGCGCCGTCACCTCATTTACGGCCGGCTCCAGATAGGAGAAGAGACCCCGGTAATGGCGCGGAAGGCTGATCTGCCCCGCCTGGCAAAAGAGGTGGATCCGATCCACCCGGTTCTGGATCGCCTTGAGGAGGACCAGCGGATCGGGGCGGAGGTGGGACTCATCACCTGCCGCCTCAAACTCGGTGAAGGCAAGGGGGACCATCAGCAGCGCCAGCAGGTCGAGCGAGAAGGTGGTGCCAATAGCGCAGTCGAGCTCATAGCCCTCAGGCGGGCGCAGGGCATCAAAGAACAGCCGCCGATCGCGTGGATCAAGCATCAGCGCCACCCCCGTTCAGCCCCGCCCGAATATCGGCAATGAAGCTGCGCGCCGTCGGCCAGCGGAAGGCCAACTGCGCCGTGCCCGACTGCCCCTGCCAGAGCTCGCGGGCATGCTTGTTGGTCAACCGGGCCTGGCTGCCCTTCAGGGCGGTCTCGCGCCCCTCCATATAGGCATGCACCCTTCCGTCCGTGAGCAGGTCCGCTAGCGGCTCATCCGTCTTGAGGCCACCAATGACCCGCTCTACCCAGAACTCAACGAAGGTCTGGGTCTGAATCGGGATGCGCGCCCCCTCGCTACGCACCAACTCCCAAAAGCGGGGTCGATCCCATGTGCTGAGTTCCGCCGCCCGCCTGCGAATCTGCGCATGCCAGCCCTGCAGCCGCTCAACGAAGGGGTCGATCAGGTCGGGGCGGTCCAGTTGGGCCAGCATCAGGTTGTAGAGCAGGGCGGCGCCATGCATCAGCTCGGAGAAATTCCGGGCATGGGTCAGCGGCCTGCTCAGCCGGGTCGGCAGCGTCGCCGCCAGCCTGTGCTCCCAGGGGAAGGGGGCGTCCATGTCGTCCCCTTCGGGGTGGTCTACCAGGTAGGCCAGCAGGCTGCCTCGACAGGAGACCATGATCCGGTCGTGCAGGTAGGCGGCCTCCTCCTCCGTCAACTGGAAGGACGCCTCCTGGGGAAAGGCCGGCGGCGGCTGGGGGATGCCCATGTGCCAATTGCTCAGCGGAGGCTCATCATCCTGTTCGCTATGGTCCACCGCCCGGTAATAGCCGTCGATCGACCGGTGGTACTGGTCCTGCGAGCCCGGGTAGATGCGAATCCCCCACCGGCGGAGCCCCTGCCAGTAGACATTGCTGGGGAGACGCTTCAGCCCGCTTCGGGCCTGCACGCCGATAATGCCGTTGCGATCTGCCGACCGGTCCAGGCCAGCGATGAGCCTGACCTCCTCGGCCCGTGCCCGCTCGGCGATCTTGTCCGACCTGACGCGACGGCGCTCCAGGTCCAGGTAGAGCCACGGAACGAAGAGGAAGTAGCGCGCCCGGGTCTGAATCGTGCTGGTACCAGGGAAGAGCAGGTCCGCCAGGGCGTCCCGTACGGTGCCGATCCCCAGTTCATCACGGGTGTCCTGCTCGCGGAAGAGGTCGAGTACATCCAACGCCTGCCGGCGCTGCTGCTCCGAGAAGTCCAGCCAGGTGAAGGTCGAACCCATCTGCTCATCTCCGTTTCCGGTCGAAGTGCTCGAGGCCGGGACGGAGCCGCTCCATCCAGCAGGCCAGTAGGTCAGGCAGCTTCCCTGCCAGTGCAATCGCGCGGGCTGCCGGCATGTGCTTGCTGAGGAGGTAGGCCGGAAGGGTGCCCTCATGCTCGCCCCACCGCTGGGAGTTCTCAACGGCTTCACGCAACTCGTCGGGGGTCAGGTCGAGCACCTGATAGTAGACGGGCTGTTCGGGCCTCCAGTCCTTCAGCTTTTCCCTCCTGCACTGGTAGACCTGGAGTTCTAGCCCGCAGTCAAGCTCACGTATGAGCCGAAGCACGCCTACAGGGTCAGCGAGGACGAGGCGTGCGAAGTGCCTGGCGTTATCGACCATCTCCAGATTGAGGTGCAGCACCAACTCGTTAGGCTTCACATCGAGCGTGAAGTGGGGCCGGTACCGGTACTCTACGTTGTCACCATACTCGGGTGGGGCCCAGGTGATCCAGGCGTATGTATCGTCCTGGCCGATTCGGATCTCCGGGCGACGGAAGGTCATGTTGGTCAGCCGCTCTTCGACCGCCTTGCCGAGGTTCTTTAAGTGGGTTTCGAAGGCCTTCTGGTCGGCCGGATTCCGCCCGTCCCACCAGATGAAGTCCCCTGCGTCCAATCCACCCGTCGGGCCCTCAACTGGGATCCAGCCGGGAAGGAGTTGGCGAAGTTCGAACAGGACAGCCTGGCAGATCGGATGCTCCAGAATTTCGTTCTGATCATCCTCCACCCCGTCGACGTACCGGTCGGCGCGGGATCCGATGTAGACGGGCACCCATGGCCTCTGAAGAGCGGGATCAAACTGGTCCCCGGTGATGTCGAGAACGGTATCCTCTACCTCGACCCAATGGTGGGCATAGGTGAGGTACCTCCCGTCGGCTGGCTCGAAACTCTTTGGCAACGGCTTGTCCAACTGGAAGCTGCCCTTGACCAGCCGGGCCGGATAGCCCAAAGCACGCAGCAGAAAGTGCAGCACCGTGGACGCTTCCACACAGCGCAACACGGGAAAACCGCGGACCGCCTTCTCAAAGGCTGCTCGCACCGCATACCCAGCCAGGTCCAGCATAGACCCCCACCTCGATCGTTATGTAATGAAGTACTCGGTTCGAGAACCAGCGGCGGAAACCCTACTGAGAGTTGCTACTACCTTACGAATGTTCAGTGACAACAGTCTGTCACTCCCGTCCGTCCCATCCCATGCTCGCCGCAGATGTGATATGCTAGGATCGGGGAAAGGGGTGCCGCAAGCGGTGGACGAGCTAAAACGGATTGAGCAGCGGTTGGACAGCATGGAGAAGCGGTTCGACCAGGTCATGCGCCTCGTAGAGCAGTTAGTGCAGATGGTCGGCGAGAACAACCGCAGCATCGCAGACCTGCGTTCAGACATGGGGAGCATGCGTACCGACATGGAGGGAATGCGTACCGACATGGAGGGAATGCGTACCGACATGGAGGGAATGCGTACCGACATGGCCGCCATGGAAGAGCGGCTGACCGCCCGCATTGGCGCCCTGGAAGAGCGGCTCGACCGAGACCTGGCGCTGTGGCAGGGCGAGAGCCGCCACTTCGCTCAGTCGATCGGCGTGCTGGAGCGGGATGTAGCGGTACTCAAGCAGCGCTGATCGACATACCAACCAGAGACCGCCCTCCAACAGGGCGGTCTCGCAGGCAGCACTGATGGCCACTCAGGCCAGTAGGCCTTGCCCTCACATTCGTAGACTGCCCGGACAATCGCAAATCCTGGGTTCCGCTATCTATTCCCGGGTGCCGTTCGATGCGGGAGGGAATTTGTCGTGGAATCACGTGGATGAAGGGGCTAATCGCCCCCTGGGACCGATGATCTTGGTTTCAGAGGCGGCAGTTTGGGAAAAGCAAGCGAAAAACGGTGGCTCATTGGCCTGATTGCCCTCGATTTTCAGCGATTCAGTGAGAATTTCCCCACACGGTCCGAAGTGTGCTGGGAATTTCTAGCGGAACATCTCGGTGGGCGGCAATCTGGTCCTGCGCCGGCGGGAAAGAATCGACGCCCATTCATGTGGCAGAGGTCATAACCACACGTCTACGAATCCCGCCCGTTGATGCGGTGACATAAAAACAGCGGCGCATGAGTATTCACCATGATTCTCTGCTCATGGAGTTTGTCATCAGGCTGAGAGACCGCCCTCCAACAGGGCGGTCTCTTCGCGCGCCACAAGGATAAGCCCCCCAGGAGCCGAATTCCTAAAAGCATAAACCACCCCACGGAGGCGACCCCATGCGCCCCACCCGCCAGCGACTCCTGACCGAACCGGTCGACGAGACCCGCTACCTCACTGCCGGCAACGCCGTCCCGCGCTACCGCATCATCATGCGGTACTTCTTCGAGCAGCACCGGCTGCACCAATACACTCTTACCCCCGCCCAGGTCCGCAAGCACGTCGAGACCATCCTCCAGCGCGACTACCCCGAGGAGGAGTGCCAGCAAGACCTGAACAGCCTCAAAGAATGGGGCAACCTCGAGCCCGACTGGGAGCTCGGCCTCGCCGGGGTCAAGACCATCGAGGACTTCAAGCGGCGCAACGTCGTCTACGCCGCCACCCCCGACGCCATCGCCATCGAGCAGCTCCTCTTCGAGCTGGAGCGCCGTGGCGAGCAGGTGGGCGAGCTCGACGGCTCGGCCATCGCACGGCTCTGGACCCACCTCCTCACCTTCCAGACCGCCCTCCAGACCGGCGACCCGGACCAGCTGCGACAGTCCTGGGACGACCTGTGGCGTCTCTTCGCGGAGATGGCCGATTCCGCCAACGACTACCTGGGCGACATGCGGCGGCAGGAGAAGGAGCGGCTCCTTGACCTCGCTGCCTTCCAGATCTACAAGGCCGCGCTGGTTACCTACCTCACCCGCTTCATCGAAGGGCTTACCGCTCACCGCGACCGCTTCCGCACCCTGACCCAAGACTGGCCTGTCGAGACCATCGCCGTGCGGCTGGCGGAGGCAGCCAGGGCCACCACCCGGCAGTTCGAGTCGGACGACTTTCTGCGTGAGGACTACCGCCACCAGGTGGAGTCCTTCCAGCGCTGGTTCGCCCCGGGCGGCTCGGCCGACCTGCTCCACGGTTTTGCCTCTCGCGCCATCAATCGGGTCCTTCGCAGCGCCCAGCGCCTCTCCGAGTCGCGCCAGGGCGCCCTTTCCCGCGCCCAGGACCTGCTGGCCCTGGCCGACCGGTTCCATGGGCTGCGCCACGACCTCCCCCGCACCGAGCGGCTCGCAGCGCTCACCTTCGGGCTGGCCACGCCCCGGCACTGGCAGTTTGAGCTGCCCGAGCAGGCCAGCGACAACCCCGACGCCTCGCCCTGGCTCTCCCTGCCCCACAATACGCCCATCCGCCAGCGGCGGAGCTATACGCAGCGCCAGTCCGCCCCCAGCCCGGTGGCCGACCTCGCCCTGAAGAAGGCGGTGCTCCGCCAGCGGGACCGGGAGCGGCGCGAGGCGGCGGCAGCGATGGTCGACCGGCTCTTCGCCGGCGGCTCCCTCGCTCTTGCCGAGGCGCCTGAACTCTCGCCCGATGAGCGGGATCAGATCCTCTCCTGGGTCTATGAGTGCCTGGCCAACAGCCCCGCCTGCGCGACCCGGGCCGAAGATGGCTCCCTGCTGCGGATTCGCGATCCACACATCCGGGAGCACGTCTGGCTGCGCTCCGATGACGGGCGGATGCTCGTTCCTGCCTTTACCATGGAGCGGCAGCGGGAGGAGGGGTGAGCGATGCCACGGGAGACGCGCAGCGCCAAAATGCAGGCCTTTGTCGACCTGATCGACCTCCGGGTGGTCCTGGCCGCCCGCGAGCCGGAGTCGTTTCAGCGGATCATCCGCTATGAATCGGAGCTGCGGGACTGGTTTCGCATCTATCCTGGCTACCACCTCGAACGCAACCGGGAGATGGTCCGGCTCGTGCGCACCCCCGCCTGCCTGCTGGACGGGCTCGGGCTGGCGGGGCTCAAGGAGCCGCTGGACTACCTCCTCTTCACCCTGGTGCTCTACAGCGCCGAGGACCTGGCCGCCCGCAGCGGCCGGATCGCCCTGGCGGGAAACCGTTTCCTCCTCTCCTTCCTGGCCGAAGAGGTCCTCCGGTTGGTGCAGGGCCGGTACGGGGCCGATGTGCTCGACTTCGGCAACATCGCCCACCGGCGCTCGCTCCAGCGGGTGATGAACCTGCTGGAAGAGCTCGGCGGGCTGGTCCGACTCGACGGCTCCGCCGGGGAGTGGGCCGAACGCTCCGCCTCCGCCGACGGGCTCTACGCCTTCACCGAGGTCACCTCCCGGCTGGCATCCGGGCCGCTGCGCGGACCGCTGCACCAATTCGTGGCGACCGCCTCGCCCACGGCCGTGCGCCAGCCGCCCCTGCCGGTCGATGACGTGGAGCAGCGGGCCTGGCGGGCGCTGCTGATGCACCCGGTCCTCCTGGCCATCGATGACCCCGAGGCTTACGGGCTGGTGGTCCAGAAGCAGACCTTCATCGGGCGGGAGCTGCACGAGACCTTCGGCTGGCGGCTTGACCTCCGCCGGGGAATGGCCCGGGTGGTCCGCGACAGCCACGCCCAAGATGCCGGCTACGTGATCATCTCCCCGCGCCATCGCTCCGAGTATGGGCCGGTCCTCCTCCTCTGTGGCGCGATTCAGACCTACGTGGCCACTGGCGAGCTGCAGGCCGATGAGTATGAGGGTATCCGCCTCCCCTACAGCCGCTTCTGCGACCTCCTTATGGGCCTGCGGGAGCAGCACCGGGACCTGCTGGCGGGTGGTCTTTCCAGCTGCGGGCCGGAGGAGCTGATCGAGCGCAGCCTCTCCCTCATGCGGGAGAACGGCATGGCCCGCGGCCCCAGCCCTTATGGCGACATCTACCTGACCCCCATCACCGCCCTGTACCGGGGCTACTTCGCCGTCCCGGACGAGACCGCAGCATCCGCAGAGGAGGGACCTGGCCATGAGCAGCTTCGGCTTTTTGATTGACCCCGCCGAGCGGCTGGAGACCTTCCTCTCCTTCCTCCAGCAGGGCGCTCCCACGGGCTGGCGGCCCAACCGGATCATCTTCCGCAACTTCTGGTTCTTCGACCGGGAGGAGTTCCACTGGCACCATGGCCGCCTCTTCCTGGGCGGGCAGAACGCCGCCGGCAAATCGACCGTGCTCTCCATGGCGGTCCCCCTGCTCCTCGATGGCAACAAGAGCGAGGACAGGCTCAACACCTTCGGCGGGCAGGGACGCCACATGGCCTACTATGTGACCGGCTCCCCCCCTGACGATACCGGCGAGGCGGCCTACTTCCACCAGGCCCGGATCAGCTACCTGGCGCTGGAGTTCATCCACCCCGATGGCGACCGCTACCTCACCTTCGGGCAGGGGCTGCACCACGACCGGTCTGGCGAGGACAAGTCGGTCCGCTCCTGGGGCTTTGTGATCCGCGACGGACGGCGAATCGGGCGGAACGGCTTTGACCTGGTCCGCGAGCAGAACCTCTCCCTCAGCCGGGCCGATCTGAAGAAGCTGCTGGAGGGCGGCGGCGAGCTCTTCGACACCAACCGGGAGTACAAGCGGGAGGTCAACCGCCTCCTCTTCGGCTTCAAGGACCTTGACGACTTCGACGCCCTGATCGAGCTGCTGCTGCAGATCCGGCGGCCCAAGCTGACCAAGGAGGTCCGCCCCCGCGATGTGGCCGGGATCCTGACCCAGTCGCTGCCCCCTGTCGACGAAGGGGTGATGCAGATCACCGCCACCTCGCTGGACCACATCGACCAGACGACGCAGAACCTGGAGCGGCTGGCCGATCAGGTGGATGCGGTCCTGGCCATCGAGCGGGCCACCCAGACCGTCTTTCGGCGGATGGCCGAGGTCGCCGCGGCCCAGTTCATCCGCGCCGCTCGCGAGGCCGATCAGGCGGCGGCGGAGCTCCAGGCGAAGGCCGCGGCGCTCGCTGCCGCCCGCGCCGAGCAGGCCGAGGCGCTGGCGACCAGGCGCTCCTGCGAGCAGCGCCTGACCGAGCTGACCGAGGAGCGGCGGGAGCTCGAGGGCCGGGAGGGCGTGCAGGCGGCGGCGCGCCTGAGCCAGGTGGAGCAGGAGATCGCCGGGCGGGAGCAGGAGCTGGAGCGGCTGCGGGAGCAGCTTCAAGGGCTTGAGCGGTCGATCCAGGAACGCCGGCGGCAGATCGCCGCCGAGGAGCGGAGCTGGGAGCAGATCCGGGCTGAGGGGCTGGAATCGGTGGCCGGGGCGGTCGAGAGCGCCCGGGAGGCCCGCTGGGAAGCGGCGGCGCACTGGGCCGGCGAGCAGCGGCAGCGCTGGGAAAACCTCCTGGTGAGCCGCCCGGAGCCGGCGCTGGCAGAGGCGATCCCCCAGGCCTCCGTCGCCGCAGCGGTCGCAGAGCGGTTGGCCCAGATCGAGCAGGTTCGTCAGGCGGTGGTGGAGCGTGATCAGGCCCAGGCCCGCTGGCAGGCGGCCGCCGCCGTGGAGGATCAGGCACTAACGGAGCTGATGGCAGCCGAGGCGGCCACCACCGCCGCGGCCAACCAGTTGGAGAGCCGGCGGCAGGAGGCGGCGGAGGCGCTCTACGCCTGGGCCGAATCAGCCACCGCCCTGAGGGTGGATGCAGACGCCCTGGAGCCAGTGGCCCAGTCGCTGCGCCGGTACATCCACGGTCACGCCGGGCGGCCCCGCCAGGCGCTGGAGCTGCTGCGGCCCGCCCTGGCACTGGCGCTGGAGGCGGTGGATACCGTGGCCATGGGCCACCGGGAGCGGCTTCGGGCGGTGCAGCAGGATTTGACGCAGCTGAGGCAGCAGCGCGCCCACCTGGAGGAGGCGCTCCCCGAGCCGCCCCGCTCCGCCGAGCAGGAGCGGGCACGGGCGGCGTTGGCCGCCGCAGCGATCCCCTTCTCCCCGCTCTACGAGCTGGTGGAGCCAGACGAGGAGACCGGGGCGGAATACGGCCGGTTGGAGCAGGCGCTGGCCGAGATGGGCCTGCTGGACGCCCTGGTGCTCCCTGCGGAGCGCCGGGAAGAGGGGCTGGCGCTGCTGCTGGCGCAGGGGCTGAGCGAGCGACTCCTGCTCGCCCCTGTGGGGCCGGCCGGCGCCGACCTCCTGGCGCAGTTGACCCGGCAGCCGCTCCCCGACGCACTGGCCGCCATCTTCCCCGATGGCACCTGGCGCCACGGCCTGCTTGCGGGTGCGACGGCGCCCGCCGAGTCGCCGCGCTACCTGGGGCGGGCCGCCCGGGAGCGGTTCCGGTTGGCCGAGCTCGCCCGGCTCGATGCGGCCATCGCCGCAGGCGAGGCGCAGGAGCGTCAGGAGCAGGCCGCCCTGGCCCGCCTGGATCAGCAAAGAGCAGCGATCCAGGCCGACTGGCAGCGGGCAGAAGGGCTGCCGGCCTTCGACTTCCTGGAGCAGGCCGCCATGGAGCACGCCATCCGCCGGCAGCAGGTGGAGGAGCGCCAGGGGGCCCTCCGGGCCGCCCGGGAGCAGGTGGCGCTGGCCCGCCAGGAGCTGGAGGCGATGGAGGCCCGGCTGCTCCACCTCTATGGCGACTTCCCGGCCGCCGAGGGGCTGGGGCTGGCGGCGCTGCAGCGGCTGGCTGACGAGACCAGGGTGGTGGCTGCCCATTTCAAGGACCTCCACCACCATGCGAAGGAGCTTCTCTCCAGCTGGCAGAAACGGGCCACGCAGGTGGAACTGCTGAACCGTGATCAGTCTGACCGCGATGAGCGGATCGACCGCCGGGAGCAGGGCGAGGTCGACCTGCGCAGGCTGCGCGGCCAGCGCAGCGCCCTCCAGAAGCTGCGAGATGACCCCCGGGTCCAGTCGCTCTTCGCCCGGCTCGCTGAGATCGACCAGGCGATTCCGGCACTGGATGCCCAGCAGCGAGCGGCCGACCGGACCCAGGCGATCAAGGGCAGCCAGGTGGCCGAGCTGGAGCGGGAGATGCCCGCCTTCCAGCAGCGGGCGGATCAGACCGCTGCCGAGGCCACCGCTGGGCGGCAGCGGCTGGCCGATGCGGTGCGCGCCTACCCGACCCTGGAGCCGCATCAGTTCGATCCCACCGACGACGAGGCGGCCCGCCGGGTAGGGCGCGCCCTGCTGAATCGCTGGCACGAGCGCCCCAACCTGGTGGAGGAGATCCAGAAGGTGCAGGTGAGCGATCAGGCCGCCTTGAGCAAGCTCTTCGAGGAGCGGCGCCCGGCCCTGCGCAACTACTTCCCCGAGATGCACCCGGGCGAGCCGAGCCGCCTGGTCCAGTTCACGCTCGACGGCCTGCGGGTCACCCCCTTCGCCCTCCTCCGCCACCTGGAGGAGGAGCAGGTGCGGCTCAAAAATGTCCTCCAGCGCGATGAAGCCGCCCTCTTCGAGCGCCATCTGCTGCAAGATGTGGGCCGCGAGGTCCGCCGCTGCCTGCTGAAGGCGAAGGACTGGGTCGACGAGATCAACGAGAAGCTGGAGCGCTACCCCCTGCGCAACGATGAGCGGGTCTGGCTCGACTGGTCGCCCAAATCCTCCGAGCACGAGCTGGGCGGAACCATCGCCCGGCAGGCAAAGCTCCTCTGGATCGAGGAGAGCGCCATGACCCGCGAGCAGCGCGACCTGCTGCGCTCCGCCTTTCAGGAGGAGATCCGCCAGATCCGTGATCAGGCCAAGCGCGGCGAATGGCGAGCCGACCTCTTCCGGGAGCGGCTGGCCGAGGTGCTCGACTACCGCACCTGGTTCCGGTTCCGCCTGTACGTAAAGGGCGGCACCGGCGGCCGGCAGGAGGTGACCGACACGGTCCACAACGCCCGCAGCGGCTCCGAGCGGGCGCTGGTCCTCCTCCTGCCGCTCCTGGCCGGCCTCTCGGTCCGCTATGACAACGCCTCTCCCGACGCCCCGCGCCTCCTGGCGCTCGATGAGGGCTTCGCCGGCATTGACGCCGTCAACAGCCGGCAGCTGATCCGCTTCCTCACGGCGCTCAACCTGACCTGGGTGATCTCGAGCGAGAAACTGCCGGCGCTCACCGAAGATCTGCCCGGCGCCTCCTTCTACGCCATGCTCCGGGAGGGCACCACCGTGGCCACCCGCCCCTTCATCTGGGATGGCCGGCGGCTGCGTGACGGGGAGACGGAGGTGACAGCCGATGGCTGATCTCCTGCACCGGCTCGCCCGCGTCATCCGGGCGGCGGCGGAGCGCTATGCGGCCCTGGGCGATGTGCGGGGCACCCTGCGCCTCCCCAACCTGACCGAGGAGGAGCGGCTCGCCCTGACCGGCCTGCTGGGGGAGTATGTCAAGACCCGTCCCGGCCAGACCCTCACCCTGTCGCTCACCAAGCTCGACGCCAGGCTGCGGGAGCGGGGGCTGGGCGACAGCCTCCAGGAGGTGGCCGCCACCCTCGATGGCCGCCCGCTGGAGACCCGGGCCGAGCAGCAGGCCGCTCTGGCCGCACGCTGGGAGCGGTTGCTGGCCGCTGCCTGGCCCGCGCAGCAGGGCCGGGCCCTCCGCTGGCGGGAGGGGCTTCGCGCTGGCGAATCTAGCGCCCTGGCGCTGCTGCAGCGAGAGTTCAACCAGGAGGAGCGAGCCGGCCAGCGGAACCACCGCCGCCTCACCCTCGCCCTGGAGGCGGTGACCCTGGCCCTGGATCACCTGCCGGCAGACCAGGGTCGCTCCCTGCGGCTGCCGGTCTTCGCCAACCGCTTCACCGGCGATCCCCACGGCTTCGACGACGACGCCTTCGCCGGTCGCCTCCTGCAGCGCGCCCTGACCGACCTGATCGGCCCCACCTGCGGCCTACCGACCGCCCCCGAGGACGCTGTCGAGCGGGGCATCTTGCTGACAGCGGCCGGCCTGCTCCCCGATGGCATCTCCTCTTACGTCGCCACCTTCGGCCTCGCCGGGGCCGGGGGCGTACTGCTCGTCCCCCTGCGGCAGGTGGCCAACTGGACAAGCCTGGCGCTCTCCGGCCCAGTGCTCTACGCCGTGGAGAACCCCCCGGTTTTCGAGGAATTGGTAGACAGCCTGGAGCAGGCCGGTATGGAGCGACCGCTGGTCTGCACCAGCGGCTTCCTCTCAGTGGCCGCCTACCGCCTGCTAGACCTGGCCGCAGCCAGCGGAGCGACCATCGCCTACGGCGGCGACTTCGACCCCAACGGCCTGACCATCACGGCAAGGCTGATGCAGCGGTACGGCGACAGGCTGAAGCTCTGGCGCATGGGCGTGGACGACTACCTGACCGCCGCCAACCACGCCCGGGCACGCTCCTTCACGGGCGCCGACCTGCGCAGGCTGGCCACCCACGCCTCCACTCCGCTGGAGAGCCTCAGCCGAGCGATGCAGGATCGGCGGATGGCCGCCTACCAGGAGGCGCTGCTGGAGCGGCTCCGTCAGGACCTGCTCGGAAACCAATATCGCCAGACGAGCCCGCTCCTAAAGTAGAGCGGGCCTACGGCGCGCCCTTAAGCAGGATCCCAGGCACCAAGGCCCAAGAAACGGAGGGAAGAGCCATGAACCAGGCCCTGCGAGCCCTCTACGATCAGCACCTCGACGCCCTGATCGCCCTGCTGGCCCGCCACAAGGAGACCTCCTACCCCCACCTGATCCAGGTCCCCGCCCCCTACCTCGCCGCCCCCCGCAAGGTGGTGATCGTGGGCCAGCAGACCTACGGCTGGGAGGCCGACGGCATGCCGCCCCGCGAGCGGGTAGCCGAGGTTAAGCCCACCCTCATCGACGTGCAGCAGAAGCTCTACAGCGACTTCTTCCCCGCCGGAATCCCGGCCAGGTCTCCCTTCTGGCGCGCCTTCCAACAGGTCCAGGCCGCCCTGGCCCCCGGCCCCATCGACTCCTGTCTCTGGGCCGAACTGGTCAAGGTCGACCACGAGGGCCAGCGCCCCCCTGAAGCGGTCGACGCCGACTGGTTCGAGCACTTCAACGTCCTAGCCGCCGAGCTGCGCATCCTCGAGCCCGATGTGGTCATCTTCTTCACCGGCCCCTACTATGACCAGCGGATCGTAGAGTCCTTCCCCGGCGCCAGACTGGAGCCGGTGCTGGAGAGCAAGGGAGCCATCGTGCGGATCATCCACCCCGACCTGCCCCTTCACACCTACCGGACCTACCACCCGGCCTACCTGAACCGCACCAACTGGCAGGTGGTCGATGACCTGATCGCCCTCTGCCAGGACGGCTCCAACCCGCTGCAGATTCGCTCTTCCGAGGCGCTCGTGGTCCAGAACCGGGCCAAGCAGGCGCTGGCCGATGCCCTGCGGGACTATGTCGGACCAGCAGCCATGGACCCGGCGCAGGCGGGCTACGCTGCCCGGTTGCAGGGGAACATCCTGCCGACCATAGCGGAGGTTCAGTACCTCGGTGATTTCGCCGGCGCTGCCGGTCACGAGCTGGATTCCAAGATGCGGGCCGCCTACTCCTCATCCGCCCTGGCGGTCAACAGCTTCGCTCCCTGGAAGGGACAGGCGGGCCACCTGAGCCTGGGGGTTCACCGCGGTTTCGAATCCATCCGGTTCGAGGCGGTCTGCCGCACCGGGCTGCGGGGCACCGCCCCCCACCTGGACCTGCTGGCTGATGGGCCCGAGGGCCTGGTGGGGGTCGAGGTCAAGTGCACCGAGTACCTCCAGCCCCACCCGCTGGACTTCTCCGAGTCCTACGACAAGCTCTTTGACCAGTACCCCGCCCTGCGGCGGGTCAAGGAGGAGTGGGGCTTCACCTACCTGAACGCCTCGCAGCTGGTCAAGCATGCCTTCGGGCTGATCAACGAGGCGGATGGGCGCCCGGTCACCCTGCTCTACCTCTTCTGGGAGCCGGTCAACTGGGCCGAGTTCCGCATCTTCACCGAGCACCGGCGGGAGGTGCGCCGCTTCGCCAGCCTCATCCAAGGAGCACCCATTCGCTTCGAGGCGATGACCTTCGACCAACTCTGGACCACCTGGGCGCTCCAGGCCGGGCCAGAGTGGGTACCCGCCCACCTGGAGGCGCTGCGGGCCCGGTATACAGTAACACTCTAAGGAAATGCCACCACGCCAAACAGCCACCACCCCACCAGGGTAGTGGCTGTTCTGTTCAGGATCACCCCAACCGCCAGACCCGCACCACGAACCCGCCACAGCCGCACTCCCCAACCTCCTCGACCCGCACCGTCCCGCCCAGGCGCTCCACAAGCGCCGGCACCAAATACCGGCTCGGATCGCCAAGCTCCCCCGGCGTCACCAGGTTGACGAAGGTGGCGTGACGCTCATCCACCGGATGGGTGGCAGCGATGGCGCAGATCGAGTCCTCCAGGACCAGATCGGCCCGGTCCAGGTAGGGCTCCTGCTCAAAGTTCGCAGACCAGCTCTTCGCAATCGGGTCCCCCAGGGTAACCCGCAGGCCGGCAATCTGGTCTTGCACCGGTCGTTCCACACAGATCCCTCCCCCCTCCAGCCTGCCGCAATGCCCCGGGTATGGCGGTGATCCGCATCACACGGTTATCATACATATTCGTATCGTTAATCAATCCCCGTGACCAAGATCACACCGCTGCCGGGGGCAGAAGGAGTACCCTGAAAGCGAAAGGAGTGACGAACATGCAGATTACACCCGACACCCTGGTCAGCGAGATCCTGGAGGCCTGCCCCGAGACGGA
>JBMONB010000035.1:0-18601 GCA_049325315.1 Bacillota bacterium | reverse complement strand
GGGGGGTAGCACCCCCAAAAAAGCTGCTGAACCCTTGTCTTAAGCTTCATACTCCCTTTATCTGTATACAAAACAGCCCCTGCGTCCGCTTTGCGGACAGCAGAGGGCTGTTTTGTCAGCAAGCTGAGGCCTGCCCTCACGGGCAGGCCTCCAAAGTCGGGTCAAGGGCCTGCTCTCACGGGCAGGCCTTCAAAGTGGGGTCAAGAGCCTGCTCTCACGGGCAGGCCCCGAGCGAGTTTATGCCTCCAGCCGGACCAGCAGATCGCCGGCCTCCACCCGCTCGCCCTCCTTCGCCAGCACCTCGGCCACCTTGCCATCCCGGGGGGCGGAGAGGACCGTCTCCATCTTCATCGCCTCGGTCACCGCCAGCTGCATCCCCTTGGTCACCGCATCGCCGGGGGCGACCAGCACCTTCAGCACCGTGCCCGGCATCGAGGCGCCCAGCTGGTTCGGATCGCCCTTCTTGGCCTTGGGCTTGCGGGCGCCCGCCTTGGCCAGCTTGTTGTCGGCCACCTCCACCTCACGGGGGAAGCCGTTCAGCTCGAAGAGCACCTCCCGCACCCCGTTGGGCTTCGGGTCGCGCACGTTGATCAGCTTGACCATCAGCGTCTTGCCCCGCTCGATCTCCACCGCCGTCTGCTCCCCGGGCCGCAGGCCGTAGAAGAAGGTGGGGGTGTCGACCACCGCGGTGTCGCCGAACTCCTCCTGGTGGTGGTTCAGCTCCGCCACCGAGCCGGGGAAGAGGATCTCCGAGAGCACCTCCCGCCTCGTGGCCGGCCGCTCCAGCTTCTCGCCCAGGGCGTGGGCCGCCGCATCCAGGTCGACGGGCTCCAGCAGCTCGCCGGGCCGGACCGTGATCGGTTCCTGCCCCTTCAGCACCACCCGCTGGAGCTCGGCGGGCCATCCGCCGGGGGGTTGGCCCATGTAGCCCGAGAGCATCTGCACCACCGACTGGGGGAAGGCCAAAGACTCGCCCTTCTCCACCAGATCCTCCGCCGTGGTGATCCCGTTCTGCACCATGAAGAGCGCCAGGTCGCCCACCGCCTTGGACGAGGGCGTCACCTTGACGATATCGCCCAGGGCGAGGTTGGCGGTGCGATAGGCCTTGACCACCTCGGCCCAGCGCCCGCCCAGGCCCAGCGCCTCGGCCTGCTGGCGCAGGTTCGAGTACTGGCCGCCGGGCATCTCGTGCAGGTAGACATCGGCCGAGCCTGCCTGAAGCCCGGTCTCCCACGGGGAGTACCAGCGGCGCACCTCCTGCCAGTAGTCAGCCAGCGCCTGAAGCTGCGCCAGGTCGAGCCCGGTCTCCCGCTCGTCGCCCTGAAGCGAGGCGACCACGGCGTTGAGCGAGGGCTGCGAGGTGATGCCCGAGAGCGAGGAGAGCGCCCCATCGACAATATCGACCCCGGCGGCAGATGCGGCCAGCAGCGTGGCCACACCGGCCCCCGAGCAGTCGTGGGTGTGCAGGTGGATCGGCAGCCCGACCTCCTCCTTCAGCGCCCGGACCAGAATCTCGGCCGCCCGGGGCTTCAGGAGGCCCGACATATCTTTGATGCCGATGATCTGCGCCCCCGCCGCCTCCAGCTGGCGGGCCAGGTCGATGTAGTAGCCAAGGGAGTACTTGGTCCGGTTCGGGTCGGTGATATCGCCGGTGTAGCAGAAGGCCGCCTCGGCGATCTTGCCCGACTCCCGCACCGCCTCGATGGCGGTCCGCATGTTGGGCAGCCAGTTGAGCGAGTCGAAGATGCGGAAGATGTCGATCCCCGCCGCCGCCGACTCCCGCACAAAGGCCTGCACCAGGTTGTCGGGGTAGTTGGCGTAGCCCAGGGCGTTGGCCCCGCGCAGGAGCATCTGGAAGGGGATATTCGGAATCGCCGCCCGCAGCTGCACGAGCCGCTCCCAGGGATCCTCCTTCAAGAAGCGGAGCGCCGTGTCGTAGGTGGCGCCGCCCCACATCTCCAGGGAGAAGAGGGAGGGGGCCAGCCGGGCGGTGGCCGGGGCGATGGCCAGCAGGTCCTTGGTGCGGACCCGGGTGGCCAGCAGCGACTGGTGGCCGTCGCGCATGGTGGTGTCGGTGATCAGCAGCCGCTTCTGCGACCGGACCCAGTCGACGAAGCCCTCGGCTCCCCGCTCCAGCAGCACCTGGCGGGCGCCATCGGGCACCGGGCCGTCGGCCGCGGGCAGGTGGGCCCGCACATGGGCCGGATGCTTCGCACCCACCGGCACCCCCGGCCCCCCGTTGACCACCACGTTGCCGATATAGCGGAGCAGCTTGGTGCCCCGGTCGAGGCGGGGCCGGAATTGGAACAACTCCGGCGTGGCGGCGATGAAGTCGGTGTCGATCTGGCCGGCGAGGAACTTGGGGTGGCGCACCACATTTAAGAGGAAGGGAATGTTGGTCTTGACGCCCCGGATGCGGAACTCCTGCAGCACCCGGTTCATCTTGGCCGCCGCCGCCTCGAAGTCGAGCCCAATGGTACAGATCTTGGTCAACATCGAGTCGTAGTGGGGGGAGATGATCGCCCCCGGATAGCCGTTGCCCGAGTCCTCCCGAATGCCGAAGCCCCCGGCGGAGCGGTAGGCCAGCAGCCGGCCCGTGTCGGGCAGGAAGTTGTTGGCGGGGTCCTCGGTGGTGACCCGGCACTGAATGGCGTAGCCCCGCCGCTCGATCTGCGCCTGCGACGGCGCCCCCAGCGCCTGGTCGATCCGGGCGCCCTCGGCGATCTTGATCTGGGCGTGCACAATGTCAAGCCCGGTGATCATCTCGGTGATGGTGTGCTCCACCTGAATCCGGGGGTTGACCTCCATGAAGAAGTAGCGCCCCTGCTGATCGACCAGGAACTCCACCGTGCCGGCGTTCACGTAGCCCGCCCGGGCCATCAGCCGCACGGCGGCGCCGCAGATCTCCTGCCGCTGCGCATCGGTCAGCGCCAGCGACGGGGCGATCTCCACCACCTTCTGGTGGCGCCGCTGAATGGAGCAGTCCCGCTCGAAGAGGTGGACCACCGAGCCATGGCGGTCGGCGATGATCTGCACCTCAATGTGGCGGGGCCGCTCGATGTACTGCTCCAGGTAGACCGCCCCCGAGCCAAAGGCGGACTTCGCCTCAGAGCGGGCTCGCTCCAGGGCGTCGATCAGCTCCGGCTCCGAGCGGACCACCCGCATGCCGCGGCCGCCGCCGCCCATCACCGCCTTGACGATGATCGGGTAGCCCACCGACCGGGCGAAGGCCAGCGCCTCCTCGGCCGATGCGACCGGGCCGTCGGTCCCCTGCGGCACCGGCAGGCCAGCATCGATCGCCATCTTGCGGGCCGCCGTCTTGTCGCCGAACATCTCCAGGTGCTCGGGGTCGGGACCGATGAAGGCGATCCCGTTCTCCCGGCAGAGTCGGGCAAAGGCGGCGTTCTCGGAGAGGAAGCCGTAGCCGGGGTGGATCGCATCCACCTCGTGCTGTTTGGCCAGGGCGACGATGGAGGCGATATCCAGATAGGCCTCCACCGGCCCCTTCCCCTCGCCTACCAGGTAGGCCTCATCTGCCTTGTAGCGGTGGAGCGAGAGGCTGTCTTGCTCCGAGTAGATGGCGACCGTCTGCTTGCCCAGTTCGGTACACGCACGGAAGATTCGGATCGCAATTTCGCCCCGGTTGGCCACAAGGATGCGCTGGAAGGTGGGCATGCAGTCCATCACCCCTTTAACATGTTAAAACTCATTGATTCGACTGAATTGGGGTGATTCCTGCACGTTTCCCGCTTCACAGGCGACCAACTTGGCGAGGGTTTACTCGGCGCGCCAGCCCGGCTTGCTGTAGGGGGTCAGGTCGGGCTGCCCGAAGGCGCCGCCGAAAGATGGGACGCCGAAGGGGCTGGCGCCAGGCGCCCCGCCGAACGATGGGGCGACCGGCTTGCCGTACTTGGCAAAGGCGCCCTGCTGGGCGAGACCAGCCCCCTTGCCGAAGGCCCCGGGCAGGCCGGCCCCCTTGCCGAAGGCCCCGGGCAGGCCAGCCCCCTTGCCGAAGGCCCCGGGCAGGCCGGCCCCCTTGCCGAAGGCCCCCGGCACGCCGGCCCCCTTGCCGAAGGCCCCGGGCACGCCGGCCCCCTTGCCGAAGGCCCCGGGCACGCCGGCCCCCTTGCCGAAGGCCCCGGGCACGCCGGCCCCCTGGCCGAAGGGACCCGGAGTCCCGGCTCCGAAGGGGCTGATTCCCGAGTGGTCCCCGGTCCCCGCCACTGGCATGACAGCGGCTGGATAGTTTGGGTAGTTCATCATCATGACACCTCCTGGCCCCACGCTATGTGGCGGATGGGGGATGTGTGTACGCTACTTCGTGGGCGGGGTGGTCCCCTCACGCTCTGTGACAATGATCACATTGGCGCATGGACGGTCCTGAAACCTACGTGTAAGATTCGGTAAATAGCGCCGATTTTCGCAACTGAAGCGGAATCAGGGCGCCACCTCTTATGGATGTGATTGCGGATCCCATCCCGTTGAGGAGGTGAGGGCAGATGCCCCTCCGCATGATCGGCCCCGACCACCCCACCCTCCGGGCGCTGGCCTGTTCCCCCGGGTGGCAGATGGAGCTGGAGCTGATCCCCCGGCCCCTTTACCGGGAGCGGCTGCTGGAGAGTTTGAACAGCCCGCTGCCCGCGTATCAGGCCGTCTGTGTCCCGGGTCATCTCTGGCTCCCTGAACTGGCCCACGCCGGCCGGCTCGCCCCGCTCGATACGCTGCTGCCGGCCATTGGGCAGGCGCTGCACGATGCGTATCGGGCCGATGATATCCTCCCCGCCGTGGCGGCGGAGAGCCGGTACCGGGGCATCCCCTACCTGCTGCCGCTCTTCACCGACGGGCAGATGCTTCTCTACCGGCCCGACCTGGTGGCGGTGGAGGAGGAGGGCGGCGTGCCCGTGGTCTCGCCTCGGGACCTGGGCGCCCTGGCCGCCTGGTGCTGCCCCAATGGGGTGACGCCGCTGGCGCTGGCCGCCGGGCCCGACTCGATCCTCTGGGACTGGCTGCCCTTTCTCTGGGCGGAGGGCGGCTGCCTGATCGACCTGCAGGGCAGGCCCGCCTTCGCCGGCCCGGCCGGGGTGCGGGCGCTGGAGACCTACTGCAGCCTCCGCCGGTTCTGTCCGCCCGACGTTCACCGGTGGGGCCCCGAGAATGTGGCCGCCGCCGTGAGGGAGGGGCAGGTGGCCATGGCTCCCGTCTGGACCTCCCAGCTTCCGGCGCTGGCAGGGGGCGCCTACCGCCTGGCGGTCTACACCCAGCCCCTGGGCGTCACCTGGGGGGTGGCGGTGGTGGCCGGCCTCTCCCGGGAGGAGCGGGAGGCGGTGCTGGCCGCCCTGATGGCCGGGCTGGGGCCAGCTGTGGAGGATGGGGTGACCAGACCCGCCGGCGGTGCGGTGCGGCGGTCGGCCTTTGCCGACCTGAGCCGCCACCCGTGGCTGGCCCCGCAGCTGGAGATGCTGACCCGGTCCAACACCCTGCCGGCCGATCCGCGGCTGGGGCCGGTGGTGTCGGTGCTGGAGGGCGCTCTCTACCGGGCCTTCTGCGGCGAATCTTCGGCGCACGAGGCGCTGGCCGGGGCGATGGAGAGAGTGTTGGCGCGGGCGTAAGAACATGTGAAGGGCCAACCCGTGTGAGCGGGTTGGCCTTTGCCGTCGGTGGCAGTGGGTGAGGTAGCGTTTCATGCCAGCAGGGAAGACCCCTTGTCCGCTGAATACCTAACGGGCAAGGGGGAATCCGGATGCTCCACCAACTCTTCCACCGGATCCGCATTCGCACCGTGCTGCTGCTCTCCTTTGTTCTGCTGAACGTCAGCCTGCTGCTGATCCTGGGGAGCGTCTCGTATAACACGGCGGCCCGGAAGACCGTGGAATCCGCCGCCGAAGCGAGCCTGGCCCGCCTGCGGGAGACCAACGAGCGGCTTGGCTTTCGCCTTGCCCTTGTGGAGGATACCGTCCTGGCGCTCAGCCTCAACCCCCGGGTCGAGGAGTTGCTGCGGGACCACCGGAACCGCCCCGACCAGACCGTCACATTGATCACGGCGCGGGAGCTGGTCGCGCCCTATGCCCGGCATCCGGAGATTGCCGGGCTGCACATTCTGGTCTCGGGGTGGGAGGGCGCCCCGCATACCACCAACGGCACCGGGCTCCTGGCGGAGGAGGCGATCAGCGAGGAGCGCTGGTACGCCCCGGCCCGCCACTTCTCCTCCGGCTGGCTGGACATGCACCCCAGCACGGTCAACCCGAAGCTGGGCGGGGAGCAGGTGGTCACGCACGTCCTGAAGCTGTACAACAGCTCCTCGGGGACTCAGATCGGCACGCTGGCGGCCGATGTCCGCATGAGCGCCCTGCACCAGATCGTCAAGCTGGGGGCGGGCGAGGGACCGCTCTTCATCGCCCGGGGGGCCGGTATTTTCGTGCAGCAGCTCTCCGGCGAGCCGGTCGATGAGGCCACGCTGGAGCTGGTCCACGCCCAGAACCAAGACTGGGACAACGGCCATGTCGAGATTGAGGTGGACAACCGCCCCCACCTGCTGATCCGCACCGCCTCCACCCGGGGCGGATGGCGGCTGCTGCAGATCGTGCCGGTCGACTCCCTGACCCGCGGGCTCTACCCGATCCGCATGGCGCTGCTCTGGGCCGGAGCCGCCTGCGCCGCCGCCTCGCTCCTCCTGGCCTGGGGGCTGGCCCGGGCCTTCGGCCGGCCGATCGATGAGCTAGTCGGGCTGATGCGCCTGGTGGGCCAGGGGCGGCTCGACGCCCGGGCGACCGTCGCCTACCGCAACGAGTTCGGCGAACTGCAGGCCGGGTTCAACCGCATGGGCGAGCAGCTGGAGCAGCTGGTGGCCGACCTGGAGACCGAGAACCGGCGCAAGCGCAAGGCAGAGCTTGATGCGCTCCAGGCGCAGATCAACCCGCACTTCCTCTACAACACCCTCGATTCGATCAACTGGATCGCCATCGGCAACGGGCAGGAGCAGATCAGCGAGGCGGTCATCTTGCTGGGGCAGTTCTTCCGGCTGGGGCTGGCCAAGGGCGATGCCCTGGTGCCCCTGCGCCAGGAGCTGGAGCACCTGCGCACCTACATTCAGCTCCAGCAGTTCCGCTTCCGGGGCTCCTTCCGCACCGAGGAGTCCTTCCCGCCGGAGCTGCTGGGGTGCAAGGTGCCCAAGATCATCCTCCAGCCGCTGGTGGAGAACGCCCTGGTCCACGCCTTCCGGAACCGGAACGGGCACGGGGTGCTGCGGCTCGGCGCCGCCCTGAAAGAGGGCAACCTGGTCCTGACGGTGACCGACGACGGGGTGGGCATGGCGACCGAGGCGATTCCCGACCCGCGCCAGGCGGGCGCCGGCTATGGGATTCGGAACGTCCACGAGCGAATCCGGCTGCACTTCGGCCCGCCCTACGGGATTGCGATTGAGAGCCAGCCCGGCCGGGGCACCACGGTGACCATCGTGCTGCCGGCGATCTTCGGCGAAGGAGGGGAGAGCGATGTGGACCGTCATGCTGGTTGACGATGAGCCCGCCGTGCGCGACGGGCTGCGGGATCACCTGAACTGGACGGCGATGGGCGCCCGGGTGGTCGCCAGCGTCTCCTCCGGGGAAGAGGCGCTGGAACTCTTTCCGACCCTGCGGCCCGACATCGTGCTGACCGATATCTACATGCCCGGCATGGATGGCCTGGAGCTGATGCAGCGGCTGCACGCCGAGGCGCCCGATACCGTCTTCGTGGTCCTCTCGGGCTACGACGAGTTCGAGAAGGCCCGGCGCTCCCTGCAGGTCGGCGCCGTCGACTACATCTTGAAGCCGGCCAGGGTGAAGGAGATCCAGGAGGTGATCGGCCGGGCGGTGGGGCGCTGCGAGGAGAACCGGCTGAACCGGCGGCTGGCCGCCAGCCTGCCGGCCCTGCGGGAGCACTTCCTCATGCGGCTCCTGCGGGAGCGGCCCGACCCGGCGGAGGCGGAGTTTTTGGCGCTCACCCCCCTGCTGGAGGGCCCCTTCGCCGTGGCCCTGCTCTCCCTGGAGCGAACCGGCGCCATCTCCCCCGTGGAGTGGCAGTTGGCCCGGCTCCAGATCCAGGAGGCGGCCTCGGGCGCCGGCTGCTACCCGCTGCCCTATCCGGGGGATCACATTCCCGTGATTCTCCACCAGCCCGCCGACCCCGAGGGGTGGTCCCGGCAGCTGCTGGACACCCTGCAGGGCAGCTGCCCGCTCACCGTCACCATCGGGCTGAGCCGCCTCTGCGCCCAGGTGAGCGAGGCCTTTGGCCAGGCGCAGGAGGCGCTGGCCTACAAGGCGATCCTGGGCGTATCCCGGGTGATCCCCCTGGCCAAGGTGGCGGTAGATGGCGACCACCTCCTGCCCTATCAGCCCGAGCGAAACCAGGCGCTGCTGGAGGCGCTGCGGGCCGGTGACGAAGCCGAGGTCCGGCGGCTGGTGGGGGTGGTGGCGGCGTCGCTGGCCGAGGCGCCCCTCCCGTACGTGCGGGGGGTCTGCACCGAACTCTACGGCCTCGGGGTGATGGCCCTCTCCGAGCGGGGGCTCGCTACGGAGGAGGGGCTCTCCCCCGCAGAGTTCTGGGCCCGGCTCACCGCCGCAGAAGACGCGGCGTCGACCTTCTCCTGGCTGGAGGTCCACCTGGGCCAGACCGCTGCCCGCCTCAACGTGCGCCGGGAGTCGAGGCATGAGCGGGTGCTCCAGGAGATCGATGAGCTGATCGCCCAGCGGTATGCCGAGGAGCTGACCCTCGAGGAGGTGGCCCGGTCGGTCTTCCTCTCCCGCACCTATGTGGCCTACCTCTTCAAGCAGGTGCGCGGCCGCCCCTTCTT
This sequence comes from Bacillota bacterium, assembly GCA_049325315.1. GTDB lineage: Bacteria > Bacillota > Sulfobacillia > Symbiobacteriales > Symbiobacteriaceae > JAWLHU01. The sequence continues at coordinate 9,774 of JBMONB010000035.1, read as the reverse complement.
GGAGCACCTCACCCGGGTCCGCATGGCCAAGGCCCGGGAACTGCTGCTCAGCACCGACCTCTCCGTCTCCGAGATCGCCGAGCGGGTGGGCTACAAGAACCCCGTCTACTTCTCCCGCCTCTTCCGGGAATACGCCGGCATGATGCCCAGCGAACTCCGCCGGCAGGGCCACTGAGCCGCTGCACCGCCCGGGTCTCCGCCCGAGGCGGTGCATCCTTCGTTCGGAGGAGGAACCCTGTAACACCTTCGTGCGACGATAGCTAGGTTGTGTACGATTCTGTCAGTGACAGACGACGTTTGTACCAGGAAACGATTATGCATAGTCGTTATAGTTGATATACCGGACCCGGATCACCTTCGCAACCCGCTAACGGAGGTAGATTTTATGCGCAAGAAAGCAGCTCAGATCGCAGCCTCGATCCTGACACTCGCCCTGCTCCTTTCCGGTTGCGCCCAGAAGCCGGCCGAAAAGCCCGCCGCTGCTCCCGCCCCGGCGACCCAGACCGAGGCTGCAAAGCCGGCGGCCCCCGCCTTCCCCACCGGCCCGGTGGAGATCGTGGTCGGCGCCTCGCCCGGCGGCGGTTGGGACACCACCGCCCGGGTCGTGCAGAAGGTCCTTGGCGACACCAAGCTTGTCACGCAGCCGATCAACGTGGTCAACCGCCCCGGTGGCGGCGGTCAGGTGGCCTGGTCGTACCTGAACGAGCACAAGGGCAACGGCCACTACCTCTCCATGAACTCCACCCAGCTCTTCCCGCCGCAGCTGATCCAGAACAAGAACATGAAGTTCGAAGACTTCACCCCGCTGGCCATGCTCACCACCGAGTACCTGGCCCTGGCGGTCCGGGCTGACTCGCCGTACAAGACCGGCAAGGAGTTCCTCGACGTGCTGAAGCAGGATCCCGCCAAGCTCTCGGTGGGCATCGGCAGCGGCGTCGCCTCCAACGACCAGATCTCCTTCCTGAAGGCGGCCAAGTCCTACGGCGTCGATGTGAAGAAGGTCCGCATCGTCCTCTTCTCCTCCGGCGCCGACCAGATGACCGCCATTCTCGGCGGCAACGTGGACGCCGTCTCCACCGGTATCTCCGAGGCGATCGAGCAGGCGAAGGCCGGCAAGCTCCGGATCATCGCCACCACCGCCCCCAAGCGTCTGGCCGAGGCGCCCGACGTCCCGACCTGGGACGAGCTGGGCATCGACGGCACCTTCCGCCACTGGCGCGGCATCATGGGCCCTGGCGGCATGACCCCTGAGCAGATCGCCGCCTGGGATGACATCTTCTCCAAGATGGTCAAGAGCGAGGCCTGGCAGAAGGAGCTGGCCAACCGCGGCTGGACCGACGCCTACCTGGGCAGCAAGGAGTTCTCTGAGTACCTGAAGCAGAATCGGGCGGAGTTCGAGACGCTGCTGAAGGAGACCGGTGTGATCAAGTAAGAAACGGGGTTGTGTGGATGGTTCAACGGAATACCGCCCTGGCAGTGATCGCTGCCGGGGCGGTCTACCTCATCGGTGCGCTCTGGATTCAAGATGCGCCCACCGGCAATCCCTGGGGAGCGCGCCTGATGCCCGTGCTGGTGGGCGCGATCCTGGTTCTCCTGGGCGCGGTGCTCCTCTGGCAGAGCCGGCGAGCCGCGGCGAGCGGGCCGGTCTGGGGGGGCGGCAGGCCCCTGGCTATGGTGGTGGGGATCGTCTTCCTCTACGCGATGCTCTTTGAGCCCCTGGGCTACCTGGTGGCGACCGCTGCGGGGCTCCTGGCCCTCCTGGCGGTCTACAACCCGGGCCGCCTTCTGTTCAATGCCGCGGTGGCGGTGGCATTCAGCGGCTTCTCCTACGTGCTGTTCCATACGCTGCTGGGCGTCTACCTGCCCAAGGGCATTTTCGGGTAAAGGGGGGGCGACATGCCCATCGACGCGATTCTTCAGGGTTTTGCTGTCGCCTTGGAGCCAATGAACCTGCTCTACATGCTGATCGGCGTGGTGCTGGGCACCCTGATCGGGGTGCTGCCCGGCATCGGGCCATCGACCGGTGTGGCGCTGCTGATCCCCCTGGCCTACGGGATGGAGCCGGTCTCCGCCCTGATCATGATGGCCGGCGTCTACTACGGCGCCATGTACGGCGGCTCCACCACCTCGATTCTGATCAACGCCCCGGGCGAGGCCGCCTCGGTGATCACCTCGCTCGACGGCTACCAGATGGCCCGAAACGGCCGGCCCGGCGCCGCCCTGGCGATCTCCGCCATCGGCTCCTTCATCGCCGGCACCATCGGCATCGTGCTCCTGACCATGCTGTCGGAGACGATCGCCGAGCAGGCGGTCAAGTTCGGCCCGCCCGAGTACTTCTCGCTCATGATCTTCGCCCTGGTGGCGGTGGCCTCCCTCTCCGGCGGCAGCCTGGTCAAGGCGCTGATCTCCCTGGCGGCAGGTATCGCCGTTGCCACTGTAGGGATTGAGCTGCAGAGCGGCATCGACCGCTTCACCTTCGGCATCACCCCGCTGGAGGACGGCGTCGACTTCCTGGTGGTGGTGGTCGGCCTCTTCGCCGTGGGCGAGGCGCTCTCGGGCCTGGAGGAGATCGCCCTGGGCCTGCGGGACCGCATTCAGCTGAAGGGGCCTGTCTGGCTGACCATGGCAGAGTGGAAGCGCTCGATCGGCCCGATCCTGCGCGGCTCCGGCATCGGCTTCCTGTCGGGGGTGCTGCCCGGCGCCGGCGCCACGGTGGCCTCGATTCTCTCCTACACCACCGAGAAGCGGCTCTCCAAGGAGCCCGAGAAGTTCGGCAAGGGCGCCATTGAGGGCGTCGCCGGCCCCGAGTCGGCCAACAACGGCGCCGCCATGGGCGCCATGGTCCCCATGCTCACCCTGGGCATCCCCGGCTCCAACACCACGGCGGTGATGCTGGGCGCCCTGATGATGTTCGGCCTGCAGCCCGGCCCCCTGCTCTTCAAGAACCAGCCCGACCTGGTCTGGGGCCTGATCAACTCGATGTACCTGGGCAACGTGATCCTGGTGATCCTGAACATCCCCATGGTCCGGTTCTTCGTCAAGCTGGTGGATATTCCGGCGCAGGTGCTCCTGCCGCTGGTGATCGGCTTCTCCTTTATCGGCGTCTACAGCATCAACGGCAGCGCCATCGACCTCTACATGCTGGCCGGCTTCGGCCTGCTGGGCTACCTGATGCGCAAGCTCGACTTCCCCACCGCTCCGCTGGTGATGGCGGTGGTGCTCGGCAACATGATGGAAGAGACGATGCGCCAGTCGCTGGCCATCTCCCAGTGGAACCCCGCGATCTTCGTCACCCGCCCGGCCTCGCTGATCTTCCTGCTGATGGCCGTCGGCTTCGCCGCCGCCCCGTCGCTGATCGCCCGGTGGCGGCAGCGCCAGATGGAGAAGGGGGCGAGCGCATGAGCCGCGGTGCTGAGCTGCGTAGTCTGCTGGCGGCCGGTCCGGTGACCGCCCCTGGCGTCTTCAACGCCATGGCGGCCCGGGTCGCCCTGGACACCGGTTTCAAGGCGCTCTACGTCTCGGGGGCCGGCCTCTCCAACGCCGCCGGCTTTCCTGACATCGGCCTGCTGACCGCCACCGAGGTGGCCCACCAGGTCTCGCTGATCACCGGGGCGGCCCCGCTGCCGGCGATCGTCGACATTGACACCGGCTTCGGCGAGGCCTACAACGTCATGCGCACCGTGCAGCTGATCGAGGCGGCCGGCGCTGCCGCCGTCCACCTGGAGGACCAGGTCTTCCCGAAGAAGTGCGGCCACCTGCCCGGCAAGCAGGTGGTGCCTGTCGCCGAGATGCTCTCCAAGATCAAGGCGGCGGTGGAGGGGCGCAAGGACCCCAACTTCATGCTGATCGCCCGGACCGACTCGCGGGCGGTGGAGGGCTTCGACGCCGCCGTGGAGCGGGCGCTGGCCTACCGGGCCGCCGGGGCGGACATGATCTTCCCCGAGGCGCTGGAGAACGTCGACGAGTTCCGGGAGTTCGCCCGGCGGGTGCCGGGCCCGCTCCTGGCGAATATGACCGAGTTCGGCAAGACCCCCTACCTCTCGGTGGCCCAGTTCGCCGAGCTGGGCTACGGGCTGGTGATCTTCCCCATGACCGCCTTCCGCATGATGCTCAAGGCGGTGCAGGAGACCTACGCCACCCTGGCGCAGGAGGGAACCCAGGTCGCCCTGCTCGACCGCATGGCGACCCGGAAGGAGCTGTACCGGCTCCTGGACTACGACGGCTTCGATGAACGGGAGAAGCGGTGGCGCTAGGCCACCGCTTCCGTCATTCTGGCCATCCCCATGACAGCCCGACCATTAGAGTCTATACTGATCTCAGCCACAACTTCATAGCAAAGGAGGCGGCATCGTGGGCGGCTTAAAGGAGTATGACCGGTACGACGGGCTGGGCCTGGCCGAGTTGGTCCGGAAGGGGGAGGTCTCGCCGCTGGAACTGGCGGAGGAGGCGATCTCCCGCATCGAGCGCGTCAACCCGCAGCTGAACGCCGTGATTCGTCCCATGTATGACACCGGCCGGCAGGCGGCGCAGGGAGAGCTGCCGGACGGTCCCTTCCGCGGGGTGCCGTTCCTCATGAAAGACCTGCTCGACGCCTACGCCGGGGTGCCGCTCACCAATGGCTGCAAGGCCTACCGCAACTACATTCCCGACCACGACAGCGAGTTGACCCGCCGCTACAAGCAGGCGGGCGTCGTGGTGGTGGGCAAGACCAACACCCCCGAGTTCGGCCTGTTGGGCTACACCGAGCCCGAGCTCTTCGGCCCCACCCGCAACCCCTGGAACCCGGGCCACACCCCCGGCGGTTCCAGCGGCGGCACCGCCGCGGCGGTGGCGGCCGGCATGGTCCCCCTGGCCTCCGGCGGCGACGGCGGCGGCTCGATTCGGATTCCGGCCTCGCACTGCGGCCTCTTCGGCCTCAAGCCCACCCGGGGCCGCACCCCCGCGGGCCCCGACTTCGGCCAGCACTGGCACGGGGCGACCGCGCTCCACGTGCTGACCCGCTCGGTGCGCGACAGCGCCGCCATGCTCGATGCGATTCAGGGCCCCGACCCCGGCGCCCCGTACATGATTCGCGATCCCAGGCGCCCCTACCTCGAAGAGGTGGGTCAGGCGCCCGGCCAGCTCCGCATCGCCCTGAACACCGCCTCGCCGGTGGGCAAAGATGTTCACCCCGAGGCCATTCAGGCGGTGACCAAGGCGGCCAAGCTGCTCGAAGAGTTGGGCCACCACGTGGAGGAGGCCCGACCGGAGATTGACGGTCAGGCGCTGGCGCACAGCTACATCACCCTGTACTGCGCCTCCACGGCGGTCGAGGCGAAGCGGGCCGTGGCCCTCTTCGGGCCGCAGGCCTTCGGCGAGCTGGAGCCCTCGACCCGGACCCTCGCCCTGCTGGGGCAGGCAATCTCCGCCGCCGAGTTCAGCCTGGCGCTCGAGGAGTGGGACCGGGCCGCCCGGGCGATGGGCCGCTTCCTCCAGCGCTACGACCTCTACCTGACCCCCACGGTCGCCCGGCCCCCGGTCAAGATCGGCGAGCTGAAACCCAGCCCGGCGGAGCAGCGGCTGCAGGGCATGCTGAACGCCGTGGGCTCCGGCCGGCTCTGGCGGGCCGCCGGCCTGCTGGATAAGATCGCGAAGGAGAACCTGGCCCCCACGCCCTTTACCCAGCTGGCCAACCTGGCCGGTCTGCCCTCCATGTCGGTTCCCCTGCACTGGACCGCCGACGGCCTGCCCATGGGCGCCATGTTCACCGCCCGCTTCGGCGAGGAGGACCTGCTCTTCCGGCTGGCGGGCCAGCTGGAGCAGGCGGCCCCCTGGTTCGACCGGCGCCCGCCGGTCCACGCTGCCAACTAACGCGAAGAGGCGCTGCGAAGATGCAGCGCCTCTCCATTTTGCTACACAGCCTGCTTCTGCTTCAGCCCCGCCCGGTACTCCAGGTACTCGTCGTAGGTCATCTGCTTGTCGATCAGGCCGGTGTCGGTCAGCTCGATGATCCGGTTGGCGGTGGTCTGCACGAACTGGTGGTCATGGGAGCGGAAGAGCAGGGAGCCCTTGTAGTTGATCAGCCCGTTGTTCAGGGCGGTAATCGACTCCAGATCGAGGTGGTTGGTGGGCTCGTCCAGCAGGAGGACGTTCGCCCCGCCCAGCATCATCCGGGCCAGCATGCAGCGCACCTTCTCGCCGCCCGAGAGCACGGTGCACTTCTTCAGCACCTCTTCGCCCGAGAAGAGCATCCGGCCCAGGAAGCCCCGGAGGAAGGTCTCGGTCTGGTCGTTGGGCGAGTACTGCCGCAGCCACTCCACCAGGTTCAGCTCGTCGTTCGCGAAGTAGCTGGAGTTATCTTTCGGGAAGTAGGCGCGCGAGGTGGTAATCCCCCACTTGAAGGTGCCGCTGTCGGCCTCCAGCTCGCCCATGAGAATCTTGAAGAGCGTGGTGATCGCCAACTCGTTGGGGCCGACAAAGGCGATCTTGTCATCTTTGTTCATGGTGAAGCTGACGTTATCGAGCACCTTCTCGCCGGCGATGCTCTTCGAAAGGCCATCGACCCGCAGCAGCTCGTTGCCGATCTCCCGCTCAATGGCGAAGTGGACGAACGGGTACTTGCGGTTCGACGGGCGGATGTCGTCGAGCGTGATCTTCTCCAGCAGCTTCTTGCGGGAGGTCGCCTGCCGTGACTTGGAGGCGTTGGCGCTGAAGCGGGCGATGAAGGCCTGGAGGTCCTTGATCTTCTCCTCCTTCTTCCGGTTCGCCTCGCCCATCAGCCGCTGGGCCAGCTGGCTGGACTCATACCAGAAGTCGTAGTTGCCCATGTAGAGCTGAATCCGCCCGTAGTCGATATCCGCCATATGGGTGCAGACCTTGTTCAGGAAGTGCCGGTCGTGGGAGACGACAATGACGGTGTTCTCGAAGTTGATCAGGAACTCCTCGAGCCACTGAATCGCCGCGATATCCAGGTGGTTGGTGGGCTCGTCGAGCAGGAGAATATCCGGCTTGCCGAAGAGCGCCTGCGCCAGCAGCACCTTGACCTTCTCGGCGCCCGAGAGGTCGCCCATGAGCTTGTGGTGAAACTCCTCGCCGACGCCCAGGCCGTTGAGCAGGATCGCCGCATCCGCCTCGGCCTCCCAGCCGTTCAGCTCGGCGAACTCCGCCTCCAGCTCGGCGGCGCGCATGCCATCCTCATCGGTGAAGGATTCCTTCATGTAGATGGCGTCCTTGGCCTGCATCACGGCGTAGAGGCGGCTGTGGCCCATGATCACCGTCTGCAGCACCGGCACCGACTCGAACTCGAAGTGGTTCTGCTTCAGCACGGCGAGCCGCTCGCCGGGGGTAATGGCGACCTCGCCGGTGGAGGGCTCGATCTCGCCGGAGAGGATCTTCAGGAAGGTGGACTTGCCGGCCCCGTTGGCGCCGATCAGCCCGTAGCAGTTGCCGGGGGTGAACTTAATGTTGACGTCTTCGAACAGCTTACGGTCGCCGTAGCGAAGACTGAGGTTCGATACCGTGATCACGCTTGTCAAAACTCCTTCATCGAATCTAGGCTCGTGCTATTGTAACATACTTGTGCCAAAAAGGAATGGCCCGCAGGGAGAACCCCCGCGGGTCGCTTATTTTCGGCGCCATGCCACGGTGAGGATCGCCACCAGGATCAGCGCCGCCCCCACCAGCTGAATAGCGACCAGCGGCTCCCCCAGGATCAGCATCGCCAGGATGACCGTACAGAGCGGCTCCAGCGTCTGGGTGACCGCCGCCCGGGTGGGCTCGGTGCGGGGAATCCCCATGAGCAAGAGGGCGAAGCCTGCGATGTAGAAGGTGGCGGAGCCCAGGGTGGTGAGCCAGACGCCGGTGCCTGCCGGTGCAGTGAGTCCGCCGGTGAAAAGCCCCAGGGCGAGGGTGACCGGGATGCCCAGGAAGGAGACGCAGGCGTTGACCTGCATCGGGTCTACGTCTCGGGTCATCCGCCGGGCGATGGTCGGAATCAGGCCGAAGGAGATGCCGCCCAGCGCCGCCATTCCCACGCCCCAGGGATCGAGCCGGCTGAAGTCGGGCCCGACGGTCAGGGCGATGCCGGTGATGGCGATCGCCACCGCCCCCGCCTTACGGGCGGTGATCTGCTCGAGCTTCATGAGGTGGGCGAGGAGCACGGTCCAGACCGGGTAGGTGAAGACCAGCACCACCGCCAGCGAGAGGGGGATGCGGCTGGCGGAGCCCAGGAAGAGGAGCGAGGGGACCAGCACGATCACCGCTGCGCCCAGGGTGCGGCGCCCGGCGGCGGGCGGGATGATGGGCAGGTCCCGCAGCCGCAGGAGGGTGGAGAAGGCGGCGGAGCCGATCAGGTAGCGGATCAGCAGGAGGGCGGGGGCGGTGAGGCCCGCCATGTAGGAGAACTTGGCCATGGTGGTGTTGGTCGCCAGCAGGGCAGATGCGGCGGCGATCAGCAGGATGCCGTGGTTCAAGCGGGGTGCCCTCCTGTCGGGGTGGGGGAATGGGGTTGGTTTCGACGGGAGGGGGGCGATCCCTGCCGGACCCGAATGATTGGGGGCGTAGTCGAGCAGAACGGTGGCGTACGGGTGGGGTACGGGTCGGGTACGGGTGGCGCACGGGTGGGGTATGGCTTCGCGCGGCTGGTGGATGGGTGGTCTCCTGGTTGCGTATGGCGTTCGTATGGGTGGCGGATGGGGTCCGTATCCATCCGGATGGGGGCTGTATGGCTGGCGGATGCGGTCCGTATCGAACCGGATGGGTCCCGGATGCGTGTTCTATGGTAGGGAGATGGGTGTCGGAGGTGGGGCGCATGGGGATCGTATGGGATTCGGATACCAGGGAGGCGCTGCGCGTGCGGGAGGGAAGGATCCGCGACGACAGGATGTACGTGACCGCCGGGCTGCTGGCCTGGATGGAGGCCGAGTGGGGCGGCGTGCTGACCCACGTGAAGACCAGCACGGACAGGGCGACGGGTGAGGTCTCGGTCTTCCGGGCCCGCCACGGCGAGCCGGGGGCGGTGGCCCTGTGCCGGATCGGGGCGGGGAATGCGGGGGAGATCGCCTTCTGGCGGCCCCTGCGGAAGCTGGGGCTGACGCTCCCGCCGGACAGGCAGTTCAACGTGACCCCGTTTACCCGGGAGGTGGCGGGGGTGGGGACGCTCTTTGTCTTCCCGCTGCGGGACCGGGTGAGCGTGCCGCGCAAGCGGAAGGGGGCCGGGAATCCTAAGGTTGCTGAGGGCCAAGGCCTATGAAGGGAGTTGTAAACGTGCAGGATCAACAGAAAGATGCGCGCCGAGGAGGTTATCCTCGGCGTTTTCACGTTGAATCCGGCCCGTTCCTCTACCAACACCAGGTATGGGCCCGTACCGGGCGCCCAAGTCTCATGGTCCGATCCGACCGCGGTTCCCCTTGCGCCCCCGCTCCTCAGCCGTGCGTTCCCGATGCTCCGCCGCCATCTCTTCCAGGGCCGCCACCAGGGGCTCCATCCCCTCCAGGTCTCGGCGGGGAAGGCGCCCGGGGAGCTTGTGGTCGATGCGCTTCAGGCTCAGATCCTCCGGCTGGATAATGGCCAGCTCGATCCCTCGTGCCCTGCAGATGAAGGCCTTCATCGCATCGCGCCCGACCTGCCTGACCGTCTCCTCGAAGGTGGCCAGATCCGTCTCTGCGTAATGCTGGTCGCCATTGTACTCCACTGCGACCCCGGCGGTCGGGTAGTAACGGTCCAGTTCCATCAGCTCTCGGGTGTAGGGATTGAGCAGCCAATCCGGCGAAGCGTTATCTTGGTAGTCATCAAGGG
>JBMONB010000034.1:0-18868 GCA_049325315.1 Bacillota bacterium | reverse complement strand
GGCCATGAGGACCCCGCAGCACAGTGACCACCGCCTAATTATGTTCTTGTAAGTATAGTCTAACAAAAAAGGAAGCAGATCGCGAGTGCGATCCGCTTCCTACATGAGTTTGTCAACAGCCTGAGGGCGCCGGAAACCTCCGGCGCCCGCTTGCGTTCTTGCGGCTATTGCTTCTGGTCCGGCTTGGACCAGGTCATCGACTTCGCCATCGCCTCAAAGGAAGGGCGGTAGAGGTCGAAGGTGGGGGCGGGCGCCGTGCCGTGGAAGACATAGGCGACCTCCTGCCGGACCACGACGACCCGATAGACCTTGGCAGGACCCGTGTTGGGCAAGGTGAAGGAGTCGACCAGCCAGTGGCCCATGTGCCCGTCGATCTCGATCTCGCCGCTCTCCAGCGTCTCGGTGTCGGGGTAGCGCTTGCGCACCTCCGCCGCCAGCGCCTTCAGGTAGGCAGCCAGCGTCAGGTTCTCGAACTGGTCGTCGGCGGTAATCGCCACGTTCTCGCGGTAAAGATCCTCCGGGCCGTTCTGCGCGCTGCGGAGCACGACCACAAAGCCGTCCTTCATGGCCGCCTCCCAATAGAGCGGGGCCTGCACGCTCAGGCCGGTCTTCTCATCGGTAAAGAACTGCTTCAGGACCACGCCCTTCTTCTCGGGCTGCTTCTCGGTGGGCTTGGGCTCAGGGCTCTTTGGCTCGCTGCCGGTCGTCTCAGTGCCCTTGGACTCGGACGCCGCAGGCTGGGCCGGGTCAGTCGATGGTTCAGGGGAGGAGCCTCTGCCACACCCGGCCAGCAGCACCAGCAGGAGAGGCAGGAGCAGCCAGCGTGTCATGCTATATCGTTGGTTGCGTTTCACAGGATGCACCTCCCCTGCGGGGGACTTTCTTACAGATTTCGACATACCCGAGGAATCATCCTCCGGTGCCTGCGGCCTCCCGTGCGAATTCGCTCCGGCTTCCCCGTTCACCTGCCGCCCACCTGTCGCCTGGCCATCTGCTCCCTGGCCGGCTCCGCCGGGCGAACCAGCTGCGCCTTGGCCGCACCAGACAGCCCCAGCAACTGTCGGAACTCGTCCGGAATGGCGGTGCCGACCGGCAGCCCCATCTCCCGCAACTGCTCCACATAGAGCGGATGATCGTGCGTCCAGCGCCCCTCGGTCAGCGCCGTGGCCACCTCGGTCGCCCGCTCACCGCCCAGCTTCGGCTCCAGCAGCTCATAGGCCATCTGCTGAAGCTGCGCCGTCGCCTTCTCGGAGAGGTCGGCCATCATGATTGTCTGGTCGCTGACGCTGTTTTTCTCCTTCTCTTTCAGCACCCGCAGGTAGGCGCTGGCGGGCATGCCGTTCAACTGGGGGTCGACCGGACCCAGCATGGCGTTCTCGTCCATGAGGATCTGGTCGGAGGCCAGGCAGAGGAAGGTGCCGCCAGACATGGCGTACTGCGGGACGATGGCGGTGACACCCGGCGCATGCGCCCGCAGCACCCGGGCGATCTGGCTGGCCGCGATCACCAGGCCGCCAGGGGTATGGATCACCAGGTCGATGGGCTTGGAGCCGGCCTGCCGCACCATCTGCATAATCTGCTCGCTGTCGTCGAGGTTGATAAAGCGGGCCATCAGCGCCCCCAGAATACCGGACTGCTGCCGGTGGATCATGGCGATCACCTTGGTGCCCCGCTGCCGCTCGATCCGGCTGATCAGCATCCGCCGGCGCATGGCCACCAGCGCCTGCCGGATCGCCGGTAGAATGGTAAAGCCCAGGATCATCCAGAGCCAGAGCAGGTTTTGGAGCTGTTCCATGAGATCGACCCCCTTCTTTCGCGCTTGTCTAGCCCTCTGTCACCCATCTATGGAAATAGTTTACAACAATGTGGCTGCCTGTTCCAGCCCTTTCGCCCATTTTGCCAACAGAACAAGGCCTACGGGTCATGGGCGGATGGCACGTTCGGTGGTACGGTAGGAGAAGATCAAGACGCCCAAGGAGGGAGATACAGATGCTGCTCGATCTGGTCCACCGGTCACGGCGCCCCGAGCCATGGTCGGAGGGCGAGAACATTCCCTGGAACGATCCCGACTTCAGTCGCCGGATGCTGGCCGAGCACCTCTCCCAGGAGCATGACCTGGCCAGCCGGCGAAGCGGGATCATCGAGAGCCAGGTCGACTGGATCCACGAGGCCATGCTCGGCGCCAGACCCGGCCACGTGGTGGACCTGGGCTGCGGCCCCGGGCTTTACACCGCCCAGCTCGCCCGGCTCGGCCACACCTGCACCGGCATCGACTGGTCGCCGGCCTCCATCGACTACGCCCGGGTCGTCGCCCACCAGGAGGGGCTAAGCCCCACCTACCTGCTGGAGGACCTGCGCAACGCCCCGCTGCCCCCGAATCAGGACCTGATCATGCTCCTCTACGGGGAGTTCAACGTCTTCAAGCCCGCCGACGTCGCTCAGATTCTCAGCCAGGCCTACCAGGCGCTGAAGCCAGGCGGGCGCCTCCTGCTTGAGGCCCACACGGTCAATGGGATCAAGGCCGACAGCGAGGAGCGCGGCTGGTGGGCCCTACCCAACGGCCTCTTCTCCGACCGCCCCCACCTGGGGCTGGAGGAGTCCTTCTGGGACGAGACGGCCCAGGTCAAGACGGTGCGCTACTACATAATCGATGCAGAGACAGCCGAGACCACCCGCTACGCCGCCAGCTACCAGGCTTACAGCCACGAGGCGTACGCTGCAGCGCTGACCGCCGCCGGCTTCACCGAGGTCGCCTTCCGGGAGAGCCTGAGCGAGGCCTACCCGCAAGATGGGCTCCAGGTGATCACCGCCGTCAGGCCAGCCTAAGGCCGAAAACGAACGGGCCCGAGAGGGAGAATCCTCCTTCCCGGGCCTTTGCGCGCCCCATCGCCGATTCTCATCCTACGAAGACGGAGGAATAAGAACAAAGATTACGAATATACCATCGAAATAATAGAAGGGACTGACAACCTTCGCGATGGAGGGGTAGAGGTGAGCGGACAGGGCCTACGAGGCCTTACGGGAATCGCCGCCATTTGGTGGGAACAGCTTCCCCGACGGCTGAGCCGTCTCCACCCGACCGCGGGCGCACTCGCAGCCGACGGCCGCTACCTGCGGGCCCGGCCAGCTGCAGCAGCCCTGCTGCCGCCGCTCATGGCTGCGGCGGGTGCACTCATGGCGGTGGTCGCCAGGTTTCAGTGGTTCCTGACCGAGGGCCAGCGCTCCGCGGAGCTGCCCAGCCTCTACTCCCAGTCGCTCCTCTTCCTGATGCTGACCGCTGCGGCCGGCGCGCTCAGCGCCCAGTTGGGCGGATGGCTCTGGCTGAGCTACTCCGCCGTGGGCTTCCTCTTGCACCTCCCCGACCCGCTGCTGGGCCTAAACCGGGTCCATGCTTACGGGGCCCTGGCCCTGCCCGCCCTGCTCCTGGCCGACCGCTCCCAGCGCCTGCACGCCAGCCTGGCGGAGTCCCTCCCGCCCGACTGGCTGCAGCGGGCTCCAGGCGCTGCCTGGCGGGCGCTCAGCGCCGGCGTCCTGGCCTGGGCCTGGGCGGTGGCGCTCCCCGCCCTGGTCCAACCGACCTGGAGCTGGCTTGGCCCGAGCGGGTTCGCCCTGGCGGCGGCGGTCCAGCCGGCCCTGCGGGGGGCGCTGCTGATCGGACTGGCGGGGGCCGCCGGCGCCTACCTCCGCGCCCGGCTGGAGCCGGAGCCCGCCGCCCCGCTGGCCGGCCCGCCCCCGGCCTGGCGCCGCTGGCTCCCGCCGGGTACCTGGCAGGCCGCCCTGGGGCGGGGGCTGGTCACCACCGTGCTCCTGGCGGGGCTGGTGAGGGCGATCCCCGGCGCCCTGGCGCTCCTGGCGATTACCACCCTCTTCTACGCCGCCCGGGACGGCCTGATCCGCCCTCCCCTCCCCGTGGCGCTTCGCGCCCGCTACCAGGCCCTGCCGGGCCACCTGCGCCTGCCTGCCCTCATGGCCGGGGCGCTCCTGCTCTCCTGGCTGCTCTACTTCCTGAGCGGACTCCCCTCCGGGGTGATGCTGGTGGAGCTGGCACTGTTGCTGACCGCCCTGCTGCTTCACACCTGGCTCTCCGAGCCGGAGGGGGGTGAGCCCGCATGATCTACTACTCCGGCGAAGAGGCGCTGCTGGGCATCCTGGGGCTTCTGCTCTGCTGGATTCTCTTCATCGGGCTGCCCGTTCCGGCTGGCGGCCCAGGGCTAGCGCGGCGGCGACGGGAAGAGGGCTGCACCCCGGAGGTGGTCTCCAAGGAGAAGGCGGCCTGCGCCGAGTGCCTGGCCCGGGAGCAGCCGGAGCTGGCCTGGCTGACCGAGCGGGCCGAGAGCGAGGAGCGCCTGACCGCCCACCACAACCGACAGGCGGTGGAGCATGAGTCGGCCACCGCCGAGATGCAGCAGGCGATCTACCAGCAGAGCCAGGAGGTGGGCGAGTACCAGAACGCCCTGGCCGGGGCCGCCGAGGTGACCGACACCCTGGTCGCCTGGCACCGGCGGCTGGCGGCCCGGGCAGCGGAGCTGGAGACCGGGCTGGATGAGCTGGAGCGCGCCCGGCGGGAGCTGGCCTACGTGGTCCGCGAGCGGCGCTCCAGCCAGGAGCGGTACCGGGAGGACCGCGCCCGGCTGATCCAGCGGTTGAATGAGTTCCTGGGCAGCCTGCGCTGCACCCGCTGCCAGCAGGTGGAGCAGTTGCTGGCGAAGTCCCGGGAGCTTCCGCAGGAGTGGCAGGTAAAGGACCCCGCTCCCCGGCCTCACATCCCCGGCGCCATCTCACCCGGAGCGCCCCCGGCCAAACCGGCGGTCGACCCGCCCCCGCCCGACCGGCCGGAGCGGGCGCGCCCTGAGCCCTGCCGCTGCCACGTGACCGCCGGGGTGGAGGCGCCCCAGCCGCTCCAGCTGGTGCTCGGCGTCCACGACCGCCGGCTGGCCACCGAGGGCATCATGCTCACGCCGGACGACCCCTCCGTGGTCCTGACCGCCACCGCCTTCAAGACCGAGATGCTCCGGGCGGTCAGCCAGATCCAGACCAACCGGGGATCCTCCGTCGCCGACGAGCGCCACTTCAGCTATCTGGCCGCCGGGGTCCAGCTGATCTGGCAGGTCCGTCAGGTCCGGGTGCTCGATGAGCGGGGGAGCGAGCTGGAGCCCGAGGTCACCCTGCGGGGCCGCATGGACCAGGAGGGCCATGACCAGTGCGAGGGCGCCTTTGCCATCGTCCAGTTCGATCTGGACAGTCTGTTCGCCGAATGGGACGAGGAGTACGAGGGAATCGAACGGATCGGCGGCAAGCTGGTCGATCTGGAGGTGGTGGTCAGCTGCACCGCTGGCTGGCAGGGGGAGAGCCTCACCGGCGCGCTGACGCTGCGGGCGGAGGGGATCAAATTCGGGGAGCCCGGCCGCCAGGTCGACCGCTACATGGTCCGCTGCACCCCGGACCCGGAACTGCCTCCACCCGAGACCCTTCCCTACAAGGCGTACCCCCCGGCCCCTGACTGCGGCCTCACCCTCGAGTGGAAGCCCCCTGAGGAGCTGGTCACGGTCCGGCCGCTGCCGGATGCCATGGTCGTCCGGACCGGCGAGCCGGTCGTTCTGGGCTTCGGCCTCACCGACCGGCCCGGCCAGCTCAGGGCGACCGCCGGGTCGATGATCGGCTGCACCCCGGGCGAGGCGACCGCCCCGATGCACCTGCCGCTGCAAATCCGGTGGGAGTGCGACACCCCGGACACAAAGGGCTGGATGGCCATCGGCTCTGACCTGCTCTTCACACCCTACGAGGTGGAGCAGGAGACCCCGGTCAGCTTCACGGCGGTGATTGCCCACCCGTTCGGCGGCGAGGAGCGGGTCTCCATCGGCGTGACGGTCGCCCCGGCCGGCGACCTGATGCACTGGTGGGGCCAGAGCGATCTCCTGCGGCGGCTGCACAACACCGGGAGCCTCGACCCGGAGCAGTTGGCCAGCTTCCGGGAGTATGGCGCCCACGACCTACGGCTCTGGCACTACACCGACATGGGGGTCAAGTTCGTCTACAAGGGGCTGAAGCTCTGGCGGAGCGCCCGGACAGTGCGGGACCGGTGGATGGCGATCGCCAAGGACCCGGTCTACGCCTTTGAGATCTCCACCGCCCTGCCCCCCGAGTTCGCCGGTGTCCCGAAGAGGCAGTTCGCCCAGCTCCACCCCCTGAAGCGGGTGGTGGAGCCGCTGGTGGGGGCGGCCCGGCTGGGAGACCTGCTCACGGAATCGACCGGCCCCGACTACTTCTATCGGGGCGGCAACCCCCAGACCCTGGACCAGGCCTTTAAGGCCTACTTTGAGAACGTCACCCGGCCCGACCTGCACAGCGAGTGGCAGGTGCCCAACCAGATGCGGGTCAACAACCTCTCCCGCCCGGTTCGCGCCCGCCGACTGCGGCAGGCGGCAGCGCTGCGCTGCAACGAGGTGATCAGGTACCTGGCCGCCACGGAACTGGGGCTCAGCTACAAACCCAAAATCCCGCTGGTGGAGGGGCACGCCCCCCGCATCCTCCTGCAAAAGTTCGGCAACCACCCGCCTGAACTGCACTTCCTCTTCACCGAGGAGACCAAGCTGAAGGGCCCCGACGGAAAGCCCATGCCCCAGCGGTTCCGGATCAGCATGCAGGTGAGGCTGGAGCGGGTGCAGGGCCAGTGGCGGGTCAAGTCGGTGGGCGACTTTGTCAACTTTGTCATGGAGGTGGACCCGGAGCAGCGGACCCGGATCAACGGCCAGCTGGCCGAGTGGCAGGTGCCGGAGGCGGCCCGCTACAACGCCGGCCCGCCTGAGCCCCACGGCCCCCAGCAGCGGGTCAGCCAGCTCCTCTCCACGAAGTCGCGCGAGCTGGCGCTGCAGAGCTGGAAGAACTGGGCGGTGGACACCGCCTGGCGCCGGGCGACCGGCTCGGCCGCCTGGTCGGCGGGGATCTACTTCTTCACCGAGGGGTTCTCTGCCATGGTGAAGGGCTACAAGGAAGAGGGGACCTACGGGGCGCTGAAGGGGTTCGGCCGGGGGATGCTGGGGGCCGGCGCCGCCGCAGCCACCTCCTTCCTCACCCAGGTGCTGTTCGACTTCGCCGAACGCTGCGGCAAGCTCGCCGCCACCCGGGTCCTGGAGATGGAGCAGCGCTACCTGGCCGCCTTCGCCAGCCGGTTTGGCAAGGCAGCCGGGGCCAGCCTGGAGCGCCAGGCCCTCCGCCACGCCCTCCGGGCCCCCTTCGTGGCCGGGTGGGTGGTGCTGCGGACCAGCATTCCGGTCATCGGCCTCGGGCTGCTGGTCTGGGATGCGTACACCCTGGGCGACGAGTTCTCCAAGGTGCTGGGCAACCTGCTCTTCGCCCCCCGCCCCGAGGAGGAGGCGGCCTGGCGGAACCGGCTCTACGCCATCGACCAGCGGGTGGTGGAGGGCGTGCAGGTGGTCCACCGCGGGATTCAGGTGCGGCTGACCGACCGGCCCGACCTGCTCTTCAGCAGCGATGGGCAGGCGGTCCACTTCACCATGCTCGCCCCCCGCATCACCCAGTTCACCTTCCCCGACGGCGCCGTCCTGGAGATGGGCGACGAGGTGATCGGCCCGAAGACCGAGGGGCTGCCGCTGCAGCAGGAGCTTCAGCCGCTCCTGCCCCCGCTGCCCTTCCACGACCTGGGGGAGAGGCACACGTACGAAGACGCCCCCTACATGGTGGCACAGAACCCCTGGTTCTTCACGGAACAAGCGCAGTCCGACCCGTCCCAGCCGGTCGACCCGGAGTTCCTCCGGCGGCTGCCCGATGCGCTCGATGAGGCGCAGTGGCAGGAGGACCGGCGCAAGGCGCTGGCGCTGCACCGGTGGGGCGAGTGGCGGGAGCGCCATGCCACGCAGTGGATCAAGCTGGAGTACCCGACGGACGGCCCGGACAGCCCCCGCGTCACCATGCTCTGGTGGCGGAACTTCTACGGGCGGGAGGGCTACCTGACCCGCCTCCCCGACGGGATGGTGCACGAGGGTCACTTCGACCTGCAGGCCATGCTCCAGGACCTGATGGATGACTGAGCCGGTAAGAAAGCCCGGGCCGGGGTCGCTCAGACCCTGCCCGGGCTCTTGCCGATCTTCTGCCACTCCCGCCGGTCCCGCTTCGTCAGCCGGGTGAACTCGGCAGCCACCCAGTCCAGGAAACCGGCATCCCACGGGGGCCCGCCCGGCCAGCGCTCGCCCACCCGCTCCAGGATCTCCAGGTCCCAGCGGCCGTAGAGCGCCATCAGCGTGGCGTGCGCCTCCCGGCCCGCCACGGCGTTCGGCTCCCCCTGGTTCTCGCCGCCCCAGAGGAAGGCGTCGTCGCAGATGTAATAGTTGCAGGTGGCCGCCCGCCGCTCCGGGGCGATGGTGCAGCCCTGCGGGCCGTGGTAGACGCACTTGGTGGGCCAGACCCCGGCGTTCGCCTCCGCATTCGCCACCCGCTTGAGGAGCAGGCCGCGAGGGCCGGGGCGCAGGTGGCCGGCGGCGATCTGCTCCAGCAGCCACTCCCGCCCGCCCAGCCCGACGATCCGCCCGATGTCCGACCAGTCGACCCCGGGCGGCGAGGCGCAGCACCCGGTGGGGCCGTGGGGGCACTCATAGCAGAGCGACGAGTGCAGCCGGGTGTTCACCCCGGCCAGCTCCAGCCGGATCACTGGCCAAACCGGGCGATGATCGCCTGGTGCGCCCGCTCCTCCAGCTCGTCGTTCAGGGTGCCGATCTTCACGTCGCCCCCGTACCGGCGGTCCATCGCACGCTGGATCAGCCAGTCGGCCAGGTGCGGGTTCTTCGGCAGAATCGAGCCGTGCAGGTAGGTGCCCACCGTCGACTTGAAGACCACGCCCTCGGTCTTGTCGGCCCCGTTGTTGCCGTAGCCCTTCACCACCCGGCCCAAGGGGCGCAGCCCCTTGCCCAGATAGGTCTTGCCCGAGTGGTTCTCAAAGCCGACCAGCGTCCGCGTCTCCACGAAGAGATCAGACTCGATGATGCAGTTGCCGATCAGCCGGTCGTGCGACCCTTCGGTCCAGAGGTCGAGAATGCCGGTGAACCGGAGCATCTCGCCGGTGTGGGTCTTGAAGTGCCGCCCCAGCATCTGAAAGCCGCCGCAGACCGCCAGCACCGCCAGGCCATCGTGAATCGCCTGGCCCAGCGAGGCGCCCTTCACCTTCATGAAGTCCTCGGCGATCAGCGACTGCTCCCGGTCCTGGCCACCGCCCATCATCAGCAGGTCGAACTGGTTGAAGTCGCTCTGCTCCCCCAGGCGCACCTGGGTGACCACCGGGTCCAGTCCGTGCCAGCGGGAGCGCTGCTCCAGCACGATAATATTGCCACGGTCGCCGTACAGGTTCATATACTCCGGGTACAGCCAGCCAATATGAATGCGCGGGCGCTCCACGCCTACACCTCCCAGAACTTCTTGGTATAGCCCTGCTTCTGAATGATCTCCCGCATCTGCAGCATCGCCGTGTAGGTGGGCAGAATGTAGAGGAGGTCACCGGGCTGAATATAGCGCAGCCCCTCGCTCAGGGCGGCGCCCAGGTCTTTCTGCACCGAGAGCTTGGCGGCGTCCATGCCGGCGTACTTCAGCCGGACCGCCATATCCTCCGCCCGCAGGCCGGTGCAGATGACGAAGTTGATCTCCGCCTGATGCGAGGCAAGCGCCTCGAAGTCTACATCCCACAGCCAGGAGACGTCGGTGCCGTCGGCGTACAGGTCGTTGATGCCGATGACGATATTCTTGCGGGCGCCGGCCTGCATCACCGTCTGAATCACGGAGTTAAAGCCCGCCGGGTTCTTCACCAGGGCCATGAAGACGTCCCGGTCGTTCATGCGAATCATCTCCATGCGGCCGAACTGGCTGGTGGTCGACTCCAGCCCTTCCTTCACGGCGCGCAGCGGCAGCCCCACGGCGATGGCGCCCGCCGCCGCCGCCAGGGCGTTGTAGGTGTTGTACAGACCAGGGATCTGCAGCCGGACGTCGCAGTCGCCCTGCGGGGTCACCAGGTGAATGGTGCTGCCCCGGGCGTCCACATCGACAATGCGGTCCACATAGACCTCGGGCTTCGGCCGCTGATGGCCGCAGTTCGGGCAGCGGTACTTGCCGAGGTGCGCATAGTAAAAGACACGGTACTCATAGGGATGCCCGCACCGAATGCAGTGCTTCGCATCGGCGGTCTGGGTCATCTCCAGCGACCCCACATCTTCGTCCTCAATGCCGTAGTAGAGCGGGTTGACCCCACCGCGCTCGCCCAGGCGGGCGCAGTTAGGGTCGTCGGCGTTCAGCGCCGCCCGCCCCCCCTTGGCCAGGTGCTCCAGCCCCCGCCCCACGAAGTTGACCGTGTGCTCCAACTCCCCATAGCGGTCGAGCTGGTCACGAAAGAAGTTGGTCACCACCGCCGCCCGCGGGCGAATCTCCCGGCAGGCCTGCGGCATGGTCGCCTCATCGATCTCCATCAGGCCGGCGCTCTGAGCCACCTGCCCGGTCCAGTTGGAGGCCTGGAGAAAGGCGGTGGTCACGCCGGTGATCAGGTTGGCCCCGGCCCGGTTGTGGGCCACCTGGTGGCCCGCCGCCTCGTAGATGGAGGAGAGCATCTTGGCCGTCGTCGTCTTGCCGTTGGTCCCGGTGACGGCGATCACGCCCTGCCGAGGCTGCGCCGACAGGTGCCGGAGCAGGTCGGGCGCCACCTTGCGGGCCACAACCCCCGGGAGGGTGGTGCCGCCGCGGCCCGCCACCCGGGTCGCCATGACCAGCCCCTTGCCCATCCAGACAGCCAATAGCGATCGGAGATTCATCTCGGTCCCTCGTCTTTCACAAAACGGGCCGCTATCTGCTTCCCGCTTCTATGGTTTTATGTTAACTTGTTCTCTGAGTCTACCACCATCATGCCCTCCTCACGAGGGTCATAAACCTTTAGGATATTCCCTGCCACTCGGCGATTTCCTTCGCGCATGGCAGATTCCCATCCGACTCAAAAGGAGTCGATCCCCCTGACAACGGCGCGCACACTCACCCTCGCCCTGCTGCTCTTTACCCTGACCGGCTGCGCCTCCCGTCTGCCGGGCACAGCCCCCGCCCGGACGGTAAAGCTGGACCCCAACGCCCCCGCAGCGGCCGGCCATCTGCCCCTCCCGCTGCCCGAAGCGCCCTCGCCCCTGACCGAACGCCCTCCCCAAGGACTCTATGCCACAGAACCCTCCGCTGACACCCTGGCCCGTCTCTCTACTGGGACGCTCTCGCCCGACGGCCAGTTCCGCCTGGCCGTCACCGCTCAGGGCGCCTGGGTCGCCCGGATCGACGGCGCCTGGCTCTGGGAGATCCAACTCCCGGCCCCGCCCCCCAAGGAGCCGGAGCCCCCCGCCCCCGGCGGCCCCCTGCCGCCCCCGCCACCCCCTCCCCCACCGCCCACGGTGGTAGGCGCCCCCCACTGGACCCCACAGTCCACCCTGCTCCTGCTGGACTCCAACGGCCTCTGGCAGGAAGCCAACCCGGCAAAGGCCATGGTCACCCCCCTGCCCGCAGCCCTGCAAGGAACCACCGGCATCGCCTTCTCCCCCGACGGCCGCCAGGTCCTCTACTACAAGGGCGCCCAACTCTTTACCGCCCTGCGCGACGGCACTCAGCCCAAGCTGATAGGCGCAAATCTGATCGGCTCCTGGACCCCGGAAGGGAAGTTGGTCACCACCTCAGCGCTGTCGCCTACCCAGAACCAGGGCCCCAACGTGGTGAGTCCCGGTTTGGGGAAGGAGTAGCGGTTGGGAAAGGGGATTTTTACCACAGATTACGCAGATTAAGACAGTGATTACGCAGATTATAAAATAATATATAATGGGTAATCGGCTTGCGACGGGTGTATCCCCGTAATCTGCGTAATCATTAAAAATCTGCGTAATCTGCGGTTAATGGTTTTCGTAACCACGACAGGAAAGGCCGGGGGCATTCTGCCCACCGGCCTCTTTTGCTTTCGCCGTTTACAGCACCTTTGCCAGGAACTCCCGGGTGCGGGGGTGCTTTGGCTCCTTGAAGAGCTTCTGGGGCACATCTTCCTCTACCACCACACCGCCGTCCATGAAGAGGACCCGGTCGCCCACGTCGGCGGCGAAGCCCATCTCGTGGGTTACCACCACCATGGTCATGCCATCTCGGGCCAGGTCCTTCATGACCTGGAGCACCTCGCCTACCAGTTCGGGGTCCAGGGCGGAGGTGGGCTCGTCGAAGAGCATCACGTCGGGCTCCATCGCCAGGGCGCGGGCGATCGCCACCCGCTGCTGCTGGCCGCCGGAGAGGAAGGCGGGGTAGACATCGGCCTTCTCCAGGAGGCCCACCCGCTTCAGCAGGTTCAGGCCCATCTCCCTGGCCTGAGCGGGGTCCATCTTCTTGACCTGGACCGGGGCCTCGATCACGTTGCCCAGGGCGGTCAGATGGGGGAAGAGGTTGAACCGCTGAAAGACCATGCCCATGCGGCTCCGCTGCTGGTCGAGCACCTTCTCGGGCAGGGGCACCAAGCGGCCGTCCACCAGGCGCTGGCCCACCTCTTCGCCCTTGAAGAGGACCCGGCCCTGGGTGGGCGTCTCCAGGAAGTTGATGCACCTCAGCAGGGTCGACTTGCCGGAGCCGGAAGGGCCAATGACCACCACCACCTCGCCCTTCTGAACGGAGAGGTCGATCCCCTTCAGGACCTCTAGCTTGCCAAAGTACTTGTGAAGCGCCTCAATCTTGATGATCGGTTCGGCCATGTTACCCCCTCGCCTCCAGCTTCTTTTCAAGATGGTTCGCCAGGGTGGTCAGCGCCACCACGACCACGAGATAGAAGATTGCCGTCCAGACATAGGTCCCTGAGATCACGTAGGTCCGGGAGACGAACTGCTGACTCTGCTTCATCAGTTCGATCACGCCGACTACCATCGCCAGAGAGGTATCCTTGGTCAGGGCGGCCAGTTCGTTGACCATGGGCGGCAGGAGCCGCCGGTAGGTCTGCGGCAGAATGATCCGCCGCATCGCCTGGCCGTAGCTCATGCCAAGGGTGCGGGCCGCCTCCATCTGCCCCCTGTCGATCGACTGAATCGCCGCCCGCATGATCTCGGCGATATAGGCGGCGGCGTTCAGGGTCAGGGCGATCAGGGCGCTCTGGAAGTTGGAGAGCTGGGAGAACACACCCCAGAAGAAGAGCAGCTGCAGCAGGAGCGGGGTGCCCCGGAAGAGGGTGACATACCCCGTGACCAGCCAGTTGAGCGGCCGGTTCTTGGCGATGCGGCCCAGGGCGATCACGAGGCCCAGCGGAATGCCGAACAGGGCGGCGAGGGTCGCGAGTTGGAGGGTGGTGCCCAGGGCTCGGAGTAACGCAGGGAGGATGGTTATCGAGTGCTCTAGAAACTCGGACAACCCAGCCAGCCTCCTTTCCAGACAGAATTCCGGCGGCAGTAGACCACTGCCGCCGGCGATGAGCACGTGCTCTTACTTACTTGCCAAGCTCAGAGCCGAACCACTGCTCCGAGATCTTCTTGAAGGTGCCGTCGGACTTCAGATCCTTGACCGCCTTCTCGATCGCCTGCATCAGGGCCACGTCCTCCTTGCGGATGGCGATGCCCACCGGTTCGGCGTCCATCGCCTTGCCGGTCACCTTGTGGTTGTCCAGCTTGGCGTAGTAGCGGGCTACCGGCTCGTCGATCACCACCACGTCGGCCCGCTTGTTCTTCAGGTCGAGGAAGGCATCGGTGGCGCCGGGGAAGGAGCGGACCTCCTTGATATCCTTCACCTTGGTCGCCTTCAGCTCGTCCACCCACATGTGCGAGGTGGTCTCCGCCTGCACAGCGACGACCTTCCCGGCCAGGTCCTTCTCGGTCTTGACGTCGATCCCCTCGCGGGAGACGAAGTTCTGGGCCATCTGGACGTACTCGACGAAGTTGACTTCCTTCTTCCGGTCGTCGGTGATGTTCATCGAGGAGATGATCACATCGTAGCGGCCGCCCTTCAGGCCGGTCAGAATGCCGTCCCAGGCGACGTTCTCGAACTCGGCCTTCACGCCCAGCTTCTGGGCCAGCGCCTTGCCGAAGTCGACGTCAAAGCCGATGAAGGTCTTGCCGTCCTTGTCGATAAACTCCATGGGCGGATAGGTGGCGTCAATGGCGATCTTGATCACGCCCGCCTTCTTCACCCGCTCGAGGGACCCGTCAGCAGCAGACTTGGTACCACCGCAGGCAGCCAGAATCGACATGGACAGCAGCAGGATAACCACGAGCAAAGCGGAACTCTTCTTCATAGTAGGTGAACCCCCCTAGTCTCTCTCTGGTGTGACATACGAACCGGAAAATGGGATGACGATTGTTTCGCCATGCGATCGGTAACACCTTCTGCCTATCTCTATATGAATGTGAAACACCAGAGGTTTCTTAGCGGAAAGGAGTCGAACTGGATGACTACCCCCATGCTGCAACCGGAGCCCGAATCGACCCCACCCTCGCCGCCGCTGGCGCTTCGACTGCTGCGAGGGCTCCTCCTCCTGCTGTTGATGGCCGCTATCTCCGGGGCGACGGCCTATGGGGTCTTCGAGTGGCGGATTCAGTTGGAACAGGCCGCCGCCACCAGCGAACTGGCCGCCCTGCGGGAGCAGACCCTGCGAGAGGTGGGCGACCTCCGCGAGCAGTTGACCCGCCAGCAGGCCGAACTCCAGACGCAGATGAAGCAGGTGGAGGAGGCGGCCAAAGCGACCGGGCTGCTCCTGGAGCAGAGCGGCGAGGTGACCGGCCTGCAGGCCCGCCTGGCCGAGCTGGACACGCTCAAGCTCGACCTGCGCAAGACCCAGCAGGAGCTGGACACCAAGCTGGCCGCCCTGGAGCAGTCGGTGCTGGACAAGGTGGCCCAATCCGGGAAGGAGACGGCCCAGGCGCTCTCGCTGGAGATGCGCTACAAGAACCTGGTGATCAAGGCGCAGGGCGAGGTGCTGCTGGCCCAGGTGCACTGGGCCGAGGGCAACCGGGGCATGGCCCGAGACGAGCTGGCCATCGCCGCCCGGTCGCTCCAGCAGGCGCTGGACCAGGCGCCCGAGTCGGTGAAGCCCACCATCAAGAAGGTGGTCGACAGCGCCGAGCAGACCAAGGCTGCGCTGATTCTGGAGCAGTCCGCCGCCCGGGACTCGCTGAACCTGCTCTGGCACCAGGTGAGCGATCTGCTGGCTCCAAAATAAATGCGAGGGGGGCGAACGCTGCCCCCCTCGCACCACTCCCCCGCCTCAGGCTCTCCCGTCAACCCCCGTGACGCCATGTCGTCACGGGGGTTTCTGCTTCCGGGGCGCATCGAGACGCCGCGCCGGCTACCCTTCCGGCTCCTCCTGGATCGGGGCGTTCAGGAGCTGCTCCGCCAGCTCGGCCAGGTCCGGGGGGACCTTCAGCACCAACTGGCCCAGGGCGGCATGCCCGAAGATCCCCGGCAGCGCCTTCAGCCCTTTGGGCTCCAGGATCACCGGAATGCTGTTCGTCTGCAGGAGCCCCTTGAAGAACTCCGCCTCCATCTGGTCGTGGGTCCGGAAGACCTCCACCCATTCTTCGGCCATCTGGGATCCCTCCCTACCCCTTCCACTCGAAGGGGAGCCTTTCGATCAGGCCCGGACCCTCCAGGGCCCAGGCAGCCTCCAGCGCCTCCCGCAGCAGGTGCTCGTGCTTGCCAGCGTTGCCCGGGTTGCCCAGGGGCGCCCCGGTCGGGTGATTCACCACCACAGCGCGGGGCGGCTTGACCGCCTCCAGAACCTCCGGCCGGGTGCCCAGCACCAGGGTGGGCACGCCCGCCAGCTCGATCGCCCGGGCGACCAGGGCGGCGCTCTGGTGGTCCACCTCGCCGGTGGCCACCACCAGCGCCAGGCCGGCGCCCATGCGCCGCATGCGGTAGGCCACCGAGGGGGCGTAGTTGGCCAGTAGCTCCACCGGCTGGGTCACGTGGCCCAGAAAGCTGTAGGCGAACGGGGCGACCGAGCCGATGTAGCCCGCCTGCGCCAGCGTCCGCAGCCGCTCCAGCGGGAAGAGCACGTTAATATCCTGCCGGGCGTAGCGCTCGTCGATTCGCCCGTGGCTAAAGGCCAGGTCCTCGTCGGCCACTACCGACGGGAACTCCCGGAAGGTGGGGTCGCCGTGGGGCGCCGCTGCGTCGAAGGGCTGGTGAAGGCCGTGCTTCAGGTAGACGCCGCCGGTGGAGACCAGGGCCACCTTGGTCTGGTCGATGCGGGGAAGCCACTGGGTCCACGGGATGAACTCGTTGGTCAGAGGCTGAAACTCCATGTGGCTGCTGCTCCTCTCACAGGAAACGCTGCGAAATCACATTGAGGGTATCGTACCGCGCGGCGCTACCGCCGGGCAAGCTCTTCCAACCGCCGCAGTAACCACTCCCGCCGGTTCAGAGAGGGGTCGTCGGTCACCTCGTCGAGCAGCCGCTCCAGCACCTCGCCCACATAGGGGCCGGGCCCCTCGCCGAAGGCGGCCATCACGTCGTTGCCGTCCACCGCCAGGTCGGTTACCTTCAGAGCGGCGTCCTCCGCCACGATCCGCTTGATCTCCTGCAGCAGGTGGAGCGTCTCGGGGGCCAGGTCGCCCGCCCGCATCCCCGAGGCCAGCCGGTCGGCCCGGCGCAGCTGGATCAGGTCGTGCATGTGCTCCAGGCCGATCCGGCGGACCATCCGCCGCAGGGCCGGGGGCCGAATCTCGCCCTCCAGGTGCAGGTCCATGTGGAAGCGAACCAGGTGGACCACCCGCTCCCGGGTCTCGTTGTCGAAGCGAAGCCGTGTGAGCAGTTGGTCCGCCATCTCGGCCCCTATCGACTCGTGCCGGTAGAAGTGGCGGTTGCCCGCCTCATCCACCGAGAGGCAGCGGGGCTTGGCCACGTCGTGCAGGAGCGCCGCCAGCCGCAAATGCAGCTCCGCCGGCGCCAGGGCCAGCGCCATGAGGGCGTGCTCCCAGACCGGGTAGGCGTGGAACTGGTTCTGCTCCACCCCCACCATCTCCAGCAGCTCCGGGACGAACTGGGCCAGCAGGTTTAGCTCCCGCAGCCGCTCCAGCGCCCAGGCCGGGCGGTCGCTCACCAGCAGCCGCCCGAACTCCACGGCGATGCGCTCCGGGGCCACCCCGGCCAGCCGGGGCGCCATGGGGGGAATCGCTGCCACCAGCGACGCATCGAGGGCGAAGCCGAGCTGGCAGGCCAGCCGGACCGCCCGGAGCGCCCGCAGCGGGTCTTCGCCCAGCCGGTCCGCCGGCGCCCCGCAGGCCCGGACCAGCCCGGTGCCCAGGTCCCCCTGCCCGCCCAGCGGGTCGTGCAGCCGCCCGTCAAGCCCCAGGGCCATGGCGTTGATCGTAAAGTCCCGCCGGCCCAGGTCAGCGACCAGGTCATCGCCCCGGTAGGGGGAGATCTCGTAGGCGCTGCCATCGACCGGAACCAGCACCGTTCCGGTCTCCCGGGCCGCCCCCACCAGCCGCCCTTCGGGGAAGAGAGCGAGAATCGCGATCGTCCCGGCGTTGGTCACCAGGTCCCAGTCCCGGGGCCGCTGGCCCAGCAGCAGGTCCCGCACCGCACCGCCCACGACCCCCACCTCGAAGCCGGCGTCAGCCAGCCGCTCGAGAATCGCCCGGGCGGCGGGCGGCAGCGCCCGGTCGAACCGCACCGGCAGGGTGAGCCGGCCCCATGCCAGCCGCAACCGGCGGCGGAGCATCTCAGCGCACCCCGAAGAAGAGGTCGGTCACGGGTGCAGAGGGCCGCTCCAGCACCGTGTCGGCCAGGTGGAAGTACTCGGTGTCCATCCGCTGGGCCAGGAAGGCCGGGTCAAAGGCCTGCCAGACCCGCTCAATCGACTGGTGCTGGGTCCGGTGCGCCCGCAGCGCCGCCACCCAGGTGGCCTGTGTGCCGCTGGTGTCGATGCGCGCATCGAACGAGAGCCCCTCGGTTCGCCCCGGCCAGATATGCCAGTACAGGTGGGTCGGCTGCCAGGGGGCGCCGGCCTCCGGGAAGAGCGATCCATCGCCCGCCGCCCGGAAGGCCCGGTTGGCCAGCCGGTGGATCGCCAGGTGATCGGGGTGGCCCGAGTGGCCGTCGGGCGGGAAGGTGTAGAGCACCTGCGGCCGCTCCGCTCGGATCGCGGAGACGATCTTGCGCAGCGCCTCCTCCTCCGGGGCGGCCGACAGCTCCTTGTCTACATAATCGAGCAGGTAGAGGGTCTCGATCCCAAGGATCTGGCAGGCGTTCTTCAGCTCCGCCTCCCGCACCTGCGGCAGCTCGTCGAGCGTGCAGAGCGGCGGGTCGCCAGGCTTGCCCCGCTCGCCGCGGGTGGCGCAGACCAGGGCCGCCCGGCCCCCACTGCGCACATGGGTAATCAGCGAACCCGTCCCGACAAAGGACTCATCGTCGGGATGGGCAAAGATCGGCATCAACGTCAGGCGGCTCATGCAGCATCCCCTTTCGACAGTCGGGACCGAATCTAGGCCGGCCGGGTCCGCAGCACCCGCCCGATCGCCTCGGCGGGGGTGGCCACCCAGTCGGCGGCCGCCTTGACCGGCTCGTGCCCGTCGGGCACCGCCACGCCAATGCCGGCAAAGCGGAGCATGGTCAGGTCCATGGGGGCGTCGCCAATGGCCAGCACCTCGTCGGGGCGGATCCCCCGCTCCCGGCAGTAGGCCGCCAGCGCCCGCCCCTTGTCCACATCTTCATGCCAGACGTGCAGCACCGTCTCCCCGGCGATCCGGTCCGAGAGGTCGAACTGCGAGGCGGGCAGCCCATCGGGAAAGGCCGCCAGGGCGCGCCGGGCCGACCGGTCGCCGTAGACCGCCGCCATCATGGGCGGGCTCTGGCACCGGGAGAGGAGCGGGTCCAGTTCGGTATAGGGGTTCCA
>JBMONB010000033.1:0-19014 GCA_049325315.1 Bacillota bacterium | reverse complement strand
ATCGCCCAGTCGCCAGCGAAGCAGTGCATGATTCCGCCAACCTCTTCGGCATGCTCTTCTTCCAGGATGCGCACCACATCTTCATGGGCGTCGCGGTCGTGAATCACGATGGGTAGGTTGACCTCTCGCGCAAGCCGGATCTGATGACGAAAGACATCCCGCTGCACGTCGAACGGCGCCCGGTCCTTCCAATAGTAATCCAGACCGATCTCACCTATGGCCCGCACCTTCGGGTGCTCTGCGGCCTGCCGGACCCGCCGTTCGGTCTCCGAGCCCCACTCCAGCGCATCGGTGGGGTGAATGCCTACAGCCGCATAGACCCAGTCATACCGCTCAGCGAACTGGAGCGAGATCGGAATCGCTTCACGGCTGTACCCGATCACCATCAGCCGCTCGACGCCCATCTCCCTGGCCCGCGCCATTACCTGTTCCCGATCGTTCGCAAACTGACGGTTTGTATCTACATGTGAATGCGTGTTGAATAACATCTCGCTATCCCTCCTCAGCATAAGCCCCCGGGCGCCTTCGCTATGCGCCCGGGGTTCCTATGCCTGACAGACTACTTGACCCGAACGCCGGTGGGGAACTCGGGCTTATCTAGCGTCACCAGGCTGAGGGTGCCATCCTCGGCGGTGGCAGCCAGAAGCATGCCATGGGACTCCACACCCCGCAGCGCCTTGGGCTTCAGATTGGCCACAAGAATGATCTGCTTGCCGATCAGTTCTTCAGGGGTGTAGTGCTGAGCGATACCCGAGACGATCTGCCGCGACTCACCACCCACTTCAAGCTGCAGTTTCAGCAGCTTATCGGCCTTGGGAACCCGTTCGGCCTCCACGACCTTGGCAACCTTCAGTTCCACCTTGGTGAAGTCCTCGTACTCGATCTGCGCCACACCCTCCACCGGTGCGACCGCCTTTGCGGGCTCAGCGGCCTTCGCCGCAGCCTGAACAGGGGCCCTCTGGGTCTCAGTCACCTGGGGAACCTCCTTCTGCACCTCGATGCGCGGGAAGAGCGGGTTTCCACGGCGGATTGCTGTCCCGGGCTTGAGGCCGCCCCAGGCCACCGCCTCCTCCCAGCGAACGGTCCGGACTTCTGTGGACTCCAGTCCGAGTTGGTCCCAGATTTTCTCTGGGGTGTGAATGAGGAAGGGGGTCAGGGTGACCGAGAGGAAGCGGAGCGACTCGGCCAGGCTGTACAGGACGTTTCGGAGTTGAGCCTCCTTGGCCGGATCCTTCGCCAGCGCCCACGGCGCCTGCTCGTCGATATACTTGTTGGCCCGGCCAACCAGCTTCCAGAGCGCCACCAGGGCGGTGGACAACTCCAGCTTGTCGAGGGCGGTCTCATACTCCTTCAGCACCTCGGCAGCCAGGGAGGAGAGCACCCTGTCATCTGCCTCAGATGCCGGTTGGGGCACCTTACCATCGCAGAACTTGTTGATCATCTGGGTAGTCCGAGAGAGCAAATTCCCCAAATCATTGGCCAGGTCGACATTGGTGCGCAGGACAAATGCGTCCTCCGTGTAGGTGCCGTCGGAGCCAAAGGGGACCTCGCGCAGGAGGTAGTAGCGCACGGCATCGAGCCCGTACTTCTCAATGAGGATAAACGGATCGACTACGTTGCCCTTTGACTTGGACATCTTCTCCGATCCTGTGCCGAAGAGGAGCCAACCGTGCCCGAAGACCTTCTTGGGGAGCGGCTCACCCAGCGCCATGAGAATGCACGGCCAGATGATCGTATGGAAACGAACAATCTCCTTGCCCACCAGGTGGACGTCGGCCGGCCAGAACTTCTTGTACAGATCGTCCTTCTCGGTTCCCCAACCCAGGGCGGTGATGTAGTTGGAGAGGGCATCGATCCAGACATAGATCACCTGGTTCTCATCGACCGGCACCGGAATGCCCCACTTCACCGTCGACCGCGAGACGCAGAGATCCTCAAGTCCCTGGTTGATAAAGGCGACCATCTCATTGCGACGGGAGGCCGGCTGGATGAATTCCGTCTCCTCGATATGCTTTAGCAGCCGATTAGCATACTTGGAGAGCCGGAAGAAGTAGCTCTCCTCCTTGGTCAGCTCCACCGGGCGTCCGCAGTCCGGGCAGAGATTGCCCTCCTTCAGCTTCCCCTCGATCCAGAAGGTCTCGCACGGGGTGCAGTACCAGCCCTCATAGGACGACTTGTAGATATCACCCTGGTTGTACAGTTGGGTGAAGATCTTCTGAACGGCGGTCTTGTGCCTGTCCTGGCTGGTGCGAATGAAGTCGTCGTACGAGATGTGGAGCGCCGCCCAGAGTTCCTTGATCGAGTCGACGATCTCGTCCACGAACTGGATGGGGCTCTTCCCCTCTGCCTGCGCCGCCCGCTCAATCTTCTGACCGTGCTCGTCTGTGCCGGTCAGGAAGTAGGTCTCATGCCCACGCCTACGATGGTAGCGAGCCAGCGCATCAGCCGCCACCGTGGTGTAAGAGTGGCCGATGTGCAGCTTGCTGCTCGGGTAGTAAATGGGCGTTGTAATGTAGAACTTGGTCATCTCTCAAACCTCCCATGTCAAATCATGCAGCTGGTAGGGCGCCCGGAGGCGGCCACCGGTAAATCTCGTTCCCCTTGGCATCCAGGATCCGCAGAATGAACGCCGGGCGTTCGGCTTGGGTCGGCCAGGCGATTAGGTAGACTCCATCCTCCACCCTACCCTTGAGGATCTCGCGGTTCTCTGTTAACAACTCATAGCGCTCAGCGCCGGGCGGAGCCTTGCCAACGACCACACAGACCCCTTCGCCGATGAAGGGCATCGGCCGGTCTGCCGGACGCATCGCCGTCTGGCTGGCCACCCTGTCCGTTCCCCGTGAGACAGCGGTTGTCCACTCGCCCGAGGGGAGGAGGCCCAGCATCACCACAGCGCTCTCCACCCGTTTTTGAGCGATCAGGCGCGCATCGGGCCCCAATACCTTCTCAGGCGTGGGCGAACTACACCCAACCGCGAGGAAAAGCGCCATCAACGCAAAGACCAGTCTTCTTGTTTGTGCCACCATTCGGTTGTTCAGATCCCTCCTATCCGGCGCAGCGATGATTAGATAAACGAAGAAAAACAAAGACACCTCGCCCCGCGGAAGGGACGAGGTGTTGTTCCTCGTGGTACCACCCTAATTTACCCGACACCGTCGGGCCTCATTGCAGGTACAGGCGACGAGCGCCGATACCCTGGCTCTGTAACGGGAACCGCCCGTCCGGGCCTACACAGTCCCAGGGGGACCTTCGACCGGCCGCTCAGGAGCCATGTTCAGACCATCTCGACCACCGCCGGCTTTCACCTGCCCCGGCTCTCTTTTTGGTGGCCTCAGGCCTTACTCTTCTCCGTCATCGCGTTAGATGGCCCTAGTATATGCGACATGGAAAAAGCCTGTCAAGATGTGGAGGGCTGCACTGAGCTTCGCTACGCGGCCCCAAGGGGACAGATATTGTCGAAAATCCTCGATATCTGATTGGTTCAGCCAGGCCTTGTCACCAAAATACCCTCTTTTTCGACTTGACTGTCCCAAGACGAGAAGGACTCCTTGGCACGCATGTCGAATCTTACCAGTGCGAGAAGGCCGTCTTCCTCCCTTTGGCTGGAATCCCTAAATCTCCTCTTGACTTAGGACGATTATCCAGTTATGGTTATCGTAAGGGAGTGCACTGGCTGAACAATGTGCAGTCCGAAATATGTGAAACGTGACGATGGAACTATATCTTGACTTTTTCTACCATAACTGTTATGCTACTGACGAAGGCTGTTTCAGCCCCTGGATATAAGGAGGGATAGTGCCAGATGATGAAGTCTACGGGTATTGTGCGGAAGGTGGACGAGCTGGGCCGCGTTGTGATCCCGATCGAGCTTCGTCGTACCCTGAGCATCGAGGAAAAGGACTCGCTGGAGATCTACGTCGACGGCGACAAGATCATCCTCCGCAAGTATGAGCCTGCTTGCGTCTTCTGCGGTAATGCTGCCAATGTGGAGAACTTCAAGGGCAAGAACGTCTGCCAGTCCTGCCTCGCCTCTATGGCTGGCCGGGCCTCCCAGGTCGGCTAAAACACTACTGAGTACGCACGGGAGAAGCACTCCGTTATTGCCAGGAGTGCTTCTTTTGCGTTCTGCTCCCGGTGCACAGGGTGTAGGAGACCACAGACAAGGCGTCTGTGGTCTTCGGCTATTTGGCGGACTGCACTCGAATGGCCACCTGGTCATCGAGCTTCGCACCCGGACCCAGTGGACCCGCCTCGCCCAGGACAACCCGGTAGGTGCCGGGTGGTGTCGTCGGCGGAATGCTGAGCAGAAAGACGTTGGCCGATGCCAGTCGAGGAACGTGCACGAGGTTGGTCTCGCCACCTTCCACCCGCAGGGCGATGCCGGCTTGGTTGAGTAGCCGGAGCGGATAGTTCCGCACGTGGACCGCCACCCACTCTCCGGGCCGAGCCTCCCTTGGGATCACCACCAGGTTCTGGCTCGCCACCACGGTGTGGTCAGCAGCCCCTCCTCCGCCCGCCTGTGCTCGAGCCAATTCGACACCCAGCGTCGAAACCTGCTGACGAAGTTGGTCTCGCTCGGCTTCCAGCAGGCCAACCTGGCCAGACAGGTGGGCGTTCTCCGCCTCAAGGGTAGAGACCCGAGCCCGGAGTTGCTCCAGTTCAGCCGGGGCCGAGCCACCTCGGCATCCGGCAAGAAGCACCGCCACTACCAGCCACGTCAGCCACGCTCTCACCTAGCCCTCCTCCTTCAACTCCAGCAACGCCTGATAGACGTCTCGTTTGCTAAGACCGTAGCGCTGCGCGACCTCCTTCATGGCCGCCTTGCGATCAACCCCGGCCTGCTCTAGCTCTGCTACCGCTCTAGCTAGCGCCGCTGGGGTGAGATCGGCGGGATCCACCACCTTCTCCTCTGGTGGGGCGCCCTGAATGACCAGAACGAACTCACCTCTAGGCTGCCGCTCCTCGAAGTGGCGGAGTAGCTCCCCCGGCGTACCCCGCACGAACTCCTCATGCAGTTTTGTCAACTCCCGTGCGGCAACCATGGGGCGCTCCCCCAGAGCGTCACGCAGATTCTCCAGCGTCTCCACCACCCGGTGAGGGGCCTCGTAGAGAATGAAGGTCCGTCGCTCCGCCTTCAGCCGCTCCAGCGCCTCGCGCCGCTCCCGGTTCTTTGTGGGGAGAAAGCCCTCAAAGGCAAAGCTGCCGGCTGGGAGGCCGGAAGCCACCAGGGCGGTGAGGAAGGCTGCCGGCCCGGGCACCGGGACGACGGTAATTCCCGCCTCCACCGCCAGGCGGACCAGGTCTTCACCGGGGTCAGAGATACCGGGCATGCCGGCATCGGTCACCAGGGCCACATCTTCCCCCGCCTCCAACCGCCGGAGCAGCGCGGGCCCCGAGGTCTGCTTGTTGTGCTCATGGTAGCTGACGGTCGGGGTGTGAATAGCGAAGTGGTGAAGGAGCTTGCGCGTCTGCCGGGTGTCCTCGCAGGCGATGACCGCAGCCTCCCGCAAGATTCGCAGAGCCCGCTGAGTGATATCCTCCAGGTTCCCGATGGGGGTGCCGACAATATAGAGTGTGCCCAAACTGGTCGCCTCCACTCATCTCCGTATCCCCGCCAATCGGGGCAGCGTAACGGTTGTGATCAAGCATTGTAGATAGCTTGTACCTCGGCGGTGAAGCGCTGCCCCTCCTCGTAGACCACAAGGGGCGGCTCAATCGCAAGGCCCGTACCACCACCCTTGATCGCCTCCAGCAGCAGCAGGTTGGCAGGGCGCCCGGCTCGCGGGTACACCAGGCGGAGGCGCTTGGGCTCCAATCGTTGTTCCCGCAGGCTGATTATCAGGTCCGCCAGCCGCTCCGCCAGGAAGACAACAGCCACCCTTCCGCCAAACTTGACAGCTGCTGCCATCGCTTGAGCCGCTTCGGTCAGAGAACCGTTCAACTCATGCCGTGCAACGGCCCGGGACTCGTTCCGGGATACCTCTCCCCTCCCCGGCTCCCGGTACGGTGGGTTCATGGTAACCAGGTCAAAGGCTCCATACCCGTACAGCTTCCCCACCTGGCGATAATCGCCGCAGTCAATCTGGATGCGATCGGTTAAGCCGTTCAGTGCGACAGACCGTCTGGCCATGTCGGCGGTCTCTGGCTGAAGCTCCAGCCCGGTGACGCGGACCTCTCTGTGGCGACCTGCCAACAGCAAGGGGATCACCCCACAGCCGGTCCCCAGGTCCAGCACCCTGGCCGGCCCGCGCAAGGTAGCGAAGTGCGCCAGCAACACCGCGTCAATGGCAAAAGGAAAGCGCCCCGGATGCTGGATGATCCGGAGGCCGGCGCGGCCTAGATCATCCAATCGCTCTCCAGGGCGCAGATCCATAGGAGTTCTCCTCCGTCTTTCTCGTGTGATGCCGCTAAGCGGTCGGATTCGAGCTCGGCGGGTTATTCGGACCACCCGACTGACCGCCACCCTCGGGCCGGGGACCCCGGCGACGACGACGACGACGGCCGCCGCCCTGACGCTCCCCGGGCTGGCCGCCCTGGGCGCGCTCCCCAGCGGGTTCCTGCGGCTTCGGGTCCCCGTGCGGGGCGCCCTTTGGCTGCGGGCCCTTCTGTCCGCCGTGCGGGCGATCATGCTGCGGCTTCCCGCCCTGATGCGGCTGAGGCTGGCCCTGCCCCTTGCGGTCCTTTCGCCCTTGCTCCGGATGGCGCTGCCCGCCTTGCTGCTCCTGCTGCTGCCGGGCCTGCTTCGCCTTACCGCCCGGATGGGGCAGACCGACGGGCTGTCCCTGGCGCTGACCCTGGCCCTTCTCTTCTCGCCGGCCCTGCTCAGGCTGCCGGCGCCCCTCGGCGGGGCGATCCTCCTTGAACCGCTCGCCGGTCAACCGCTCACCAGGCATCCGCTCAGGGGCCCGGTCACGACCCCCTGCGGGGCGCTGCGGCCTCTCCCTGCGCGTGTCGGGCTTGTCAATCACGGCCGCCGCCTGGGCGATGCGGGCGCTGAAGCCCGATTCCGTGCGCCCCTTCACCCCAATCGCCGGAACCGGCCGATCCTCCAGCTCATCCAGCACGGGCTCCTCCGGCTCAAGAACCACCGGTGGCACATAGCCCGGAGCCAGGGTCGGATCCTTCTTGGCCGCTTCATAGGTCTCCTGCTCGTAGCGCAGGCAGCACATCAGACGGCCGCACAGGCCGGAGATCTTCGAAGGGTTGAGCGAGAGGTTCTGGTCCTTCGCCATGCGAATGGAGACCGGCGCAAAGTCCCCAAGGAAGCTGGTACAGCAGAGAATCCGCCCGCAGGGGCCGATACCGCCCAACAGCTTGGCCTCGTCACGTACGCCAATCTGACGCATCTCGATCCGGGTCCGGAAGACACCGGCCAGGTCTCGCACCAACTCACGGAAATCGACTCGACCCTCGGCTGTGAAGTAAAAAATGATCTTAGAGCCATCGAACGTGTATTCAACATCGACCAGATACATGTCGAGGTTATGGCTCTCGATCTTTTTGACCGCCGCTGAGAAGGCTTCCTTCTCCTTGCGCTTATTCTCCGCAGCGATCTGGGTGTCCCGCTCCGTACCAACACGAATCACCTTTTTGAGCGGCTGCACCACCTGGTCATCCTCAACATCTTTCGGGCCGACTACTACTTCGCCATATTCCACGCCCCGCACCGTCTCAACGATCACCTTGTTCCCAGCGGTGATCGGCAACTCAGCGGGGTCGAAATAATAGACCTTACCGGCCATTTTAAAGCGAACGCCGACAACGCGAACCATCCGGTCACCTCCTTGGCCACTCCAACCGCACAGAAGGAGCGTTCCTAACCACTATACCCTTGAGAAAACCAACTTCGCAAGTTATGTCACAATACGGAAGCGGGTGTACGGGCCGCCTGATGAAGCCGGAGCATGAGCACATCGAGGGCGAGACGGGTATTTGCGTTTCGTAGAAGATGCCCTCGGGTTTCAGACACCGCCTCCAGCATCGCCATGAGGCTCTGCGTGCCGTAGCGAGCCTCCAGGCGCCGAGCCTCCGAGACCTTGTCGGCGTTGACCACCAGGTTCTCCGGCGCCCCCTGAGAGAGTACCAGGGCATCTCGGAGCCAGATGGTCAGCATCTCCAGCCACCCATCCAGGTTCTCCTTCTGCTTCTCTAACCCCTCTGCCTGGGCCAAGAGATCCACATCATCCAGATCGGCCAGCCGCCGAAGCAGGTCACACGCCTCGTCGCGGCGGGCAATGACCTCAGGGCTGCCCTCCAGTTCCGCGGCCCGACCGATCGATCCGCCCGAGAGAGCGGCAAAGAGCCGGGCTTGTCCGGCATTGAGCCCACGCTGCTCCCGGAGGAAGGTCGCAACCTCATCCGTGGCGAGAGGCGGGAAATTGACAATCTGGCACCGGGAGACGATCGTTGGCAGTACGCCGGCCAGATTGTGGGTGAGAAGAGCAAACACGGCGTAGCCGGGCGGCTCCTCCAGGAGCTTTAGCACCCTGTTCCCCGCCTCGGCGTTCAGCCGCTCAGCGCCGTCGATGATCGCGACCCGCGCCCGCCCCTCGGTTGGGCGGGCGTACATCTCGCTTTGCAGTTCCCGCATCTGGTCGGTCTTAATAAACCGACCATCGGGCGTGATGACCAGCAGGTCTGGATGTATGGGCGGTGTGGCCCCCATCTTCCGGCACGAGACACAGGTATCACACGCGGCACCCTCCGGCCGCGGCGAAAGGCAATTGAGGGTCTTGGCCAGCTCCATGGCGGTAAGCCGCTTTCCCACCCCCTGCGGCCCCACGAAGAGATAGGCGTGGGCCACCTTCTGGGCGGACACCGCCTGGCGCAGGAGGCGAACGGCGAGGGGCTGGCCGAGAATGGCGGACCAACTCACACGGGCGGCCTCCTAGTACTTCTCGAATCGTTCGACGTCTAACACGAAGATTGTAGCGCCGCCGACAAGGATCTCAACGGGATACGGGATGTACGAGTCAGCGGGCCCGCCCATCGGGGAGAGGGGTGTGACCAGCTGTTCCCGAGCGCGGCAGGTGGACTTGACAATCGACAGCACCCGCTCGACATCTGTATCTTCAACGCCCACGAGGAGCGTGGTGTTCCCCTCGCGCAGGAACCCACCAGTGGAACTGAGCTTCGTCGCACGGAACCCGGCCTGGGTCAACCCCGACAAGAGCTTATGCGTATCCTTATCCTGAATCACAGCTACGACCAGTTTCACCCTAGGCTACCCCCTTCATTCTGTCCGGCTGCCCTGGTCACCCCGTGGACGGCGGGGCAGGACCTCGTCGACCAGCTTCCGGATCTGAGCCTGCACTTCATCTACGCTGCCAGAGGCATCCACCAGCTTCACGCGGCGGGGCTCGGCCTTCGCCAGGTCCAGGTAGCCCTGGCGGACCTGGTCGTGAAACCAGGTATCCTTCTGCTCCATCCGATCGGCGTCCGAGGCTGCAGCCTTGCGGGCAGCCGCCACCTCCGGCGGCAGATCCAGCACAATCGTACGATGGGGCTTCAGGGCACCCGTAGCCATCTCGTTGATCTGGCCCACGAACTCCACCGGCAGACCGCCGGCAAACCCCTGGTAGACCAGGGAAGAGTCTACGTACCGATCACAGATAACCACCTTGCCAGCCAGAAGGGCCGGACGGATCACCTCGTTGACGTGCTCGGACCGGCTTGCGGCGAACAGAAAGGCCTCGGTAATCACCGACATGCCCGTATTAGCAGGGTCGAGCAGCAGGTTGCGTATCTTTTCGGCGAGGGGCGTGCCACCGGGCTCCCGGGTAAAGATATATGCGACGCCCTTCTCCTCGAGGTATGCCAACAGAAGTTGCAGTTGGGTGGACTTCCCGGCGCCATCGACGCCTTCAAAACTGATAAAGACCGACACGCGGGCTCACTCCTCCATGACCTGAATGCTGCGTAGGTGTGGGTCAGCCGGCCCCTGGAGATGGTACCCCGCATCGACCGCTTGCCCCAAGTAATCAACGACCTCTTTCGAGAGCCGTTCTCCGGGGGCCACCACCGGAATCCCCGGCGGGTAGGGTGCCACCAACTCGGCAGAGATCCGCCCAACCGCCTGGCGCAGCGGCACCGCTCTCTTGGTGCCCAGAAAGGCCTCCCGAGGAGAAAGAACCACCTCTGGCCACGGCGGCTCCGGCGGGAGGGGTGGGGCCCCATCGCCTGACGGCAGCCGCTCAACCGCCCCGACCAGGGTATCGATGGTGCTGCGTGAGTCCCCTGGGGAGAGCACAGCGAGCACATAGGTGAGGCCAGAGGCCTCCACCGCCACGCCCGACTGCTCCCAGAGGGCCTGCGCCGCTTGGAATCCAGTAATCTGGCGCCCACGCACATCGATCAGGATCTTGGTCGGGTCGTCAGATGGATGCACCCGAATGCCAGCAAGAGCAGCCAGCCGGCGGCGAGCCAGGTGGGCCATTTCGATCGCCTGCTCCCACAGCGCCTCTCCGTTGAGTGCCAGGTTCCGTCGGGCCAGGTCCAGCGAGGCCATGAGCAGATACGACGGACTCGTCGACTGGACCAGTCGGAGCATCTCACGGAGCCGGCTCTCCTGCAGGTAGCTTTCCCGCCCCAGATGGCAGAGGGAAGACTGGGTAAGGCTTCCGCCTGTCTTGTGGAGCGACTGCACCACCCCATCTGCTCCCAGGGAGAGAGCGGAGGGCGGCATGGCCGGATGAAAGGCGAAGTGGGACCCGTGGGCCTCATCGACCAGCACGGGAATCCCCGCCCGGTGGATGCGCTCAACCGCATCCGCCAGCCGTGAGGCGATGCCGTAGTATGTCGGATTGACCAGCACGGCGGCAGCGGCTCCGGGGAGAGCCTGATCCAGCGAGGCCGGGTCCAGGTGGGTAGCCACGCCAAGCTCCGGGTGGAATGCGACCCGAACCCAGTGAGGGCGCACCCCTGCCAGGACCATCGCCCCCAAGACCGCGCGGTGGGCGTGCCGTGGAACAGCGAGGGTGTCACCTGGCCGGCAGGCCGTGAGGATCAAGGCATGAAGGCCGGCGGTCGTCCCTCCGACGAGGAAGTAGGAACGAGTAGCGCCAAACGCCTCGGCAGCCAGCGCCTGCGCCTCAGCGATGACCCCTTCCGGGGCGTGCAGGTCGTCGAGCCCGGGCGCCTCGGTCAGATCGATCGAGAGCGCCTGGTCGCCCAGAAAGGACCGCCACGCCGGTGGTGCGGCGCGCCCCATCTTATGCCCCGGAATATGCAGTGGAGCCCGAACCCGTTCGGTGTATGACAGCAGAGCCTCAAAGAGGGGCGCCCGCTGCTGTTCTTGCGCCATAGTTATGCAGACTCCTTTCGGCCTGTATTCGACAGAGAAACAGTGTTCCCCTTTTCGGGAAATACGCAGAAGCCCCACGCCACTGGGCGCGGGGCGAATAATTACAGCGCATTCCGGCGACGTCGGAGGATCCAACGCACATCCTCTCCCCGGAGCACCAACGCCTCAAATCCGTTGAGTAGTCGAGATGCGATACGTGACCCATACGACTCCTCAATCTCGCCCGCAGTCAAATTCGTCGATATCACCATGGGAAGCTGACGATTGATCCGGTGATTGATAATGTTGAACAGCTCTTGCCCCACAAAGTCCGTAACCTTCTCGGCACCCAGGTCGTCGAGAATGATCAAGTCGGCATCGAGCAGTCGCTGGAAGCCCTCCCGGTACTCCTCTTCCTCCTCGAACTTGCGCAGCCGCAGCAGGTCCATGAACTCGGAAAAGGTAAAGTAGACCACCGTCCGCTTCGCAGCTACGGCTTGATTGCCAATCGCCGACGCCAGAAAGGTCTTTCCAAGACCCACGTCGCCAAGAAGCAGCAATGAGTCTGGGTATCCCCCTTGCGCTACACGGTGGGCGAAACGTTTGCAGGTCTCAAAGACCTTCTTCATGTAGGGCTGGTCTTCTGCCGGATAGACCGTAAGATCAAACCGCTCAAAAGTCTGTTCCCTGAGCGGCCCCGTCAGCCCTGCTGCGCTGTAGAGATCATCGATCTCTTCCTGGATCAGGCAGGAGCACTTCTTCGGCGGATAGACCGTGTCCGGACTCGCCTGCTCTGCGCGGACCCACCCCGTGTTCTTGCACGCAGGGCAGTCCCAGTGAACCTCAAGCTCGTGGGGATCGATCCGATGCTCCTTGAGCAGCGCCTCCCGCTCGGCTGAAAGCCGCAGTGACCACTCCTGCAGTTCCTCAAAGCTCATGCGAAACTGCGTGGGGACGCGGAGCAGAAGCTTGGCCAGGTCGAGCCCGATGGCCGACTGCAGCCCCTTAATCTCCCCCAGACGCGGTACGCGCTGAAAGATCATAAGCTCCCGCTCATCACGCTCCAACTCCAGCTGCCGGATTCGGGCCTCCCGGCGCCGCATCCGCTCACTCGCTAAACTTCTTATAGATGTGATCATAGTAGCTCTCATCCTTCTTATCACGCCGCAGGAGGACGTTGGACTTTGCCGGCGGCTTCCGGTTGTTGCGACCCGGGCGGCTCACCTCAGCACCCGCCGCGGCGGTGCGTTTGCGCTGATCGACCATCTGCTCGAGATCTGCCGGGGTGCGAATCCCTTCGGCCTTCCAGGCCTCCAGCACCTTGTTGGTGTACTGGAGCGGGTTCTTCGAACCGGTCGCTCGTTCACATGCCTGGAGGATCACGTCATCATGGAAGCCCCACTCGTGGAACCAGCGATCTAGCACCGCCTGCTCCGAGGCGGTCAGCGGTCGCATGATCCCCAAAGCCTGGGTCACCTGCCGGTACTTCGCCGCCACCTTCTGATGTTCCTGGATATACGCAGCAGCCTGCTCCGGCGTCTGAATGCCGGCGTCAGCCCAGCCCTGGGCGATCGCCTTCAGATAGCCCATGCGGGTGACGCCCTGCCGCTGTCCTTCCCGGATCACGGCCTCGACCATATCCAACTCGAAGCCCATCTCGTTTACCCACTCCAGGATCTCCCGCACATCGCGGTCTGACAGGGGCCGTCCCAGCAGCCGTTCCGCCATCGCAATCGCCGGATGCGGACCGCTACGGGCCTGCTCCTTCTCATGCTCCATGCGGTGCTCCTCCCAGACGGCGCGCAGGCTGGAGTATAAGGGGCTGAAGGAGAAGGTAATCTCATTCTCCTCCACCGAATCGCAGCGGGTGATCATATCTTCCTGTAGCT
Organism: Bacillota bacterium; assembly: GCA_049325315.1. Taxonomy (GTDB): domain Bacteria; phylum Bacillota; class Sulfobacillia; order Symbiobacteriales; family Symbiobacteriaceae; genus JAWLHU01. The sequence continues at coordinate 5,844 of JBMONB010000033.1, read as the reverse complement.
GAATGACCAGGGTCCGGACCTGGTCAAAGTCCTGTGGCATGGTGCGCCGGGTGACGGTATAAGAACCAAAGGCGCTCTCCCCGGGACCGCCGACACAGGCCAGAACGGCAAAGATCTTGCCGATGCGGTCATAGTCAAGACCAAGATTGAGGGTGTAGTCAAACATCATCCGGGGGATATTGATGAAGCCGCGCTTCATCAACGCTTCCACAAAGCCGAACTCGCCCGTTCCGTGTAACTTACGGGTCATTCGGTGCCTCCCCCCTTCTGTAAGAATCGCACGCGGTCGTCTTTGTACGATCACCGCGCGGATACGCGTGTTTCTCCGTTGCCCGCACAAACTCCTGCCCGATCTGTCACTCCCCAGGCATTTCCTGGTAAGGACTAAAACCATCGCGCCTTTGCGGGAACGAAAAAGCCGCGGGGGATGATTCTCCCCGCGGCTCCTCTGTGCTCTTTACAGATCCGGATGCTCGCTCATCGCCTTGACCCGGCGGAAGCGTCGGTCAACCTCCTGCTGGAAGGACTGAAGCACCGCCTGGAACTCGGGCTTGAGCATGTGCTTGGTCTTGCCCATCATCTTGAGCCACTCTTCGACCGGCACCTTCTTGCCCTTCGCCTCCGGATCGTAGGTGAGCTTGGTCACGCCACGCTCCACCTCGTAGAGCGGGAAGAAGTTGCAGTCCACGGCGGTCTGAATGATCTTCGTGCCCAGCCGCTCCTCGGAAAGCCAGTTAAGCGGGCAGGCGATCAGCAACTTGCCATAAGCGAGACCCTCGTTCTTGGCATACCACTGGGCCTTGGCCGCCTTCTTCCACAGGTCCTGCGGCTGAGACTCCACAGCGGTGAAGACATAGGGGATATGAGTCGCCGCCATGATCTGCGGCGTGTCCTTGTGGTGGAACGCCTTGCCGCCGCCCAGGGTGCCGACGTTGGATGTGGCGGTCTTATGGCCGATGGGGGTGGAGTAGGAGAGCTGCGAACCGGTGTTCATATAGCCCTCGTTGTCGTACTCCAGGATGATCATCTTGTGATTGCGGAGCGCAGCGCCGATTGACGGACCCATGCCGATGTCCATACCGCCGTCGCCGGTTACCATCACGAAGGTGATATCCTCGCCCACCTCGATCTCCCCACGACGCTTCTTCTCATAGAAGGTCTCCACGACGCCCGAAAGCGTGGCAGCGCCGTTCTGGAACAGGTTGTGGATATAGGTGACCCGGTGAGCCGAGTACGGGTAGCCGGTGGTGACCACCATGGCGCAGCCGGTGTGGAACAGGACGACCACATCGCCTGACAGTGCCCGGAAGAAGTTATCCAGCGCACCGAAGATGCCGCAGCCGGGGCAGGCGCCGTGACCGGGCGTGATGCGCTTGGCCATGGACATCATCTGGCGAGGCGGTGGGACAACCACCTTCAGTTCCTCACCTACCAACTCGACCTTGACAGGGGATTGCTGCTCTTCCTTGGAAAGCGGGCTGACCACCTCAAGCGGCTGGTTGGCGGTGACGGCCGTGACGCCATGGTAATCGAAGGGGATATCCACCTTGCCCGTTCTGGCCATCTCCCTGGCGAGACTGAAGAACGCCTCGGCGTCGTCGGGGTAGAAGTCCTTGCCGCCCAGACCGTAGATACGGGTAGCGACCAGGGTCTTGTTCTCGGGATCATCCTTCAGGGCGGACTTGATTTCATGCGACAGGTTGCCGCCGTTGCCGCCGTAGGAGTCAGCCCGCTCCCCGATCACCAGGGCCTTCACGTTCCGCAGTGCCTTCTGAATCTCGGCCAATGGGAAGGGCCGGATCACGTGCAGCGTGACAACGCCCGCCTTGACGCCCTGCTCCCGCATGCGGTCGGCAATCTCCTTGCCGGTATCGGCCGCCGACCCCAGAAGGACAAGGGCCACCTCGGCATCTTCCATGCGATAGGACTCAACCATCTCGAACTTGCGGCCGGAGACCTTCTCCCACTCCGCAAAGATCTCAGGAATGACGCTCAAGGCATGCTGCATGGCTGTATGCAGCTGGTACTTGTTGTTGATGAGGTCCGGGTCATTCATGTAGGGGCCAAAGGTCTTGGGGTGCCGCGGGTCAAGGGCATTGGGGTAGCCCTCGGGCTGCTGGCCGACAAAGTCCCGGATCACCTGGCTGTCCTCAAAGTAGGAGACCCGGCGCTTCTGGTGGCTGGTAAAGAAGCCGTCAAAGCCCACGATCACCGGCAGCCGCACATCCCGATGTTCGCCGATCCGTACGGCAATCGGGTGCAGGTCATAGACCTCCTGCGGGTTGTTGGCATAGAGGATCACCCAGCCGGTGTTGAGAGCAAAGTAGAGGTCGGAGTGGTCGCCGCGGATATCGAGCGGACCCGAGACCGAGCGGGTGACCAGGTCGAGGACCATCGGCATACGAGTGCCGGCCTGGACCGGCATCTGCTCCAACGCATACAGATAGCCGTTGGCAGAGGTGGCGTTGAAGACGCGACCACCCGCCACGGAGGCACCGTAGCAGATACCCGCCGCGCCGTGCTCGCCGTCGCCGGCCACCATGGCGATCGTATTCTCGCCCTCCACCTTCATCTCATCGATCAGTTCGGCGATCTCGGTGGATGGGGTGATCGGATAATACCCCATAAGGGTGAAGTTAATCTGGCTGGCGGCAAGGGCGGCCATCTCGTTACCGGATTTAAACGTAGACTTCTGGACCTTCAGTTCCTGTTCCTGGAGAGCCATGTTGCCGCTCACCTCCCGTTGACAAGTAGGTTCAGGTGCTTCACCGTATGGTCGGCTGCATAGCCGTCGTCCTCACGCAAATCTTGCAGCGCATCGGTCGGGCAGGCCTCGACACACTTGAGGCATCCCTTGCAGTATTGGTAGTCGATGCCGAGAAGGTTCATCGCTGGGCGGCCCCGCTTATCGACACCATTCTCCCAGACAAAGCAGAAATCCGGGCAGACTATGTCGCACTGAGCGCAGTCGATGCACTTCTCCCGATTGAAGGCCGGGAGGAAGCCCTGACGCGAGGCGCTGAGATCCTTGGCCGCCATGTTCCCCGGATTGACGATTACGCCACCCCAGGGCATGTTCAGGTAGCCATATACCGGACCCGAGCGCCTGAAGGGCGCCTGCTCAACCGCACTCGACGGCTCAAAGCGCTCGAAGTGAATCTCCTCGTAGCCCCGCTCAAAGCACTTGAGGTTACCAGGAACGGTTGCAGGGTACTTCTTCGTGAAGGTATCAACGATCATCGCCTTGATCGCTTCTCGGTCCAGGAATGAAGCCGCCCGGGTGATTGCACCCAAAACCGCCATATTGACCCGGGACTTCGTCTCGACCGCAATGGTCATGGCATCAAAGGTTCCGATAGTGGCATGCTCAAGCTTGAGCAGCGCCTGAATCTCCTTGGGCGATTTCTTCGTGTTGACGATAACTACCCCGCCCGGACGGAGACCACGCACAACCGGTTCCGTCCGGATGAGCGCTTCGTGGAAGATACAGACGACGTGCGGCTCCTCAATCGGGGAACTGAGGCGGATTGGGGTGTCCGGTTCGGCAAATCGAACGAAGGACTTGACCGGTGACCCCTTCTTTTCAGACCCATAAGAGGAGAAGTTGGAGCCGTTTAGCCCCTGGTAGAGGACCCCTGCCTCAGCCAGCATCTTGCCGGCAATATTGGCGCCATACCCACCGATGGATTCGAGACGGATGTTGAAAAACCCGTACTCGTCTTTGATGGGGAGCTGAATCGTTCCCGGGATGGGGTTTGCAGCCACGTTGCTTGTACCTCCCCTTGTAAAATCGCGTAATGTCCCGCGCCAACGTTCTGTCTATTGAAGTCTAAGCCGTTCGGAGTGAGGAGGCAATCCGCCAAACGCCTTAGCACCTTGTAACTACAAACCGTCAAGAGCCGGGCGATGAAATGCTGTTTTTTGGCGATGAATAGCAAGTGAAGGGCGGTGACGTGCAAAAAAAAGGCAACCCTACCCAGGGTTGCCTCCTATCTTTAACCTGCATCACCATCAGATGCCTGGGGCTTGGCCTGATACATACGCCCATCTGCCAGAGAGAACGCTGCTGCCAAATCAGGCGCTTCCGTAGGGGCGCTTGCAAAACCAACGCTCGCTGATGCCCGTATAGTCCGAACCCACCAGTATTGGCGATACTCCTCCAAGATCTGCTCCAGGACGACCGGAAAGGACTCGGACGCAAGTGAACCGGGAAGGGTCACAACGAACTCATCTCCGCCAATCCGGAACGCCCTGCTTTCCGGAAACCTGTGTTCAAGTGAACGCAGTCGCTCGGCCAGGTCGGTTAAGATGGCATCACCTTGCGTATGCCCATAGGTATCGTTTGTGCGTTTCAGGCCGTTCACGTCGATCACCGCCACCGTGTGCGATTCTGCCTTCGGCCCGGATGTGTACTGCTCCCAAGCCTTCCGGCTGCCGAGGCCGGTCAGGGCGTCCACCAGGGATTGCTGATCGATTCGGTCCTGATATCGCTGCATCGACCCTCCAATCGCAAACTGAAGACCCGTACCCAGCACAAGCGCCCACCACCCGGCCGCAGGAAAAGCAAAGGCCATTAACACCGGTAGAATGCGGATGCCAAATCCGCCAGCATACCACTCCTCGACCAGGGAGCGGTGAACCCAGGCCCAATAACGGCGGATTTTCCCCTCCGTATACTGAAGAAGCGCCGTACCCAAAAGGTTAGTTACCATGCGAACCAAGGTCACCAGAGCAATGACTGGTAGGTCTGCAGGGGCGTAGAGCGGCCGTGGCCACGGCTGCATGAGTAACACCAGGATCAAGCCGCCCAGGGCGTTTGGTATGACCAGATTTGCTACGTTAAAGAGAGTCCGTGATAACGGTCGGCGGAACCACAAGGACGTAAGTAGATTCGTGCACCCGGCAATCACGATCGCTACCTCAGGGGGAGCCAGCAGCAGGGTGGCAATCTCCAACGGCATGGCCGCCGGCAGTTTAACAGGGTCATTGAGACGGACCGAAAACGGTGTCATCAAGGCCACACCGCCAATGAGGGCGAGGAGAGGCGTATACCAGGTTGTAGGAATGTGAATCAGTGCCCAACCGGTGAGTATCAGCCCTATGAGGCCATACGAGAGCTCAAGCGTCCGAATGGCTGGATGCTGATGCAACCCGGACCCTCCCTACGAGCGCAAGGTGAATAAACATTATAAGTATAAATTGTAAGGCACCAAGATCTTAATGTCCACAAGCCCGGGCATAATTAAAGCGCACACACAAGAAGACCACTGCATGTGCAGTGGTCTTCGTATGCAGATGATCCCTAGAACCATACATGGCTCTAGGGATCATCTTGAAGAAGTTTGGGCAGCGACCTACTCTCCCCCTTGCGGAGTACCATCGGCCCTGAGGGGCTTAACGGCCGTGTTCGGAATGGGAACGGGTGATCCCCCTCGGCATAGCCGCCCTAAACTTATAGTGGGTGAACCGTCGTAAAAGGGCGGCTAAGCCTCGGCCGAGGCGGCCACACTTGCCCTTCCCTTTTTGACGGTGGCCGCCCCGTAAACATGCCGTATGGCATGTTTACGCAGCATAGCCGCCCTAAACTCTATAGGTGTCGTGTGACACCCTCAAAACTGTACAGTGGTGTTGTGAATCGCACGTGAAGGTCTCTTGAAGAAATCAAGCCCTCGGCCGATTAGTACCGGTCCGCTCCACGACTTACGCCGCTTCCACTTCCGGCCTATCTACCTGGTAGTCTTCCAGGGGCCTTACTCCGTTACCCGGATGGGAGATCTCATCTTCAGGACGGCTTCGCACTTAGATGCTTTCAGCGCTGATCCGTTCCGGCCATGGCTACCCAGC
>JBMONB010000032.1:0-19150 GCA_049325315.1 Bacillota bacterium | reverse complement strand
GCGGCGCCGGGTTTGCACCTTCCCCCGGCTCTCTGTGGCTCGCCTGATGCGACTACTCGTCCTGTCATCGCCTTGCGGTATTGCTCTCGACTATACGGCGCGGCGTGACAGTTGTCAACTGTCTGGCTGTGAAAAGTGACCCCAGCCGGATGGCTGGGGTCCGCTGCATACCTGTCCTTCTTCATGTCCTCTTCCGCGGGAATGTCGAGCCCCTCGGTCTCCTGCACGTTGGTGAACTCCGGGCAGAAGAGGGCGGGCGGGTGTGACCGGGGCGAAGAACCGCATGCTCAGCAGACCAGTGCAATACAGTTGATTGCAGAACGGAACTCGTTTTGTTCAGATGAAGGGAAATCCGTGCGACAAAACACAGGCTCTGCGCGATGGAAAGTCTGACAGGCTACGAAGTTCACTGAAGGAGGACGAAGAATGAATCCAGTCGGAAAGACCACAGAAAAGATAGATACGAAAGTTTTGCTTTCGACATTATGGATAGTCATCATGATCAATATGCTGAAGGCAGATATTCTTTCACTATATATCCCTGGGACACTGGAAGAACTAGCAAGATTTGCAGGCGAGACTCCAATCACTCAACTTATGTTGGGCGGCGCAATCGTGATGGAAATTCCGATTGTTATGATCTTCCTCTCCCGAGTATTGAAATATGAGGTGAATCGGTGGACTAACATCATCGCAAGCGTAATTACTATCCTGTTTGTTGTCGGTGGTGGATCACCATATCCTCATTACATTTTCATAGCAGCTATTGAGATCGTGTGTCTATTACTAATAGCCTGGTACGCGTGGAAATGGCCTAACCCCGAAAGTTGAGCCGGTCTTCGGTCAAATCAGGGGGGCGCGCGGCGGAAAAATGCCAGACCACCTGCCGAGGGACATGAAATGGCTTGGTAAATAGACAAACTCCACCCGACTTCGTGCAAAATGGGCGGGGCATGCTGACTACCCCGACTGGCTCCCAGGGGGTATGACGTTCCAAGGGCGCCCGCCTGGTCGTTCGCGAATGTCGGGATGCAGTCGTTACTGGCCGATGCGCGAACAGAGAATAGAACGACGGCCGAGCAGGAGTGACCTGCTCGGCCGTCGCGGCTACACTGCATGCAGCCTGTGGTGGACCACTTACCAGTCCTTCTTCTTCATGACGTCTTCTTCGGGAATGTCGAGCCCCTCGACCTCCTGCACGTCGGTAAACTCCGGGCAGAAGAGGGGGGGCGGGGTGACATCCTTGCCGTCGACCTTCAGCCACTTGTTGCGGACCGTCTTGGCCCGGACCTTGATGACAACTTTTTCGAAGAGCTTCGTTTACCTGCAACAACGTGTCGGGAACAGGTAGCCTAGTTACCTTGAAGCCAGATCCATTGCTTGTAGGCTCTATGATTGCCCCGAATCGTCTTCCACAGGTCTCACGTGCTTTGTCCGAAAACCGAATTGTAACTTTGGAATGTAGTCAAGCATGTAGTCCGGATGTACACATATTGATATTGGTTCGAACAAATCCAGAACCACACTCGTAATAACGTAAGAGGGAAAGGAGATTGGACATGGATGAGGCGTTAGAGATACTTCTCTGCTGGTTACGCCAGCTGACGGTAACCTGGGAACCACTGCTGCAGCCCCAGACCGCATTTGATGGTTGGGCAACCACGGTCATCCTGGGTGTACTGGTTTGGTACTGGACTGAGCGTGCCCCAAGCCTTCAAGCCAGGCGACGGGTTTTTGAGATCATGACCAAGGAGATGATATTCAATCTTAGTTTGATCTCCAAGGAGATGCCCAATCAGATTTCCTTGAGAATCTACGAGACCATCGGGGGGGACGCTCTGGTCTACTTGGATGCAGAGGCTGGAGAAGGGTTAATGCTCATAATCGCCACTTTCAAGCATATTAGGGATAATTTCAGCAATGGGAACAAGATACATTTCGAGTCCCAATCCATCAACGTACTGAATGAGGCTTTTAATGCCTTCTTGGATGGATGTGGGTGGTTACCCAAGCGACGCCGGCAAGAGCACCGAGATATCCCTTTACTCACATGATAGGAATCGGGTTCTAGCTGTCGTCATTGGCAAGAACCTATATGACCGCGTCTCAGGGTACGGTCACCATGGAGAGAGAATCAAGCAGATAGAGGATCACGTGAACAGGCTTCAAGACCAAGTGGCTGCACTCTTGGGTGCTAATAAGCCAGCGTCTCTTAGTCTCACAGAGTTCCTCAAAACGTGGCGGGGACGGGAGGAGGACGACAAAGGTGACTAATAGCCCCTCCTCTAGATCGGCATTCCAGAGCGTGATCGTGTACCTGACCAGAGATGCCGTGACCTTCCTGTCAGACCTAAGAGGTGGCCATCGAGATGCGGTGCTAGACTATCTGCGCTTAATGCAAGATGGCAACTTTTCCAAAACGGATTTCGAACCTCTCGATATTTCCGCCCCTCAGGGTGGGGAGTTTTTCGCACACAGAGTCGGAGAAGTCCGCCTAGTAATGCAAATAAAACCGGATCATACGATTGCCATTCTGGCGGTTCGCTACCACACGCACCTCTCGCTCGCTGATTCCCATGATAGCTTGCTTGCTCCACCTACTCCTCATCGGGTTGCCTGGAGTGGAACGTACGAAGGACGTAGTAATGAAGGAACAAGGTACCGACTAGAAGTCCGTGGGAATTCTAGAGGGAAGTGGAGGGTTAGGCTATTCGAAGAGACTAATGGTCGGATGCCAGCTTTTCCAAGGGTTGACCGAATCATATCATCTTCGCACGAGACTGAATCATTTAGATTCCTGGAGCAAGAGAATGACTACAAAGAACTGTGGATCTTCACACTGGTGGAAGAGAACTCTATCCAGGTTGATCTTCAGATTACAAGGACTGATACCCCAGCAGCGGCATCTAGGCAGCGATCATTCATGTTGACCCGATGCTAGTGACTTACGTCAGACAACAGCGGTCTAGCGGACAATCACCCCAACTGGCCGATGGTCGGTGGCTGACACTTCGGCTCGGGAAGGGCGCAAGTGGCTGAGCACAAGGGCGGGAGTAGGAACCGACGCCAAAGCGGCCGGCCAGGAGAACGCCTGATCGGCCGCTTCTTTGTTGCGTTGTCTGGGTCTTGCCCCTCACCTATCCCGGGTGGCCACCGGTCGGGCCGGCGGTCGCCTTACCTGAAAGAAACCCTGCTCCGGCGCTCAACGAACAGCCGGATCGCGTTGATAACCCCAAGTATCCCTCTTGCTTCGTCCAGGCCATAGCTAAAGGATATATCTCGCGAATCCGTGCTGAGGTCAGGTGCCATTGCGGTATGCCCCGTTGAAGCTTGAGTAGGGTGTGCAGAGTGTGGCTAGGTCCATTACAGCGGAAGAAGTCTTTAATAATGACACGCCTGGACATCCAGGGCCCGATCTTGAGCCACTTTCTACGCACCGATTTGGCGCGCCCTCTAACAATCACCTTTTCACGTGCATAGGTCCCATATCTCCCGAACCAGTGGCGAAGGAGTAACAGGGTAGTATCTTCCTTTCGTCTTGCTCCAGCGTTCAACTGCGTACGTTATATGAACCTCGTAACGAGCCCGTGTCAGTCCAACATAGAAGAGCCTTCTGGCTTCCTCTAGTTGTTTACTTGTTGGTCTGAACTCCCGGGGTATCTTCCCAAGTTCCATACTGACCAGAATGGCCACATCGTATTCCAGACCCTTAGCGCTGTACAGAGTAGTTAAGTTCAGATGATCACTGGCCCCCCGCTGTCCCCCCAAGTCAGAGATCGAGAATGTCTCTAGGTCTGCTCCCGTCAGGCATGCAGACACGAGAGTCTCAAACCCTTCTTTGTCACGGGAGGCGAGACCAGAGTTTAGGTAATCCGATAGGCAGTTGTCTGCAAACCTACGAAGCCATTTACCCAGGGGAGTATCGGGATTTCGCTCCGACCACAGGAAACTGACCACACGACTCTTACTGGAGCGCTGAGTGCTGTCGTCTTGTCCTTGCCCTGTTAACCTGGCCCAAGTGCTAAGGATGCTGCTTAGTCTTGGGTTACCCGTTCTCCAACCGGAAGCACACCAGGCGGCACAGTCCTCAAGCCAAGCGTTCAGTGGGGTTTTGGGATATGGTGCGCCTTTATCAGAGCGGACGAATCTCCAGCCTTTTTCACGAACGTATCTGGCAAGAATGTCACCATCGTATCGATCCATGTAGAGAAGCGCTATGTCACCCAACCGAATACCGGGACGTCTACTCTGGATTTCCGGGATGAGTTCGTTACAGATATACTCCGCCTGAGATTCGGTCCCGACACCACACGCATGGATCTCAATGCTACTTTCGTGTTCCGACACTGCCGAATATCCCATGTCACGCTGCAGGACTACCTGTGATGTCTCAACAATCTTGCCCCCGCACCGGTAGTTAAGTTTCAAGGAGACCCTTGTAACATCGTCCTCGTTAGCGAGTTCCTCTAACAGTTGTGGGTTGGCACCGGTAAAGCCATAAATGGACTGATTGGGATCCCCTACAGCAAATATGCGCACTCCTGAAGCCTTTAGAGCGAGAACCAGACGATGCAGGGGAAGCCCCAAGTCCTGGTACTCATCAACTACTAGGACCGGGAACCGGGCCTTTATCACCTTGCGTATCCACTCGTGCGTCTCGACCAGTTGAAGTCCGAAAAGGGTCATATCATCGAAGTCTATCAGACCGTTCTTGCGGAGGTTGGACTCATATGCCTCCACAAGGCGGGCCAATGATGGATCGGTGTTCCAGGAGCGGGAGTTACGATCGATGTAGGTTCGACGGTAGTAGTCCAGGTCAACTCGCAGACTGCTCTCCGAGGCCGTCATACCCAAAGATGCTATCCCTGCCTGGAGGGAAGCAGACTGCTGTAACTCGTCGGCAACTGTAATAGGAGTGGGCAGAGAAATACCTCCGAGGGTGGCGTATGGAATGACTATGTTTCTAAGGCAGAAACCATGGACGGTCCCTATGAACGTTCTTCGAGATTCAGATATACCAAGTGTCTCAAGCCTCCGCATTAGTTCGCGGGCACACTCGTTACTATAGGTTACACAGGCGAGACCTCTCGGCTGTCTAATGTCCTCAGCAAGCATTCGAGCAAGTTTGATGGTGAGCGTCTTAGTCTTACCACTCCCAGGACCAGCAAGCACAACGCAATTGCCGTCTGATTCATAGGCCCGCCATTGACCCTTATTGCCACGGAGTTGCTCAGCCGCAACAACATATGCAGGCCTATCGAGGCTCACACTTGGCTGCAACATACTTGATAGCCTCCTGGATGTACGATGGGCAAGCCCTACCAGAGATTCGTGAAGCCAGGCGCTGGGCGAATCTGCCTTTACCGATCTTTTCAATATCCTTCAGGAACTGCGTGGGGGTCATCTTCTTAAGATCGGCTTTCCAAGAGGCCGCGCGACCTCGGGCGGCAGCGACGGTTGTCAGTTCGGAAATCGTAGTGCACATGCTTTTGTGACGACCTGACCTAAACAAGTCAACCTCAAAGGTGTACTGATTTAGGAATACTCCATATTTTGATGCTTCTGAGGCCACTCCTCGCACACTAAGTTTGGCGTGTGCGGAAGGCTCCATTAGGTGCTTGAGGATCTTCTTAACCCTCTTTTCGCCTAGGTTAGTCCCGTCCTCCTGGGGGTCAAAGTCCGTGATCACGGCGAAAGGAATACCAAGTCCTTGAGGCCCCAAGAACTTGACGTAGGGTTCGAAATTGGTTCCCCTAATGTTGCAGACGGTTATTCCCAGAGCGTCAAAGTCATAACCGAGCTCTCGCCCCAGAACTGGGACGACATACTCCTCGGCTTCTCCTTCCACGAGGAGAACTCCCCTCGCAAAAAGCATTTCGCCACGTGTTACGTCGAGATATCGCTCGAGATCTGCCTCGTCTTTCTGGTCTAGGGAAACCTTTGCAGTGGAGACGGCCTCAGTACTAGCTTTACCAGCGGCCTTGCGCAGAAGCAAAAGAGATCTGACCGGTGCCACGCTTGCAATATGAGGTGAGTGCGTCGTAAGGAGAAGCGTTTGCGGGGCTCTGCTGTCCCTAGAGCTATTCCCGGCGAGATGAGACCTCTTTTGAAGAAGATCCCGATAGACTAGCCGTTGAAGATGGGGATGAAGGTGCGCTTCGGGCTCTTCGATTGCGAGAAAGGTGTGATCCCGCTTTCCTTCTTCGACCAACTCCTCATATTCGAGGACCTTCAGTGTGATGTAGAGCAGGTTGGCTGAACCAAGACTGGCCCTTCCCACTCCGCGCTGTCCCTGATCAATCATCAGCCTGAGTTCCCTGATTAGACGATCCGGGTCGGTAGGAGTAAAGCCGAAGCTAGTCTGTAGCGCTTGACTGCCCACCATATCACGCATCCGCTTGGCTATCAATTTGGATAGATCTTTGATCTCATTGAGTTGTGATACAGCATTTGCGGCGGTTGTAACTTGACTAGCCACAGTCTCGAGTTTACTCCGTTCGATGCTTCCGGCTGCCTTATCGAGAAGTGGTCTCAGAGGAGAACGACGCCAGCTTTCTAAGTCACCTTCAGCGTCCCGTAAGGCCTGAAGTACGGTCATGGGTAGCCGTTTCCTTAGCTCATATCCGAACGTGCAGTCCTCTCGATCGCCACCATAGACTACGAATTCATAGTCTGACTCCTTCTTAGGCGGTTCGCCCAGGTCGAGGCGTGGACGAAAAAGGTATGTGAGTCTTGCCACCAGAGGGTTCGCTTGGATCACATGCTCTGCAAGAACAGACAGAATATTATTGTTGCCCTCGAAATCAGTAAGGTCGACGGAGATTTTTATTTTCTCGCCACGTGCTACAGGGCTACCCGCTGCCTTGAGACCATCCCAAAAATCGTCTGCTACCAGATTCCGTGCAGAGTCAGGCAGTTCGGGGTCCAGAACGAGCCGCAGGGCGTGAAGTAGGTTAGACTTCCCGATCTTGTTCTCGCCTACGATTACGAGATGCTGTCCAACCGAAACGTCCAAACGGTGGAAAGTCCGGAAGTTCTCGATCTGAATGCGGGACATGCGCACGAGCACCCCTCCTGACTATACACAGACAAATGCCTCATCCAAGGTCTGTATAAAGTAATAATACCACGCTTATAACAAATTTCACACAGTGTACAGAGTTGGTCCAGGGCTCTTTCTGGGCGCAGACTGAGGAAAGACCGAGGATCTAATATTCAGGGCTTGGCCCCAGGCCGGGGTCCAAGCCCTGGGCTTTTTGATCGGACTGACGTGTCATGCCGTCTACCGACCTTAGGGGTGGCGAACTCTTGGAGCAGGCAAGTCAGAAGGAGCGTGTGGTGCGACACTTCTGGTGCTCTCGTGGCATGTTCGTCACCGACTACTTGCGACAGCCCAGGATTGCGGCTGGAGGGTGGTTTGACGCTACCATGGCCCAAGGATTTAGCTCACAGAGAAATGCGAGCCCCGAAATTGGTGGTTGTCATTAATGGGAATTTATGGTACTATGTGAGGGAGGGTGACTGAGGGGGGTGACTCCATGCTTCGCCGACTGGACAACCTGCTGGCACGGAAGGAATGGGTTCAACTCAGGCGGGAGGCTGAGGGCATTCTCCGCCTACCCGACCTGGACGACCACACTCTAGGCCGAGTCTACCGGGCCATTGGCCGGGCAAGCATCGGCCTTTGTCAGTTTGATAGCAGTGTTCAGTACTTCGAGGTTGGTCTCCCCTACGCACTCCGAGCCGGCGACTGGGACACAGTCGGGTGCATCCAGATCGATCTCGGTGGCGTCTACATGGTCCTGCGCAACCGATCAGAGGCCAGGCGCCACCTGGAGGAGTACCTGATGCACCTGCCGAGATACACAGAGGCCGGCCGCTTCGAGGGGCGGGCCCACTACAACCTGGGGCTCCTCTACCGGCAGGAGAAGCAGTACCCCCTGGCCGTCGCCGCCTACAAGCAGGCGCTGCGGTGCTTCCTGGACCGACAGGCGATCCGGGACGTAGCAGACACCCACCAGAACATCGCCTGGCTGCTCCTTGTGCTGGGCAAAGCCGAGGAGGCTCGGACACATATCAACTACGGGTCAAGCTACCACGACGCACCCGAGGACTTCGCCACCGAGCAGCTGATCCTCCAGGGCTTCCTGCACTGCGTGCTGGGCGACGTGAGCACGGCCATGGGCTACCTCACACCCGTGCTCGAAGAGCGAGTCACGGTCTCCGAGGGCAACAAAGCGTCGGCCCGGTGGGTGGCGGCCCAGGTGCTGCTCCAGCAGAAGCAGCTCGACCCGGCCCGCCGCTGGGTCCAGGAGGCCCTGGCCATCGCCCTGGCCGCCAAGGAGACCCACTTGGTTGGGCTCTGCGTCGACCTGGAGACCAAGATCCGGAGCGAGTTGGCCGAAGAGGCCACGAACCGCGCCAGCGACTGAGTGGTCCGTCCTTTGCACAGCGGGAGGGAGACAGTTATGAGACGTGTTCTGTTCCTGGTGATCCTCGCCTTGACGGTCCTGGTTGTGGCTCCCTCGGCGATGGCCGAGAACGGACCCAAGTTCACCGAAAGCGCCATCTCGTCCATGTCCTTTGGGCGATAGGCTCTGCGCACCTGCAACTTGACTCTTAGGGGGATCGGCTCACGGATGAAGCGGCTCGGTCTGGCGGTCTCTTCGGCCATTCTCTTGGTGGCCTTGGTTTCTGGGTGTACCTCGGGCAAGAACAGCTCCCCGGAGCAGCTCATCGACCTGGTGCTCAGCCAGTGCCGGGCCGGTGAGTACAAGGCGGCGGCCCAGAACTTCGAGAATGGGCCTGGGCTCTGGGACCGGGACCAGCAGTTCGTGCGGGGCTTCGTGAATGATCTCTGCGCCAACGGGCAGGCCAACCACTACAAGGTGCGTGACCGGCTGGACCGCGGGGAGTCCACGGTGCTGATCCAGTTCACCACCTACAAGAACGCAGAACAGAAGGAAGGCCTGCGCACCATGACCTGGCACTTCTCCCGGGATGGGCGGAAGTGGCTGATCACCAAGGTCGAATAGGCAAGAAGCGAGGCGGCCGATCAGGAGTTACCTGGTCAGCCGCCTTTGTCATTGGCTTGATCACTTCTGCGGTCCCTTCCTCGCCCGCAGGAACTCGACGAACTGGGTCACCTGCTGCTGATCAGCCGGATCGAGATCTGCCCAGATGGGGGGCTCGCTCTCAGGTGGTGCTCCCTGCACCGCAGCCGGCGGGCTTGCGGTGTAGAGGCCGGAGAAGGCTCCCAGGAGTGTCTGGGGGGTCTCGGGCCCATGGTGGCAGCCCGTCAGCGAGCGAACCTCACCGGATGCGGTCAGCTTGACGAGATCGACCTGGCCGCCGGCGTGGATCACCCAGACCTCGCCCGGCCGCCTGGCCGCCGCCCGGTTCACGAAGATGTAGTCCTCACGGCCAAATGGCCCCGACCCTCCCCCGCCGGCCAGGGAGAAGACCATGTCAGCCCCGGGGGCCAGTTCCCGGGCTACCGGCATCAGGCTGATGATCAACTCCTCGGTCAGCGGGGCATCATGGGCGACCGGGGTCGAAACCAGCGGCAGCATCCGCACCCCAACCAGGTCGGCCATATCCCGGCGGACCTTCTGCTCCAACTCCCGCCTGGTCTCCTCCTCGACTTGGCGGTCGACGCCGAGGAAGTAGGCGTAGGGCTTCTGCAGGGCGTCGGCGATCTTGTACAGATCATCCAGACCGACGTGGCGCCGGCCCAGCTCGTAATTACCAATGGTGGCCTGGGAGTATCCGAGCGCTTCGCCAAGCTGGGCCTGGGTCCAGCCCCGGTCCTCCCGGGCCTGCTTGATGCGTTCGCCGATCTGCTTGTACAGGCTGTCGACAGCACTCACCTCATTTCAAAACGTTTTATGATTGTCGCCCTGCTATCTTTCTTCCCCGCAGGATAACGCTATCCTCTTGGCAACTTCATTTCGTTTTGCTATACTACCCCTGGGAACCACACCAGTTTGCCCCAAATCCGCACCTTCCATACAACAAATCGCCATACAAACAGCGAAACGCTATTCGGTTGGTGGTTCTTACGACACAGGAAGGGAGGGAAGACGATGGCGACACTGAGCGGGTTCGTCCGCCAGATCGACCGGATGGGGCGGGTTGTGCTGCCGATTGAGTGGCGGCGCTGCCACGACATCCGGGAAGGGCTCTTCATGGAGCTGATCCCGGGCCGGGATGGATCGCTCCTGATGCAGCGGTACACCCCCGGCGGGACCTGCATCTTCTGCGGCGACCTGGAGGCGATTCTCCACTTCGCCGGGCGGCCGATCTGCCGGCGCTGTGCTGCCGAGATCGGGGCGGTGGTCCCATAGGGGCCTGGCCGGGCACCCGAGCCGAGACAGGGAACCCCCTCCGGTTCCCTGACCCTCCCGCCTCCGCACGCCCTCCCCTGGCCTGCCGGCATCGGGGAGAGCGTGCTCGCAGGATAGAAGCGGCCACCTGGCCGCTGTAACGCCTACGGCGGCAAGGGCTGGAGGGCGACGCCAAGGGAAGAGGGTGGCCACCGGAAACGCCACAAGCCTACAGGGAAGGGAGGTGCGGCACGACGCCAGAGGGGATGAGCAGCAAATCCAAGCGAGCAGACCCCCGGCCCGGGAAGATCGAGCGATCCATCCGGGTGGATGAAGCGATGTACCGTCGATATTCACAGCTAACCAAACGTCGAGGCATGACCGTTCAACACATGTTGGAGCAGGCGATGCTCAACCAGCTGGCCGAGGACTCGGTCCAGCAGACCGAGCGCACTTGGCTGCCGGAGATCGACCGGGTGATCCAGGAGCGGCACCGCCGGCTGGAGGCCGGGCTGCGGACCATGATGGCCCGAGCCGCCTACGAGGTGCTGCGGACCCAATACATCTGGCTCAACTTCCTGACCGAGGCGGGCATACCGCCCGGCAAGGTGGAGACCTGGCGGGAACAGGGCTGGACCTACGCCATCAAGGAGTTCAAGCGGCAGCCCAAGGCGGAGATGGACGACGACTAACGGCCAGCGGGGGAGGGGTAGGGGACGATGGCACCCCGGTGGCAGGCCGGCCCCGGACGCAGCTTTACGCCGTTCTTCCGGGTGATCCGCAACACCAAGACCGTCCGGGGAGCCGAGCAGATGATCCGCTACGTCGCCTTCCGGTCCAAGGACCTGGAGGGCAAGCAAAAGGGGGCCTTTGGCCCCGACACCGACCATGCAGATGTGCGGGAGTTCGTGCGGGACCTACCCGACCGGCTGACCCGCCACCCCAAGGCCCCCAAGGCGTTCCACTGCCTGCTCTCGCTGAGCCGGGAGGAGTACGACCGATGCGGCCTGACCGACTGGCGGGAGGTCACCAGGGAGGTGATGCGGACCTACGAGCAGGAGACCGGCCGGAAGCTGACCTGGATCGCCTCGCAGCACGACAACCCGACCCATCCGCACTGCCATGTGATCGTGAAGGCGGTCTATGAGGATCAGGACGGCCGGCGGCGGAAGCTGCGGCTGACGAGGGAGGACCTGCGCCAGTTCCGCAAGATCACCGGGCGGGTCCTGGCCTACCACCGGGCGCAGGCGAGGGCGCTGGAGCGGGCCGGCGGAATCCGGGCCCAGCGGGCGCTGTCGATGGGCGACAGCTTCATGCGGAGCCTGTGGCAGATGATCGACCAGGAGCGCCGGCGGCGGGAGCGGGAGAGCGACCGGGCGCACCAGCGCTGGCTGCGTGGAGACGACGACCGTGAGCGATAGGGAGGTGAAGGAATGCAGTGGAGGCTGGTGGCGCTGCGGGTGGCGGTGGTCGTGCTGGGGCTCTACGTGGGGGCCTACCTGCTCGGGCTGCTGGCCCTGGCGCTGCTGGTGCTGGCAAAGCACAACGGCACCCCGGAGGCCTGGGCCTGGTGGCGGGCCGTGGCCCTGGAGCCGGCGGTGGTCTTCACCCTGATCCGCACCGAGCGGCAGGTGCAGACCTACCTGCTCAGCATGGCCGGGCTGCTGGCCTCGCTGGCGATCTGGGGGGCGCTGGAGATCAAGACCAAGGCGACCCGGCCCCAGGTGGCCAGCCGCTACGGCAGCCACGGCACCGGCCGGTGGGCGGAGCCGGAGGAGATCCTGGCCGCCTTCCCGGACCAGGGCCCCGGGGCGGTGCTGGGACGGCTGAAGCAGAAGGGGCGGTGGCGGCCCGTCATCTTCCCCTGGGCCAGCCGGACCCGGAACCGGTTCGTGCTGATCGTGGGCCCGCCGGGGAGCGGCAAGACCAGCCGCTACTCGCTGCCCAACCTGGTCCATGCGGCGCAGGTCGACACACACCGCAGCTTGCTCATCACAGACCCCAAGGGCGAGCTGCACCTGAACATGGCCGAGTTTCTACAGGAAAGGGGGTGGGAGATCCGGACAGTTAACCTCCTGCACCCGCAGGCCAGCGACCGCTACAACCCGATGGACTACGTGCGCACCGTGGAGGACGCCTTCCGGCTGGCCAACACGATCATCGCCAACACATCGGGGACTCAGGTGGCCGGCGATGCCTTCTGGACCAACGCCGAGCGCTCCCTGCTGGCCTGCCTGATCTGGTACGCCAGGACCTGCCTGGAGCCCCAGTACCAGCACATGGCGGCGGTGCTCCACCTGGGCAACCGCTTCGCCCGGGACCCGGAGCTGATGGCATCCGTCTTCGAGGCCCCGGGGGTCGATCCCACGGCGCAGCGGCTCTACGGCCAGATCGCCAGCCTCTCCGACAAGACCCGGGATGGTGTCTTCATCGGCTTTGCGGTGCGGCTGCAGCTCTGGGCCAGCCCCGAGATCGCCGCCCTCACCGCGGCCAGCGACTTCGACCTCCGGGATCTCGGCCGCCGGCCCGTGGCGCTCTTCGTGATCATCCCCGACCATCACTCCACCTACCAGGCACTTACCTCGCTCTTCTTCGACCAGGCGTTTCAGGAACTGATCACCGAGGCGGATGAGAACGGCGGCCGGCTGCAGCACGAGGTGCGGCTGATGCTGGAGGAGATGGCCAACATCGGCCGGATTCCGGACCTGGAGAAGCGGCTGGCAACGATTCGCAGCCGGGGGCTGCTGGTGGAGATGATCCTCCAGACCATGGGCCAGCTCAAAGCGGGCTATGGCGAGGCCTGGAACACGATCACCGGCTGTGCCGACACCATACTCGCCCTAGCCGCCAACGACCAGGAGACCGCTGAATGGCTCTCCAAGCGGCTGGGTACGGCGACGATCAAGACCACTAGCACCAGCTCGACGGCGACCGAGAAGGGCTCCAGCAGCAGCGAGAGCCACCACTACACCAGCCGGGCGCTGATGTTGCCCGACGAGGTGCAGGGGCAGGGGGAGGAGGGACTCGGGCAGGATGAGCTCCTGCTGATCCAGCGGGGGATGCCCCCCGCACGGCTATCCAAGTACCCGATTGATGAGGTTCCCGGGGCTGCCGGGCGGAAGTTGCGCCACCCGAAGGCGCACCGTGTGGCCCGGCGGCCCGAGGACCCGGCGCCGCTCCCGGAGGTGGGGCGGAAGGACGACGACGAGGGGGAGAGCCGGCCGGCCTGGCTGGCGTGAAAAGACAAAGGAGGAGTCGAGATGTCGAAGTGGACCCGTTTCATCTGGCTTGGTGGGTATGCGTGCCTGTTCGTGCTGCTGCTCAGCAGCGTGGCCTTTGCTGATCCGCTGGATGATGCCAAGACCCAGCTGACCGAGTTTCTGACCAAGGCGGCGACAATCGTGAGCGGCCTGATCCCCACGGCGGGGGGCCTGGCGGTGGCCGGGCTGGCGGTGAAGCGGAAGATGGCCAAGACCATGGGCGAAGAGGACGGCATGGCCCGTGCCAACAACCAGATCGTCGAGGTGCTGAAGCTGACGGCAGTGGGTACCGGGGCCTCGCTGCTGGTGGCGATTGCGGGCTCGGCGCTCACCTAGAAGGCGGATGACAAATGAGAGCAACCCCTCCCTTGACCGGGAGGGGTTGCCCACTGAAAGGGGAGTTTCAGGGATGAACAGTCCAGACGAGGGGGTTCGTGTAAACCGCAAGATAGCCTTTGGCCTGGTGCTCGTACTGGTGGGAATCAAGCTGGCCTTGTTGGGGCTGGCCGGGGCCTGGATGACCGAGGCGGCCCCGATGGCGGCCACCCCCGAGGAGGCGGTGGAGAAGGTGCTCCAAGCGGCCTACAGGGGGCAGGTGGGGGAGGCGGCGCGGTACTTCCACGGCGGCCGGGAAGTCTGGGAGCACTCGCCGAGCTGGATGGAGCAGTACCTCGACAACGTGACCGGCCGGGGGAACGCCGTGGCCTATGAGGTACGGGCCGAGGTGAAGCGGGACGATGCGGCGCTACTTCAGATCAGCCTCTACAGCGACCACGAGCGGACCAACCCGCTTGGCACAGCGGTCTGGCACTTCGTCCGTGAGGGCGGCGGCTGGGTCATCCGAAAGGTGGAATAGCGATGGAATGGGTGTTGGATACGGCGTACTCGATTCTCCTTCACATCATCAAGAAGATGACGGGGGAGTGGTCCAATCAGGCCTGGACCTGGTTCTCCAGCCTGTTCTCCCCGCCCCTGGCGGTGCTTGAGGATCCCGTAGTAGTCACCCTGACGCAGGTGGCCGTGGCCGCAGCGATCGGCTTCCTGCCGGCAGTGGTTGCGTGGAAGGCCCTTCATGAGACCTTTGCCCGCATGGACGGGGCGGCCACCATGGCCCCCGAGACCCTGGTCCGCCGGACGATCATCACCGGGGCGGCCGTCACGGGCACCTCCCTGGTGGCCTGGTTCATCGGCACCCTGGCCGAGCACGCCCGCAACCTGCTGGCGGCGGTGGGGATCGACATCAACCTGTTTGAGGCGTTCTTCTTCGTGCCCCCCGCGGGGCCCACCACAGCGGTGATCCTCACTCTGGTCTTCCTGGTCGGGGCGATCATCCTCTCCATCCAGCGGGTGGTGATCATGGCCGAGTTCACGGTGCTGATTTGCGTCGGCCCCCTCATGGCCGCCGGCCTGATGCGGGAGGGCAGCGGCACCACCTGGGCGGTCTGGGTGCGGGAGGTGGTCTCCCTGGTGCTCACCCCGATCATTCAGATGCTGGTCCTGCTCCTGTTCATCCGCAAGTACGGCGGGGCCGGCCCGATGGACATGATGGCCCGAGCTGCCTCCCTGGGCTTCCTCTGGGTGCTCTGGAACACCCCCCGGTGGGCCCGGCAGATGGTCTACCAGGTCGGCGCCGGCGGGGCGGTGGTGAATGCGGTCGGCAACATGGGCCGGATGGCCGCCATGCGCTACATGGCCCGGGCCGCCATCAAGGCGTAAGGAGGGATGAACCGTGGACGAGGAGTTCTTCTTCCCGCAGAACGTGCAGACCAGCTACCGGCTGTTCATGCTGGGGCCGGTTCACCTGAAGCGGCTGGCCCTGGCCCCGGTGATCGCCCTGGCGGCCGTGCTGGCGCTCTACCGGGTGACCCTGTTCGGCTCGATGGCCCTGGCGGTGCTGCTGGCCTCCGTCTATGCGGCGGCCTGCTGCTTCCCCCTGATGGGCGACGACCAGACCCTGCTCGATGTGGGCCTGGAGATCCGCCGGCACGGCCGCAGCCAGGGCCGGTTCAAGAAGGAGGTGCGGACCGAGCATGGCACTGAGCCTGAAGGCGCTGCGTAAACCCCGCCCCGAGGTGACGGCCCAGGGCTGGCTGCCGGTGGCGGAGCGCCCCGGCCGGGGCCTCCAGCCGGCGGATGGCCGGGAGATCCGCCTCCTGGCGGTGGGCAGCCTGCATCTCCGGCTTCGCTCCAACCAGGAGCGGAAGCGCATCCTCAAGGCCGAGGAGGAGCTCTACAACGGCCTGCGCTTCCCGGTGATGCGGCTCACCCTGCCGGTTCCCCTGGACCTGAGCCTCTACGAGGCTGAGGTGATCGGCCAGATCGCCGACGACCCGAACCAGCAGCGGGCGGGCCTGCTGGCCGACAAGCTGGACCATGTGCAGACCCTGATCCACGAGCGGCACCTGGTCCAGTGGCGGAACCTGGTGGTGATTCCCGGGCCGGCCCCGCGGGCGCAGGCCAACGAGCTGCCCCTGGGCGAGCGGGTCCAGCTGGTCCGCTCCGGCCTGGAGCACTGTGGGCTGCCGGTGAAGGAGCTGGACCCCGCCGAGTCCGCCCAGGTCTGGCTGGAGCTGCTGCGGCCCGAGGAGGCCGAGGCGAACCCCATCCGCCTGATGGAGTCCGGCCTGCTCGACCGGATCACCCCGCCCGAGGGGTTCGACTTCAGCCCGGCCCAGTTCTTCCGGGTTGGCCCCCGGTTCTGCCGGGTGCTGGTGATGACCCGCTACCCCCGGCACGTCACCCCGGCCCACTTCGCCGACCTCTACCGGATCGACCGGCGGGTGATGGTGGTCCAGCACATCCACCCCACCGACAGCGAGGAGCTGCAGCGGGAGATCAGCAACTCGATCGGCGAGATGCACGCCCGGCTGGCCGGGACGCTCTCCGAGTACGAGAAGGAGGCGACGAAGGCGAGGCTCCGGGACGCCCAACGGCTGCTGAAGAAGCTGGCCGGCGAGAACCACAACGTGCTCGACCTGTCGATGTACCTCCTGCTGCGGGCCGAGAGCCTCGATGAGCTGGAGGAGCTGACCCGGCGGATTCAGGGCCGCCTCCGGGGGAAGGGAATGCGGGCCAGGCCCCTCCGCTTCACCGAGCAGCCCCGGGGCCTCCTGGCCTGCCTGCCGGTGGCGCAGGACCCGCTGCGGGCGATCGCCCGGCGGAATATCCCGGCGCAGTCGGTCCCGGCCGCCTTCCCTTACGCCAACGCCGAGCTGACCCAGGGGCGGGGCTTCGTAATGGGGATCAACAAGGACACCGGCAACCTGGTGCTGATCGACCCCTGGCAGCTGATGAACGCCCACTCGGTCTTCATCGGGACCTCGGGTAGCGGCAAGACCTTCACGCTCAACGAGCTGCTGACGCAGTTCTGGAGCTGGGGGATTCCGATCCGCTCCATCGATATCGAGGGCGACAAGGGCCGGCTCTGCCAGGACCTGGGCGGCCAGCGGGTGCGGCTTGCGCCGTATGCCGGGAACTACATCAACCCCATGGAGGTCCGGCGGCCGCCGCTCGATCCATCCCTCTTCCTCGATGCGGAGGCGGAGGAGCCGGCCAACGGCCTGGCGGCGAGCATCCAGCGGCAGATGATCCTCTTCACCCTGATGCTGCCCGACGCCAACCCGGTGGAGCTCTCCCGGGCCGAATCGCTGGTGATTGAGTGCTACCAGCGGCGGGGGATCACCTTCGAGACCGACTTTGCACGCCTCGGCCGGCGGGACTGGCCGACCTGGCGGGAGCTGCAGCCCCTGCTAGCCGGCGATCCGGTCACCCAGCGGCTGGCGGCGGTCATGTACTCCTGGGTCTACGGCAGCCTGGCCGGCATGTTTGACCAGCCCACCAACGTCGATCTGGACAACCAGTACGTGCTGCTCGATATCCACGACGTGATGGGCCACCGGCTGGCGAGGGGTCCGGTCTTCTTCCAGGCGATGACCTTCCTCTGGGATGAGATCAACCGGGACTGGCGGGAGTGGAAGATCCTCGATATCGACGAGCTGGGGATCCTGGCCGACTCGGAGGACGCCCTGGAGTTCACCTGGCGGGTCTCCAAGAGCGCCCGGCGGCGGCGCTGCCGGTTCCAGACGGCGACCCAGGACCCGGCGGACCTGCTGAGCGGCCGGAGTGCGGCGGCCCAGAAGTATGCGCAGGGGATCATCAACAACTGCGCCACCAAGGTGCTGGGATACCTGGAGCCCAAGGCGCTGGAGCAGGTGGCCCAGGCGGTGCGGCTGTCGCAGGCCGAGATGGACCTGCTCGGCAAGCTGCGGCGGGAGGAGAAGCTGATCATCTGCGGTGAGCAGCGGGCCCATGTGGAGGTGGTCGCCTCGCTGCGGCAGCTGCAGATCCTGGACCCGGCGACGTGGGCGAAGAAGACGGGGAGGGTGTTATGAAGGCACGGCTGATTCTGTGGCTGATTCAGGCTTTAGGGTCCCGGAGGGGGCAGGGGTTCGTGGTGGCCCTTGTGCTCCTGCTCCTGGCGCCGCTGTTCATCGTCTCGCACGTGGTGCCGATCACAATTCCGCTGGTGAGCGAGGAGCAGATCCAGCAGTACAAGGCGGTGGCCCAGGGGCTGCCCCCCGGGGTGGAGGTGGACTGGCGGCAGATGGTGGCGGTCGATGCGGTCCAGTACCGGCAGGACTTCAGCCAGGTGGACCTGACCCGGATCACGCAGACCGGGGCGGCGTTTACGTTCTGCGAGACGCAGACCAACGTGCAGATGCACCCGATCACCTTCGAGGCCCAGGCGGTGGGCGACACCTACAACTACACCTTTGGCCTCGATGGACCCGGCGAGGTCTCGTGGAGCGTGACGGAGGAGCAGGGGGCGGCCTCGGTCGACCTGACCAACGGGGCCGGGCAGCCGGTCTCCGGCGGTCCGCTGGACCCCGGCTACTACACGCTCTGGATCGAGGCGACCCAGGCGCCGGCGCTGATCCACGTTGACCTGTACACGGTGAGCGAGGTCCAGGTCTGCCACGGCAAGCCCGTGGACCAGGTGATGGCCGAGATGGGCTTCAGCGAGGACGAGAAGCAGCTGGCCCATGTCTTCATGAACACCCTGTCGGACATGGCGTAGGGGAGGAGAGGCAGCGATGACGATGTGGCAGGAGGAGCCGGCCCGCTGGTGGGCCCGGGTGAGTGAGGCGGAGCGCCTGGCGGCGGCCGGGACGATCGGCCGATGGGCCCGTGGGATGGCCGATGGCTGGGAGATCCTCGACCCTCAGGAGTCCCGGGAGATGTACCGGGTGCTGGGCGAGGGGCTGATCGACTGGAGCCGGCAGCAGCCGGTGGAGACGAAGGTGATCGACCTGGCGGCCCGGGAGGCCTGGGCGGACCTGCCCGAGCGGGCCAAGGCCCCGTGGGTGGGGTTCCTGGGCCAGGAGCTGGAGCTGGGGGTGATGGGCAAGGAGGCGGCCCAGGTGGTCAGCCTGGCGCTGGCCCCGCCGCCCTTCCGCTCCCTGCCGGCGCCGGAGCAGGTGGACCTGCTGCGGGCGGTGGCCGGGGAGATCGAGACCAACCTGAAGCACGACCCGCGGTGGTACGGCCGGGCGACGCCGGCCCATG
>JBMONB010000031.1:0-19341 GCA_049325315.1 Bacillota bacterium | reverse complement strand
TGGAGGCGGTGACCCTGCGCACGGTCACGCTCTTTGCCGATGAGATTCGGGTGAATGGCGGCGACGTGAAGCTGGAGCGGGAGGGCATGCGGGCCCGCTTCGCCCTACGGTATGGCGTTGAGCAGGGAGACGACGGGAAGGCAATGCGCCACACCCAGGTGCAGAGAGCCTTCAACTCGCCGTTTTGGCCGTTTGTGCTGGCCTCCACCTCGGTGGGGCAGGAGGGGCTCGACTTCCACCCGTACTGCCATGCGGTGGTGCATTGGGACCTGCCCTCGAACCCGGTGGACATGGAGCAGCGGGAGGGGCGGGTGCACCGCTATAAGGGGCATGCCATTCGGAAGAACGTGGCGGGGGCTTACGCGGGGGTTGGGCGGGCCGGGGGTGACCCCTGGGAGGCGATGTTCGGGGCGGCGGCAGCGGAGGGGAGCGACCTGGTGCCCTACTGGGTCTACCCCGGGCCGGCCCGGATTGAGCGGCATGTGCCGTGTTTGCCGTTGAGTCGGGATCTGGAGCGGCTGACGGCGCTGCGGCGGTCGCTGGCGGTGTATCGCATGGTGTTTGGGCAGTCCCGGCAGGAGGACATGGTGGCCTACCTGCTGGAGCAGGTGCCGAAGGAGACGGTGGAGCGGGTGGTGGAGGTGCTGAAGGTGGATCTTGGGGCGCCTGGTGGGTGACAAGGACTTTGAGGTTGCTGTGAAGGTGATTTACTGTTCACACCGTAAAGAGGAATTATGGTTGCTTTAGAAGGGGTGAAACAATGTTTTGCCGGTACTGTGGCAAAGAGCTTCCCGACGACTCCCGTTTCTGCTCCACATGCGGGAAACCCCTGGGTAACGAGTCATCCGTCCAAGAGGTCTCCGTGGCAGCAACCGTAGAGCCGGGTGCAACGAAAGAGGTGCCTACTCCCACGGAGCCCTTCGAAAGGTGCCCACGGTGTGGCAAGACCCACCGCTGGGCGGTTGAGCGTTGCGTCGCCTGCGGTCTGACCGCCGAACTGCCTCCTAAAGGCTGGCCGCCGCCACTCAACTGGCACCGGGGGCTGACGCATGGCCTGTTGGGATATCTGTCGTTGCAGGGGGTCTTCTGGCTGTTCGGTGCTGGGATCTTCCCGACCATTCAGATATCGTGGCCCCTAGGGCTACTCTATGCCGGCTTCTGGACAGCCGCATTCGCCCTGGAACTCCCGGATGGACCTGTTTGGGGTGCCGTATTCGGCCTGATTGGGCTGCAATGGATCGCCGAACTGATGATCGGCCCAGCTACGTCAGCAATCGGGTCCGTAAAGCTGGGGCTGGCCACCACAGGCTTCGCCCTGCTGGTATTGGCGGTTGTGGGGCTGGTTCGCGGAGAACTGGAGTTTCTTCACCTTCGTGGACGGACGGAGGTGTCCAAGTTGTTCACTGCGGCGGTCATCCCGTTTGCAGCCTCGTTCCTGCTTAGTGGAGGCGGTGCGGCGGGAAATATCCAATTCGGGAGGGACTATCACGTCTCCGGCGGGGTTGCCTCCGTGGTCGAGCCCCGCGAGAGTTTCGGCCTTGCCGAGGAGATGGCGTGGGTGGCTCACCTTCGCCGACCAGCGCCCTCACGTGTCGAACTGGCCTGGGTGGCGGTCAAGGACGGGGGTGAGTCCCTGGTCTACCGGTTGCCAATGGATCTGGCCAACTCGGGTTACACTGTGGTTTGGAACAGACACCCAGTTCCCCTGCTGCCGACTGGAGAGTACCGACTCCGCATCCTCTCTGACAATGGGACGCTGGCAGAAGGGGCTTTCTTTATTCGCTGACTCCCGCCCTTAGCTCAGCGGTGAACGATAAAGCATCCCTGTTAGTTGTGAAGCCTAAAGGCTCGGAACATCAAGACACGTCCCTCCCCGTTGATTGGAGGGACGTGTCTTGTCGCGTTGTCGTCCAAGTGAATGGAGCCTTCTAGACCTGCCTCAGCGTTACCATTTCCACGTCGACACCCTGACGAAGCACTTGAAACTCCGCACGCTGTCTGAGGTCGTAGGGTCGGACATCCATTTCGAAGGGGAAGAAGGCTGGATGACCATAGAGTTGCTCACGGGTCAGACCACCTGTTGGTTGACCTCGGAGCAGGCCTTCCACCAACAGCGCGCCCAGGTCACCCTTGATGTGGATCTGCGGAGCAGGGGTGAACACGCCGACCTGCCCGGAATCACGCAACAGTCCCCATTGCACCATAGAACGAGTGATCCGCTGGACCGCCCTGGGGATCGTGGCCCGTGCCCCCCACAACTCGGCGACACGCATCTCCAGC
The DNA here is from genome assembly GCA_049325315.1 of Bacillota bacterium. Classification (GTDB taxonomy): domain Bacteria; phylum Bacillota; class Sulfobacillia; order Symbiobacteriales; family Symbiobacteriaceae; genus JAWLHU01. The sequence goes on along the minus strand of JBMONB010000031.1, from coordinate 17,061 downwards.
TGCTGCATCTTGACTTCGCCTTGCAGGCTCAGGAGCCGACCGGCAAACCTGGCCGTATCAAGAAAGAAGGGATAGACTGCCAGACACAGGGACCAGTGGACGGCAATTCGTTCTGAGGGCTCCACGTGGGGGAGTAGAGCTAGTGCTCGGGCCTGCATGGGGGCTAACTTCTCCGGTGCCCGCCACCAGAGGCGGCCAAGAACCGTGAGGGTGTTCGTTAGCGCCTTAGGGCCCTGTGATACCGCTAGGATCTGTCTCATCCGCCCACGGACCTCGGCTTCGGTGTTACCCTCCGCCATGAGCGCGGCTGCTGCATCGAGCCATTCCAGATCCAATCGGCGGTCGAAACCAACAATCGTACGCTGCATTATCGCTTCTGCTCCATTCGCACGAACGGCACCATCATCTCTTCGATGCTGATTCCGCCGTGACTCAAGGTATGCATCCCTGTCGTCGTAAAGGCGTCGAGGCCCGTGGCAACCAGCGGGAGGTAGTCATCCGGTAGACCGGCGCCCTCCCAGGGGATGGCGTTCGGGAACTTAGCGGCCCATGCCTCTCGGAGATTGGCATGGCTAAAGACCAGGACCCGTTCGCTCCGCTCTTCTGTAAGGTGCCCTGTCCCCGGGTTACCCACGCCAACCGCCTCGATGTTCCCGTGGTCTGCCGTGAGCCACACTTCGTAGCCAGCCCCCAGGAGGTGGTCGACCACCTGCCGCAGCAACCCGCTTTCACCCCAGGCGGCCACGCTCTTCTGCAACTCGCGGCTCGACATGACACCGGCAATGCCATGGGTCAGCCGGTCGATCTGACCCAGTACTAGGCCGATGATGCGGGTAGCGGGCCTGGAGGTCAGATCCTCCAGCCGCCCCAGGAAGGAGACTCCGCTCTCGCCGTCGCCGTAAAGGAGGTAGCCAACCTGCGGCTTAAGAGCGCCCTGACCTTCCCAATACGAGCGCCAGAGGGTCTCCTCCTTGCCGGTGGTGTGGATCGACTTGGCGAAGCTCCACGGAAGGTCTCCGGCGAAGATAGCCTGCCGGGAGACCTGGGTGATGGAGGGGACCAACGCCAGAATGGCGCCTTCATGCAACTGCTGATCTGCAGCGGGTGCCAACTCTCGGCGTAGAACGCTCCATTGGGCCCAGTTCATCCCGTCGACGACAATGAGTGCCCGCTTGGGGCGGCCCTGTGCCTCCCAGCCCTTGGCCATATGAGGGGCAACCTGGTGGACTACCAGCGGTTGGGGGACGGGCGGCAGGCTCAGGAGCCCGTTGAACCGGGCGGTAAGCCAGGTAGCAAAGCGCTGCTCCGCCTCTGCATGGAGCGCCTGAGCTTCCGTCTCGACCGCTGTAGGGAGCGTGAGGCGCCACCGGGCAGCCAGCCATTCGCCCACCTTACGGCCGAAGGAGAGCCAGTGCAGGTGGGAATCGGCGGCGGTGGGCATTTCGGCGGCCAGCCGCTCGGTTTGTCTTCGAAAGCGTTCTACCCGGTCCTCTTCGGTTAGTGGGGCAACGCCTAGCCGCATCCAGTCGGCCGGTATGGCCCTTTGATCCACATTCTTCACCGGCGGTACCAGACCCTCCAGGAAGAGGGTATCCAGGTAGACCCGGACCTCCTTCTCTCCAAAGGGCAGGTCGGCGGGGCCGTCTACGGCAAGCGCCAGTGCCGCATACGGGGTCTCATGTATCTGGTGCCCCTGCGCAGCAGCGATCTCCCGCTCCAGGAAGAGCGGCCAGCGCTCGCCTAAGAAGCGATAGAAGGTCAGCTTGTTTGCCCAGAGCGCCTGGAGGGGCCATTCCGGGAAGTGCGCGGACAGCCTAGCCACCAGCCGATCGACCAGGGCTTTAGGTAGCGTGCGTCCTTGGTAGTGGTGGGCCAGGAGGGCGGCGAGAAGGGCGAGTTCGGTATGCCAGCTCTCCGGATAGAGTTGGAAGACATGGGCCAGCAGGTAATCGGCGGTCGCGTTGACGCCCCCTTGCTGGGGCGGTTTCGTCTTGTAGACCTGCCAGAGCTTGCCCAGCAGGTCCCGATCCAGGGCCAGTAGTAGATTTGGATCAAGCCGGTCGAAGAAGTCCCCCAGCTTCACCGAGCGAATGTGCTCCGGCATGGCCACCTGCTCGGTCAAGTCGAACGGCAGCGCTTCGCCTGCCAGGGGGCTGTGGATGACCAAGGACCGCGTCTTTTCCCCTCGATCCCAGCGCTCTCGGTACTCCCGCTCGTAGGTCAGCCGGAAGCGGAGGGGGTCATCGAACCTTAAGATGGCGAAGCCGGCCCCTTCGATCTCGGCCAGGAGCTCCGGATCCTGGTAGAGGCCGTCGGGATCGATCAGGACCGTGACCGGAGCGATGGTGGCGATCGCTGGGGTAAACCAGGCCAGCAACTGCTGCTTCCAAGACGATCCTGACGCTTCCATTAGCCCGTGACCTCCTCTTCGGTGGTGATGCGGAGGAGCAGGAGGGGTTCCAGGGTCGGCCAAGCCGTACGCCTGGCGGATAACTCAGCGGTCCAGGCTGCCTCCTCCTGCTGGAGCCTGGTGAGCCTGTATTGGCGTACCTGGGGTAGGCCAATTCGCTCTATCTCGCGCCGCCGTGCCTGGAAGGCCTCGGCCCGGGTCTGTTCCTCTCGGGATAGGGCGTTGGCGTGATCCTGCTCGATCGTCTGGTAGAGTTCGGCACCAACCAACTCGGCGGCCTGTCGCAACTCGGCCCAGAGCGAGCGGGCGGACTCGCCGGTGATCAGTGTGGGGCGGAATGGGAGTGACGTTGTAGAGGGGTCGATGAGCAGGTCCCAGGTCCGGCTAGCCGTGGGTCGTAGTACCCGGCCATCGTCGGTCCGGAAGAGGGGGAACACCCGGGAACGCACCTGTGTCGGGGTCTCCAGCGTCACCCGCCAGAGTGACATGGTCCCGGTGACCAGGTGGGAAATGGCCGGCAGGTAGATACCGGCAATCGGCGACCCGGGAGCAAGCGGCGGGAGTTCGGCCAACAGCGAACGAATCCGTGGGTCTTCCAGAGTGAGCAGGTCAGCATGACCATCTGCCACTCTGCGGTCAAATACCACAGGGCCAATCGTATCGCCGCCAGGGAAGGTGAGCCGGTAGGCGTTGCCCAGCTTCTCGATGCGGGCCCCATCGGCCTCGTGCTCCCGCAGGTAGCTGAGGGTCATCTCTTCGGTCCAGAAGGGCACCTGGTGGTAGGCCACCTGACGGGCTGCCTCTGGATCGTGCTCGGTCTGCGCCCCAAGAAGGGTACTGGCCTCGACCGTGGCGGCTGCCTTCTGCCGGAGATCCTGTATGAGAAGCTCCACTCGCTGCAGGGCGGTGGCCGGGTCGATAACCGCGTTCATGTAGACCTGGTCGAAGTCCAGGTCGGTCCCTTCGGAATCCAACACATCGCCCAGCTTGTCGACACCGAACTCCTCCAGAATCCGGGCCAACTTTTCTTCCAGCACCTCGCGCACCCGTAGCTCTACCGACTCCTCCAGGGCGAAATTGAAGGCTCGGACCAGGTGTCTCTGGCCAATACGATCCACTCGGCCGATCCGCTGCTCCAGCTTCATGGGGTTCCAGGGGAGGTCGAAGTTAATCACCACGTGGCAGAACTGAAGGTTCAGCCCCTCACCGCCGGCATCAGTGGAGATCAAGATCTGGGCATCCTCCCGGAACGCCTGTTGGACGGCCTTGCGCTCCTCCAGGTTGAGCGAGCCGTTCAGGCAGGCCACCTTGAAGCCACGGCCCCCGAGGAACTCGGCCAGCATCTGCTGGGTAGGGCGAAACTCGGTGAAGATTAGCAGCTTGACTGAGGGGTCGTTCTCGGACTGCTGGACCGAGTAGACCAGATCGAGCAGCGCTTGCGCTTTGGCGTCGGGCGCTGTTGCTTCGACCCGGCGGGCCAGGGAGAGCAGGCGCATCACCGCGGCCCGCTCGTCTTTGACCCCCTTCAGCTTCGCCTCAAGGAGCCGGTCGATCACGTCGGGCTCTTCCAGAGAGTCCAGCTCGGTGGGGGTAATCTCCGTGGCGAGGAAGGAGGGCTGCACCACTCGGGTGCCCTCCACAATCTCCAGTCGTTTCTCCAGCGCCGCCCTGATTGCTCGGGTGGAGGAGGAGACCAGCCGCTGCATGAGGATCATGAGGAAGGAGGCGGTGTAGTTACCCTCCCGCAGGGCCTGATTGTAGCCCTTGCGGACGTACTCGGTCACCCCGTCGTAGAGCGCCTGCTGCTCCGGGTTCTGCGGATTCCAGGGTACCGAGCGTAACTGCACCTGTCGGGGCCGGAAGAGAGGCTTGCCTTCCGTATCGATGGCGTGCCGCTTCTCGGTGCGAATCACGTAGGGGGCGACCTTCTCCTGCCGGATGTCCGCCTCATCGACAAAGGCGTCGGGGTCGAGGAGTGCCATCAGTCGGCGGAACTGGTCGGTCTTCCCCTGATGCGGGGTGGCAGAGAGGAGAAGCAGAGCGCCCGAGGCGCTGGCCAGCGCCTCGCCAAGCCGGTAGCGAGCCACTGCATCGGTGGAACCCCCCATCCGGTGGGCCTCGTCGATGACGATCAGGTCCCAGCCGGCTGCCACCAGGTCTTGGAAGCGCTCACGGTTGTAGCGCTCGACCTGTTCCCGGGTCCAGCCACGGCGGCTGTCGAGGGGCTTGACCGAGTCGAGCGGTGTGATCACCTGGTCGTGGAGTCGCCAGAGGTTCTCCCGCTCATCGATGGAGAGCATCTCCCGGACCGGGCCGAAGTTGGAGGGGATGACCAGGTGGAACTTCTCGTCGAAGTGGGTCTGCAACTCCTGAACCCACTGCGTGACGAGCCCCGTGGGGGCGATGACGAGGATGCGCTTGACCCGGCCCCGCAGTTTCAGTTCGCGCATCACCAGGCCGGCCTCGATGGTTTTGCCGAGGCCGACCTCGTCGGCGAGGAGATAGCGGACCTTCTCCCCGCTCATGGCGCGGGAGAGGGCGTAGAGCTGGTGAGGCAGGGGGATCAGTTTCCCCTCCACCGGGGCGACCAGGGCGTCCGTCGCCAGCGCCTCGCTGATGCGGGCGGCAGCGGCGGTGAAGCGCAGGGCGTGGATGGACTCCGGGGGGTGGGGGGGGTGGTGGGTGGGGGGGAGGCGGCGGACCTCGCGGGTGCGAGGGAGCCAGACCTGGTAGGTAGTCTGGCCGAAGAGGGACTCCCGCCCGATGATCTGGCAGCGGTCGCGGGAGCCGGCTACGAGGGCCCAACTCCCGCTGTCGATGAGTGGTCTGCTCATGGGTTAGTCCTCGTCCAGGCGCATAAGGGCGACGTCGTAGTACATGAGGAGCTTCTCGTCTTCCTGGATCACCTTCTCGGGAAGCTTCTTTGCCACGTCGACGATGGTGCGGTAGTCCTTCTGGTCGTAGGCGGCCTTGAAGCCGGCGCGGACGGCTTCCGTCCGGAAGAGCTTGAGCTTCTTCTGCTTGGACTCCTTGTACTCCTGGAACTCCTTCAGGAGACGCTTGGTGCGAAGTTGGTCCAGGTCGGACTGCTTGTTGGGGTCGGGGACGTACCAGCGACCAGCGGCCTTGGCCCTGAGGATGGGGCTATCCTTAGGGAGGCTGCGAAGGTCGTGGTAGTTGGTTGAGAGGTACGAATGAATCTGGCTCGGAATGGGACCGTTGCCGTCGTACTCCAGGAAGTTCTCCTCCAGGATATCCTTGAGTTCCACGGTCTTTTCGTGTCCAGCCCACGTCTGGCTCTCACGCATAAAGGTAGGCTGGAGGTCTTGGAAGGACTGGGGTTTCCGCTCCAGTTCAACACGAAGCCAAAGGATTGCTGAGGCCTCGTCCGTTACATCGAAGGAGAGCTGTCTGACCTTCTCCACCTTGGACCGGTGGTCCAGATATGCTCCTACCTGATCCTGGCGGAAGTACATGCCATCATGTTTGGCATAACGATGTTCAAGTCCTTGAAAAAAATTCCCAGCATCTAGCGGCACCGCCATACCTCGCTGTACGTGGAAGGCTATCATCCTGTCGAGGAGCATTTGTGCGGTTCGCTCGACTACCACTTCACCCTCGCGGCCGTGAGAAACAAACAAAGGCACGTTCGAGAGGTGTTCATTCACAAAGGACCATGCAGAATCCTCGGTAGCCGAGTCTAGGTTAAGGCGGTCAGTCATAAGTGCTGTAGGCTTGTAGGCAGAGATCACGAGATCCTGTTTCATCGCCGTTGACGTAACTTGACGATACGAACCTTGCTGCTTGTCCAAAGTTCGAACGTCGGCCACCACGAATCCGGCCCGCCCAATCGCCTCCTGAATTGCTCGCCAAATGGCGTTTGACGAGTTAGAAAAAACAACGGTCATCCATCTCCCAGGCTTCAGTATGCGGCCGTATTCAGAGAAACTCTCAACCATGAGGTCCTGGTATTCTTGAATGCCCTTGGTCTTTGCTCGATCAACAATGGCCTCTTGATCAGGGTTGGTGTACACCTGATGCCAAGACTCGATGAGGTAGTTCAGATCGGAGTAATAAATGTTCTCCCCAAACGGAGGATCGGTAAAAATGTAGTCCACAGAGGCATCTGGTAGCAGTAGTTTGGTGCAGCTTCCAGTGGAGCAAGCTACGTTCTGCTTTGCCTTGCTGGTTTGGAAGAGCTTTGCCAAACGGTCAATCTTACCTTCGAGGGCGTACCAGGGGCTTACTTCCGAGATCTGCGAGGGTACATAGTAGACCCCAGTCATGTACTGGTTAACTTGCGAGAACCCTGTTGGGCGGTACCGGTTTAAGATAGACATGGTCCACACGGCCTGCTCAACCAAAAAAAGAACTGCGTTTCTGAGTCGCACATCGGTAATCTGCTCAGCTTGTTCCCAGAGGTAGCCCAGAGCAAGTAGGGGGCGAAGCATGAAGAAGTGATGCACATGGGTGATTCCTGCAAGATCCAGTCGAGCCCTCTCATGACTCATGTGCATATAAGGAATAGGTGTTGAGGGAACCCGAAAGGGTACAGGTGAAGCGCTCAGGTCAGCAAGTAGGCGGAGGTCTTCATCGTCGGGGACCTTTTCAAATCTCTCATCACCCAAGCGGTATATGATTCGATAGGGAGTTCGGCTCGGCCGAGACACTGTGGCATTCAGGACAGGGTCATAAACCGTCTCAACCACTTTGTCTAGGGAGGATTTCCTCAGTTCAGTCGAACAAGAATGGCACTGGAACACATCGGCGACTCGTTGTGTATCGGGGTCCAAGGTTGCTTCCAAAAATGATATCTTACTACCGCAATGGGGGCACCTGAAGACCTCGCTCCAGATGGTGTACTCTATCTGGCCGACGGAGCGACCGTCGTGGTGCAGTGTCGAGTACAAATGGCCGAGGTCCTTCTTCAGACCCTTCAACAAACGCTGGGCTGTCTGTCGAAAGGCCGTATGGTCTACCGCAGAGGTATAGTTATATCCAATAAAGCCGGCAACTGTGGACAAGTCGTTAAGAATCCCCGTTAGGCCGGATCCACTCCATTGTGTAGCTACCCCAGTCATGCCTGAGCCAGAGAAACCATCCAGAACAACATCACCGGGAACTGTATAGTGTTGAATGCAGGGTATTATGGCTAGGTGCGGGACCTTCGTGTGATAGCTGTGACCCTTGTAGACAGCGTCTGTCTTCCCCACACTAACATCTACTGCAAATGGCTCCCGGTGATACTCCTCGTTCGGATCATACGGTCGCCCGTATACCCGCACAAACTCCTCCAAAAATGGGTTTGGACAAGCCGTATAGTAAGGCGGATCAGACATCCGCAGAATGTCCTCATCCTCCCCCTTCGGGAATCCCGGGATCTTCCGGAACTCCGGGTCCTGCAGCTTCTCCTTCAGCCGCTCCAAGAAGTAAGCCCGCCGGGCCTCGTCGCTCTCGAAGGTCATGCCCAAACACTCGACCGGCCCCTTCGTCTCGGGCTCCAGGTCAAAGCTCTGCTGCTTCTCCATGTACAAACCCCCATAACAGCTTGAAGGCGCTGGGCCGGGGCACCGGTCCCAGCGCCTGTTACTCTACTACTCCCAGACGAACCGGACCTGGTTCAGCGTCTTACCCTTCACCAGTTCACCGTAGACCTTCTCAAACCGCTTCTTCAGGTCGTCCGGCGTGAGCGGCCCTGCCCCGCCGAAGAGCGCCTCCTCCAGGCTTCCCTTGGCGATCACCACCCGGTCAAGCCCCGACAGGACCTCGTTGACCGCCTTGACAAAGCTGGTCTCAATCTCCGCCGGCAACTGTTTGGTGACCAGGAACTCCTCCAGCGCCGCCTTGCCCTCCGGCTCGGTGAGCAGGCCAATGTTCTTCGCCACGACCGGGTCGCCCAGGTTTTCCACTAACGACTCTGTAACCTTCGCCAGCAGGCTGTCCAGCCGATCATCCATCCCATCTAGGATAGCAGCGAACGGCTTGGGTGCCGGCTCATCCACCGGGCGGAAATGGCAGTGAGGGCAGACGGTCGACTTCTCCAGTTCCTGCCCGCTCAACTGCACGCACGCCTTCATGCCGGACAAATCGTTCTGGAGCCCCTGGAACTCTGCCTGTGGGAAGAGCGTCACCGCCGAGAGCGCCTGAAGCTGCTGATAACGGTTGTCCTTCAAGAAGCCCAGCCGCTTCGTCTCCTGGGCGTGGGTCAACCGGGCCTTCTGGTGAAGCTCCCGGTACGCGGAGACATAGGCCTCCTTCACCACCCGCAGTTGGCTCAGGAGCGACTGGTCGAAGCTCGTTCGGTTCCGGGTCGCCGGGTCCAGCAGCTCTTGCTGGAGCTTGGCCCGTACCCCCTTGACCTGCTCCCGCCACGGATGGCTCGCGGGAAGGGTACCCTCTGCCTGGCTCAGGTAGTTGACCAACTCCTGGGCCTTTTCCAGGAGCGACCTCAGGTCATGGTAGCCCTTCAGAATGGCCAGGTTGGGCTGCTGGGCACTAATGGCATCCAGGTCATGGCGGAAGTTCTTCAGCTTGCCCACCGAGTTATAGGCCTGAAGCCCGTCCACGAACTCCTTTAACGACTTGAGCCCCTTCTTCCACTCCTCCTGCTCGGTCTCGCTCAGGAGGCGCTGGTTCCAGAAGGTGAGGCCCGAAGTCACCTGGCTTTGTGCCTTGGCCAGGTCGGCGGCCAGGTTCTGCACCCGAGCCTGGAGCTCGGCCACCCCCTGCTCGCGAGATGACTCGACGACCATAAGCCCAGGGGGGAGGCCCAGCAGTACGAAGAGCTCCCTGAGCTCGGTAACCGGGAGGTCCTTCGGCGGCTCAATGTGCTTGAACGCCGCCAAATCTTTAGCCTGGATGCGCTGCAGCTCATCGACAGAGCCGCTGTCCAACTTCGTCTGCCCCTGGGACCGGGCCACGACGATCTCGCCGGTGTAGAGGAGGGCGCCCAGCACCACGGCCAGGAACTCGGGCTCGAGCCGGAAGGGCTGCCAGAGTTCCACTTGGTTCTCCTCCACCAGAATCTCCGAGCGGTTGACCACCTGGCCCAGACCCTTGGCCTTCAACTGCTGTAGGAGTGCCTGAGCATAAGGGGAGGTAGTGGTGCGAATCTGGCCGTTCTCCACCAGCCGGAGGCCATCGAGCACAGCGCCGCCCAGCTTGGAGCGCGTAGGCCCGACGATCCACTTAAGAGCGTCGGTGCAGGCTTGGTTGCGGTTCTGGTTGCCGATGGCCACGTCGACGGCGAAGGCCGGGTACTGCGGGGCGATGTTGGCGAAGTGGTCCTCGAAGGTGACCGAGGCCACGGCGTTGATCATAGCCCGGACATCGGTGAAGTGGCCGACATGGCCCTTCGCCCGGTCTACTAGCCGCTGCTTCTTGCCCTGGTAGGTGACCTCGAAGGCGGTACCCATGTGGCTGCGAAGCCAGTCTACTAGTTCCTTGCGGGCATCGCCCGCCTTTTTCTCGTAGACCTTCTTCGTGTCGCCGGAGGCGTTGAGCGCCATCTCCCTGGCGCCGGCGTAGGTGCGCAGAGCGTTGGTAAAGGTCTCGTCGCGCTGGACCAGATCGAAGAAGATCTCGTCAGGCTTCTTCTCATCCTTGAACTTGGTGGGCCTGAAGGGCTCTAGGAAGTAGAGGTAGTAGTCGCGGAAGGGTACCGTGTTGGGTCGCTCGTTGGGAGCGCCAAAGAACAGGTAGCCCGACCGGAGCACCCGGCGGGTACGCCACTCAACCTCGTGTTCCCAGATCTTGAAGCCGGTGCGGATCGGCGGAGTGTCGGTGACCTCCATCACCTGAACAAGGGCGTCGAAGTAGTAGCGGTCCAGCTTCTCCTCATCGAGCGTGGAGGCCCGCTTGCTGATGAGCTGGTCGTAGTCGGCATCGCGATCTACGTCGAGGTAGTACTGGCCGTTACCCTTGTTGTGGGCGATGAACTGCCCATCTACTACCAGCAGAATCTCCTTGAGGACCCGCTCCAGCAGCGTCTGTACCATCTCGGCGTCGTCCGCCCCGGGGATTAGGAGGCAGAGACTGTCCCGCAACTCCTGGGCCGAAAGGCCAATGGTTGTGCGCAGGTCGCCAGTGGTGAGCCGGTGGACAGCCAGGCCGTGGATAATTCGCAGTGCCGGTGCCACATACAGCTTCTTGGTCATGCCGTGCAGGATCTTCTCCTCCAGCACGTTGGCCTTCTCCATGACGGTGCGGATATCTGCCTCGGTCTGGAAACTGGGGTTGGCCTTGATTCGGCTCCAGTACGAGTCAAAGGCGATTAACCCGGGCGTCTCTGTAGGCAGTTCCTGCTCCAGCCGGCTGGCCATCTCCTCCGAGAGCGTTCGCAGGATCTCCCGCTTCTCAGCCATCCGGATATCTTCGAAGGTCTTGAGGTAGGCGGGGTGGACCGGGAAGAGGTCCACGAACTGCTCCATTCGCTCACTCATGTTGGAGAAGAAGTGAGCAAAGCGGCTCAGGTACTCCCGAATCTGCTCCCGTTGGGCCGGGCTCTTCTTTAGAATCCGCTCGGCCACAACAAAGGAGACGTCCTCCCGGGAGATCTGTACCGCACGAAAGCGCTCGTGAACGCGCCGTACCTGGCCCGAGACGAACTCGAAGGCCGGGTTGTTGAAGAGCTGCTCCTGAACGCCGGCCATGATGCGGAACCGGGTGGTCTTGCAGACCTCGCCCAACTCCCGAAGAAAGCCCAGGTCGTTCATGAGTTCGAGCTCATGGCGGGTGCGCAGGTAGTCCAGGAGCTCGTCCACCACCAGGAGGAGTCCATGGTCGGGGTAGAGATCATGGAAGGCGGCCATCATCGCCTGGAGGGGCTCCGTGTTATTGATGATTTGATCCTGCGGCGGGAATTCGAAGCTGATCCCATGCCGACCCAGCCCGTGCTCCAGCATCTTGCAGATGATGTTGCGCAGGCGGTCGGTTGAGGCCCCGATCTCGCCGCGAATCACGACGAACTGCCCCGCGATCTGGCTGGCCGACTCAGCTACCTGGGGGTTGGTCAGGTTGACGACCTGATCTGCATCTTCTGCAATAGCCGCAATGACCGACATGAGATGGGACTTACCGGTGCCGTAGTTGCCCACAATCAGCAGGCCCATGTTGTCCTTGGGGATCCGGAACTGGAGCTGGGGGAAGACCAGCTTGGTCAGATTGTCCGCCATGGCCTGCGAAATCACATAGGAAGAGACCAGTCGGGTCGCCTCGCTCTTGGTGTCGGAGGCGGTGAGCTTTACGACCGATTCGATTGGCTCGAACTGGACGAGATCAGCGTAGCGCACGTAGCGTACCTCCCGGGATGGGATTAAAGGGCGATACAGATGGCGTCTGCCGGGTTGACGGATCGGTATTCCCGGTGGCCGGGGAACGCATAGGTAAGGGTCCCGTGCTGGTACGTGCCGGGCCACGCTGCCACGATGATGCAGGTGCGGGCCAGCCCTGTTAAGAGGCGGTAGGGGTCTAGTTGGAGGGCGGGATCGAAGAGGAGTTCGACATTATCCAGTAGGAACGGACCGGGGCCCTGGCAGAGATCGTTCAGGGCTCTGGTCGCCTCGGTGTCGCGAAAGCGGGCAGGCGTTGCCAACAGCCGTTCAGCCAGAACGGCACCCACCGGGAGGTAGGGGCTGTTGGTAACCTGGGCATAGGACTGGAGCAGTTTGGTTTTGCCAGAGCCAATCGGGCCGATGAGCAGGACTAGGCGGCTGTACCGGTGGGGGGCTTCGGCTATGGCCTGGGTTAGTGCTGTTTGGGTCGGGTCCATGGCTTTCCCCTCCAGATGGGGCCACCCGTGCCCCTTGCTAATCTTCTGTGGGACGTTATTTCATCTCGATATTCGGTACTGGGTGGACAGTTCCTGCTATACGTAGGGCGCATGAACTGTACGACCGCATCAGGTGTGTTGGCTAAGAGCAGCGTACCTTTTACCGGTGACAACTCTGTGTCACTTATCTGGTGACACTTCCAGGACAGAAGCAATATCCCCACTGCGTGTTGCATGCACAGGTCCTTACTCTCCGACCACCGACGCAGTCACGTTATTCAGACATGAAATCGACAGACTAGTTCGGTATAATGAAGTAGCATCTATGCAATTGGTATGTCAGAGAGGTTCGGGTACCTTCGACCTGGCTCAGAAGGGGGAATCATGAATGAGTCTCGCTGACGACGTGCGTGCCTACTGTATCAAAGAGATCATCGAGCCCGCTCGTGCAAGGGGAGCCTCTGAGGTGGCGATTCGGGCGGGAGACGTGCACCGTGCCATGGGCTATACGAACCGCTTGCCGCTCGTGTGTTCCGCCCTTGGTGCCGCTGTGTTCGAACAGAGAGCCCGGGTTCAGCGCACCGGGGTCGACGGTCCTCTGGCAAGTACTACCACGGTGATTCGGTTCAAGGTCCTGCCATAGCAGTTTCCAGTTGCGCTACCCAGGGGTGACCCGATTTCCAGCAACGTCAGTGATGTAGCCCCGATTCGGTAGCTCGTGCAGGATTGGGCAGTTCGCCTTGTTGAGGCAGACGGCTCTCCCGAGGGGGCTTAAAGATGCCAAACGCGGCAATTAGCCGCCTCAAATGGGATTTCGAGGCGGAGCACCTATTTGAGAGAACCTATGCGGTACTGGCGGGTGACAAGGCCGGTCATGTTGACTGGCAGTTATTCCTCCGCCTGGCCGTTGGCTATTTTGAATGGGCTCCAACCGGTGAGGAGTTGCCCCAGGATCCCGGGGAGTGGGTGGCAGAGGTTAGTTCGTTCTGGCCGGGAGGGCTGGGGTACCAAGTGGGCCTAGCCCTGTCCGCCCGAACTGATCGTGAGCCAGGACGTGTCGTGGCCTTTCTCCAGTACTGTTTGGTAGTTAACATCCCTTCCGTACAAAGGGGATTTGCGTGATGGCCTCCACTGACCAGCTCATCGAGTCCTATCTGACGTAGCTGAAGGCGAAGCTGACTGTCAAGGACCTTGTTGACGCGCTTGAGATTACCCCCCTTCCTCGACCGTTACAACGACCGCCTCCTTGACCGACAGCATGGCCTGAATGAGGGCGTGCTTCTTCTGGGGAAACGAGCTGGCCTTGGTTTTTATAACCAGTGCCTCCCATCGAGCCTGACACCAAAGCCGCTCAAGATGGAGGCCAGCAGGCATGACGGCTCGGTCCACCGTGGTAAGCCTCTTCCTCGAAGATGTGCAGGAGTTCTTCTGGAAGCACGAGATCAGGCATGTGGCAGCGGTCCACCTCCCAGGCAAGAGCGGCTATTCCCACCGATTCAGCTTCGTGATTCCCGCCTCGAGACAGCGGCCGGGCGGGTGGTGGAACCGATCAACATCCCCGACCGCAACCGGATCGAGCCGCTTCTGTTCAGTTGGAGCGACACCCGTGAGACGCGGCACCCAGACACAGTGCTGTATGCCCTCCTGAACGACACCGAGCGGCGGGTTTCGCCCGCTGTGCTCAGTGCCCTGGCGCAGTAGGATGTGCACCCGCTCCTTTGGTCTCAGCGCGAAGCCCATGTCGAGGAACTGACCAGACCAAAAATCTCACCTCCAACTTCGAACCAACTGACCACCCCATACGTATTCAATAATGGGATCAGTTTGTTCCAAAACATGCGGAGGTGAACCTATTTGGCAAACGAGCCCGAGAAGGTTCCGTTGATCCAGTGGGATACCGAGACCCGGGAGGAGCTTGCCTACCGAGCTGGTCACGTGCGTGACGACACCATGTACCTGTCCTCCGGCCTGCTCAACTGGATGGAGGATGTGTGGGGCGGCGTACTGACCCACGTCAAGACCAGCACCGACGTGGTCACCGGGGAGGTAAGCGTCTACAGGGCCTACGCCGGCGAGGCGGAGGCGGTTCCGGTGCGCCGGCTCGGCGCCCAGAACAACGGTGAGTTCTCCTTCTGGCGCCCCCTGCATAAGCTCAGCCTCAAGGTTCCCCCCAGCCGCCAGTTCAACGTGACCCCCTACACCAAGCAGGTGGAGGGCCTGGGAACGCTCTTCGTCTTCCCCATGGCCGAGCGGGTCAGCGTGCCCCGGAACCGCAAGGCTGAGAAGGCGGCAGCCGAGGCCGCGGCCCAGGTTACCGAGCAGGCGGCCCCCACGACGGAGGAGCCGAAGGAGTAAGACATAACCAACCTACCTATACAGAGCACCCCCGCCCTCACTGGAGGTCGGGGGTGCTTTGCTAGTGGGGGCCGATGCCATCGAGCACAGCCAGCGCCCCGAAGTCGCCCCACCGGACCCGCAGCAACGGCAGGGACGCCTTCTCGCAGATGGCGTTCTTCAAGCGGTCCCGCGCCATCGTCAGCGGATCCTGCTCGTGGGTCGCCCCATCTAGCTCCACGGCGGCCACCGGCCGGAACCCATCCAGCCCGACCACCACCAGGTCGAAGTGGGCCCGGAAGGCGTAGTCTCGCTCCTGCTGGGTCAGGTCGGCCAGGCGGGTCGGCTCCAGCGAATCGAGCACCCGCATCTTGGGCGCCACCATCACGGGGCGCCCTTTCAGCCGCTCGGCCAGCTCCCGGTAGAGCGCCTGCTCGCCCGGGTTGAGCACCTCCGCCACCGCCCCGGGCGGGCTGAGCCAGCTGCGCAGGATCTCCTCCTCGCCCTGCCGCAGGCCCAGGCGCTCGGGCTGGAGGCCCGGGGGCAAGGGCGGCAGGGCCCCGGATGCCTGCGCCAGGCGGTCGGCGTAGGCCACCATGCTCGCCAGGATTCCGCCGGCCCGCGCCAGCGTATCCCGGTGGCCCACCACGATCAACAGATCCCTGGCCCTTGAGATCGCCACGTTCAACAGGTTCTGGTTCTCCTCGAACCAGCGGATGGTCCCCTCCCTTGCCCCGGGGGCGATGACCATGCTGAAGAGCATCAGCTTGTGCTGGCCCCCCTGGAAGGTGTGGATCGTGCCGATCTCCACCTGCTCAATCAGCTTGCGCGTGGCGCCATCCGCCTCGGTCTCAAGGGTCTGGCGGCGCAGGCGGTCCAGCAGCTCCCGCTGGGCCCGGAAGGGGGTGACGATGCCGATGTCGGTCAGGCCGGCGGCGATGTACTGGCGCGCCAGGTGCATCACCCGCTCGGCCTCCCTGGCGTTCTGGCCGCTGCGGCTGGCGGCGGTGGCCCGGTACTCGGTGGCGCCAGCGACCTCATCGAGCAGGAAGCCTTGGGCGGGCAGGCCGCCGGTCAGGGGGAGGGCGGGCTCGCTTGTGCGCTCCAGCTTCAGCTTGCCGCCGTAGAAGTGCTCGTTGCAGAAGCCGATGATCTCGGGGACGCAGCGGTAGTGCCGGTCCAGCAGGGTGAAGGCGGACTGGCCGGCCACCTTCATCGCCCGGTCGAAGGCGGAGTGGCGGTGGTAGGAGAGTCGATCGCTCTGCTGGATGTTGGCGGTGGCCATCAACTGGGCATCGGCCTCGTCGCCGAGGTTGCTGATATGGCTCAGCTGCCGGTCATCGCCTACCACGCAGGCCCGGCGGGCCCGGTAGAGGGCGGGGAGGAAGGAGGCGATATCGGACTGGCTCGCCTCGTCGAGGATGACCAGATCGAAGCGCTCGGGCTCATTGGGCGCCGTGCCGGCCAGGGAGAGGTTGGTGGAGCAGATCACGGGGAAGATGGTGAGCAGTTCGCCGTATCGGCGCCAGAACTGGCGGCGGGTATCCGTATCGGCGGTGCCGTTGGCCATGCGCTCGAAGAGGGCGCCCAGCTGCTGAAGCTGCGCGGCCCTGGGCTGGGCACCGTTGACCAGCTCGGCCCAGCGGCGGCTCAGGTGGCGGCGGTCATGGGCCAGCTTGGCGGCGTAGGCCTGGTCGAGGTCGTGGCGGATCGCCTCGGGGGACCGCTTCGCTGCCAGGGCGGCCCGGGCCAGCAGGTCGCGGGCGGTGGCCAGGAGGAAGGGGTAGGCGGCATCGAGGCGGAGGAGGTCATCTAGCCGCTGGGAGAGGCTCTTGCCGCCCAAGCGGCAGAAGGGGGGCAGGCGGAGGAGGCTCTGGCCCTGCTCCAGGACCCGGAGGCGCAGCCGGTCCAGGAGGCCGACCCGCGCCAGCAGGCGGGTCCAGAGGCTGGCGGGGGGCTGTTGCCAGTTGGCGGTCAAGGCGGCCAGGCGGCGGAGGCCGACCACCTGGATCGGCTGGAACTGATGGGCGTTGGCCTCGGTGATCTGCGCCGCCAGGTCGGTGGCGTAGCGGTAGAGGCCGCTGGACTGCAGCTGCTCATCGGTGCGGCGGAGGAGGAGCGCCATCTCATCGACCGTGGCCTGGAGGCGCTCGACCTCGGCTCGCTCCTCTTCGAGCCGGGCGATCTGGCGGATCAGGGCGGCGCCCTCGGCCTGGAAGGCGGCCCGGTCGCCGGGGAGGGGAAGGCCCTTCTCCAGGCCGGCCAGGACCTGCTTCATATAAGCGACGGTGCGCTCCCGGAAGTCGCGGTTGCCCAGGCGGAGGATGCCGGGGAAGAGCTCCTGCCCGGTGAACGCCTCGTAGACGTTGTCCACGGCGGTGTTGTTCTTGCTGATGAAGAGGACGGTCTGGCCGTCGCAGACCGCGCTGGCGATCAGGTTGATGATCGTCTGGGTCTTGCCGGTGCCGGGCGGGCCGGCCACCACCTGGAGCACCGACGGGCGGAGGCGGAGGACCCGGTCCTGGGCGGGGTTGGAGCGGACGACCGT
>JBMONB010000030.1:0-19405 GCA_049325315.1 Bacillota bacterium | reverse complement strand
CCGCTTTGAGGAGCGGATTCGCTTTCACCAGGTGGAGACGCCGCACTACCCGCTCTTCAAGGAGCCGCCCTACCTGCTCACCCTGGCCAACAAGCTGGTGGAGGTCCACCGGCTCTGCGGGCTCGACCTGATTCACGCCCACTACGCCATTCCCCACGCCACCGCCGCCTACCTGGCCCGGGAGATGCTCGGCCCGGGGGGCCCCCGGGTGGTGACGACGCTGCACGGGACCGATATCACGTTGATGGGCGCTGACCCGTCGTTCACGGAGATCATCGCCTTCTCCATCGACCGCTCCGACGCGGTCACCGCGGTCTCGGCGTCGCTGCGGGCCGACACCTACGCCAACCTGCCGGTCAGGGGGGAGATTCGGGTGGTCCCCAACTTCCTCGACTGTGGGGAGTGGCGGCGGCTGGAGCCCGGCGACCTCTGCCGCCGGCTCAGCCAGCCCGGGGAGCGGGTGCTGCTGCACATGTCGAACTTCCGCAAGGTGAAGCGGACGGAGGATGTGGTCCAGACCTTCGCCCGAGTGGCCGCCGAGATCCCGGCCCGGCTGATCCTTGTGGGCGACGGGCCGGAGCTGGGGCCCACGGTCTCGCTGGCGCAGCGGCTCGGGGTGCGGGACCGGGTGCTGGTGCTGGGGAACCAGGAGCGGGTGGTGGAGCTGCTCTCCTGCGCTGACCTCTTCCTGCTGCCCAGCGAGCAGGAGTCCTTCGGCCTGGCCGCCCTGGAGGCGATGGCCTGCGGCGTGCCTGTGATCGCCTCGAACACCGGCGGGCTGCCCGAGGTGGTGGTGGACGGCGAGACCGGCTTCCTCTGCCCGCCCGGCGATGTGGCGGCCATGGCGGACCGGGCGCTCCGCCTGCTGCGGGACCCGGCCCTGCACGCCCGGTTCCGGGAGGCGGGGGTGGAGCGGGTACAGAGCCGCTTCTGCGCCACCCGGGTGGTGCCGCAGTACGAGGCGCTCTATCGGGAGGTCACGCAATAGCTCAGGGGCCTCAGTTACCAGCCGTAACCGCATATCGACAGCAACCAGAGAGCCCGGTCATCACGACCGGGCTCCCTCTTTCTGGGCGGGGGCCGAAGTGGGTCGGCCCTGCTAGCCGCCCAGGTAGGCCTTCTTCACCTCGGGGTTGTTCAGCAGCTCCTCGCTCTTGCCCGCCACCGCCACGGCGCCGTTCTCCAGCACGTAGCCCCGCTGGGCGAACTTCAGCGCCATGCGGGCGTTCTGCTCCACCAGCAGGATCGTGGTGCCCTCCCGCTGGATCTCCCTCAGGGCGTCGAAGACGGCGCCCATGAGAAGCGGCGCCAGCCCCATGGAGGGCTCGTCCAGCAGCATCAGCTTACGGCCGCTCACGAAGGCCCTCCCGATGGCCAGCATCTGCTGCTCGCCGCCGCTGAGCGTGCCCGCCTTCTGCTGGGCCCGCTCCTCCAGCCGGGGAAAGATCGTCATCACCCGGTCGATGTCCCGCTTGACCGCCTCCCGCTCACGGCGGGCGAAGGCGGCCAGGATCAGGTTCTCCATGACCGTCAGGTTGCCGAAGATCCGGCGGCCCTCGGGCACATGGGAGATGGCCAGCTCGCTGACCACCTTGTCGGCGGGGTACTTGAGCAGGTCGTGCCCCATGAAGGTCAGCTTGCTTCCAGGCTCCACGGGGAGCAGCCGGGAGACCGCCCGCAGGGCGGTGGACTTGCCGGCCCCGTTGGCGCCGATGATGCAGACGATCTCGCCCTCATCGACTTGAAAGGAGACGCCGTGCAGCGCCCGGATGGCGCCGTAGGAGACCTGGAGGTTCTCCACCGAGAGCAGCATCAGGTCTCCACCTCCTTGCCCAGGTATGCGTTGATCACGTCCGGGTGGTTCTGCACCTCGGCCGCTGTGCCCTCGGCGATCACCTCGCCGAAGACCAGCGCCTGGACCCGCTCGCAGAGTTCGGAGATGAAGCGCATCCGGTGCTCGATCAGGAAGATGGCGATGGAAAACTCGTCGCGGATCTTGCGGACGATCTGGACCATCTTCATCATCTCGTCGGGGTTCATACCCGCCGTGGGCTCATCGAGCAGGAGGATCTTGGGCCGTGTGGCCAGGGCGCGGGCCACCTCCACCCGGCGCTGCGCCCCGTAGGGGAGGTTGGTCACGATCTGGTCTGCCCAGCGGCCCACGCCCATCAGGTCGAGCAGGTGGCGGGAGCGCTCCTCGATCTCCGCCTCCTCCCGGTGGCGCTTGGGGGTGCCGAAGAAGGCGCCGGCCAGGCCGTAGGTGAGCTGGGAGTAGTGGGCCAGCTTCACGTGGTCGAGGGCGCTGAGGTGGCGCCAGAGCCGCATGTTCTGGAAGGTCCGGCAGATGCCCAGATCGGCGATCTGGTGGGCCTCCAGCCCGACGATCGACCGGTCCTGGAAGCGAATCTCGCCCTCCGAGGGCCGGTAGATGCCGGTGACCAGGTTGAAGACCGTGGTCTTCCCTGCCCCGTTGGGGCCGATCAGCCCGTGGATCTCGCCGGGCCGGATCGCCAGGTGGTAGTTGTAGACCGCCCGGAGCCCCCCGAAGTAGTGGGTCATGCGCTTAATCTCCAGCAATGTCCGGTCCCACCCTTCTGTCCGGCACCGTCTTGGGCTGCAGCAGCCGGTTGATGTCGAAGTCCCGGAAGGCGATCAACCCCGTGGGCCGGAAGATCATCACCAGAATCAGCAAGACGGGGATGATGATCCACTTGTAGATCTCCAGCGGCCGCAGCGCCTCGCTGAACATGGAGAAGCCCACAGCGCCGGCGATGGAGCCGATCACCGAGTTCAGGCCGCCGAAGTAGAGCATGGCCAGCGATTCGGCCAGCTTCTGCACGCCGAAGGTGCCGGGGTTGACGTAGCGCATCACGTGGGCGAAGAGCCCCCCGGCCACCCCCGCCCAGAAGGCGGCGAAGAGGAAGGCGATCATCTTGGTCTTGCGGGTGTTGACGGTCATGGCGTTGGCGGCGATCTCATCGTCGCGCACGGCGTTGAGCGCCTTGCCCATGGTGGAGCGGACAAACGAGTTGATAATCCCCACGCAGAGCACCGCCCAGATGAAGACGGTGGGCAGGTTGGCCCAGTCGGGCTGGCCCATGAAGCCCCGCGGCCCGCCGACGATCTCCAGGTTCTCCACCAGCGACTTGACGATGAAGAGGAAAGCCAGGGAGATGATCGCCAGGTAGTCGCCCCGGGTGCGGAAGGAGGGGATCGCCACCACCAGCGCCCCGATGGCCGCCACCGCCCCGCCGGCAATCAGCGCCAGGGGGAAGAGGAAGGGCCCCAGCGCCGGGGGCAGGAGCGCCGCCCCGTAGACCCGGTCGTCCACGAAGAGGAGCACGGTCAGCACCGAGGCGCCGTAGGCGCCCAGGGCCATGAAGCCGGGGTGGGAGCAGGAGAACTCGCCCATGTAGCCGTTGACCAGGTTGAGGCTGAGGGTGATCATGATCGCGATCAGCATCAGCTTGACCAGGAGGAGCCGGTAGTCGTTCAGCCCGGCCCAGAGCGAGAGGGCCAGGTAGAGGATCCCCAGGTGGACCACCAGCGAGAACATCATCGGGAAGCGGAGCAGCCAGCCCGCCGCCCGGTTGGCCAGACCGGCGGTAAACCGGGCCACCAACAGGGTGGGCAGCAGGTAGACCAGCGCCACGTAGACCAGGGCGCCGGGCAGGTGCAGCGGCTCCTTTAAGATATTGGTCACGCCGAACAGGAGCGGAATCCGGCCCAGACCCAGGAGGAGCGCGACCGTCTGGCCGAGGAAGACCTCGATCAGCACCGCCACCAAGGCACCGGCCAGCCAGCCGAGCATCGGCACCCCGGAGAGGGGCGCCCCGAATCGCTTCAGCATCGCGTACCCCTCCCTGGTTAGAGTCGCAGCTGGGCGCTGTAGGCTTCGCCGAAGAAGCCGTGCGGCCGGAAGACGAGAATGGTCAGCACCAGGGTGAAGGCGATCAGGTCCCGCAAGGTCGACGGGAAGACCGCCGCCACGAAGATCTCAATGAACCCCAGCAGGTAGCCGGCCATGGCGGCGCCCAGAATGGAGCCCCGCCCGCCCAAAATGGCCGCTACGAAGGCCTTCCAGCCCACCAGCAGCCCCATGTAGGGCTCCAGCACGGGGTAGGCGGTGCCGAAGAGGATCCCCGCCACCGCGGCCAGGGCCGAGCCGAGACCGAAGGCCAGCAGGGCGATAGTGTTGATCGGCACGCCCATTAACGGCACGGCGTTGAAGTCGTAGGCCATCGCCCGCATCGCCATGCCCCACTTGGTCTTGCGCACAAAGAGGTGGAGCCCCCACATGAGGAGCAGGGAGACCACCACAATCACGAGCGTCGAGTTGGAGAGCATGGCGCCCCCCACATGGTAGGTCTCTGTCTCCAGCAGGGCGGGGAAGGAGCGGCGACGGGCGCCCAGCAGCGCCAGGTTCCCCGTCTCCAAGATGATGCCGATCATCAGCCCGGTCAGCGCTGCGGAGGCGCGCGGGGCGCTGCGCAGCGGGCGGTAGGCGATGCGCTCCACCGCCATGCCCACCAGGGCGGTGAGGAACATCGAGATCAGAATGGTCAGCACAAGGATCAGCCAGGAGGGGAGGGCGAGCAGCCCCGCCCCGGAGAGCGCCACCAGGGCGCTGGCGACGAAGAAGCCGATGTAGGCCCCCACCATGAAGATGTCGCCGTGGGCGAAGTTAAAGAGCATCAGAACCCCGTAGACCATGGAGTAGCCCAGGGCGATCAGGGCGTAGAAGCTGCCCCACTGGAGGGCGTTGATCACGTTCTGCAGGAAAAAGCCCACAGTCGGTCACTCCTTTACGAAGGGAGAGGGGAGGCGGGGCGCGCCTCCCCCCGGCCCTCATCGCTCACGGGGCGACGTGCTTGTAGAACTCGAACTGGCCGTTGTTGATCTTCACGATCACCGCCGCCTTGATCGGGTCGCCCTCCTCGGTGAAGGTCATCTTGCCGGTGATGCCGTCGAAGTCCTTGATCTTCGCCAGCGCATCCCGCACCTTCTTGCGGTCGTCCTTGATCTGGCCGCTCAGGCCGCCGGTGTCCTTGATCGCCTGCTGGGCCAGGCGCAGGGCGTCCCAGGTGAGCGCCGCCACGTCGTCGGGCACGTAGCCGTGCTTGGTGTTGTAGCGGTCGATGAACTCCTTGGTCGCCCCGGTGGCGCCGGCCGCGGCGTAGTGGGTGCTGAAGAAGAGGCCGTTGACCGAATCGCCCGCCAGGTTGACCAGCTCAGCGGAGCCCCAGCTGTCGCTGCCGAAGATCGGCTGGGTGAAGCCCAGGTCGCGCGCCTGCTTGACGATCAGGGGGACCTCATCGTAGTACTGCGGGGTGAAGAGGAACTCGGCGCCCGATGACTTGATCTTGGTCAGCTGCGCCCGGAAGTCGCGGTCCTTGGTGGTGAAGGATTCGTACGCCACCACGGAGCCCGCTCCGTGGATCTCCTCCCAGGCCCTCTTGAAGTACTCCGCCAGCCCCTTGGGGTAGTCGCTGGCCACGTCGTAGAGCACGGCGGCCTTCTTGAACTTGAACTCCTCGGTCACGAAGCGGGCCATGACCGGACCCTGGAAGGGGTCAAGGAAGCAGGCCCGGAAGACCCAGGGGCGGTTCAGGGTGGTGTTGGGGTTGGTGGACCACGGGCTGATCATCGGGGTCTGCAGGTTGTTGGCCACCTCGCCGGCGGGAACCGCCTGCTTGGATGACTGCGGCCCGATGATGATCAGCACCTGGTCTTCGGTGATCAGCTTGGTGTTGGCCGCCACCGCCGACTCCGCCTTGGACTCGTTGTCCTCGATCACCAGCTCCACCTTGTACTTCTTGCCGCCGACCTCAATGCCGCCGGCCTTGTTGACGTCGTCCATCCACATCTGTGCGGCGAACTTGGTGCCCTCGCCAACCTTCGGGATGTCGCCGGTGAGCGGTGCGTTGATTCCGATCTTGATCGTCTGCCCGCCTCCGCCTGCCTGGGTGCAGGCTGTGGCAGAGAAGACCAGCAGCAGCGCCATCGCAAGTAACCCCAGTTTCCGGTACATACCCATGTAGCCCCCTCTCTAACGGCTGGTCGATGAGTGCGCGGGTCGGTAGGCCGGGGCCTCTGCAACCGTCAGCCTGGCATCGCTTCACCTCCAAACCACGGCCTGCGTCTGGAACCGTAATACATTACTTTTGTATTTGTTATTCACACTATTCAGTCGATAGATACGGTGATCAATTCCTCACCCGGGGCGAAAACCCTTCTGCCCTCGAACAACTTCTGCCATCAAGGGGCGCGAAAGACCGCCAGAACCGGGTAGCCGGTCCTGGCGGTCTCCGGGTCTGGGCGATTACGGGCGGGTTCGCTCCTCAACGATGCGAATCGATCGCGGCGTCAGGTCCAGCGGCGGGAACAACTCGAAGGTGGTGGTCAGGAAGGCCCGCATGGCAGGGGAGATCCACTTGTCCTTGTGGTGGGCCACCTGGGTCACCACCTCGTAACCGGGCCCCTGCCAGGGAAGGGCGGCCAGGCGGCCCTCCTGCACCTCGTGCTCTGCCGTCATGGCCGGCAGGACCGCCAGCCCCATGTCGGCCGCGATGCACTGCTTAATCGCCTCGATCGAACCGAACTCCAAGCTGGAGGCCGGCCGCACCGAACGCCGCTCCATCTCCTGCTCAATCAGCTCCCGGTAGGCGCAGCCCTGTTCGGTCACCAGCAGCGACTCCCCCTGAAGATCGGCCAGGTCGATCCCGCACCGGGCGGCCAGCGGGTGCTCCGGGTGCGCCAGCGCCTGGAGCGGCTCACGCCGCAGCGGGTAGACCGTCAGGTGCGGCGGCTGGACCGGCTCCTGAAGAATGAAGACCAGGTCCAGCAGCCCTTCGCTGAGCTGGCGCATCAGGTCGGAGCAGACCCCGGGGCGCAGCGTCACCTGGACCTGCGGGTACCGCTGGCGGAAGCGCTGGAGAATCGGCGGGAGGCGGTAGGTGGCCAGCGATTCGGGCGAGCCGATCAGCAGCGGGCCGCTGGGCTCGCCGTCGTGCCGGGCCACCGCCTCCCGGGCCTCGTCGGCCAGCTTCAGCAGCCGCTCGGTATACCAGAGCAGTTGCTCTCCGGGCGGGGTGAGGGTGATTCGCTTGCCCAGCCGCTCAAAGAGCCTCACCCCCAGCTCTTCCTCCAGCGCCTGAATCTGCCCGGTCACGCTCGACTGTGCGTAGCTGAGCGCCTCGGCCGCCCGGGTGAAGCTGAGGCTCTGGGCCACGGCGCGAAAGGTCTGAAGCTGCCGGAGTTCCATCTGCCGTCTCCCTCCTGCTTGGATCGTATCAATCGGTTCGCCCGATCGATACGATCCGATCTATCGGTTGGACCTATTATACCATCCGCAGTAGGATAAAGGTGAACAAGGTTACCAAAAGGAGGCGGCTTCCGATGACAACGATCAAGGCATGGCTCTCCCCGTCCCTCTGGGAGCGGCTCCGGCGGCTCTTCCCCCGGCGGAAGCGGGCAGAGCGGCCGGCGGACCCGTACGAGACGAAGATGCTGAACTGGCGGCTCGAGCAGGATATCCGGCGCGGCGACTGGCGGGGATGGCGCTAGTCCTTGTAGGGGTCGACCTCGTGCTCGCCGGCCATCGCCACGCCGATAGGCCGGAGCAGGTGGAGCACCTCCAGCGTCTCCCGGTGGGCGTCGAGCACCTGGGCCAGCCTCCGGTAGACGAAGGGCGACTCGTCGGTCCCGGCCCCCCGCAGCTCTACGCCGAAGCGGCGGACCGCATCCATCATCTGGGCGTGGCTGATCTTCCCCCCGGTGCGGGTTCCCTTCTTCCAGTTCATCTTCCCCGCCGCCTCGGTCCGGCTCATGATCCGGCCGGCGCCGTGCACGGTCGAGAAGAGGGCGGCTCTGGCCTCGTCGGTCTCCCGGCCACGAATCACCACCGAGATGTCGGCCATAGAGCCGCCCCCGAAGCCGAGCTGGCCGGGGGCCAGCGGGGTGGCGCCCTTGCGGACCACCACCAGCTCCTCGCCGCCGTGCTGCTCCACCCAGGCAAAGTTGTGGTGGTTGTGCACGGTGAAGGTGGCCCTGGCGCCTAAAATACGCAGCACCTGCTCCACCACCAGGTCCCGGCCTGCGTAGGCGTAGCGGCCCGCCAGCTGCATCGCCGCGAGGTAGGCCTGGCCCAAGCTGGTGTGCAGCGGAATCACGGTGGGGTCCTGGTCCATCGATTCGCCCGGCGCCTTGGCGTCAAACGGTCGGCCGTGGGCCAGGTTGAGAAAGCCGGTGGCGGTCTTGTGGCCGAAGCCGCGGCTGCCGAAGTGGACCCCGACCCAGAGCATCCCGGTCGCCTCCTCCTCGAAGAGGTCGACGAAGTGGTTGCCGGCACCCACGGTGCCCAGTTGGGCGTAGGCCAGGTCCTTCAGGGCGCCCACCTCGGGCAGGTCGCGCCAGGTGGGGTCATCGAAGAGCACGTGATCCACCGGACGCTTATTCTTCCGCCCGATGCCGAAGGAGACCTGAGCGAAGATCGCATCCATGATCTTCGGCAGGTCTCTTCTGATCGCCGCCACCTTCAGGTCGGTGCGGACCGCCTTGTTGCCGCAGGCAATGTCATACCCGACACCCGACGGGCTGATCTGGCCGCGGTAGGCGACCACCCCGCCGATGGGCTGGCTGTAGCCCTTGTGGTGGTCGGCCATCAGGGCGACGGCGGCCACATCGCCCACCCTGCGGCACCGAACCGCCTGGAGGACCGACGACTCGTCGGGCTCGCCCCAGATCTTTACGCCATCCCGAACCTGGTACATGATCGCTCACCTCCTGAGCGCTTCCAGCTCGGTTCGCAGGGGGGCGGGCAGGGGTTCCTGCAAGATGCGGCTGAGCCGGACCGGGTCGGCCCCGGTGCGGCGCAGGTGGGTTAGCACGAACTCTGCCTTCTGGGGCCGGCCGATCAGCCAGTAAGCGGCGGCCCAGACCTCCAGGGCGCCCAGCGGGACCCCCTGCCAGTGGCCGGTGACAATCGTGGGCAGGTGGCAGACGCCGCCCTCCCCGGCCACGGCGAAGCGGCAGATCAGGTCGATCTCATCGGTGCCGGCATGAATCACGAAGCGGCCGGCGGTGGCGTAGTCGTGGCCGCCGGTCCGGTCCTCCCAGGGGAGGCTCTCCAACGCCGCCCTCACCAGGTCGGGGTTGGCGTCGGTGGTCAGGTCCCAGTCGTTGACCCGCTCCACCAGGCCCAGGGGGTAGAGGAGGCCGCTGCCGCCGAGGGCGGCCTCGATGCCGGCGCCCTCCAGCCGGTGCAGCAGGTCGCGCAGCGGCGCCAGCGGGGGATGCATGGTATCGGTTCTCATTGGTGAAGTTTCGCTCCCTTTCCATCGCTCTCCGGCCGGTGCGATACTGGAGGCCGAGGGTGACAGCGATGGGTTCTCCATTGGGGGGACCGGAACCTGCTCGCCCCGGTCGCCCTGCTAGCCCTGGCCGGCGCAGCCGGTGCAGCGCGGAGTGGCGGACAGAAGGTAGACAACCCTGTCGTTTCTCGTTAAGATAAGGATCGTTAGACGTAACAATCCCGTCGCAGTCGCCGCGTCTATCAGGCGCGGCGCTTCGCTGTGTCGTGTATTTAAGGCTTAAAGGAGTGGAAGCGTTGACCGACCGCCCGACGACCGCCCTGCCCGGCGCCCTGATTGCAGGCCGCCCGGTGAAGGTCGGCTTTATCTCCCTGGGCTGCTCGAAGAACCTGGTCGATTCCGAGTCGATGATCGGCCTTCTGTCGAGCACCGGGTATCAGATCACCAACCAGAAGAACGAGGCCGATGTCCTCGTCGTCAATACCTGCGGCTTCATCGAAGAGGCGAAGCGGGAGTCGATTGACGCCATCCTCGAGGCGGCACAGGAGAAGTCCACCGGCAAGTGCCAGGCGCTGGTGGTCGCCGGCTGCATGGTCCCCCGCTACGGCGAGGAACTGGCCCGGGAGATTCCCGAAATCGACGCCCTGGTGGGCACCGCCGACTACCCGAAGATCGGCGAGGTGGTCGCCGGGATCCTGGCCGGGCAGAAGGTCCAGCAGATCTCCGACCCCGATGCAATCCTCGACTGGAACTTCGAGCGGGTCCTGGCCACGCCGGGCTACACTGCCTATATCAAGATCGCCGAGGGCTGCGACTGCGCCTGCTCCTTCTGCTCGATCCCGATCATGCGGGGCGGCCACCGCTCCCGGCCCATCGAGTCGATCATTGCTGAGACCGAGCGGCTTGCCTCCATGGGCGTCAAGGAGCTGGTTGTCATCTCCCAGGACACCACCTTCTACGGCATCGACCTCTATAAGAAGCCGATGTTCGCCCCCCTGCTGCGGGAGATGGCCAAGGTCGATGGGATCCGCTGGATCCGCATTCACTACTCCTACCCGACTCGCCTGAATGACGATCTTATCGAAGTGCTGGCCACGGAGCCCAAGGTGCTGAACTACCTGGACATGCCCTTGCAGCACGGCTCCAACCGGATGCTCCGGATCATGAACCGCCCTGCCAACGCCGGCGGCTACGTGAAGCTGATCAAGAAGCTGCGGGAGCGGATCCCCGACATCTGCCTGCGCTCCACCTTCATCGCCGGCCACCCCGGCGAGACCGAGGAGGACTTCCAGGTGCTGCTCGACTTCCTCAAGGAGTGCGAGTTTGACCACGTGGGCGTCTTCGCCTACTCGCAGGAGGAGGACACGAAGTCCGGCCAGATGGAGCAGCTGCCCGAAGAGGTGCGCAGGCAGCGCCGCGACGCCGCCATGGCGGTGCAGGCCGAGATCGCCCACCGCCGCAACCAGGCTCAGGTGGGCCGGACCCTCGAGGTCCTGGTGGAGGGCCGGGCGCCCGAGGGGCGCGACTGGTACGTGGGCCGCTGCTACCGGCAGAGCCCGGGCATCGACGGGGTGGTGATCTTCCAGGCCTCGCCCGGCCAGGAGCTGAAGCCCGGGGCGATGCTCGATGTGGAGATCACCGGCGTCAAGGGCTACGACCTGAAGGGGAAGGCCGCCGGGGCGGTGGCCATTGACCCCTTCGATGACCTCGCCCTGCCCATGATCACCCCGACCCGGCACCAGTAAGGCGCGACCAGGCCCGGCACGTTGGGTGCCGGGCTTTCTGCCCCGGAGGAGGCGAATCGCTGCATGAAGACCATCGCGGCCCGCATACTGGATCAGGTAGAGATCGCCTACGAACTCCGCCCCTACGACTGGGATGAGGAGGAGCTGGACGCCGCCACCGTGGCCCGCAAGGTGGGGCTGCCCCCCGAGCAGGTCTTCAAGACCCTGGTGGTCCGGGGCGACAAGACCGGGGTGCTGGTGGCCTGCATCCCCGGCGACGGGGAGCTGGACCTGAAGCAGCTGGCGGCGGTGAGCGGCAACAAGAAGGTGGAGATGGTGCCGGTCAAGGAGATTCAGAACCTGACCGGCTACATACGGGGCGGGGTCTCACCGCTGGGAATGAAGAAGGCCTATCCGTTCTACCTCGATGAGACGGCGGAGATCATCGATGTGATCAGCGTCAGCGCCGGGCAGCGGGGGCTTCAGATGCTGCTGTCGGGGCCAGACCTGATTCGGGCGACCGGGGCACACCTGGCGCCCCTGACCAAATAGGCAGGACCATCCGTGCATTACTTCCGGCGGCTTTCCGATTCTCGAATGTATAAGAGTTTGTAATAGCAGATATGAAGGAAAAGGGTGAATAGGTAGCTAATAAACTGGCAGCCCCCATAAGCGAGGAGGTTGCAGAATGTCCGAGACGCGCCATGAACTGTGTGGATGCAAACTTCCCAAGGAGACCACGGCCGAGACCCCGATCGTTGATCGCTGCTTCATGCCCTGGGGTACCTGTGCGAAGTGTGGGGATGGAGACAAGGAACTGAGCTTCCATAGCTGCGGTGCGGGCTATTGCAGCTACTGCTATCGCAACGTGACCTGGTGCGTCAAGTGTGGGGAGCGCATGAATTGAGAATCGGAACAGGAGAGCCGGGCGTAGGGCGTCCGGCTCTTTTTTTGGTGGGAAGCGGTGGTAATGAACTCACCGGCTGCGTCTAAACTGGAGAGGAGTTGGTTGGGGGAGGGGATCTGGTTGAAGCGCTGGTGGAAGCAAGGTTCGCTGATCGGCCTGGCCCTGGTGGCGGTACTGATCGGAGCAGCGGCCTACAAGGCGCGGCAGGTGGAGTCCACCGGGGGGGTTCAGACCAGCAACGCCTTCACGGCGATCCGGGAGCTACAGAGCCCGCTGGTGGGGAAGGCGGCACCTGCAATTGGCCTCAGGTCTGTGGTGGAGGGGAGCGGCAGCCTCGACCTGGCCCCGCACCGCGGCAAGCTGGTCCTGGTAAGCTTCTGGTCGCACCTCTGACCCTTCTGCACCCGGGAGCTGGAAGCTCTCGCACAGTTGAACAACCCGACCGGCGGTGTCGTGGTGATGGCGGTTCACAATGGCTCCTCCCCCGAGAAGGTCGGCCAGGTGGCCCGCGACCGGGGCTACACCTTCCCGGTGGGGGCCGACGGTAACGGGGCGATCCACCGGGCCTACCAGATCACCCTGCGCCCCACCACTGTGGTGATTGGGCCAGACGGTAAGGTCCTGGCGGTCCGGGCCGGGGCCCACACCGTGGAGCAGTGGCAAGAAGAACTGGCCCGCCTGGGCGCAAAGTAAAAAAACACCGCTCTCTCCCCCGGCGGAGAGGGCGGTTGTCACTTTTCCGCTTCCCGGCAGGAAACCCATCTCACCTTGGCGAACAAGCGTTCTATCGGGATCCTACAAGGAGGCGTACCATGTCCCTCACCAGAGCAGCGCTTCGCAGGCAAGCGGTCGTCCAGACCCTCTTCCGATCCACCGATCTGCTCACTGCCGTCGAGCGGCTCGGCTTTGTCCAGGCCGACCCCATGGCGGCCCCGGCCCGGGCACAGGACCTGATCCTGCGGCACCGGGTGACGGGCTACCGGGCGGGGGACCTGGAGCGGCAGTACCCCGACCTCCCCATTGTGGAAGACGCCCTTCATCTCTACGGCTTTATGCCGGCCCGGACCCTGGGCCTGTACCACCCCCGCAGCGGCACCTGGCGGGTGGAGCAGGAGCACCCCGGGCTCGCGGAGCAGGTGCTGGCCTTCGTGCGCGAAAACGGCCCGGCAGACTTCCGGGCCGTCGATGCCCACTTTGGCTCGCCCCGGACCCAGGGCAACTGGGGCAGCGACGCCCGGGCCACCACCAAAATCCTGGAGCTGCTCCACTACCGGGGCCTGCTGCGGGTGGCCCGGCGCCAGGGGAACGTGCGCTGGTACGTAGCCGCCCCGCCCGTGGCGGTCGAGGGCGAGCCCCAGGAGCGTCTCCGGCAGCTGGTTCTCATGCTAGCGCGCCTCCATGCCCCCGTCACCGTGAGCAGCCTCAAGCAGATGGTCCGGTGGCTCCGGTGGGGCGCGCCAAGCCTGCCGGGCCGGGCCACGGCGGTGGAAGACCTGATCAGGTCAGGCCAACTGATCAGGGAGAAGGTCGATGGCGTCGCCTACGTGTGGCCGGCCGGCGAGCAGGTCGGGGGTGAGTTGGAGCAGACCGTCCGCCTGCTGGCCCCCTTTGACCCGGTGGTCTGGGACCGGGACCGGTTCGAGCACCTCTGGGGCTGGCCCTACCGCCTGGAGGCATACACCCCGGCGGAGAAGCGGCGCTTCGGCCGGTACGCCCTTCCCCTGCTCTGGGCCGACCAGGTGATTGGCTGGGCCAACCTCACCTGCCGGCGGGGGCAGCTCGAGGCACAGCTCGGCTTTGTGGCGGGCAAGCCGGACGCCCCAGTCTTCCAACGGGAGTTGGAGGCCGAACTGGTCCGCATGGCCACCTTTCTGGAGGCCGCCGATGTACGGATCACACATGCTGCAGGACGGAGCTCCATAGATTAGTTCCACGATTCTTACGCATAGACCTTGCATCCTCACCCGAAGTGAGAATAGAATGAAAGAATAGGCATCCTTGAGGCTTGAAAGGGGGGAGTCGGTCGGTGGAACGTGCCTGGTCCTATCTGGAAAAGCTAAGCCGGTACCCGCACCGGGGGGTCGGCACGAAAGAGGAGGCGGCGGCGGCCGCAGAGGTGGCCGAATGGCTGAAGAGCCTGGGCTACCACGTCGATCTCCAGCCCTTCCAGGCGCCCCGCGACACGCTTTACCTGGGGCCGGTCATGCTCATGCTTCTCTTCCTGGTGGCCGCCGGCCTCTCAGTTTTTGGGCTCTCATGGGCGGGGCTGCTCCTGGCGCTGCTCGCTCTGGCGCCGCTGGCCGGGGAGATGATGGGCAAGAACCTGGACCTCGATTTCTACCTGCCTCGGGTCTCCTCGCAGAACGTGATCGCCCGGCTGCCCGCCCGGGGCGACGAGCAGAAGACCATCGTGCTGACGGCGCATGTCGACACCCAGCACGCCACCTGGCTCTTCCACCCGCGCATGGTGCGCCACATCTCCACCTACCTGAATATCGCCTACGGCTCCCTCGCCTTCATGCTGCTGGCGCTTGCCCTGCGCGGCCTCTTCCCGGAGACGCCCTGGTCGATGGGGGTGCTGGCTGCTGCCGTGGGCCTACTCCTCGCCCACCTCATCTTCCTGCTCGCCTGCGCCCTGACCCACACCTTTATCAACGGCGCCAACGACAACGGAACCGGCACGGCCCTGGCCCTGGCGCTGGCCGAGCACTTCGCTCAAGACCGGCTGGACGGCGTGCGGCTGCACGTGGTGATCACCGGGGCGGAGGAGGTGGGGACCCGGGGCATGAAGCAGTTCATGCGCACCGCCGACTACGACCGGAACACCACCTATTTCATCAACCTCGACAACTTAGGGGGCGGGAAGCTGCACTACCTGGAGGGCGAGGGCATGACCGTCTACCACCGCTACGGCCCGGACCTGGTCCGCACGGCGGCCGCTATGGCCGCGGAGCGGGCAGGAGCGGTTCGAGCGAAGCCCAACCTGCTGCTTCCCACCGATGGCATGATCCCGGCTGCCGCCGGCTACCAGACAATCAGCTTTCTCGCCTTTGAAGAGGACGGCAGCCTGCCCAACTACCACTGGTACACCGACACCCTCGAGAACGTCGACCGGGAGCTGGTGGCCTACGCCGAGCGGTTCCTGGTGGAGTACGTCGAGCGTGTGGCCGCGGCGCCGGCCCGGCGCATCGCCACAGACTGAGATACATAGGCGCGCAAAGGCCGCGAGGGATAATCCTCGCGGCCTTCTATTACTCCCAGCGGAAGAGGCGGACCGAAAGGGCGGCCATCACCACCAGCACTCCGCCCAGAACGGTCAGGTCGACCCAGAGCGGGTAGAGGGGGGCGGCGCCCAGCATGGTCTGCCGCAGCGCATCGCCGAGGTAGGTGAGCGGCATCGCCGCCGTGACCGGCCGAAGGAACTCGGGCAGCATCTCCACGGGAAAGAGGATGCCCGAGAGGAACATCATCGGGAACTGCACCGCCTGGCCGATGGCGACCGCCGACTCGTTGGTCCGGGCCACGCTGGCCAGCAGAAAGCCCAGGGTGACGAAGACCAGGGCGCCCAGGAGGACGACGCCGAGGAAGGGAAGCCAGCTGCCGGCAATGTTCATGCCGTAGGCCAGTATGCCGTAGCCCACCAGCAGGGCGGCCTGCAGCAGGCCGGTGGTCACCCGGAAGGCGACCTGGGAGGCCAGGAGGGTGGAGCGCTTCAACGGGGTGGCCCCCAGGCGGCGCAGGACCTGCTGCTCCCGCATGATCACCAGGGGCGGGGCGGTGCCGAAGACCCCGAGCCAGAGCATCGCCAGGGAGAGCATGCCGGGGACATAGAGCTGTGCCGGCGGGATCTGCCGGACCTCCAGCCCTTCCTCGGCGACCTTCAGCGCCGGCGTGGCGCCCGCCAGGGAGAGGTTCATCTCCTGCACCAGCTGGCGGATGATCGAGATGCCGGGAGCGGCGTTGGCGTGCTGGGCCTGATCGTACAGCACGGTCACCTCGCCCGCCCCCCTGCCGGCGGCGGCGGTGAGCCCCTCCGGGAGGATCAGCGCCAGGGGGATCTCCCCCTGCGTGACAGCGCTCTCCAGCTCCGCCCGACTGCCCTTGCGCAAGGTGATGGTCTCCGCCAGGGCGGGCGCCTCCAGCGCCTTGACCACGGCGGCGGCCACGGGGTCATCCGCCGGTGCGGCCACGCCCACCGTGAGGTGGAAGGCGGGCTCGCTGGCGAAGATCATGCCGAAGAAGGCGGCCATCAGGAGCGGGAGCAGAACGGTGAAGAGGATTGCCATCCGATCACGGAGAAACTGTCGCAGAGCGGTCTTATAGAGTGCGGTAAATGAAGTCATGTCTAAATTCCCTCCTTCGCAAGAGCGGCCTACTCCCGGATTCGCCGACCGGTGATCCGGAGGAAGAGATCCTCCAGGGTCGCCTGGCGCACGGTGAACCGGTCGAGGGCGAACGACATCTGCTGGCTGAGCGCCAGCAGTCCCGCAACAGTCTGGGGGACGCTGGTCGAGTAGAGCGTGGTGTTATCTGCTTCGGTCACGACCCGGGTGGCCCCGGGCAGCGCCTTCAGTTCGGCGAGAGGAAGGCCGTCGGGTGTGGCGAACTCGATCGCCGTCTCGGTGAAGTGCTCATGCACCAGGTCGGCGGGGCGCCCCTCGGCGATAATCCGCCCCCGGTCCACCACGGCGACCCGGTCGCAGAGCTGGGCCGCCTCATCCATGTAGTGGGTGGTCAGGACCAGCGTCTTGCCCCGGCGCTTCAGCTCCCGCACCAGGTCCCAGACCCCGCGGCGGGCTGCCGGGTCCATGCCCGTGGTCGGCTCGTCCAGGAAGATCAGATCGGGATCGTTGACCAGCGCCAGGGCCATGGTGACCCGCTGCCGCCAGCCGCCCGACAGGGTCGCGGGCTCCTTGTGCTGCTTCTCCTTCAGGCCTATGAGGTCCAGGATCTCGTCGGTGGGGATCCGCTTCGGGAAGAAGGAGGCGTACAGCTCAATCGTCTCCCGCACGGTGAGGCGGTCAAATAGGCCGGTGGTCTGCAGCTGCACCCCGACCCGGGCCTTGATTTGGGCCGACTGGGTCCCATGGTCCATCCCCAGCACCCGGATCGTGCCCGCATCGGGCTGGCGCAGCCCTTCAATGCATTCGACGGTTGTGGTCTTGCCGGCGCCGTTCGGGCCGAGCATCCCGAAGACCTCGCCGGGGGCGACGGTGAAGGAGAGGCCGTCTACAGCGGTTTGATCTTCGTAGCGCTTGACCAGGTTCTGGACGTCGATGGCAGGGTGGGACATCGGGATCACTCCTTGTCTCAGGTTCACTTCCAGAATGGCATAGCCCGACCCGGTCCCGCATCGTACCACCGCCTGTACGTTCGTACAGTGTACGACCGCACCGCCAAGCGAAGGGGGACGCAGCATGTCTGCCCAAACGAACAGGGCCGCCGGATCGACGCGGGGCTTCTTCCATCTCGTCTATTTCTTCCTCGTGCTGATGTGGGTGGTGACAATGGCGCTCCCACAGTGGCGCCCCCTGAGCGTGCTGCTCCCCTTCACGCTGCTGATGCTGGCCCACGGGGTGCTGCATGGCTACACCGAGGTGGCGAAGGATCGGGGGTGGGGGGCCTACTACCTGGCGGTTCAGTCGCTGCTGGCGGTCGGCCTCATCTGGACAGCCGGGGGCGGGCTGATCACCGAGGCGCTCTTCGCCCCCATCGCCGGCGAGGCGGTGGGACTCTTTCCCCGCTGGCAGCAGCGGGCGGTGGCCCTGGCCGCCGTGGCCGGGTCCTGGGCGCTCGCCTCGGTGCTGACCGGCGACCCGGGCAGCGTTCTAACCAAGCTGCCCTTTGTGGCGCTGGGCTTCGGCTTCGCCGCCATCTACGTGGGCCTCTTCGTGCGCCAGAGCGAGGCGCGCCAGCGGGCCGAGAAGCTCCTGGTCGAGCTGGAGGAGGCCAATCTGCAAATGCGCGCCTACGCCCGGCAGGTGGAGGAGCTGACGGTGACGGAGGAGCGGCACCGGATGGCCCGGGAGCTTCACGACACCCTGGCGCAGGGGCTCGCCGGGCTGATCATGCAGTTGGAGGCGGTCGATGAGCTGCTCGACCGGGGCGAGGTTGAGCGGGCCCGAGCGGTGGTGCGCCGGGCCTCGGAGCGGACGCGCTCCACCCTGGCGGAGGCCCGCCAGAGCATCCATGCCCTCCGGCTCCCCCTGGAGCGGGGCGACCTGGTGGAGGAGATCCGGCGTGAGCTGGACCGGGTCCGGGCAGACGGAGGCCTGGATGCGCTCTTCGAGCTGGGGCCGGGAGAGCTGTCGCTCGATGATGCCATGGCCGTACAGCTCTTCCGCATCGCCCGGGAGGGGCTGAACAACGTGCTGCGGCACGCCCGGGCCCGGTCGGTGACGGTCCGGCTCTGGAGCGAGGGCGAGCGGGTGCACTTGTCCATCGCCGATGACGGGGTCGGCTTCGAGGTGTCGGCGGCGGGCAGGCAGGAGGGCCACTTCGGCCTGACCGGCATTGGCGAGCGTGTCCGGCTGGCCGGCGGGGAGATGAGCCTGACAAGCCGGCCCGGACAGGGCGCCACCCTGACCGTGACCCTGCCGAGCCACCTGCCTGGAGGGGAGGGCCAGCCATGATCCGCATTCTACTCGCCGATGATCATCTGGTGGTGCGCGACGGTCTGCGCACCATGCTGGAGCTTCAGCCTGACCTGGAGGTGGTCGGGGAGGCGCCCGACGGCGAGGTCGCCGTCCGCCTGGCGGAAGAGCTGCGGCCCGCTGTGATCCTGATGGACCTGCGCATGCCCAGGCTGGACGGCCTCGGCGCGATCCGGGCCATCCGGCAGCGCCATCCGGAGATCGCCGTGGTGATCCTGACCACCTACGATGATGACGCCTACATCGTGCAGGGGCTGCGGGCCGGAGCCAAGGGATATCTATTGAAGGATGCCAGCCGGGAGGCCATCTTCAGCGCCGTTCGGGCGGCTGCCCGGGGCGAGACGCTGCTGCCGCCGGAGGTGGCGCTCAAGGTTGTCGCTCACCTGGACAGTGCGCTGTCCACCCCGGCCGCTCCGCCCGCCGGATCGGCGGATGGCCCCCTCTCCGAGCGGGAGCTGGAGGTGCTCCGGCTGGTGGCCGCCGGGAAGCGATCCAGGGAGATTGCCGACGACCTGTTCATCACAGAGCGAACGGTGAAGGCCCACCTCACATCGATCTTCAACAAGCTGGGCGCTGCCAGCCGGGCGGAGGCGATCGCCCGGGCCATGGCAGACGGGCTGCTGGACACGCGCAAGAGCCGCGAGGGATAACCCCCGCGGCTCTCCTTATGGACAGGTTAGGCGCCCCGCACCAGCTGGTGGAGCAGCTTCGCCCGCGTCTCGCGCTCGTTTTTCGGGAGGATGTTAAACTCGTCGAGCTTGCGCCGGATCTCCGCCTCACTCTCCAGCCGCCCGATCAGCACCTGGACCA
>JBMONB010000029.1:0-19700 GCA_049325315.1 Bacillota bacterium | reverse complement strand
AAGGAACGTTTTGAGGCCAGATCCCCAGCTGCATGAGCTTCCCCCTGTGTTTCGATAAACACGCCACCAATCGTGGCTAAGCAGCAGGCCAGGATCAGCTTTGCTATGGAATCATGGCTGTCCCTAAGCACCACCCGGCCGCATGACGCATGCAGCCGGAACACTGGTCTAGGGTACATATTGACATCAGGAGTCCCCCCGGTGCAGGTCATGAAGGGCAGGGTACCGACCGGGAACATCCCGGACTTTAGCCCCGATGGGCGGTGGGGCGTGTGGCGGCAGTACCAGGGTGTCAAGATCACTCCGTTGGACCCCTCACACGGGACCCCCAAGCTCATTACTGGGGAAGGGCAGACCTGGTGGCTGGACGGGTCCACCCTGTTGGCGGCGTATCCACAAGGTGGCGGGGTAATCCGCCACTCCATCATACCGGTCGGACCAGGCGAACCAACCTTACTACCTGCCCTGCCTGAGATGATCCCACATACACTCCAGGTCTCAGCGAGTGGTGGTCACTTGGCAGCCCTCTATCGCCAACCCGGCCAGCAACCCCACGAGGGAGATGATATGGGCTACCCGGGCCCCATCGGAGTTGTCCTGTACGACCACCGGGCCGAAGATTGGCGGGCGGTCGAGGACGGTTCCAAGCCCTGGACCTCACCCCAGGGGCAACGGATAATCCCACAAGGGTGGAGCAGCGACGGCCGCTACCTGGCCATCGGCGCCTCGGCCGGCGAGGTGCACGTCTTTGACGCGACGGCCCAACGGTGGCTGGAACCTCTCAGCATCCCGGGTCTGGAAAATGCCCTGGGGGTCTGGTCTCAGCATGGTCATTGGGTTGCACTTCAGTACACCGAGAAGGGCGAGGATCAGATCCATACCAGCGTGCAAGTACTGGACGTGGCAGCCGGCAGGGCGTTGGGACAGATCCATTCACTTGGCGGTCTTCGAGTCTTGTGGCTATCGGGCCCTGAGTTCTAGGGTCTGCCCTGAGCTTCTCAGTCTCTTTGCCAAGGGCTCCGGGTGCTAACCACGGGTGGACTAAGGGTATCGGGCCCGCCGACGGTGTTCGCCAGCGGGACGGATCACTCGCCTGATCTCTGGGAGGGGAGCTGTGACATTTCGAAGCGGTTTGTACGTGGTGTGGAAAGGGGCAGGAATATCCCGCTAGTCCAATCTCAAGCGACGAGTTCATCCTCTACTCCAATCATCCCAGCGATTCGGCCCTGGGTTTTGGTCACAGCGGACCTGCTGAGTGGAGCGCGCGGGTGCCCAGCACAGATGTCGATGCAGCATTCACTGTCAGGCAACGCGGCCGCTTCATGGGTCAGGTTCTCTCCGTTCTCCAACGTAAGAACGGTGATGTGTGCTTGTTCTCTGCACACAGGCCGGCAGATGAACTGGGAGTCACAAACACCGAACCGGTGGTGTACCAGAAGTGGGTTCCGGCCGACCAAGTAGAGATCTGGGAGGAGAGGACACCATTTCGATGGATACCAGACCCGCCCATGAAGGCTCCGGGCTGCATGGCAAGGAGCGGCGGCGCAGGAGAGGCTGCTGATAATCGGGGGGTGGTGGAAGTCTCCATTCAACCATATCGGGGATGGGTACTGGCGGCTGGGCTCTTCGCCCTTGGTGTAGCGCTCAACGAGTGGAAGTTCCTTATGGGCCTGGTCGTAGGCGTCGGAACTGTGCAGGCCGCCGGCTGGTTGCAGATCCACTGGCTGACTGGTGTGATCACAGTGGGAGTGATCTACCTGGCCTCTTGCGCGCTGGTGGTGCTTACCAACCGCTCTCCTGTCGTTGATACGAGCAAGGCACAGTCACCAGACAAGCCCTCCGAGCGGGCAGCGGCCAGTCCGCCGCCTTGCCCGGAGGAGGTGCCACACTCCTGCGGGGCAGCGGGCTCAGTGGTACATCGCTTCCTCTCCACCTACGTGCGGGGCAGGGACGAACAAGCGGCGATCGACCAGATCATGACCAGTGCTTCCCCGGACTCCATTCGAACCTTCTTCGAAAGCCTACACGACCTCTGCGGACTCATCGGCTCGTCGGACCGGAGGCGGGTGCTCGATGAATACAGGAATTCGCTTGTGCTGGATGCAGTGCCAATGCCGAAGCAGGCACGACCCCTGGATTGGCTTGCAGGCTTTGCGTTGAAGCTGAGATGCGCGATGGGAAGCGAGCCTGGGATGATCCCATATCCCTTGCATTCGGACCGTAACCCCTTCTCTCGCACTGCTCCGGGGCGGTTTTTCGCCTACCTGACCAATCGGTACGGGCAGATGACATACCTGTCGAGCCGTGGAAGCGATTTCGACTACAACAACCCTCTACTATACCGCTCCATTCCTATGGGATACACGAACCTGTGCATCTTGATGCGAGTGGCCCTGGCCGAGGCAGGGGGCTACATAACGGTCTGGGAGAATGAACCTGGCTCATGGGACGAGTTGCGGTTGATGCATTGGGCAGGCGAGGAGTGCCAGCTTCTCGGCGGGGCGTATGCGAACCTCAAGGAGGCAACTCTTGCTGCCCGTAGAGAGGCGGAGAATCACCAGACCCCTGTCCTGGTTGTCGCTGTCCACGAAGAATACTACTGGCATTAGGCGCGTCTTGCGGTACTGGATAAAGGGCGGGTATATCCGGTTCTTTACAACCCATAACGGTCTGCTCGATTCGGTGGTGGTGGGCTGGGACTCAGAACCGGTACCCTTTCGCTACGGCCGCCATCAGTGGGCGGCTACCGTACGGCAGGGAGGCGAAAAGTTGACCGTGATCACGCCTGGAGGCAGGGTCGCCCTGCCCGATCCAACAGACGGAATGGGTGAAGCCAACGTGGCAGTCATCCGTCAGGCGCCCGTCGAACACCTCCTGCTGACCGTGACCAGCGGGGAGTATACCTGGGTGTGGGTTCTGGTGCCCAGCGACTCCGGACTACAGGTGGTACTCGCTGTTCAGTGCCTCGGAACCATTAAGCCGGTTTGGGCGGGCATTGCTGTGACCGACATGCCCGATGGTGAATCTCCCGGCTCACGCCTAGCCGATGTCAACTTCCTCTTCGATCCAACCACCGGGCGCTACAAGAGGAGTACGGTTCCATGAGCCTGCTACGTTCCTCTAATTATTGGCGCGCCAGCATGGGGCCCCAAACTCATAGAGGGTAGGCTACTGCTTGCTATAATAGCGGGCGGACACGTGGGGTACCCGTTCACGGGAGGCCTGGCACTAGCTGAATCCCAGCTGGATGAACAGGGTGGTTCCAACGGGGGGGCTCCTCGATGGGGGAGTCGGCCAACCAGGTCCGGTGGTACGCACCGCTTCCGTCATGTGGGCCATCTTGCGAGGAGAAGTCTGGACCTTGCACATCGCTGCAGGCCCAGACTTTTCTCATTACCAGCGGTCCATCAGGGTGGGGTTTCCGATCTGACTCGGGCACTCTCCTCCCGCTCTTGCCCGTATGCAGAGAAGGACTAATTTGTTCCAGCCCATTCGAACCGAGATGACTGCCCAATCGTAATAATTGATGAAGACTAAGGAGGTCATGGTGTGAAATGGAGTAGCCGACTCCTGGTGTCATTTATGAAAGGGTACCTGATGGGTGCATTGCTAACCACTGTTTTTGTGGCCCTTTGCACCCTCACTGTTGTGCTCCAGCTCATCACTGAGATCCACTTGTTCCCTGGATTTACCCTCTTCAGGGTAGGTGCGTTGGAGCCGAAGAGCGTTCATCTGACGGTCGAGACGCCCATCGTTTTCGTACCACTGCTCATTATGGGGGCTGCCGCTTGCCTCACCTTAGGGAAATCTCACCTGCGGAGGACAGAA
Source organism: Bacillota bacterium (assembly GCA_049325315.1). Taxonomy (GTDB): domain Bacteria; phylum Bacillota; class Sulfobacillia; order Symbiobacteriales; family Symbiobacteriaceae; genus JAWLHU01. The sequence continues at coordinate 15,872 of JBMONB010000029.1, read as the reverse complement.
CGGTAGGTCGTGAGTGGGTGCGGGAATCCCGTACCTTCGGCGGTTAGCGATTGACAGTCACTCAGGAACGACTCCAGACCAGTACTGAGGCGAGTATGAACAGGGCTGGTCCGCCGATGAGTAGCCATCGTGCGTAGCGTTGGACCGTTGCCTTACGCATGGGCTCGTCCTCCTATAAGAAGTGAGGAACAATGGTACCTACTAGGTAATACGTTTGGCCTCTGTCATCGTTCGAACTCATTCTCGGGTGAACCGAGGAACGCAGGATCAGGCGACAAAGAGGTTCAGGCATTTAGCGGCAAGAACAGAGCTACCCCAGTCTCGTAACGAAGGTCATGAGACTGAAGTAGCTTTCCATTCTGGCCCTACCGTGGTTTTGAACCGGACCCTGTCGCAGGAGCAGAACATTAAGACGGGACGCTTCTCGATGATTTATGCCGACACATGCATCCCAAATCTGCTACAATAGAGATTGTGAGGTGAAAATTGGTAATTGAGGTGATAGCAAGGTGGCCATGCCCTCCGGTGAGGAGAAGGTGATTCGCCCCGATGCGGTGGCGATCTATGTACGTTGGTCGACAGAGGAGCAGGGGGAGGGGACAACCCTCCAGGAGCAGCTGGAGCGGGGCAAGGCTTACGTGACCTCGCAGGGCTGGCGGGTGAACGAGAACCTGATCTTCGTGGATGATGGGTACTCGGGCGCTACCCTGGATCGGCCGGCGATGACGGTGCTGCGGGAGATGGTCCGGAAGGGCCAGGTCGACTGTGTGGTCAGCCTGAAGATTGACCGTCTCTCCCGCTCCCTGGTGGACTGCGTGGAGCTGGTCCTCCGGGAGTGGGCCGGTGTCTGCCACTACAAGAGCGTCTCCCAGCCGGTGAACACCACCGACCCGCTGGGCCGGGTCTTCTTTGCGATCCTGGCCAGCTTCGCGGAGTACGAGCGTGCATTGATTCGAGAGCGGACCTTCTCAGGCCTGCTTCGGCGGGTGAAGGAGGGATCTGCCTGGGGATCTGGCAAGCCGCCATACGGCTACAGCCGGGTGGCCCGGGGCACGCTGGCGATCAACGAAGAGGAGGCCAGCGTGGTCCGCCTGATCTTCGACCTGGCCGCCAGCGAGGGGCTGGGGCCGTCCGCCATCGCCGGCCGGCTGAACACGATGGGGATCGCTGGCCCGGAGGGGAAGGGCTGGTGGCCCTTTACGCTTCGGAACCTGCTGCGGCAGCGGATCTACATGGGCTACCCTGAGTATGGCCGCCGGCAGTGGGTGCAGAAACCGAATGGCAAAAAGGCGCTGAAGAAACGGGCCCGGCCGCTGGTGGAAGACATCAAGCACATGCCGGAGCTGGCCATCATCGATGAGAAGACCTTCGAGGTGGCGCAGCGGGCTCTGGATGCCGCGGCCCAATTGGCCCGAGAGCAGGGCCGGCGGGCCAACTCGTCCCACCTTCTCACAGGAATCGCCCGCTGCCGGTGTGGCGGTCGGATGATCACCGGCTACGACCGGCTGAATCGACGACACTACTACTGCCAGAATCGAGACAGGGCACGGGGCGGAACCAAGTGTCCCCTCAATGGCGGTCTTCTCTATGCCCATGTGGTGGAGCCGATCGTGGCCGAGGAGGTCATGAAGCGCTTCGCTGATCCCGAGGCGACGATGAAGCACGTGCGGGAGCGCTGGGAGAGGGAACAGTGCCGGGGCGACCTGGCCGGCGAGGCGGTGCGGCAACGGCTGGCAGAGCTGGGGCGGCAGGCGCAGCGGCTGGAGGAGGACCTGGCCCGGGTGGTCCGGCAGGCCCGTAAGGGCGAGATCACGCTGAAGGAGAAGCGGGCCTTCGAGGCGGACATCGAGGCGGAGCGGCAGGAGATCCTGGCCCAGCGGGATGCGCTGGAGCGGGAGGCGGGGGCGCAGGAGGACTCGCGGGCGGAGCTGGACGCGCTCATGGCCTGGGTGGCCCGGGTGGATCAGTGGGGCGAGCTGGCTGTGGAGACGCAGAAGGAGTTGCTCCGCCGGTTGGTCGAGTACATTGAGATGTACAAGCCTAAGGGGCGGGGGCAGGTGCCGGAGGTGGACTTCTTCTGGCGGATATAGAGATAACAGGACCATGGATAGTTCATGGTCCTGTTATTGTTCCACGTGAAAGGAACAGGGGGTAGAAAGGAGGTGGAGATAGTCGAAGTAGAGAAACGCTGAAATTAACCTCATCGAGAGAGGAACTCAGGTGCATCAGACGATAATCACAGCCCCTTGAGACAAGATTGACTATAAGATGATAATGGCCATCGTAGATAGTGGCCTGATAGAGACAGCCGTTCTAGACTACAAACGTCAAGTTAACGATGAAGAGATTTACAGGACGATTTCCGCGATGGCAAACGGCGAAGGAGGGGTGAGGAAGTCCCAGCAACAAAGAAACCTAGACTGGTGGGTGTAGAGCCTACTGCAGCAGATTTTGTGGCCACTAAGTTAGTGCGGTCCGCTTGCTAAATGAGCAGATGAAGCACACTATTTCTGGTGTGACTATTCAAACCTATGGCAAGCAGGAAATCTACCTCGTGTAGAGTAGACTAATACGACTAACATTACGGAAGATGTGATAGTTGTGGATACACTCGCGTTTCGACGAGCCTATGCCTATTCTCTGGCCCGCTCCTTAGATGACCAGCACTACAGCCTCATGGACGCACTAGTGCCCTTTGTGACGGTGCTTCTCGGTGAATCGGAAGACGGCAAGCTGCGGCTTAATCACGTTCAAGGTCGCCTCTTAGAGCGTTTTGGACTATCTGTTCCCATGCATGCATTATCGTCGGCTGCTGCTCGTGCTAAGCAGTTGGGATATGTTACAAGACACCAGGACTGGGTCTACCTCGATCATGAAGGTAAACAGGAGTACTCAAACTATAAGAGCGAGGCCGAAGTCCGACGAGAACTCAACTTCTTGGCGGAACACCTGAGGACCCATTATGAGAAAGAGGGCTTCATCCCACCAGAAACGGATGCCCTCCAGGACATGTTTATCCGATTCGTTGAACGAAACATTGCGGGTGTGTCGTTATACCTTAACGACGCCACCACATACACGTTTCCATCTCAAAACGAATTAAATGGCGACGTTCTGATGTTTATCCACTTCATTGAAAGAGTTGAGGAATCTAATCCTGATTTGTTCAGGATAGTCAACGACATTGCCAAGGGTGCCGCCATTTGCACCCTCCTCCAGGTTCGTAATCCCGATGATCTGTCTGCAACTGAAAGTTTTCACGCCTTCCTGGATACGAATGTAGTATTCAGTATTCTTGGCTATGATGATCCAAGGATTAGTGTACCGTCCAGAGAGATGCATGCCTTGTTGAGAAGTGCAGGTCATAAACTATACGTCTTCGACTTTACCATTCAAGAGATTGTTAGGGTGCTCAGTGGGTTTAAGACTTGTTACCATCAATACTGGACAGGGGTAACGGTTAATAGCATCTACAGCCGTCTTAAGGCAACTGGGAAGAAGCCAAGTGATGTTGTCCAGATTATCACGACGATTGAGGAGATTCTTCAGGAGCTAGGGATTGAGGTATACCCGACAGGCGACCAAATACCGGTTCCCCAGGACAAAGAGTTGCCCGAGTTAGACTACCAGGGAATGCGTAGGTACAAGCCTGACAGGAACCTCCCTTCCCTAACCCATGACCTTCTTGTTGTTCAACACATCAAGAAACTCCGGCAAGGGGAGGTCCGCCGGTTAGGACGTGCAAAGTACGTCTTTATCTCCTCGGATATTGCTTTTGCACGCTATTCGTTTGAACACCTTGGTCATAGAGATAACTTCACCATCGCTGAGGTCCTTCTCGACCGTTTCGTTACTACTACCTTATGGTTCAGATCGCCTGGAACCGCGAATCTGCCTATTCATGCAGTGATTGCCGCTCATGCATCTCGACTATTGGTCGATCGTCAAGTCTGGACTGAGTTTCTCCGGGTTCTCAAGAAAATGCGTGATGAAGGGCGAATAAACGACGCGGACCTTGCGGACATCGCGTACCGGGGGCGCCTACAGGACCACCTTCTTCATGCTGACCTCGAACACGAAGGGGTCGTTGAGAGTGCAATTGAGGACATTCTAGCTGAGGCACGGGTTATCCATGATCAGGAACGCAAGGAGAATGCTGCGGAGGTCGCTAACCTGTCGAAGGCCCTTGAGGAGACTAAGACGGATCTCCACAGTGCTGACACATCGCTAGAACGGGTATTCGCTAACATCCAGAGGCGGGCCAACACTTCCACTCGGCGAGTTATCAAGATGGTCTGGATAGCTATCTGGTTAGGGATTGCGGCCATCCTGGGAGTGATCGAGTATTTCCTGTACTCGTTTAATGTGAACCTATGGGCGTACGCCGTTCCGGTGCTTGGGCTGCTAGCAGCCTTGAAGCTCTACCCTCTCGACGTCCCGACTGTCCTCAAGAAACTCGAGGTGAGACTACACAGGCATTACACCGCCAAGTGGCAGGAAGAGATTTTTGGCCAGTTGGTAAGACACGAGTAGGCTTTCCTGGTCCTACCTGAAAACCAAGACCTTCTTCGCCCCTCCACCATCCTTTCTAGGGGAATTTTGGTATACTGGTGGAGACGAAGCTTAGGAGGTGGCGGATTGATTCGATTAGCTATTGTAGTGTTAATGACGATGCTGATGATCATCACCGGCTGCGGGCGTTCAGCAAATCCGGTAACTGCAGAAACCATGATCGAGGCAGTTCTGGCGGCAAGTAGGGAGGGGGACTTCGATGCAGCAGCCAGGCATTTCGAAGGCGGTCCGAAGCGCTTCCAGACCCCAATCGACTGGCGGCGGGCCTTTTTCGACCGGATTTCGGATAATGGAAACGCCCAGACCTTCACGGTAAGGGAGAGGCAAGAGAGCGGTGATACCCTAAAGCTCCACATCACTACATACAGCGACGAAGAGATGAAGCAGCCTCTACACCGCAGTGTCTGGTCCTTTGCAAAGAGCAAGAGTGGATGGGTAATCACCCAGGTGGAATGAGAGATAACGCCGCATTGCCGGCCGTTTGCCTGGCCGGCTTTGTGTTGCCCTGCCAGGTTAAATTGTCCACGTCTCTGGACCAATCTGGAATTTAGTAGTATATTTGGAGGAGAAGGGAGTGACGGGCGATGCACGTTCTCCAGCGCTTGGAGGAGCACTTTACCCGGCGGGAGTGGCTTCACGTAGACCGTGAGGCAACCCGCCTTATCATGTTGGAGTCTTTGTCCGACAAGGAGAGGGGACAAGTCTACCGGTGCTGGGGACGGGCCAAGGCTGGCCTCAACGAAATCAACGCCGCGATCAGGCTGCTGGAGCAGGCCGCCCACTACGCCCAGAGGGAGCAGGACTGGGACTGCCTCGGCTTTGCCCGGGCTGATCTCGGGGCTCTTTACACCACCATCGGTAATCTCTCCAGCGGGATGGATTGCCTCCGGGCCTACCTGACAGACCTTGATCGGTATGAAGAGGCTGCCACCTGTCAAGGCAAGGTGCGGTTTAATCTCGCCCTGGCCTACAAGTACCGGCGCCAGTACCGGGAAGCGGTCAGCTACTACAGGGAGGCCCTCGATTGGTTTACGCTTCGAGGCCTGACCACCGAACTGGGGATGGCCCACCGAAACTTGGCCTGGCTGTACTGCATCCTGAACCAACTGGAGGAGGCCAGGACCCACCTGGAGCTGGCAGACACCTACCGCGACACGCTGACTCCGGAGTTCGATGCGGAGCAGATTTGTTGCTGGGCCTTCTACTACTGGAAGGCCGGGAAGGTCGGTTCTGCCATGGATTGTGTCCAGGAGATTCTGCTGACCGGCCGCCCCGGGGTTGATGCACATCACCGGGGTCAGGCCGCCCTGATCGGCGGGCACATTGCACTTCTGCTAGGTCAGAGGACAACTGCTGAGCAGTTACTGGACCTGGCCATGTGCGCCGCCATCGACACAAACGACCGGGCTCTGGCCGAGGAATGCACCGAGCTGCGGGGCAAGCTTGACAGTGCAGGCGGTGGGGGTGGAACAGCCGGCTAACGGGGCCGCGGTTCCACCCCAAGGCGTTCACCTGCAAGAGGAAGGAGGGCGTGATATGAGACGTGCAGTAGTTCTGCTGCTCATCGTCGTGAGCATGGTCCTCATGGCGACGGTGGCGTCAGCGGAGCATCGCCCGATCCTGACCAACGTGAGCGATAAGCGGTAAGAAAAAGAAGGCCGGGGGCTAAGGCTCCCGGTCCTTCTTGTTTGGCTTGCTCTCCATCGCTTCACTGATGATTGAAAGGCCAGCTAACGCTCGGAGTACCTGCTCCGGCTCCAGTCCCATGGCCTTGCACTGATTGATCACTCGTCTCCATTCTTCGGAGATGGTCTCGTCGGCCACGCCCCCGCGACTGTCGGAGCGACCGAGTAGATAATCGGTGGTCACATTAAAGTAAGTGGCCATGTTGCGGATGGTCTCCATGTCGGGTTCTCGCTGCCGCAACTCATACATTGCAAAGGCAGAGCGGGTGAGGCCAAGCACCTTGGCGGCCTCCAACTGTGACAGGTTGCGCTCTTTCCGGAGAGCGATCAGCCTGGTCCATTTCTTCGCCATTCTGCCCCGCCCCCACAAATAGAAAAGGTATATCAAGAATAACACCTCTTTACCTGTCAGCGCAATTGTCACTTTTAGAGACAAAGTCCCTTGACAGTCACTTTTTGTGACGGTAGAATCAGCCACAGATGGAGTCGCAATATGTGGCACACGAAAGGGGGGCAGCAGTGAGATGGGCATTGCGAGCTAGCCGTCTGCAGAGGAAATGGACACAACACCAAGCCGCGAAGGCGCTGGGGGTATCCCGATCATTCTACAGCATGATCGAGACCAACCGTCGCAACCCGACACTGCACCTGGCCCGTCGCATCGCAGATCTCTTCGGACTCGACCTGGATACCCTCTTTTTTTGAACAGGTGTGTCACGAAATGAGACATATGGTCCAACCCGTTTCTGCCAGCGGCTCCATGGGGGGACCGGTCTCGGAAGGGAGGCGATCGATCGCAAGGCAGCTCCGGGCGACAGGTGCCGGCCAGAGACAGGGAACCCCTCCGGTTCCCTGACCCTCCCGCCTCCGCACGCCCTCCCCTGGCCTGCCGGCATCGGGGAGAGCGTGCTCGCAGGATAGAAGCGGCGACCTCGCCGCTCTAACGCCTACGGCGGTGTGGGTTTGAGGCGGTCGCCACTGTTACCCTATGGCGACCGGAATCGGCTGAAGCCTACAGCGAGAGGGGGGAGATCAAGTCGCCACCAGTGTGAACAGCAAATCTAAGCGGTCAGGGCGGCGGCCGGGCGTGGTGGAACGGACCTACCGAGTGGATAAAGGTGTGTATACCCAAATTGCCACCCTAGCAAAACGTCGAGGCATGACCATTCGGGCGGTCATCGAGAAAGCGCTTCTTAATCTGCTGGCCGAGGAGAGCATCCAGACAAGCGAGCGGACCTGGCTGCCCGAGATCGACCGGGTGATCCAGGAGCGGCACCGCCGGCTGGAGGCCGGGCTGCGAACCATGATGGCCCGGGCCGCCTACGAGGTGCTGCGGACCCAGTACATCTGGCTCAACTTCCTGACCGAGGCGGGCATACCGCCCGGCAAGGTGGAGACCTGGCGGGAACAGGGCTGGAGCTACGCGATCAAGGAGTTCAAGCGGCAGCCCAAGGCGGAGATGGACGACGACTAACGGCCAGCGGGGGAGGGGTAGGGAACGATGGCACCCCGGTGGCAGGCCGGCCCCGGACGCAGCTTTACCCCCTTCTTCCGGGTGATCCGCAACACCAAGACCGTCCGGGGAGCCGAGCAGATGATCCGCTACGTCGCCTTCCGGTCCAAGGACTTGGAGGGCAAGCAAAAGGGGGCCTTTTGCCCCGACACCGACCACGCAGACGTGCGGGAGTTCGTGCGGGACCTGCCCGACCGGCTGACCCGCCACCCCAAGGCGCCGAAGGCGTTCCACTGCCTGCTCTCGCTGAGCCGGGAGGAGTACGACCGGTGCGGCCTGACCGACTGGCGGGAGGTCACCCGGGAGGTGATGCGGACCTACGAGCAGGAGACCGGCCGGAAGCTGACCTGGATCGCCTCGCAGCACGACAACCCGACCCATCCGCACTGCCATGTGATCGTGAAGGCGGTCTATGAGGACCAGGACGGCCGGCGGCGGAAGCTGCGGCTGACGCGGGAAGACCTGCGTCAGTTCCGCAAGGTCACCGGGCGGGTCCTGGCCTACCACCGGGCCCAGGCGAGGGCGCTGGAGCGAGCAGGGGGAATCCGGGCCCAGCGGGCGCTGGCCATGGGCGACAGCTTCATGCGGAGCCTGTGGCAGATGCTCGACCAGGAGCGCCGGCGGCGGGAGCGGGAGAGCGACCGGGCGCACCAGCGCTGGCTGCGTGGGGATGACGAGCGTGAGCGATAGGGAGGTGAAGGAATGCAGTGGAGGCTGGTGGCGCTGCGGGTGGCGGTGGTCGTGCTGGGGCTCTACGTGGGGACCTACCTCCTCGGGCTGCTGGCTCTGGCGCTCCTGGTGCTGGCGAAGCACAGCGGGACGCCGGAGGCCTGGGCCTGGTGGCGGGCCATCGCCCTGGAGCCGGAGGTGGTCTTCACCCTGATCCGCACCGAGCGGCAGGTGCAGACCTACCTGCTCAGCATGGCCGGGCTGCTCGCCTCGCTGGTGATCTGGGGGGCGCTGGAGATCAAGACCAAGGCGACCCGGCCCCAGGTGGCGAGCCGGTACGGCAGCCACGGCACCGGGCGGTGGGCGGAGCCGGAGGAGATCCTGGCCGCCTTCCCGGACCACGGCCCCGGGGCGGGGCTGGGCCGGCTGAAGCAGAAGGGGCGGTGGCGGCCTGTCATCTTCCCCTGGGCCAGCCCGACCCGGAACCGGTTCGTGCTGATCGTGGGCCCGCCGGGGAGCGGCAAGACCAGCCGCTACTCGCTGCCCAACCTGGTCCATGCGGCGCAGGTCGACCCGCAGCGCTCCCTGCTGATCACAGATCCCAAGGGCGACCTGTACACCGACATGGCTGAGCTTCTGAAAGAAAGGGGGTGGGAGATCCGCACCTTCAACCTGCTCCACCCGCAGGCCAGCGACCGCTACAACCCGATGGACTATGTCCGCACCGTGGAGGACGCCTTCCGGCTGGCCAACACGATCATCGCCAACACATCGGGGTCCCAGATGGCTGGCGAAGCCTCCTTCTGGACCAACTCCGAGCGCTCGCTGCTGGCCTGCTTGATTTGGTACGCCAGGACCTGCCTGGAGCCGAAGTACCGGCACATGGCGGCGGTGCTCCACCTGGGCAACCGCTTCGCCCGGGACCCGGAACTGATGGCATCCGTCTTCGAGGCCCCGGGGGTCGACCCCACGGCGCAGCGGCTCTACGACCAAATCGCCAGCCTCTCCGACAAGACCCGGGACAGTGTATACAGCGGCTTTGCGGTGCGGCTGCAGCTCTGGGCCAGCCCCGAGATCGCCGCCCTCACAGCCGCTAGCGACTTCGACCTGCGAGACCTGGGCCGGCGGCCCGTGGCGCTCTTCGTGATCATCCCCGACCACCACTCCACCTACCAGGCGCTCACCTCGCTCTTCTTCGACCAGGCGTTTCAGGAGTTGATCACCGAGGCAGATGAGAACGGCGGCCGGCTGCAGCACGAGGTGCGGCTGATGCTGGAGGAGATGGCGAACATCGGCCGGATTCCGGACCTGGAGAAGCGGCTGGCGACGATCCGCAGCCGGGGGCTGCTGGTGGAGATGATCCTCCAGACCATGGGCCAGCTGAAAGCCGGCTATGGCGAGGCCTGGAACACGATCACCGGCTGTGCCGACACCATACTCGCCCTGGCCGCCAACGACCAGGAGACCGCCGAGTGGCTCTCCAAGCGGCTGGGGACGGCGACGATCAAGACGACGAGCACCAGCTCAACAGCGACGGAGAAGGGCTCCAGCAGCAGCGAGAGCCACCACTACACCAGCCGTTCGCTGATGCTGCCCGACGAGGTGCAGGGGCAGGGGGAGGAGGGACTCGGGCAGGATGAGCTGCTGCTGATCCAGCGGGGGATGCCCCCCGCACGGCTAGCCAAGTACCCGATTGATGAGGTTCCCGGGGCCGAGGGGCGGCGGAAGCGCCACCCGAAGGCGCACCGTGTGGCCAAACGGCCCGAAGACCCGGCGCCGCTCCCGGAAGTGGGGCGGAAGGATGACGACGACCAGGGCGAGAGCCGGCCGGCCTGGCTGGCGTGAGAAAGACACAAGGAGGAGTCGAGATGTCGAAGTGGACCCGTTTCATCTGGCTTGGTGGGTATGCGTGCCTGTTCGTGCTGCTGCTCAGCAGCGTGGCCTTTGCTGATCCGCTGGATGATGCCCAGACCCAGCTGACCCAGTTCCTGACCAAGGCGGCGACGATCGTGAGCGGGCTGATCCCCACAGCGGGGGGCCTTGCGGTGGCCGGGCTGGCGGTGAAGCGGAAGATGGCCAAGACCATGGGCGAGGAAGACGGCATGGCCCGTGCCAACAACCAGATCGTCGAGGTGCTGAAGCTGACGGCGGTGGGCACCGGCGCCTCGCTCTTGGTGGCGATTGCGGGCTCGGCGCTCACCTAGAAGGCGGATCACAAATGAGAGCAACCCCTCCCTTGAACGGGAGGGGTTGCCCACTGAAAGGAGAGTTTCAGGGATGAACAGTCCAGACGAGGGGGTTCGTGTAAACCGCAAGATGGCATTCGGCCTGGTGCTCCTGCTGGTGGGAATCAAGCTGGCCCTGGTGGGGCTGGCCGGCGCCTGGATGACGGAGGCGGCCCCGGTGGCGGCCACCCCCGAGGAGGCGGTGGAGCAGGTGCTCCAAGCGGCCTACAAGGGGCAGGTGGGGGGGGCGGCCCGATACTTCGAGGGCGGCCTCCAGGTCTGGGAGCACTCACCCAGCTGGATGGAGCAGTACCTCGACAGGGTGACCGATCGGGGGAATGCGGTGGCCTACAAGGTGCAGGTTGAGGCCATGCGGGGAGAGGTGGCGATGCTGCAGATCAGCACATACAGCGACCACGAGCAGACCAACCCGCTTCGCACAACGGTCTGGCACTTCGTCCGTGAGGGCGGTGGCTGGGTCATCCGAAAGGTGGAGTAGAGATGGAATGGGTCAAAGATGCGGCTTACGGCATTCTCACCTTCATCGTTGAGCGGTTCACGATTCAGTGGGCCGATCAGGCCTGGATATGGTTCTCGAACTTGTTCGCCCCGCCCCTGGCGGTACTCCATGATCCCGTGGTGGTCACCCTCACGCAGGTGGCGGTAGCAGCGGCCATGGGTTTCCTACCGGCAGCGGTGGCCTGGACAGCGGCCAGGGAGATGATCGCCCGCATGGACGGAGCCGCCACCATGGCCCCCGAGACGGTGGTCCGCCGGGCCATCATCACCGGGGTAGCTGTAACCGGCACTTCCCTGGTGGCCTGGTTCATCGGCACCCTGGCCGATCACGCCCGCAACCTGCTAGCGGCGGTGGGGCTTGATATCAACCCGTTTGAGGCCTTCTTCTTCGTCCCCGGAGGTGCGCCCACTACCTCCGTGATGCTGACGCTGGTCTTCCTGGTCGGGGCAATCACCCTCTCGATCCAGAGGGTGGTGATCGCCGCAGAGTTCACGGTGCTGATCTGCGTCGGCCCCCTCATGGCCGCCGGCCTGATGCGGGAGGGCAGCGGCACCACCTGGGCGGTCTGGGTCCGGGAGGTGGTCTCCCTGGTGCTCACCCCCATCATTCAGATGCTGGTCCTGCTCCTGTTCATCCGCAAGTACGGCGGGGCCGGGCCCATGGACATGATGGCCCGTGCGGCCTCCCTGGGCTTCCTCTGGGTGCTCTGGAACACCCCCCGGTGGGCCCGGCAGATGGTCTACCAGGTCGGCGCCGGCGGGGCGGTGGTGAATGCGGTCGGCAACATGGGCCGGATGGCCGCCATGCGCTACATGGCCCGGGCCGCCATCAAGGCGTAAGGAGGGATGAACCGTGGACGAGGAGTTCTTCTTCCCGCAGAACGTGCAGACCAGCTACCGGCTGTTCATGCTGGGACCCTCCCACCTGAAGCGGCTGGCCCTGGCCCCGGTGATCGCCCTGGCGGCCATCCTGGCGCTCTACCGGGTGACCCTGTTCGGCTCCATGGCCCTGGCGGTGCTGCTGGCCTCCATCTATGCGGCGGCCTGCTGCTTCCCCCTGATGGGCGATGACCAGACCCTGCTCGATGTGGCCCTGGAGATCCGCCGGCACAGCCGCAGCCAGGGCTGGTTCAAGAAGGAGGTGAGGAACCGCGATGGCACTGAGCCTGAAGGCGCTGCGTAAACCCCGCCCCGAGGTCACAGCCCAGGGCTGGCTGCCGGTCGCGGAGCGCCCCGGCCGGGGCCTCCAGCCGGCGGATGGCCGGGAGATCCGCCTCCTGGCGGTGGGCAGCCTGCATCTCCGGCTTCGCTCTAACCAGGAGCGCAAGCGCATCCTCAAGGCCGAGGAGGAGCTTTACAACGGCCTGCGCTTCCCGGTGATGCGGCTCACGCTGCCGGTCCCGCTGGACCTGAGCCTGTATGAGGCCGAGGTGATCGGCCAGATCGCCGACGACCCGAACCAGCAGCGGGCGGGCCTGCTGGCCGACAAGCTGGACCACGTGCAGACCCTGATCCACGAGCGGCACCTGGTCCAGTGGCGGAACCTGGTGGTGATCCCCGGGCCGGCGCCGCGGGCGCAGGCCAACGAGCTGCCCCTGGGCGAGCGGGTTCAGCTGGTCCGCTCCGGCCTGGAGCACTGCGGGCTGCCGGTGAAGGAGCTGGACCCCGCCGAGTCCGCCCAGGTCTGGCTGGAGCTGCTGCGGCCCGATGAGGCCGAGGCGAACCCCATCCGCCTGATGGAGTCTGGCCTGCTCGACCGGATCACCCCGCCCGAGGGGTTCGACTTCAGCCCGGCCCAGTACTTCCGGGTCGGGGAGCGCTTCTGCCGGGTGCTGGTGATGACCCGCTACCCGAGGCACGTCACCCCGGCCCATTTCGCCGACCTCTACCGGATCGACCGGCGGGTGATGGTGGTCCAGCACATCCACCCCACCGACAGCGAGGAGCTGCAGCGGGAGATCAGCAACTCGATCGGCGAGATGCACGCCCGGCTGGCCGGGACGCTCTCCGAGTACGAGAAGGAGGCCACCAAGGCAAGGCTCAGGGACGCCCAGCGGCTGCTGAAGAAGCTGGCCGGCGAGAACCATAACGTGCTCGACCTCTCGATGTACCTCCTGCTGCGGGCCGAGAGCCTCGATGAGCTGGAGGAGCTGACCCGCCGGATTCAGGGCCGCCTCCGGGGGAAGGGAATGCGGGCCAGGCCGCTCCGCTTCACCGAGCAGCCCCGGGGCCTCACCGCCTGCCTGCCGGTGGCGCAGGACCCGCTGCGGGCGATCGCCCGGCGGAATATCCCGGCGCAGTCGGTCCCGGCCGCCTTCCCCTACGCCAACGCCGAGCTGACCCAGGGGCGGGGCTTCGTGATGGGGATCAACAAGGACACCGGCAACCTGGTGCTGATCGACCCCTGGCAGCTGATGAACGCCCACTCCGTCTTCATCGGCACGTCCGGCAGCGGCAAGACCTTCACGCTCAACGAGCTGCTGACGCAGTTCTGGAGCTGGGGAATCCCGATCCGCTCGATCGATATCGAGGGCGACAAGGGGCGGCTCTGCCAGGACCTCGGCGGCCAGCGGGTGCGGCTTGCGCCCTACGCCGGGAACTACATCAACCCCATGGAGGTGCGCCGGCCGCCCCTCGACCCCTCGCTCTTCCTGGATGCGGAGGCGGAGGAGCCGGCCAACGGCCTGGCGGCCTCCATCCAGAGGCAGATGATCCTCTTCACGCTGATGCTGCCCGACGCCAGCCCCGTGGAGCTCTCCCGGGCCGAGTCGCTGGTGATCGAGGCGTACCAGCGGCGGGGGATCACCTTCGAGACCGACTTCGCCGGGCTGGGCCGGACCGACTGGCCGACCTGGCGGGAGCTGCAGCCCCTGCTGGCCTCCGATCCGGTCACCCAGCGGCTGGCGGCGGTGATGTACTCCTGGGTCTACGGCAGCCTGGCCGGCATGTTCGACCAGCCCACCAACGTCGACCTCGACAACCAATACGTCCTGCTCGATATCCACGACGTGATGGGCCACCGCCTGGCCCGGGGGCCGGTCTTCTTCCAGGCGATGACCTTCCTCTGGGATGAGATCAACCGGGACTGGCGGGAGTGGAAGATCCTCGACATCGATGAGCTGGGGATCCTGGCCGACTCGGAGGACGCCCTGGAGTTCACCTGGCGGGTCTCCAAGAGCGCCCGGCGGCGGCGCTGCCGGTTTCAGACGGCGACCCAGGACCCGGCGGACCTGCTGAGCGGCCGCAGTGCGGCGGCCCAGAAGTATGCGCAGGGGATCATTAACAACTGCGCCACCAAGGTGCTGGGCTACCTGGAGCCCAAGGCGCTGGAGCAGGTGGCCCAGGCGGTGCGGCTGTCGCAGGCTGAGATGGACCTGCTCGGCAAGCTGCGGCGGGAGGAGAAGCTGATCATCTGCGGCGAGCAGCGGGCCCATGTGGAGGTGGTCGCCTCGCTGCGGCAGCTGCAGATCCTGGACCCGGCGATGTGGGCGAAGAAGACGGGGAGGGTGTTATGAAAGCACGGCTGATTCTGTGGCTGATTCAGGCGCTGTCGTCCCGCAGGGGGCAGGGGTTTGTGGTGGGGCTGATCCTGCTGCTGCTGGCGCCGCTGTTCATCGTCTCGCACGTGGTGCCGATCACGATTCCGTTGGTGAGCGAGGAGCAGATCGAGCAGTACAAGGCGGTGGCCCAGGGGCTGCCCCCCGGGGTGGAGGTGGACTGGCGGCAGATGGTGGCGGTCGATGCGGTCCAGTACCACCAGGACTTCAGCCAGGTGGACATGAGCCGGATCATCGAGACCGGGGCGGCGTTTACGTTCTGCGAGACGCACACGCAGACCCAGATGCACCCGATCACCTTCGAGGCCCAGGAGGTGGGCGACACCTACAACTACACCTTTGGGCTGGATGGGCCCGGCGATGCCTCCTGGAGCGTCACGGAGGAGCAGGGGGCGGCCTCGGTCGACCTGACCAACGGGGCCGGGCAGCCGGTCTCCGGCGGCCAGCTGGACCCCGGCTACTACACGCTCTGGATCGAGGCGACCCAGGCGCCGGCGCTGATCCACGTTGACCTGTACACGGTGAGCGAGGTCCAGGTCTGCCAGGGCAAGCCGGTGGACCAGGTGATGGCCGAGATGGGCTTCAGCGAGGACGAGAAGCAGCTGGCCCAGGTCTTCATGAACACCCTGTCGGGCATGGCGTAGGGGAGGAGGAGCGCAGATGACGATGTGGCAGGAGGAGCCCGCCCGCTGGTGGGCGATGGCCAGTGAAGCGGAGCGCCAGGCGGCCGTGGCGACGGTCGGCCGGTGGGCCCGTGGGATGGCAGATGGCTGGGAGATCCTCGACCCGCAGGAGTCCCGGGAGATGTACCGGGTGCTGGGCGAGGGGCTGATCGACTGGAGCCGGCAGCAGCCGGCGGAGGCGAAGGTGATCGACCTGGCAGCCGGGGAGGCCTGGGCGGACCTGCCCGAGCGGGCCAAGGGGCCGTGGGTCGGGTTCCTGGGCCAGGAGCTGGAGCTGGGGGTGATGGGCAAGGAGGCGGCCCAGGTAGTCAGCCTGGCGCTTGCCCCGCCGCCCTTCCGCTCCCTGCCGGCGCCGGAGCAGGTGGACCTGCTGCGGGCGGTGGCCGGGGAGATCGAGACCAACCTGAAGCACGACCCGCGGTGGTACGGCCGGGCGACGCCGGCCCATG
>JBMONB010000028.1:0-20111 GCA_049325315.1 Bacillota bacterium | reverse complement strand
AGGTCGTTCCGCTCATACTGAATATCCACCAGGCGGCGGAGAATGAAGTCGCGGTCCACCTGGTTGCCCACCCGTAGAGAGACCGCCAGGTCCTTATAGTCCGCCGGGGAGCCCAAGCCATAGATGCAGGAGACCGAAGCGACGATGATCACGTCGCGCCGCTCGAACAGCGCCATGGTGGCCGAGTGGCGCAGCTTATCGATCTCGTCGTTGATCAGGGCATCTTTCTCAATATAGGTATCGGTGGTCGGCAGGTAGGCCTCCGGCTGATAGTAGTCGTAATAAGAAACGAAGTATTCTACGGCGTTCTCGGGGAAGAACTCCTGAAACTCGGAACAGAGTTGTGCGGCCAGAATCTTATTATGGGCCAGTACCAGGGTGGGCCTCTGCACCTTCTCGATCACGCCCGCGATGGTGAAGGTCTTGCCGGTGCCGGTCGCGCCGAGCAGAATCTGCTCCTTCACCCCACGCTCCAGACCGCCCGCCAGGGCTTCGATCGCCCGGGGCTGGTCGCCACGGGGCTTGTACTCAGAGACGAGCTTAAACGGCTTCATAGGAACGAACCCCCTGTCTCATGGCCTACCCTTTATTATACCACACCGAACACTTGTGCGCTACTTTGCGGAAGGATGAACGTTTTGGGCGATTCACCAGTAACCTGGCCGCCGCCGCCGGACTGGCGCTCCTGGCGGCATGTGACCAAACTTGACCCGGAGCGCCCCCTCTCCGACGAGGCGCTGGCGCTGGTCTATGGGAGCGGGACCGATGCGATTGTCGTGGGCGGCTCCACCGGCATGACGCAGGGAGCGGTGCTGAGCTTGGTCTCCCGGCTTGCCGATGCCCCGGTTCCGGTCGCCCTTGAGGTCTCCACCATGGAATCAGCCATGCCCGGTCCCGCCCTCTTCCTGATCCCCCTGGTCCTGAATACGGCCGACGCCCGGTGGATTGGCGGGGCGCAGGCGGTGGCCCTGAGCCGGATTCTCCCGGTGGTGGGCGAGTACATTCCCTGGGATTTGCTCTTGCCAGAGGCCTACCTGGTGCTCAACCCGGAATCCACTGTGGCCCGGGTGACCGGCGCCCATGCCCCGATTGACGCCGGCACCGCCGCCGCCTACGCCGCACTAGCCGGACGGATCCTCCGCCTGCCCCTGCTCTATGTGGAGTACAGCGGCGTCTTCGGTGACATGGACCTGCTGCGGGCCGTAAAGGAGAACGCCGGAGAGGCCCACGTGATCTACGGTGGGGGGATCACCGGCGCGGCAGAGGCAACGCGGGCAGGGCGATGGGCGGACACGGTGGTGGTGGGGAACCTGGTCTACACAGCGCCGGAGCGCCTGAAAGAGACGGTCCTTGCACTCAGGCACCCGTGGGCAGAAGCGTGAAAGAAACAGCACCCTGACGCGTGACTCGCGCAGGGTGCTCCGTTTTTACCGCTTCATCTTGGGGTCGAGGGCATCACGTAGGCCGTCACCGATGAAGTTGAAGCAGATGACGACCAGGAAGATCGCGAAGCCCGGCCAGAGAGAGGCCCAGGGCGCCTGCCGCAGGAAGGCCCGGCCGGCGAAGAGCATCTGGCCCCAGGAGACCGCAGGCGGCGGGGTGCCGAGGCCCAGGAAGGAGAGGCCCGACTCCGCCAGAATGGCGCCGCCAATGCGCAGGGTGGCCGACACGATGATCGGACCCATGGCGTTCGGCAAGATGTGGCGGAAGATCAGGCGGCGGTCAGGTGCGCCCATCGCCCGGGAGGCCTCGGTGTAGTCACGCTGCCGCAGCGACAGGAACTGCGAGCGGACCACCTGCGCCAGGCCCGGCCAGGAGGTCAGGCCAATGACGATCATGATATTGTAGATCGACGGCTTGATTACCGCCACAACGGTAATCAACAGGAAGAAGACCGGAATGATCTCGATCGCCTCGGCGATGCGCATCAGGACCAGATCGATCCAGGTGCCGCCGTAAAAGCCAGCAACCGCACCCACAACGGTACCGATGGAGACCGCCACGGCCATGGCGACAAAACCGACCGAGAGCGAGACCCGGGAGCCCCAGATCATCCGGGAAAGAACGTCACGGCCCAGGTTGTCGGTGCCCAGCGGGTGCTCCCAGCTCGGCGACTGGAACCGGTTGGCGATGTTCAGGCTCTCCAGCGGCTCGCTGGCAATGTAGGGGGCCAGCAGCGCGATCGAGTAGAGAATCAGCAGGACGACGGCCCCGAAGACGGCGGTCTTGTTGCGCATGAATCGGCGCACGATCATCTGAAACTGGGTTAGCTCCTTGCGGGGAGCGGCCGGCTTCGCGTTCTCCTGCTGTGTTTCCTTCTTTTCAGCAAGGGCCACTGGGTGTCACCCCCTAGTCGTACTTGATGCGCGGGTCGATCCAGACGTAGGCCATGTCGACCAGCAAGAAGCCAACGAGCGTCATCACCGAAGACATCAGCATGATCGCCATGGAGACGTTGTAGTCACGCTGAATGACGGCGTCGAAGCCCACGCGGCCGATGCCCGGCCATGAGAAGATCGTCTCGATGATGACGGAGCCGCCCACCAGGGTCGAGAGCAGACCACCCGAGATGGCCACAATCGGCAGCATGGCGTTGCGCAGGGCGTGCTTGTAGATGACCATCTTCTGGGCCAGGCCCTTGGCCCGGGCGGTGCGAATGTAATCTTCTTTGAGGACTTCGAGCATGCTGGAGCGCATGTAGCGGGTGAGGCCCGTCAGGCCGCTAAAGACGATGACGACCAGCGGTAGAATCATATACTTCGCGCGGTCCGCAATAACGGAAACCCACCCGTAAGTTTCAAAGTTAACACCCGGTGTAGCGATGCCGTTGGTGGGAATCGCACCACCTGAGTTAAGCGCAACACCCCAAATCAGGAGCGTCGCGATCCAGAAGTTCGGGGCTGCCTGTCCGGCGAAGGCCAGACCGGTTACAGCGTAGTCCATTTTCGAGTACTGCTTGACCGCCGAGACGACACCCAGCGGAATGGCGATGGCGTAAATGAGGAAAAGGGCGATGACATTCAACTGGAGCGTATTCGGCAGCGCAGCGGTAACCACTTCGATGACGGGCTTGCGGTAGAAGTAGGAGTTCCCAAAGTCGCCGGCTGCAACGTTCTTAAGCCACCGGAAGTACTGAATGTGAATCGGGTCGTTGAGGCCCCAGCGCTCCTTGAGTTCCTCCATGCGGTCGGCATCCATGGTCGCATCGGCTTCGGCGCCCAGCAGGAGGTTCTCCGGGCCGCCGGGGGCCAACTGCATAAGGGAGAAGGAGAGCAGGGTCGCCAGCAGAAGCAGCGGAATCATGTTTAGAATACGCTTGGTAAGAAAGCGGCCCATCCGGTGTCACCACCCTTACGATCGATTGTCTGGGGACTTGAAACGGGGGCGCCCAGGGGGGCGCCCCCATCTCATGCTCAGTCAATGTGAGCGATTACTGCTCGTTGATATACCACTGGTACACGTAGGCGGTGTCAGCACCGGTGCCCGGGAAGTTGCGGACGCCCTTGATCCGGTTGGAGACGAAGTCGGTGTACTTGTTGGCGTAAGCCATAATCACCGGAGCCTCGTCCACGATGATCTTCTGGAATTCGGCGTACAGCTGCTTCCGCTTGGCGGGATCGAACTCGCTGCGGGCCGCCTCCAGGATCTCGTCGACCTGCTTGTTGGAGTAGCGGGAACGGTTAAAGCCGCTCACGTTGCCCTTGGCGTCGGGGGTGCCGGTGGAGCTGTGGAACAGGTTGTACTGGGAGTCCGGGTCCAGGCCCAGCGACATGCCGCCGAAGGACAGGTCGAACTTGCCGGGCTTCACGAAGTTGTCGGACATGGCGTTGAAGTCCATGAGCTGGACGTCGAGGTCCACGCCGATCTGCTTCCAGTTGTTACGGGCGATAGAGGCGATGCCCTCGATCAGGGTGGAGCCGGAGGAGCCGTAGAAGGTCAGCTTCAGGGGCTTGCCGTCCTTCTCGTAGATGCCGTTGGCGCCCATGGTGTAGCCAGCCTGCTCGAGAAGCTGCTTGGCCTTGGCCGGGTCGTAGGGGTAAGCCTTGGCGCTCTCGTCATAGGCCCACGAGACCGGAGGAATCGGGCCAGGAGGAATAGTAGCACGGCCTTCCATGACACCGTCGATGATCGACTGGCGGTTCAGGCCGTAGGTCAGGGCCTGGCGGACCAGCTTGTTGTCAAGCGGGGCCTTAGAGTTGTTCATCTGAATGTAGCCGAAGCCGTTCCGATCCCAGTGGTAGGCGGTCATCTTGTTGGCGTAGTCCTTCTCGAGCATGGCCACGTCGGACGGCTCGGGGTTCAGCCAGTCGATCTCGCCGTTCTGCATGGCGGCCAGCTGGGTCTGGGAGTCGGGAATGATCTTGTAACGGATCGTCTGGATGAACGGGGCGCCGCCGTACTGCTTGGAGGCGAACCAGTTCGGGTTCCGCTCCAGGATCACATACTGGCCACGGACGTACTCCTTCAGGATGTACGGGCCGGTGCCGATCGGGTTCATGGAGACGGGGTTCTTGTCCATGTCCTTAATTGAGGTGGACTCGAACAGCTTCTTCTGCATGATACCGTAGTTGATGTTGGTGAAGATCGGGGCGAAGGGCTTCTTCAGCTTGAGGGTGACCTCGTACTTGCCGGTCGCCTCAATCGCCTCCACGTCCCGCATGGAGGAGGCACGCGGACCGCTGTAGTCCTTGTCCTTCAGGGTGCCCAGGGTGAAGACGACGTCCTCGGCGGTCAGCTCAGCACCGTCGGAGAACTTGACGCCCTCCTTGAGCTTGATGGTGAAGGTCAGTTTGTCGTCGGAAACCTTCCAGGACTCCGCGATGTGCGGCTGGGGCTCCCAGTTGTCGTTGAAGGTGAAGAGGCCGTCGTACACGTGCTGGATAATCTCAGCACCGAAGGTGGTGCTGTAAAGGATCGGGTTGAAGCTATCGGGCTCCTTGTCGAGGGCGAGGTTGACCTGGCCGCCGACAGCGGGCTTCTTCTCGGAGGTAGCGGGCTTGTCCTGGGGCTTGTCGGCACCGTTGCCGGCGCCCTGCTTGGGGCCGCACGCAGCAAGAGTCAAGCTGGCAGCGACCAGCAGGCTCAGCAGCAGCGTGGCCTTACGACCAATGCGCATCTTTCTATGTCCCCCTAATTTAGTGTGGCCCATTTCATTAGGCAGACATAAGACGACATGGTTCTACTGCTGGTTCAGAGAAATTGTCGGTAAATTATAGTTGTATTATTACCCCTTTCATCTATCGTCTGTTATAGACACGCAATTACATATGCGCAAGTGTTATTTGGAATGCTTTTGGATACCAATTGACTCTTCCGTGACCTGAAAAGGTTATGTCGGTTCAGCCCAATCTGATCAACGCTGTGTAGGGAGGGCGAGGAGACTCGCCCTCCAAGGCAGACCCGTGCTAGTCACAGTCCTTGTCGCAGGCGTCCATGGGTACAACAGGTGGGCAGCCGGTCGTAACGGTCTTGCACTCCTTGGGCATGCACATCCCCAGGGTTGGTACGAGGACCTGAACCGTTGCCTTGGACTTGATGACGATGCAGAAGTTGAACACGCATTGGATCTGCTGGCTGTTGGGATCGGCGATGCAGCAGCAGTTTCCGGTAACCTCGCACTGAACCTCTGTTCCAGCTGGCACACAGAGAACAACCTGCTTCAGGATTACAACGGTCTGGACCAGGGTGGCGACGATTATACCAGTCGCCTGATTGACGATGCGAAGGGTGACCGGAACGTTGATGGCCACGCATACCAGGAACTTGTTCTTCTTGACGTCAACCACCTCACGGGGAGCGACCTCCCGGCAGGTGATGTTCTGAGTATCGATCTGGCAATCAACAATCACCGGCCCATCTGTTGGAACGTCTGCATCGAAGAGCCGCTCCACCCGTTGCTCCTGGAAGCATCGGTGCGGAGCGAACCTTTGATACCTTTGTACTAGCAATGAATTCCCCCTTCGCCGATAGGAGGCGGGTCCGGCGCCCGGTATACTTGGAGGGGAACGAGGGGTGACCGCCATGTGCGGGCAACCTAAAAGGGGGTTCCTTCATGCGCAAGGTCATACCGGTCGTAATCTTTGCCGGATTCGCCGCTGTTCTTATCTACCTGTTCACGGGTGCGCAGACAGTCCAGGAGACACCGCCAGGCCCCATCTCTCTGCCGGAGCAGTTCGGCGACTTCAAGCAGACCTACATCGCCACCGAAAAGGAAGGAATCCTCAACTTCGAGCGTCAGCACAAGAAGCGGATTCCCATCAAGTCGGGGGTAAAGAGCGACTACACCGACGGGACGGTCAAGGTTGAACTCTGGGTGGCCAATGCGGCGGGACCTACCCATGCGAACCAGATGTTCATGGAAATGGCGTCTACCATCGGGCCGAAGCACGAGATCTTTACGCAGCCTCAGCCGGTGAACCTGGGAATCACCAACGGCTACCGGACCGAGGGCCAGGAAGCGGTTAACTTCTTCTTTACGCGGGAGGGCCGGGTTTACTGGATCGCAGTTCGTGGCGGCAACCCTGAAGAGGTGGCCAACCTCTTCATCTCCGGGCTCTTTCCGCAATAACAGAGCGAGGCGGTGGTCACCGCCTCGCCTTCTATTTATCCACGCCGAGGCGCCTCAGGGCTCCCGTCTGTTAAGGACCCAGCCGGTGGCGCCTAGCTCTACCCGGTCCAGGAGCCGCCTGACCAGGCCCGCCCGACTTGTGGCCGGCAACCCCCCGGCCTGGTACGTGCTGCTAGTAGAGCGCCCGCCGGCGGCCCGCCGTTCCCGTGCTGCCTCCAGTTGCTCTGCCAGGGTCGCCAGGTGCACCCGGGCCTCCGACTCCCCAATCGCGCCATCGCGCAGCAGGGCGAGAAGGCTCTCTCGAGCAGCTTGCTTCTGGGAGATCAACTGGTCCAGTTCGGCTTGCTCATCAGCCAGCGACGGGGGTGGGCTTTCTCCTAAGAGACGCTCGACCTCTGACCAGGTCGCCTCTTCGATTGGCTCGGCCGGCCAGAGCGGCAGGCGGCAGTTCCGGGAGCCATTGTACCGGTTGCGACAGATCAGATAAGGTCGCCCCCGCTTTGTCTCATAATGGACACTCCCGCCGCAGAGAGCGCAGACCACCAGCCTGCTGAGCAGGCGGGGCGCCCGGCTGGCCCTCCGACTCTCTGCCAGCACCTCCTGCGCCGCTTCAAAGAGCCGGTACTCTATCAGCGGCGGAATGGGCAGCGTCACCCAATCGGCAGGGGAACGCGGGCGTGGCCGGAGCGGACCTCCGCCATCTTCCGGGGCCAGGCGGCGGCGCAGGGCAACCGGCAACTGCCTTCGGGCCTGGACGCCCCGCCAGTCCCCCCGATTGAGCACCAACTCGCCGACATACGCCCGGTTCTGCAGCAGAAACCGCACCGTGCCGGCGTACCAGCGACGGCCTACCCTCTTTCGCCGCCGCCGGGAAGATGGCGGGGGAACCCCCAGGGCGGTCAGCCGGTCCGCCACCTCCCCGGGGGTGAGCCGTTCCGACTCGACCCACTGGAAGATGCGGTGAACCCAGGCGCGCTCCGCCTCGTTCACCGTGTAGGTGCCTGAAGCGCGGTCGAAATCCCACCCGTAAATCTGCACGTTGTGGGGCACGCCACCGCGAGCCAGTTTGCCGCGCTTTCCCCGACTGGTTCGCTCCAGGATTTTCGCTTTCTCCAATTCAGCCAGGATCCCGCGCATCTGAAAGAACGCCCGCCCTTCCGGAGAGGTGCGGTCGATGTCGTGCTGCACGAAGACCAGGCGGGTGCCCCGCCGCTCCAGTTCATCGGCGATCAGACACTGGAGCGTAAGCCGGCGGGCCAGGCGGTCTGGGTCCAGACAGATCACCCAATCGGGACGATAAGCCCTCACCCATTCCCGCATGGCCGTGAGGGCAGGGCGCTCCAGAATGTCTCCTGGTGCTGTGTCCTCAAAGACGTGCTCGGTCAGATCACCCAGCTCATCTGGCCGCGACGTCACAGATTTAGCTAGCTCCTGGGCCTTCGAGCGGCAGGCCTTGATCTGCTCGGGCAGGGAGTAGCCGCGACTCTTTTGCTCCTCGGTGGAGACCCTCACGTAGATCACAGCTGTCAGGGCCACATGTATCCCCTCCCGAAACCAAGGGATACGCCCTTACCTGCTTGTCCGATCACTCTGCTGCCGGTTTTGCTTCTGGAAGCAGAAGTCGAAGACTTTTTTTGCTTCGATGCAAATGACGTCCCTGCGACCGTCAAATAGCTTACTGTCCACGAAGCCGGACCTCCTCCTGCTGGTACTCGTGTTGAAAACACGGCCTGATCCATGTTATGTCGCATCACCGTCAATGGTCCTGTCTACATATGGCTTGCTGCGTGTTTGGCCCGACGGAGAGAAGCTACAGAATGCAGCCATGCAAATCGGGCGCCGGATATCCGGCGCCCTACGGCGAGATCAGCATCTCGGATCCACAATTCTCCCAACAGGCTCTGGGCAATCCTCTGGCACCGTTACCCCCAGAACGGGAGCGACGGTGCACTCCTTCGGCATGACAGCCCCAAATGTAGGAACCAGGACCTTCACATTGGCTGTGACGGTCAGGGTGATCGAGAGCTGAATGGTGCAGCAGACATTCGCTTCCCCCTCCACCGCATCGGGCGAGGGCGGTTGAATCGTGCAGATGCAGGTGCCCCGGACATCGCAGGAGACATCGGTCCCCAGTGGTGCGCAGAGGACCACTCGCTTGGGGAAGGAGATGTTCCGCTGCACCATGACCGGTGTGAGCCCGTTCCCTGGAATGATCGTCAGGTTCAGGGTAAGGTTCACCTGAATCGAGACAAGTGCCTTGCCCTCACCGGCGGGTAGCGGTTCCCGGTCCATGATCTCCTGGCAGGTGACGTTGGTGATCTGACAGTTCACCACCATGGCGTCAGGCCCCAGGTCGGGGAAGAAGAAGCAGCGCTCTAACAGATCTTCCTGTGTACAGAAGTCAAACACCTTGCGAGCCTCGATCACCACGATCTCCCGCGGGGGAGGACACTGACCGGCCCTGATCGGGCCGGGTACCACGCGCGTGTCCGCAGCGCCCGCTATCGGGGGCAGATTCTTGGACACCATACCTGACCTCCTTACTCCACCGATCGCCCGGTATGTGTTCCCCTGCCAGCCTATGTACGGGCCCCACTCTTGGTGACAGCGAACCCCCCCTCGGCGAGAACCGCCACAGGGGGGGTCATTTCTCGATCCCGAACCAGCGGAAGAAGGCTGGGCGCCTCATGCGGGCCAAAGCCCGGTCCCCCGGCTCCGGGATGGGGATGACACCAAAGCCGTAGAGACCCTCCTCCGGGCGTGGAAGCCGGCAGTGCTCCAGCTGTCGCCCATTCCGGTACATGATCGAAACGTAGGCCGGGGCAGAGAGAAGCGCCTCATGCAATTCGGCCCGGGTGTGAACCTCGTAGTCATCGGCCGTCAGGATCACCATGCCGCTCTTCAAACCAGCCAGGGCGGCCGGCGAACCGGGTAGTACATCAAGAATGCCAAGTCCTCTGGCTGGGCGCTGCAGATAGGGCTCCCCGGTCAGCTGGAGCCGTCCGGCCAGAATGACCATGGCCTCATGGCCGAGGGCGCTGAAGAGAACCCCTATCCAGAGCAGCGGGCGGAAGTAGCTCCCTGCGATCGCAAACGCCAGTAGGAGCCCGCTGTACAGCAGCATTGACCCGCTGGACTGGCGCACCCGTGAGTCGGGTGGCGAGGCGATAGCCAGGTCGGAGTAGCCCAGCACCACCACCACGGGCAGGAACTCCCACCCCATCTGGGCCGTGGCCAGACTTGAGGCGGAGTCGGGGCGGAGCAGCGGCCACCAGGCAGGCATAGAAAGCGCCGCCGGTCCGTCCGGCGAGAACAGGGGCAAGACCAGCGGAACTGGCCAGTAGCGCTGCAGGAGAAAGCCTGGAACCGGCTCGTCATGTCTGCCGGAGATGGAAAGGGGCGTGGGGCAGGTCGAGCCGTTTCCCCAGATCAGAACCGCCTCCACCATGTGGAGCACCGCTACGAGCCCCAGAACCGAGGGAATATCGATATGTGGCCAACCGAATAGCAGATGGCTGAGGGAGACGACGGTGGCCGAATAGGCGAAGCAGATGAGCCGGGGGTTAAGCGCCCCCAGCAGAATCGATACCGGCCAAAGATAGAGCAGGGCAGAGGTAGCGTCTGGCACTTCTACCAGACCTACCCCTGCCGCTGAGAGCAAGATACTGCCGGCAATGCCGCCGACCAGTCCCGCAAGGAGTGACTGCTGCGTCTGCATCAGGGGGCTCCGCTTCGGGAGCCCGAAGAGCTCCTCCTCCGTCAGGGCAATCCGCCGATACTGTGCAAAGACGATCACCGCCGCAACCAGAAGCAGTAGGATCGCCCATACACTAAACAGCAGCTGCGGCAACGATTTCAGCAGGTATTGCGCCATAGAGACCAGCGACTGCAAGGCGATCCCCCCACGTCTGTATCTAGCGCTGTATCGTCTTGATGTACTTGACAGCAGCCTCCAACTGCGGGTCCCCGGGGTCGCCGGGAATCACCTTCTGGGGATTTTCCACCACGATGTGAGGGTCAATGCCAACGCCATTGATTGACTGTTCACCCGCCGTGAGGTACTTGGCCGTGGTCAGCTTGATGCCCGAGCCGTCGGGGAACTCCCAGAAGGTCTGAACCGACCCCTTACCAAAGGTCTTGGTGCCGATCAGCGTACCGACCTTCAGGTCCTTCACGGCACCAGCGAGGATCTCCGAGGCGCTGGCGCTGCCACCGTCGACCAGAACCACCAGGGGCAGATCCCATGCTTTTTGACCGGTGGACTTAATCGTCCTCTTCTCCTTACCCCGCTCCACAATGTGAACGACCGGCTGGTCGCCTGAAACAAAGATGGAGGAGATGTCAACCGCTTCATTAAGCAGGCCGCCCGGGTTCTGGCGCAGGTCAAGAATCAGTCGGGTCATACCCTGCGCGCGCAGGTCGGCAATGGCATCTTGAATCTGCTTGGCGCTGTTCTTGTTAAACTCGTAAAACTGGATATGGCCGATCCCCTCGGCCTTATCAAGCATCTTGTACTCGATGCTGGGGACTGTGATCGTGTCGCGGACGATTTCAAACTCAAGCGGCTCGGTCACTTGCTCCCGCATGACGGTAAGCTTGACCTTGCTCCCCTTTGGCCCCCGAATCAGCGTAACCGCCTCATTCAGGGTCATGTTCGTGATGTCCCGGCCGTCTACCTTCAGAATGGCATCGCCCGCCCGAAGCCCGGCCCTCTCACCCGGACTGCCCCTGATTGGAGCCACAACCGTAACAAAGCCTGTTCGCTGAGAGAGTTCTACATGGACACCAATACCGGAAAAACTGGCCTCGAAGTGCTGGACAAAGGACTTATACTCCTGGGGCGTAAAAAAGGCCGAATGCCGGTCGCCAAGCGCTTCAACCATGCCCTTCAGGGCGCCCTGATTCAGCTTATCAATGTTGACATCTTCGACATACTGGTCCTGTATCGCTCGCTTGACCTCAGCCAACTTCTGTACGTCAATGCCTTCTACACTGACCACCGGCGGCTTGGCCTCTTGGGTCCGCAATTGATCTACCTGCTGGTTCAGCCAGGGTACGAGGCCCATCGCCCCGGCCACATAGCTGACGACACTCGCCACTACGACAAGCACGAGGGTGAGTGTTAGACCTTCACGGCGCTCGTCCATCTCCGGCGTCATCCTCTCTCAAGTCGCGGTTCACAGACATATCTATCGGGGTCTGACTGTGAGTATACTCCGTGAGCCAAATCATGGTCAAACCGAAAAATGGGACCTCAGGACCGCTTTGCGGACACAGAGGCCCTCATTCTCGTTTTTACACTTTTTCCCAGTGGATCAGGGGCTGATAAAGGACATTGGATCCTTCTTCACCCCGTCTACATGGACCTCCAAGTGTACGTGGGGTCCGGTCGACCAGCCGGTGGAGCCTGCCTCGGCAATCTGCTGGCCCTGTTTGACCGCCTCGTTTGCCTTCACCAGCAGTCTGGACGAATGGCCGTACCAGCTGGTGATGCCACCGCCGTGGTCAATGACGATCAGGTTGCCGAAGGCGTCGTCCCAGCGGGCAACAATGACTACGCCATCCTCAATGGCGTAGACCGGGTCGCCGTACCACGCGTTGAAGTCAGTGCCCCAATGCATCCGGCGGCCGCCAAGAATGGGGTGGTTGCGCATGCCGTAGGCGTCGGTAATCAGGATCGGTCGGCGGACCGGTGCGATGGGGGCAAAGCGCCCACCCTTGCGATTCATCTGACGGACCAGTTCCGCGATCTGTTCAGCCAACGCCTCGGTGTGCCGGTCATACTCATTGAGCCGGGTCTGCAGCATTCGCCGGCTTTCCTGCAGGGACCGGGAGACCTCTTCTCGCTCGGTCCGCTTGACCAGAATGGTGCCGCGGCGAGCCTCTGCTTGAACTTGAAGCGTGGAGAGCCGGTTCTTGCGGTTGGTGACCTCTTCCTGACGCCGCTCCAGTGCCAGCTTGTCCGCCTTGATGCCCTCAAACAGCTCCCGGTCCTTCTTTACGATCAGGCCCAGCATGTCCAGGCGGCTGACGAAGTCACCGAAGGAGGCTGCCCCCAAAAGTACCGCCAGATAATCCACCCGACCGTTCTCCCGAATCGCCCGGATTCGGGCGCCGAGGACCTGTTTCTTGGCGTCGTAGCGCTGCTGGGCATCAGCCAACTCCGCCTCGATTTTCTGCAGTTCGGCGGTGGTGACATTCAGTTGCTCGGTGATCACGGCCAGTTGGTTATTCGCCTGTACCAACTCACTCTCCACCAGCCGGAGCTGCGCCTCGGCCTCCTCGGCCTGAAAGGCTACGTTGGCCAGCGCGTTGCGGACCTCCTGCTGCTTGCGGCGTACCTGTTCAAGGTCCTGCTGAGCCTTGTTCAACTTCTGCTGCAGATCCTCTGCCTGCGCAACCGGCGCCGCCGTCTGTGCCATAATGCCGAAGGCCAGTGCGAGGATCAGCACCCAGTGTACCCGAAATCGAGAGCGCATGCGACCGGCCACCTCCATCAGACCTTGAGGAATCGGCGCAGGGAGACCAGGCTTCCGGCAGCGCCAAGCACGGCGCCGAGAAGCATAAGGGCAAGCGTCAGATTGAGAAGGATCTCCTCCGGCTGTACAAGGGGAAGGAATGAAACCGTCTCCCGGAGACGGGGCACCAGCCTCTGGTACCCGTAGGCTGTAACGGCGCTGGCCACCAGGGAGCCGAATACCCCGAGAAAGACACCTTCCAGCATGAACGGTCGCCGAATGTACCAGTCGGTGGCGCCCACCAGCTTCATAATGGAGATCTCACGGCGCCGGGCATAGACCGACAGGCGGATCGTGTTGGAAAGGGTCAGAACCGTGGCCACCACCAGCAGCAGAACCAGCCCCACGCCACCGAACCGGATGGCGTTCGTAAAGATCAGCAGCTTCTCGACCAGTTGCTGACCGTAATCGACCTTGGCCACCCCGTTCATGGCCCGAACGGCGTCGGCCACCATCTTGACCTGCTCCACCTCGATGACCTTGATATGGACCTCATCAGAGAGTGGATTGGCGTCGCCTTCAAACCCGGAGAGGACCTCCCTCTGGGTCGGGTCGATCTTCTTCAGCTCCTCCAGCGCCTGGTGCCGGGTCAGGTACTTCGCTTCCTTCACGTTCGGCAGCTTCGTGATCTGCGCGACGATGGCCTGCTTCTGTTGCTCGGTCAGTTCCTGCTTGTTGCACTTGGCCTCTTCTCGCTGGGCTGCACAGAGGTAGACCTTGACCTCCACCTGCGCCTCCACCGTCGAAGCCATGTACTCGAGATTCACCGCCAGCAAGAGGACCACGGCGAGGACCAGGAGTGACACCGCCACGGAGAGCATGGATGCCAGGGACATGAGGCCGCTCTGAGTCATGCTGCGAAGCGCATCACGTAAGGCATTGGCCCAGCCCCTAAGATTCATAGCCGTAGGTCCCCCTCATCTCGTCACGGACCACACGGCCCCGCTCAATGGCGACGACCCGCCTCTTCATGGTGTTGACGATGTCCTTGGCATGGGTGGCGACCACAACGGTGGCCCCCATCTGGTTGATCTCGCCGAGCAGTTTCATAATCGCCCAGGAGTTCTCCGGGTCCAGGTTACCGGTGGGCTCATCGGCGACCACTAGCACGGGGTTACGTACGATGGCGCGCGCCACCGATACCCGCTGCTGCTCGCCACCCGACAGTTCGGCTGCCCGGGCATGCGTCTTGTGGCGCAGGCCGACCAGTTCCAGCGCCGCCGGCACTCGCCGGACAATCTCGCGGCGGGGCACGTCGGTGCACTCCAGGGCGAAGGCAACGTTCTCGAAGACGGTCCGCTCGGGCAGCAGCTTGAAGTCCTGAAAGATAACGCCCAGGCTTCGCCGCAGATAGGGGACCGATCGATCGGGCAGCCTGGCGATGTCCTTGCCGTCGAGCAGGAGCTTCCCCGAGGTGGGCAACTCCTCCCGGTAGAGCAGCTTCATGAGCGACGACTTACCGGCGCCGGAGGGGCCGACGAGAAAGACAAACTCCCCCCGCTCAATCCGGAGATTAATGCCGTTGAGGGAGGGCGTATGTGTATTGGGATACACCTTGGTTACGTTGACAAACTGGATCAAAGGGATCACCCCGGAATGTTTAATTCATACGATTATGTCAAAACGTTTCCCTTCATCGTCGCGGTATCGAACGTGCAAAACCTGCTTCACGAGGGTTTTCGACGAAATCCACGAGCTTCCCTCTGAGTTCGACGAAAATCGATCCTACATGGTTTCTGGTCCTCTTGCCATATCTCGACATTGATTGGCGAAAAGAAGGAGGGCGCCCACATGTGTGGGGCGCCCTCTCGAATCACTTAGCCGACACGCTTGACCACCAGCGTATTGGCGATGCGGTCGTGCAGGCCACGCTTCGCATCGTCAAAGGCGATCATGAGGAACCCGATAGCGAGGATGAAGCCTGAGACCATGTAGCCGAGGTAGCGAATGGCCGCCTTGCCGTAGGACATGGGCTGGCCATCGGTGGTGATCACGTAAAGGCCGAGCGCCATCTTACCCGGAGTCTGCCCCTTGGTGGCCCAGAAGAAGATGAAGTAGAAAATGGCGCCAATCCAGCCGACGATCGGAATCCAGGCAAACAGCATGATGATGACGGCGTCAATGAGGTAGGCGCCCAGCCGGACCCAGAAACCGGCGGGGGCGTATCCGGCCGGAATCGCCAGGCCCGCCGCCTGGGCGGCCTGAAGGGCCCGGGCAGAATCAGGGTCCATACCGGGGGCGTAACCATAGCCGGGCTGCTGGTACCCACCCGGCTGGGCGGAGGCCGCCGGGGGCTGAGCGGGCGGGAAGTAACCCTGGTCGGGAGGAGTCGGCGGCTGGTAGTTAGCCTGAGTCGGCGGCTGGTAGGTCGGCGGGGAGGGCGGCATGGGGGCAGAGCCGCTGAGGGGCGCGCCGCAACCTCCACAGAAGGTGGCGCCTACATCGTTCGGAGCGTTGCAGGACGGACAGGCCTTTTGACTCACGTGCAAATTCCTCCTTAGGACTTGGTGCTGAAGCTCTCCCAGGCGGAGCTGACCTCACGAGCAATAGTTGGGGAGTCTCTGTCCACGGGCTCGAAGAGCGCCGTATCACCTTGCCAGCGCTGAATATATACGTCGACCAGCGCTCCGGTGGAGACGCTCGGCCCCGGGCAGACAAACACATACTCGGTCCCGTTCTGCTTGACCACGCCCAGCAAGCAGGCAGGCTCAGCAGCATCGTCAAAAGCGACATACTCCATCGGCTGTGTGCCATGCAGGTGCACCGGCACCCGGAGTTCTAGAGAGCCAGACGGAAGGGCCGGGCTCACCTGCGGCGGTGGTGGTGGTGCTATCGTCGCCGGGTTGGAAACCGGCTGCGGCTCCGGTGGATATTGCTTACCGCAGCCTGTGCAGAAGCGGGCACCGGGGATCAGCTTCACTCCGCATTGCGTGCAGAACTTGGGCGTCGTGACCGGCGCTGAAGGGGCTGACGGCGGAGCGTAGTTCCCCGGTGTCGGCGGAGCGTAGTTCCCCGGTGTCGGCGGAGCGTAGTTCCCCGGTGTCGGCGGAGCGTAGTTCCCCGGCGTTGGCGGAGCGTAGTTCCCCGGTGTTGGCGGAGCGTAGTTCGTCGGCGAAGGCGGGGTCGAGGGCTGATTCAGCCGCCTGGTAACAGGGCGGGGCCGTGCTCCGAGCACCTGTAACACCCTGGGGTCCTCTTCCCAATCGTGGATCCCCGAGTAAAGCTCAGCCAGCCGCCGCCGGACCTCGCCAGCAGTGGGCCGGTTTTCCGGCTTCATCTCCAGCATCGCCATGACCAGGTCTTCCAGAGTTGGGGCGACCGTGGTCAACTGCGACAGCCGGGGGAAGTCAAACGGCGTCTCCAGTTGGGGATCACGCCCCGTGAGCACGTGATGCATGGTGGCGCCCATGGCGTAAATGTCCGTCCGGGGTTCGGCCATCCCCTTGTACTGCTCCGGTGCCGCGTACCCCTGCGTGCCCAGACCGGTTCCCTGGCTGCCAGGGTTAAAGATCCTGGCGATGCCAAAGTCGATCAGCTTCAAGTTCCCACTGGTCTGAAGGATCATGTTTGACGGCTTCAGGTCGCGGTGTAGGGTGGGTGGCGACTGCTTATGCAGGTAGTCAAGCACCCCGGCCAGTTGGTAGGCATGACGGATCACTACCCGCTCCGGGAGCGCCCCACCATTGGAATCACGGAAGCGGTAGAGCAATTTCTCCAGGTCCATGCCGTCGACGAATTCCATAACCATATAAACCCGGTCTTCGTCGGTAAATCGGTCATAAATGTGCGGGATAGATGCATGAGTCAGGCCGGCCAGGGTCTCTGCCTCCCGGTTGAACCGGTTGATGGCCTCCTGCCGGTCGGTAATCGTCTCCGAGCGGTCGAGCATCTCCTTGAGCGCGGCTCGGCGGTTGGAGAGGCGGTTGTCCTGCACCAGGTAGACCGCTCCCATCGCACCCTTGCCCAGCTGCTTCATGACAGTCCAGCGTCCCCCCAGCACCATGCCAGGTGGAAGGCCGCTCCCCCGCTGAACGGCCGGAGATGATACCGCTGGTACCGGCTTGCCGCAACGTGTGCAGAAGCGGGTTCCAGGCTGGAGACGGTACCCACAGCCCGTGCAAAAGAACTGTGTCGTTCGCACGGTCCAATCACCTGCCTTCCATTCCCATAGGAGTGCGTACAAGGACGACGGTGATGTTGTCATCGCCACCCCGGCTGTTGGCCACGTCGACCAGCCCCTGAGCCGCCTGCTCCAGCGACTGCCCACCGGCTACGGCGGCCTGGAGTTCCTCATCGCTGACCAGGTTGCTCAGGCCGTCGCTGCAGAGCAGGAGCACATCGTCGGCCTGCAATTGCAGGGTGAAGAGGTCAGGCTGGACAGGACGTCCGAAGCCGATCATACGATAGATCTCATTGCGACGCGGGTGAACCCGGGCTTCTTCAGGAGTCAGTTCACCCTTGCTCACCAGTTGGGCAACGACCGAGTGATCGGTGGTGATTTGCTGAGGGCTCTCGGCAATGAGGTACGCCCGACTGTCACCAATGTTGGCGATAAACGCCCGGCTCCCCACCAGCAGCGCCGCCGTCAGGGTGCAGCCCATGTCGTTCAGGCCGTACTCAGCGGCCTGGTTCACCTTCTGGACCGCCCCATCCACCGCAGCGGCCAGGAGATCGACCAGTTTCTCATCGGAGAGGGAGGCGATTCCCTCCAGGGGGGCGTTGGCGAACCCCTGCGTGAGGGAGGCAGCCAGGGCCCGGAGCGCCATCTTGCTGGCCAGATGGCCATTTGCGTGTCCGCCCATGCCGTCGGCGACGGCAGCCAGGAGCAACATCGCCCCGGAATCGTGCCCTTCCATTTGCCAGTGCATCAGCAGCGCCGAGTCTTCATTGCGCTGACGCACGCGTCCTACATCGCTCTTACAGGTCGCTTCAAAAGGTGCCACGACGCTCACCCATGCTTTCAGCCCCGGGGGGCGATAGTTCAGGCTGTGGGTTGCCCGCAGTTCGCACAGAATCGGGCATCAGACGCCAGCGGCTGTCCGCATCCCCCGCAGGTGGTGGGGGCCTGACCGTCTGCATCTTCAGGCAGCCGCGTGGTCGGAATCTGAGCCGGCTGGACCGGGGTGGCCTCAGCAGGAGCCGGCTGGACCGGGGTGGCCTCAGCAGGAGCCGGCTGGGCCGGAGCCGGTTGGACCTCCGGAGCATCCGCCCGAACCACCCGGCGGACAACTCGGGCGGCCGGCGCCTCCGCGGGAGCAGGGGCGGGGGCGGGTGCCGGTGCGGGCGCAGGGGCTGAAGCCGGGTACGCAGCAGGCGCCGGAGCGAACTGGGGAGCGGGCGCAGGCGCCACCTGCGGCTGGCTCGTCGCACCAACCCCTGCCACGGGCGTTCCACAGCGGACGCAGAAGCGGGCCTGGGCATCCAGCGGCATTCCGCAGGCTCCACATGAGATTCCGGGCGGGCTGAAGGTCATCTGGGGCTGCGGCATCTGCCCCGCGGCCGGAGAGGCCGTCTGCGTTGCCCGCTGGAAATCCCGCTCGTATTCCGCCTTCGACGCCACCCGCTGGAAGAGATCGCGGGTACCGACATGGCCGGAGGTGAGCGTGGTGGTCCCCGCCCGCCCGTGGGCAGCGGCCAGCCGCTGGTACTGCGGGGAGCGGTAATACCGGATCATATGGAGAATCCGGTTAACGGTCATGGGATGTGTCGCGTCATTCAGGATCTCGATGAACTTGGACCCGGTCGTATGGCTAAACTCCTCAATCTGCATCAGATAGGCCTGGATGTTCATCTGCTCGTACAGCTTGGCGCCAACCGCCAGCTTGATCTCAGAGGTGACACAGGCCTGAATGTTCATGGTGCCAATGAGGGAGGCCTGGTCAGCGCTGTACTCCTTGGCTCGGCTGGCAATGAAGAAAAGCCAGCGAATCGGCATGAAGATGAGGTTACCTAAGAATCCGCTGACCGCTACCTGCTGAAGAATGTTATAGAAAATATGGTTCAGCTTGATATGGCCGAACTCATGCGCGATAACCGCCTTAACCTCCTCGTTGCTCAACTGCTCGAGGAGGGCGCTGTGTAGCACCACGGTACGCTGGCCAAACAGCCCCGTGGCGTAGGCGTTGACAATCGGGCTCTGCTTCACAAAGATGGCGGGCAACTCCATATCAAGATTGTGGGCCGCTTCCACCGACATGCGATACAAGTGGGGGAACTGAACCGGCGAGATCTGCACCATGCTGCCCTTGTTGGCGAGATTAACAAAGATAAGTCCGATCAGCGTGAAGAAGATCGGCACGGTCAGTGCGACCAGGATATTCAGGAACTGACCCAACAGGAGGAGGAGCAGAAGCCCAACGGCAATGGTTCCAACGTTCGCAGCGATCTCCCATTCGTAGCGGATATCCGAGGCAGTCACCCGCGGTCGCCCGGGAGCATACCCACCCTGTGGTTGCTGTGGTGTCATCGGTCCCACCGGAATCCCCCTTTGCCTTTTGCATATCAATCTAAAGTATCTTCAACCATATATGGTGGCAAAGGATTCTCCGTTTACTCTTAGAGTCCTGCTATATTTACTTATTGAGCCTCTATACGAGGTGATTTTGGCTATTCAGGAACGCGAAACAGAAAGCGCCCTGACGGGGTACGAACCCGGTCAGGGCGCTCAGTTATCCTGGGAACTGGCCCGTCCGGGCCGTGTGGGCAAACAACTCCCACCCAGCCATCCCCACCTGCTTGGCCGTGGAGATGGCCGCTTCCGCATCGTAAGGAACCCGGATAATCTGGGTGGAGAGGCCCCCACCAGCGACCCCCACCAGGGCGTAGCTCGGTCGGGGATCGCCATCGAAGGGAATCCCTACGCTCCCTGAGTTAACCACTACCCGCCCCTTGTGGGATCGCACAAAGGGCCGGTGATTATGCCCAAAGGCGGAGAGCACCGTCTCATCGGCCAGGCGCATGAGTTCCAGTTCCTCGTTGCTCGCCCAGGGCATCACCAGCACGTAGTTATGGTGGGGTACTGCATG
>JBMONB010000027.1:0-20357 GCA_049325315.1 Bacillota bacterium | reverse complement strand
GACGGGTACAACGTGGCGGCCAGGTGCTCTTCCAATCTAACCCGACACGCTTCCAATTCATGTTGCTTCATAAGAAGCCTTTCGCGACTGGATCTTAGATTCCTGCTAACGGAGTACTACTAGTAACTTGGGCTTCGTGTTCCATCCGGCGTCCAAGGTTGAGAAGCGCACGGTGTCACCTGCGTTGATAGTTATAGCAGGACGGTACTCACGAGAATACGAGCCGTGGACGGTACCGCGCTCAGGCTTGACGATGTGCAGGGCCACCACGTGTCACTCCCTTTGGATTCATCTGCCCACTCCACGATCGTGGCACTGTTAGAGCCTCTAACAGTGATTATGCTGTTCGGTATATCCGCTGAGTTGTCGGCCTCTCCAGCCGTTTTCTCGCAGCGGACCCCCGATGACTCTAGGAGCTGCGCCCTCACCCGCAACCGACAGAATACTAACACTTCACATTTTCTGTATCAGTAGCGACAAGTCCTTCCAGGCGGCCGGGCGTAGTTTTCGTCACCACCAAACCCTGCGCCATTTCCAGGATAACGATCAGGATAACGAGGGTAATGCTCCTTCACGATGGCAGTCTGACGATCACCGTCGAGCGCCGCCCCATAACAAGAGCGCCCGGTCACCCCGGGCGGCCTTCGCTATCCCTTCAACTGCTCCACCACGCTGCGCTGAGGGGCGCCGTCGCCCGGCTCCAGGCGGCGGGCCAGCGCCTCGGCATCCACGAGGCTGGTTCCCGACCCCACCGGCGAGATGGTGGCAGGCGGCTCCGCCTCCAGCCGGTTCACCCCCGTCTGCCACCACTGGCGCAGCTCCGCCAGCATCTGGCGCCCGCCCTCGCCCTGCGCCAGGCAGTAGGGGACCAGCGGGGTAGCCGCCCCGCCCGCCCCCAGCAGGTCGTCGAGGGCGAAGCGGTTGAACCGCAGGGCGTGAATCAGCGCCTGCCGGAAGAGGGTCCCGGCCGCCTCCGCCTCGCCCCGCTCCCAGGCCATCTGGCCCCGGGTCAGTCCGATGGCGGCCAGGTATTCGTTGTACTGGCAGGCCCCGGCCAGCTCCTCGGCCCGGGCGGCGTAGGACTCGGCCCCCGCCGGGTCGCCCTGGGCGTGCCGGATGCGCATCAGCCCCACCAGCGCCCCGCAGTCGTAGTGCCTGCGGCCGGCGAACCGGGCCAGGCTCACCTGGTACTGCTCCTCGGCCTCCGCCAGGCAGGCCAGCGCCTCCTCCCCCGCCCCGCCCAGCCGGCGGGCCCGCATCTCCAGCACCTCGCCCAGCCAGACCAAGCCCTCGGAGGTGCCGTTGGGGTTCCCCTCCGCCAGGTCGGTGGCGGCCCGCTCCCGCAGGAAGGCGACCGCCGTCTCCAGCTCCCCGGCCAGCCCCTTGATCCGGCCGTACCAGCCCAGGGCCGAGGCCCGGCCGCCGCGGTTCCCGCGGGCGGTTTGGAGCCGGAGGATCTCCTCGAAGTGCTCCTCCGCCTCCCGGAACCGGCGCTGCAGGCCCAGGGTATAGCCGACATTCAGCAGGGCGCCGGTCAGCTGGCCGGTTCGCCCGAACTCCCGCACATCTTCCAGCTCTTCTCGGAGGAAAGGCTCCGCCTCGGCGTAGCGGCCCGCCCAGAGCACGCCCCGGTGCCGCAGGATCGGCCCGTAGGCCGCCGCCGCCCCGCTGCCGAACTCGGCCAGCATCTCGGGGGCGCGCCGGGCAAAGGCGAAGTACTCCGGCCAGTTGCCGGTCAGGAAGAAGCCGCTCTTGATCAGCTTCAGCGACTGGGCGACGCCCAGCGCATCGCCCGCCTGCCGGTAGCGCTCCAGCAGCTTGATCGTGCAGTCGGTCACCCCCTGCCAGTCGAGGTCGAAGGAGTGGATGGCGCGGCGGACATCCCAGACCGTTGCGGTCTTCGGGTCGTCGATCCCCATCGCCTCGATCTCGCCCAGCAGCGCCCCGATCTCCTCCCGGGCCCCCGGCTCCCGGAGCCGGGAATGGACCCAGGAATCGGCCAGGTCGCAGGCGGCGTAGGCCTGGAGGATCCGGTCGGCGGCGGGGTGGTGGCGCAGCGCCGCGTAGGTCTGGGCCGCCTCATCGGCCCCCGATTCCAGGTGGGTCAGGCGGGCCCGGTAGTAGTCGACCCAGAGGATGGACGCCTCCCGCTGAAGCCCGTAGGTCTCCGCATCGGCAACGAGGCTCCGGAGCCGGTTGGCATAGCCCAGGCGGACATACCGCTCCACTGTCTCCCGGAAGAGGGCGATCCCCGCCTCCTCGTCGGCGTGGACCAGGTGGTAGATCTCCTCCTGCCGCATCCAGTCGGGGGGCGGCTGATCTGCCCGGGTCCGGCCGGCGTAATGGAGGGCGATGGTGCGGTGGATCTTGCGGATCAGCTCGGGAGGGGTGGTGCCCTTCAGGTTCTCCCGCATCAGCTGGTGCATGGTATAGGTGGACTCCACCTCGCCCGGGCTGATGAACGAGAAGCGCATCAGCTCCCGGAAGCCGGCGGATGAGTACGCGGTCTGGAACTCCCGCACCAGGTGGTCGAAGAGCGCTTCGTCCCACCAGCGGGCGACGGAGAGGATGCGCAGGGTGACGGTCTCGGGCATGGACAGGTAGTGGAGGAACCGGTCCATCACCTCGGCCCGCACCGGGGTGAACTCCTCGGGGCGGGGCTGCCGGGTCCGCTTGATCTCGTTATAGGTATCCACCGCCAGGTCGAGGTAGAGGGGAACCCCCTCGCTCGCCTCCTTCACCCGCTCCTGCACCGCCCGGTCGGTCACGCCGCAGCTGTTGAGGAAGAGCTCCACGTCGCTGTCCGCCATCCGGCCGATCAGGTGCTGGTCGAGGGCGGCTCCCCACTCGGGTTGGCGCTCGGCCCAGCGCAGCCGCTCCCGGCCGCAGATCACCCAGAGCACCTCGGGCAGGTTGGCGACCAGCTCCCGCACCCACTCGTCGATCAGGAACTCGGTCCCCTCGGTCCGCTTCTCCCAGAGCGCCTCGTAGGTGTCGATGCAGATCACCACCGGGCGCTCTCTGCCCGCCATGTGCTTCTTCAGGTCGGCGGCGAAGAAGTAGGGCAGCTGGTCGAGAATCTCCCTCGGCTCCAGGTGGAGCAGGTCCTGCAGCTCCTCGTAGGTCTGCCGGGTGAGGTGGTCCCGCAGCTCGGACCGAACCCGGTTGATCACCTTGAGCCAGCCCACCGAGTCGGAGGCCACATCCCAGATCATCGATGCGGTCTGAAAGAGCAGGGAGTTGTCGTCAAAGAGGGGCCGGTTCCGGTACTCCCTGACCGGCCTGTGCGGCTCCACCTTTTGCAGGTAGGTGGCATAGGCCAGCTCAAAGGCGGGGAAGGTCGGGCCGCCCTGCCGGCGGTTGCCCTCCTCGTCGTGGGCCATCCCCCAGACCAGCGCCGCCAGGGCGGCCTCAGGCCCCCGCAGAGAGGGCATGACAAAGTCGAGGGTGGTCCAGATCCCCTCGGGATGGAGGCCGAAGCGGCGGGCCAGCTCCTTGCGGAGGGTGGTCTTGCCGATGCCGCCGACCCCGTAGTAGACCAGCACCCGATGGGGCGGGCGCGGCGCCGCCATGGCGCTCTCAAAGGCGGTGATGAAGTCGATCCGGTCGGTGAACTGGCGTCCGGCAGACGAGGGCGCATCCCGCCGGCTCCGGGGGGTGTGGCGTGGGGTGATCATCGCGCCCCGCTCCCCTCCACCGGAACCGCCGGGGCCGCCGGCCGCTGCGTGGCCGGCAGAGTGAGCGAGAGCAGGAGCGTGGGCACCACCAGGGTCGCCACCACGTGCAGCACCGCCACCACGCCCCAGCGGTCGGCCACCATGCCCAGCAGCATCGCGCCGACGCCCCCCATGCCGAAGGCCAGCCCCAGGTTCAGCCCGGCGGCGAGGCCCAGGCTGCGGGGCATGTACTCCTGGGTCATCACCAGGGTGGTCGTGAAGGTGGAGACCACCACAAAGCCCGAGAGGAAGAGGCAGGCGAGCATCAGCCAGCCCTCCAGGTAGGGCAGCGCCAGCTGGAGCGGCAGCAGGAGCATGAAGGAGCCCACCAGCACCTTCTTGGTGCCGAACCGGTCGGCCAGCGGGGCGCCGAGGAGCGTGCCGAAGACGCCCGAGATCAGGTAGGTCATCTGCACCAGGCCGGCGGTCTTCGGGTCGTTGCCCAGCACGTCGATCCAGAAGAAGGGCACGTAGGCGACCACGCCCAGGTTGATCACCGAGCGCAGGACCACCAGCAAGGTGAGCAGGCCGGTGCCCAGCCAGTTGGTGGCGGGCAGCTCCTCACGCCGGAGCGCCTTGCCCGGCGAACTCTGCTCCTGCGCCTGCCAGCGGGGCAGCAGCCGAATGATATAGAGCGCCAGCAGCAGCGGCAGGACCACCGCCCAGCCGGTGCCCCGCACCCCGCCCAGGTCGATCAGCAGGCCGGCGTAGACAGGTCCCACCGCAAAGCCCAGGTTCCCGCCCACGTTGTAGATCGCCATCGCCATCGCCCGGCGACCGCCGGACAGGTGGTGGGCAGCATGCGCCCCCTCGGGGTGGAAAGCCGCGATGCCCAGGGCGCTGGTGATCACCGCCATCAGCACCAACCCATAGCTGGACATGAAGCCGACCGCAGCGAACCCCACCCCGGCCAGCGCCAGGCTGAGGGGCAGGAGCCACCGCAGCTGCGCCCTGTCGCTGATGTACCCGAAGATTGGCTGGGTAAAAGATGAGGTCAGGCTGAACAGGAGCGGGGTCATGCCCACCATGGTGTACGAGAGGCCGTACTCCTCCCGGAGCAGCGGCAGGAGCGAGATGATCGCCCCCGCGTTGATGTCGACCACCCCATGTACCAGGCTGAGGATCAAGAGAAACCAGAGGGCGGGGCGCGCCCCGGCTGAGAGTTGGCTCAAGGTCGATAGGCCTCCTCATACTGCACCACATTGGTATTCCTATAGCAGAAATACTTCGCTCCCGCCTGCGCAACATCCTCCAGTAGGCGGCGAAAGGAGTCTGTGGGGCGAAGTCGAATTGGACGAAGGAACCTACACGTTACACGGAGAGAGAGCGATCACGTGAAGCCGCCAAAATGGGCACTTGGATTTGTCATGATGATCCTGGGCCTGCTCCTGACGACGCAGTTCCGCATACAGCGCCAGGTTGCGCCCGACGTGAGCCGGATGCGCACCGACGAGCTCGTGGTGGCGCTCACCGAGCGGGAGGAGGAGCTCGCACAGGCCAAGACGCAGATTGAACAGCTGCGCAAAGAGGTCGAGACGCTGCGCAAATCAGCGACGGTGGTCGTCCCTCCGCCGCGCGAAGATATGACCCCGCTGGAGATCCTGGCCGGCAGCGTAGAGGTGACCGGCGCGGGGGTGGTCGTCGTGCTGGTGGAAACGCCGGAGGCGGCCACTGCGAAGAACAAGGTGGCCGACGAAGATATCTGGCGGGTGTTGAACGAACTCTTCACCGCCGGCGCCGAGGCGGTCAGCGTCAACGGGCAGCGGGTGACATCGGTGACCGGCATCCGCAACGTGGGCAGCCGGATTCTGGTCAACCAGACTATGATCGCCTCCCCGGTGGAGATTCAGGCGATCGGCGACCCCATCGTGCTCGATGCCTCGCTGAAGCTGCGGGGCGGCGTGGTGGAACTGCTGGGCCGCTGGGGGATCTCGGTCATGGTGACCAAGAGCGACTCGCTCAAGGTGCCCGCCTTCCGCTCCACCCCCTCCTTCCGGTTCGCCAAGCCGGTCGAACAGATGAAGCCATAGCGGAAAGCCGGGGCGAACGTGCCCCGGCTTTGGCTCAGTGCATAGCGGCAGGGCGGGCAGCAAAACCTGTGCGGTGGAGAGAGTGCCGACGTGAAGCGGCGCCCCCGCAAGGAGGGATTGCGATGACCCGCCTGGCTCCCCATGAGGCGCTGGAACTGCATGAGTTGATGCGCGCCGAGACCCTGGGCGCCACCAAGGTGAAGGCGATGCTCCCGATGGTCGGCGATGCGGATCTGCGGGCCCACATGGAGCGCTGCCTCGAAGCGAAGCAGACCCGTCTGACCCGCATGCGCCAGTTCGCCGAGAACGCCATTCACTAAGGGAGGGACCGCTCCGTGACCATGCTGCAGAACATGACCGCC
This sequence comes from Bacillota bacterium, assembly GCA_049325315.1. Classification (GTDB taxonomy): domain Bacteria; phylum Bacillota; class Sulfobacillia; order Symbiobacteriales; family Symbiobacteriaceae; genus JAWLHU01. The sequence goes on along the minus strand of JBMONB010000027.1, from coordinate 14,249 downwards.
CTGACCGGCGCCAAGATCACCGACCAGGTGATTGCCAGCGACATGCTGGCCGCTGGGAAGCTGGGCTGCATCAGCCTGACCCTGGCCACCCTGGAGTCGGCCACCCCGGAGCTGCGCCAGTTCTACCAGGAGACCCTGAACGAGTCGCTGCGGGAGCATGAGCAGATCTCCCGGTTGGCCCGTGAGCGGGGCTGGTACAACTCGTACGGCAACCCCGACGAGCAACTCCAGCAGGAGATGAAGCTGTCGGAGCCGGTGGTAAAGGCGGCCAAACAGGACTAAGAGGCGAGGGAGCCCCCGGGTGACGGGGGCTCCCTTGCGCGCGGCGATTCTGTCACGCCGGCGAAGGACCAGATTGCCGCCCACTGAGAGGTTCCGCTGGAAATTCCCATCACACTTCGGGCTGTGTGGGGAAATTTTGGTTGAATCTCTAAAAATAGGGTCCAATCGGGTCAATGAACCGCCGTTTTCGCTTGATCCGGGCCCAAATGCCCCCTCTGAAACCAAAAACAGCGATCTCAGGGGGCGATCAGCCCCTTCATCCACGTGATTCCACCATAAATTCCCTGACACATCGAGCGGCATCTGGGAAAAGATTGCGGAACCCAGTATTTTCCACGGCCGAGGGCGAACACAGTACGGGAACCACAATGGAGGTGCCACATGTGAACGCCCGGACCCTATGGGTTCCGATCAAAGTCCTGAACAGCACGACCCACAGCACCAGTACCCGACTGATCTGGCTGCTGCTGGGCCTCCGGTCGTCAGGAGCCCCGTCCTCGCTGACCAACATACGTCTACGCAAGCTGAGCGGCCTCGACCGCAAGACCATTGCCGCCGCCCACGCCACGCTCGCCCAGGCGCCGCTGGCGCCCTGTTACGGGAGACCCCATCCATCGTGCGCGGCGATCCCGGTGGCGCTCCTGACCCTTGTCCCGCCTCACCGGAACCAGTGTGGCCCCCTGAAACGAGCTGTCGCCAAGTTGGTCGCGGCCGGGTGGCTCATGCGAAACCCTGCTGCGCGAGTTCCTGAACCTCCTGGTCGCCCTTGATGACTACGAAGAGAACGCTTCGCCGGATCTGCTGCTCAATCCCTATACCCGAGAGCTGATGGAACTGGACCGTTACTACCCGACCGCCGGCGTCGCAGTGGAGTACAATGGCGACCAGCCCGAGGAGCTGAGCCTGAAGCGCATCGACCACAAGATTCCCGGGCGCCTTCCCCGCCGGAACCTGGAAGGGATGGAGCCCCTGGTGGCGGCCCTGGATGAGACGGCGGCGGAGCATCGGGAACGCACGGCTGAGGAGCGGGCGCGCAAAGGTCCCCGCGGCCGGATCGGAGCATGACGACTTGGGCGCACATACTGATCGGCGGGCCCCCGACACCGCCGCCGGCACCCTGGCGCACCTTGTCTTCCCCCTCCCTTGCCATTCTGTTGGTTCAGTCCAGGTCAATCTTATTCAGCCCGAGGGCGATGTCCGCCCACATGGCGCGCCACGCCCCGTCATTCAGGGCGTATACCTCTTTCTGCAGCTCGTTTACCCGGTGCAGATGCTCCTGAAGCAGTGCGAATCCCCGCCTCATCTGAGCCAGCCGCCGGGCCGTCTCCTCTGTGTGCATACCGGACTGTTCCCGCTCCCGAGCCGCCTTTATCTGAATGGCAGAGGCGCTGCGCAGGAACTGTTCGATCACCAGGAAATGGTCGCGCTCCACCCGCTGCTCGTAACGGGGGAGAGAGCGCATCAGGTCCAGCGTGGTCAGAGCCACACGCGCCTCGGGATCCATTCCATTCTCCGCCCATGTTACCCCCGCGATCAAATAGCCGGTCATGTTCCCCCACAGGTAACGGTTGGCGTGGGTCTGGTTCTGCCAAAACAACTGCACGAAGTAGAGATTCACGATCAGACTGATGACGGTAACCCACGGGATCACCTTCTTCCCCCACCGCACGGCCGCTGCACCTCCTCATCGGCAAAGAACAACAGGGAGCCCCTGGACATACAACCAGGGTGCTCCCTTTCACTAATCCCGCACCAGCCGGGCCCCACTGGTGTACACCACCAGGTGCCGGGGGCTCCGGGCATAGCCCACCAGGTCCATGCCCAGGTGGGCGGCCAGCCGCACAGCCTGGTCGGTAGCCGCCGTCAGCGAAGCCCCGATGCCGATCCCGGCCCGGCCCATCTTGCTGGAGGCCTCGTAGCTGATTCGCCCGGAGGTGACCGCCACCACCCGGCTGAAGTCCCAGCCGGCCCGGAAGGCGGCGCCGATCGCCTTGTCCAGGGCGTTGTGCCTGCCGATATCCTCCCGGACGATCAGCTCGCCGGTCTCCACGTGCTTCAGGCCAGCAGCGTGGACGCCCCCGGTCTCGGCGTAGAGCGGGGTGTTCTGCTGAAGCTCCTTCACCCAGGCCAATAGGTCGGCCATGGCTACCTGGAGCGGGTGATCCACCTTCTGGAGCATCAGGGCGTCCTTCAGCGACGAGAAGGTGACCCCCTTGCCGCAGCCGGCGGTCAGGTACCGCTTGCGGGCGCCCGCATCGGGCAGCACGTCGAGGCCGGGCAGGTCGACCCAGATCAGGCCGCGGTCCTCATCGACCGAGATCTTTGCGATCTGCGAGAGCTGCTTAATCAAGCCCTCGCCAAAGAGAAAGCCGACCGCCCAGTCATCGAGATGGCTGGGCGTGGTCTGCAGTGTCACCAGTTCTTCATCGTTCACATATAGGGTCGCCGGACGCTCCACCGGCATGGCCGGCGGAGACTGGAACTCCGACATGAAATGCCCTCCTCCTGGCTGTTAGACGGCGCTGGCCAGCAGGCCCTGCGTCGCCGTGAGCGCCTCCCGGAGCACCTGGCCCGGGCGCTCCCGCCAGATTCGCTGGCAGGTGCCCAGCAGGTCGGCCACGCCCACCCCCCGGTGCTTCCGGGGCGGGGGCAGCGCCGCCAGCATCCGCCCGGCGGCGGGGCCCAGATGCGAGATCACCGCAGCCTCCCCCAGGGCGAGCAGCTGCCCGACCCCGGTCCGGTGCGCCATCTCGAGGAAGGGTTCGCTCATTTGCGGCAAGATCCCTGCCTGGGCGCAGGCTTCGGCCAGGGCGGCCATGCGCTCGGCTGTGGGGGCGTCGAGCCCCAGGTCGCCCGCCCGCTGCGCCGCACAGCTCATCTTGCCGGGGCAGACCAGGGTGCACCCGGTGCAGCGGGAGGGGGTTCCCGCCGAGTCCTGCACCAGCACCGCCTTCAGCCGCTTGGCGCCCAGGGCGGCAGCGACGCCGGAGCCCCCGGCGAAGTGGCCCTCGTGCGCCAGGGTGGCAAAGGCGACGCCGTTCTCGGCCGCAGGGCCCAGCAGCATGGTGGCCCAGGAGGGGCCGGCAAAGCCGGCGAGCATCCGCTCGGCAGCCGGGACCTCCAGGCCCCACAGCTCCGCGCCGTCCAGCAGGCGAACGCCGTCGGGTTCCACCATCAGCACACCGGGCCGGTCCAGCTCGCCCTCGATCAAGACCGCATCGTAGCCCGACGACTTGAGCGCCCCGGCCATCCGCCCGCCCAGCGAGGAGAGGGCGGGGCGCCCGCCGGCGCCCGGGGCGGCCCCCAGGGAGAGCCGCCCCGCCATCCCGTCGGAGAGCGGGCCCGCAGCCAGGGCCACCCGGCCCGGGGTCCCCCCCGTGAGCAGCCGGGTCACAAACCCCGCGCCGCCCACGAAGGAGCGCTTTAGTTGAATCGAGGTCGCCTCTACCCGGGCCTGCCGCTGGGACAGGTCGATGCGCAGGATCTGCTCAGCGTACTCCCAGGCCGTCATCGGCGCTCCCTCCTCCGTCTAGTCGCCGGCCTGCGCCAGGCCCTGCTTCTCCTGGTCCCGCCCGAGAATCGCCGGCAGGGTCTCCACGAACCAATTGTAGATCACCAGGGTGCCCGCCACGGCACCGACGGAGAAGAGCACCTCCGGCAGCTTCGGCACGTACGAGGCGTTCAGCGCCTCCCAGAGGCCGGTCATGGCGGTGTTGGCCCGCAGCGAGATCATGCCGCCGATGGTCGCCATCGCCCCGGCCACCAGGCCCCAGCGGTTCTGGCGCAGCGGGCTGAGGAAGAGGCCGATCGGGAGCAGGTAGCCCACGATGATCTCGCCCCACCAGAGCAGGGACTTGAAGCCGGAGGTCATCACCAGGGAGAGCGTCCCCTCGGTGACCATGGAGCTGATCCGCCAGAGCAGGGTGACCGCCAGCAGGCCGGCGATCCACGGGGCGAACTTGGACAGCAGGTTGGTCTGGAAGGTGGTCTTGTAGTAGTGGTTCGACCAGCCCTCGATCATGATCATCACCGCCAGCCCCGAGGCGATGGCCGTGAGCAGGAAGGTGTAGTTGATCCACGGATGGTACCAGAGCGGGTCCAGCCGCTTCCCGGCGATCATGAAGATGGCGCCCAGGGAGGACTGGTGCATGGTGGAAAGCAGCACGCCGAAGAGGACGAATCCCGGCATGATCTTGTGCAGCGTGTGCTCCAGCTTATGGACCCACTGGCGCTTCTGCCGCTCCATCACCCGCGGCACGTTCTCAAAGAAGAGAACCATGATATAGAGCGCCATACACCAGGCGACCTCGAAGAGCGGGGAGTGCAGGTTGCCGCCGAAGAGCAGCGGGTTGGCGATCCGCCAGGGCAGCCCGATGTCGAAGGCCAGGCTGGCGCCGGCTGAGAGGTAGGCGATCGCCGCCCAGATCACCGCCCGGCGCATCATCTGCTCGTAGCGCGCCCCGCCCGGGGTGAAGTAGCGCACAAAGGCCATGGTGAAGCCGCTGGCGCCCAGCGGGACGAAGATGATGATGTGGACCGTCTTCCAGATCGCCCAGGGGAAGGAGTCGTTCATGCCGGTCACGGCGCCCAGCCCGGTGAAGAGCCGGACCACCGCCACCACCACAGCGATCCCGAAGAGGGCCAGGAGCACCCCCTTGAACGGGGTTATCTTCCAGCGCCACCAGTCGAGTTTCACTGCGCATCCCCCTCCTTTTCCTCCGCCTCCAGCTTGGCCCGACGGCTCGAGTAGGCCAGCAGGCCCAGCGATGCCGCCGAGATGACGCCCAGGAGGGCCGGGAGCTGCTTCATCGCCTTCCAGGTGAAGCTCGGGACCTCTTCCTTCGTGACGCCGGTGTTCAGGGTGGTCAGGTCCAGCTCCACCGAGGAGATGTACATGACCGCCGTGCCGCCGGCCTCATGCTCGCCGTAGACGTGGTCCATGTACTTGCCGTCGCCCCTGGCGATCCGCTCCTTGGCGGTCTTGAGCAGGTCGGCCCGCTCGCCGAAGATGATCGCATCGCTGGGGCAGGTGGCGGCGCAGGCCGGCTCCATGCCTGCCGAGATGCGGTCGAAGCACATGTCGCACTTCTGCATCTTCGGGACCGCCTTGTCGTACTCGTACTTCGGCACGCCGAACGGGCAGCCGATCTGGCAGTAGCGGCAGCCGATGCACTTGTCGTAATCGATGGTGACCGCGCCGTTCGCCTGCTTCTCCAGGGCGGCGCCGATGCAGACCGAGACGCAGGCCGGGGCCTCGCAGTGCAGGCAGCCGGTCTTGGTGAAGGTCCAGACCGCCTGGCCGTCGCGCTCGGCGGTCAGGAACTCAATTGTGGTCCAGGTGTAGGCCGACCGCTTGGCCGGGTTGGTGTAGTCGGTGCCCAGCGCCGTCTCCTCGGCGGGCAGGTCGTTCCACTGCTTGCAGGCCACCTGACAGCCCCGGCAGCCCATGCACTTGGACAGGTCGATCAACATGCCGTAGCCCATGAGCTTACCCCCTTACCGGGCCGGTGCCGCCGGCCTTCTTGACGTTGCAGAGAAATGCCTTGAACTCGGGAATCTGGGTGTTGGCGTCGCCAATATGCGGGGTGAGTACGTTGGCCGAGTGGCCGGTGTACATGCCCATGAAGCCCCAGTGCCAGGGCAGGCCCACCACCTCGGTCTGCTTGCCGTGGACCAGCATCGGCTTGACCCGGGGCGTCACCAGGGCGGGCGCCGTCACGGTGCCGCGCACGGTGGAGACGGTCACCCGGTCGCCGGACTTCACGCCCAGCGCTGCGCCCAGGCTCTCGGAGATCTCCACGAACATGTCGGGCATCATCTCGCCCTGCCAGGGGACCGAGCGGGTCATGGCGCCGGACTGCCAGTGCTCGGTGACCCGGTAGGTGGTGCAGACATAGGGGTACTCGGCGCTGCCCACCTGGGTCACCTCGCCGAAGTCGCCCTTGCCCGAGATGGTGATCGCCGGGTTGAACTGCCGCTTGGAGAGCTTGTTGGCCACCGGCGACTCCACCGGCTCATAGTGCTCGGGAATCGGGCCGTCCTTGAGGGCGCCGGTGTTGAAGAGGAGCCCCTTGCCCTCCACCGTCATGATGAACGGGTTGACCGCCGACTTGTCGGGCGGGTTGGCGGCGAGGAAGTCGGAGACGTCCTGGGCCACCCACTTGGCGCCGTCCCAGCTGAAGAGCGGGCGCTCGGGATCCCACGCCCGGCCCTTCGGGTCCGCCGAGCAGCGGTTGTAGAGGATCCGCCGGTTGAGCGGCCAGGCATACGACCAGCCCAGGTGGGTCCCCAGGGTCTTGCCGGGCTCGTCCTTCTTGCGGTTGCGGCAGGCCGGCTTCTCAAAGTCGGCGAAGTAGCCGGCGTAGATCCAGCAGCCGGCGGCGGTGGAGCCGTCATCCTTCAGCAGGCCGAAGGAGCCCAGGCCCTTCTTGTCCGCCCAGTTGTAGCCGTTGGCCTCGAAGGCCACCTTTTCGGCGCTGGGGTGGTCGCCGTCGTCGTAGTTCCAGGTCAGCTTTAAGATCGGGTCGGGGAAGGCCCCGCCCTCCTTGGCGTAGAGCTCCTTCAGCTTCTTGCAGAGCCGGTCGGCGATCCAGAGGTCGTCGTGGGCGTCGCCCAGGGGCGCAACCGCCTTGTCCCGCCACTGAATCCAGCGGCCGGAGTTGGTGACGGTGCCCGCCTTCTCGTAGGAGATGGCGGCAGGCAGCAGGAAGCACTCGGTGTCGATCTGGGACGGATCCATGTCGGGCCCCTTCCAGAAGGCGGCGGTCTCGGTCTCGAAGATATCAACCGTCACCAGCCACTTCAGCTTGGTGAGCGCCTTGCGCTCCCGGGCCACGTTCGGGCCGCCCACGGCGAAGTTCTGGCCCCAGGCGAAGACGCCGTGGATCTCGCCCCGCTCCATCGCCTCGAAGATCGCCATGTGGCTGTGATCCCGGTGGTCGAGCTTGGGCAGGTAGTCGTAGGCAAAGCTGTTCTCCTTCGTGGCGGCGTCGCCCCACCAGGCCTTGAGCAGCGAGTTGAAGAACTTGGGCCGGTTGACCCAGTAGCCGCCCTTCGGGGTGGTGGCATGGTAGGCCTCCAGCGTCGGATGCGCCGCCGCCGAGGGCATGGGCAGGTAGCCGGGCAGGTTGGACCAGAGCATGGCGAAGTCGGTGGAGCCCTGCACGTTCGACTCGCCCCGGTGGGCGTTCACACCGCCGCCGGCGATGCCGATGTTGCCCAGCAGCAGCTGGGTCAGGGCGATCGCCCGCACGTTCTGCGACCCGTGGGTCGACTGGGTGATGCCCATGGAGTACATAATGTTGCCCGCCTTGTTGGGCCGGCCCGTCGAGCAGTAAAGCTCGGCGATCTTGAGGAAGTCGACCCGGGACATGCCGCAGGTGTCGGAGACCATCTCCGGGGTGTAGCGGGCGTAGTGCGCCTTCATCAGCTGGAAGACGCTCTGGGGATGGCTCAGGGTCGGATCGGTCTTGATCTGCCCCTTCTCATCCCGCTGGTACTGCCAGGGCTTGGTGTCGTACTTGACCTGGCCGTCGGCCTCCACCTTGGCGCCGGCGAAGAGCCCCTCGTCGAAGCCATAGGCGGGGTCGACCAGGTAGCTGGCGTTGGTGTAGTTCACCACGTACTCGTGGAAGTAGCGCTTGTAGGTCAGGGCGTAGTTCATGAGGCCGCCGAAGAAGGCGATATCCGTACCCGGCCGAATGGGGGCATACACGTCGGCCAGGGCGGCGGTCCGGTTGAACTTCGGGTCGACCACGATCAGCTTCGCCCTGCGGTTCTCCCGCGCCTTGTTGATCCAGCGCATGGAGATCGGATGGTTCTCCGCCGGGTTCGCCCCGATGCAGAGGAAGACGTCGGTGTTCTGATAATCGGTCCAGTGGTTCGTCATCGCGCCACGCCCGAACGATGCGGCCAGACCGGCCACGGTCGAGCTGTGTCAGAGGCGCGCGTGGTGCTCAAGCCGCACCACGCCCAGGGCCCGCATCAGCTTGCCGATCGCGTAGTTCTCCTCGTTGTCCAGCGCCGCCGAGCCGATGTGCGAGATCGCAAAGGTCCGGTTGACGGTGACGCCGTTCTTGTCCTTCGTCTCGAAGGTGGCGTCGCGGGCCGCCTTCACCTTCGCGGCGATCTGGGCGATGGCCCAGTCCCAGTCCTTCTCGACCCACTCCTTGGAGCCCGGCGCCCGGTAGCGCACCGTCTGGAGGCGACGCGGGTTGGGGGCGTAGTTGCCCTCCTTGTCGCTCACCAGCCGGAGCCCCATGACCGAGGAGCCCTTGGAGCAGAGGGCGCCCTCGTTGATCGGATGCTCGGGGTCGCCCATGGCGTTGACGACCTCGCCGTCCCGCACGGAGACGATGATGCCGCAACCGACGGAACAGTAGGGACAGATGGTGCGGACCTCACTGGTCCCCGCGGTCTTCAGCTCATCTCGGAGCGCGGCCTCGGCCTTGTTGCCGAGTTCCATGGCCCCGAGGAGGCTGCCCGCCGCCAGGGACTTCTTCAGCAGATCACGCCTGGTCAGAGTCACAGCTTCCACCCCCGTATGTGCACTTGGTCAGGTTCAGCATACGGTGGGGGGCAGGACCTCGGAAATACCGCAGGATGGCGGTTTCCCACCAGTACCGTCGCGGCGTGAGTCTAATTGTTACATGAGTCACATGCACAAGTAACGATGTGATCCCCTTCACAAGCACTGCTGCCCGCAGACCGGTACCGCCGTTTGGACGGGTGTGTACAAGCGCGGCGACCGGCGCCCATCCCAGGCCAGCCGCGGTCCAGACCCTCCCTCCCCTTGTGAGAGCGATCACAGGCGACCGGGACCGATAGTCGGAAGGCGCCGGGGCCGACCGGCGGTATCCGGTCATCCTCCTGTTCTCGCTCGGTGGCACGACCCGGTCTGATCCAAAAGGAGGAGATGGTCTACCCCAAGGTTTGTGAAGTTGGTCACATCGGCGCAAAAACTAGCCTCTTCCCCTACTTTTTTCTCGCGTCGGGGACGGAGATAATGGAACGGAGAGGGGTGAGGCGGCGGTGCAGACTGAGGGGCATCCGATCCTGGCGGCGGTCTACGACCGGGTGATGAGCGGCTTTGAGCGGACGGCGGGGCTCGCCTGGCGGCGCAGCGTACTGGCGGGCTGCCGGGGGCGGGTGCTGGACCTCGGCTGCGGAACGGGGGCCAACTTCCCCGTCTGGCGGGAGATAGAAGACCTGGAGCTCTACGCCGCGGACCCCGACCCTCACATGCTGCGGCGGGCGGTCAAACGGGCCGAGCGGATGGGGCTGGCGGTCCAGACCGCCGGGGCGCCGGCGGAGCGGCTGCCCTACCCCGACGGATTCTTCGACGGGGTGGTCATGACCCTGGTGCTCTGCACGGTCGATGACCCGGCCGGCGCCGTCGCCGAGGCGGCCCGGGTGCTGAAGCCGGGCGGTGAGTTCCGGTTCATGGAGCACGTGCGGGCCCCCGGCCCGATGGGCTGGTGGCAAGACAGGCTGACCCCGCTCTGGAAGCGGGTCTCCGGCGGCTGCCACCTCAACCGGGAGACCGGGGCAACCATCGCCGCCACCTTCGACAGCGTCACCTGGGAGACCGTCCCCACCGGCTTCCCCACCGGGCGCATCTTGCTGGGCCGGGGGCGCAAGCGATAGCCGAACAGAAGACAGACGCCTTCCCCTGCCGCTGCAGAGGAAGGCGTTTTCGCTGGTCCGATTTGGTGAACCATTTGCCGTGCTTTTCGCATCTATAGAGAGAAGGCTATCGCATTCTTTCTGAAACCGGAGGTGGATATGCTATGGGTTTCGTCGTTCTACTATGGATTATCTCGATCATCGCTTTCTTCTGGGTCTGGTCCGACGCCACCGACCGGCACGGAAAGAACATCGGCTGTCTCTGGGGCCTGGCGGTGATCGCCCTCGGGCCGTTGGCGATCATCGCCTACCTGATCTTTGGCCGGTCCGAAGACTAGCTAGAGCTGGCCGCTCCGGACCCGGTAGTAATGAATCAGATCGGTGGCCGGCGCCTCCGCCCCCACCTGGCGCAGCAGGGTGGTCACCTGCCCCCGGTGGTAGGTGCCGTGGTTGACCACGTGGGCGAGCATCTCCCAGAGCGGGTGGCGCAGCTCCTTCCCGGCGCTGTTGCGCATGGTGACCACCCGGTCGAGGTCGGCCTGGGAGAGCCCGTCCACGTAGGAGCGGAACCGCTCCTCCAGGGAGCGCCAGCGCTCCCGGGCAGCGGCCTGGGTGGGCAGGTCCTCCGGCTTCGGCGGCGCGATCTGCTCGCCGGTCCACCGGGAGAGCCAGACCGCCTCGGCAAACATGAGATGGGCCAGGGTGGCCTGAATCGAGGGAAAGCTGGAGCCTAGATCACGGGTGTAGTCGGCGGGGCTGACCGCATCCACCGCCCGCATGATCCGGTCGTTCGCCCAGAAGTGGTAGGAGACCAGTTCCTTGATATACCCCAGGTCCATGTAAGAGGCCTCCCAGCTGTGTGAACCGCTTGCCGGCACCCCCGGCGGCGGTTCTTTGCTTTTGGGACGGACCCGCCCGCTCAATGGGTATGGCCCTGCCCCGCCGAGCCGATGAGGAGGTAGACCAGCGCCATTCCGGCCAGCACCAGCCAGGTGCTCCCCCCCTTGCGGAGCACGTGGGGCAGCATCTCGCTGGCCCCCACGTAGAGAAAGCTGCCGGCGGCAACGCCCAGCACCACCCCGTGCGAGAGCAGGACCACCTTCGCCGAGAGCAGCGCCGCCCAGCCGCCCAGTACCGTCGCCAGCCCCACCACCAGCACGGAGAGCAGCGCCAGGCGGCGTGATTCGCTGGCCGAGAGCACCACCGCCGCCAGGCTGAACCCCTCGGGGAGCTTGTGCAGCACCATGGCCAGCAGGGCGAGCCAGCCGATCTGTCCCCCCGCCTGCACCGCCAGCCCCAGGGCAGCCCCCTCCACCAGGCTGTGCAGCAGCATGCCCATGAAGACCGCCCAGGCCGAATCGACGCCCAGCGCTGTGCGGGAGCCGCCCAGCCGGGCGCTGAGGCTGCGCAGGAGCAAGAAGGAGGCGAAGCCCAGGGTGATCGCCATGGGGCCGCCCGGCGCCTGGCTCGCCCGGGGGAGCATGGTGAACAGGGCGCTCCCCAGCAGGAAGCCGGCTCCCACCGCCATCAACTGCTCCATCTCCCCGCGGAGCAGCGAGAAGCGCAGGGTGAACCACCCGCCCACCAGATCAGCCAGGGCTGCCACCAACGAAACCAGGGTCACGGCGACCAATGCAATCCCCTCCCTCACGGTGGAGTATACGTGGGGGAGGGTTGTCTCAGACGGGACGGGCCGCGGGGCTACCCGGCCCGCTGGCCCATCTCCTGGTCAAGGAGCAGCAGGGCGGCCGGGTTCCCCTGGCTGAGCTGGAGCCGCCCCACAATGCGGGTCGACTGGGCGATCTCATCCACCTGCTCCCGCAGGAACCAGTCGAACTGGGCCGCCGTCTGGTAGTCCTGAGCGCGCAGCGCCAGGCCGTAGGCCTCCTGGTAGCTCTGCGTCACGTACCGCTCGTGCTCCAGCACCTGCTGCCACGCCTGGAGCGGGCTGCCGAAGTTGACCGGCATCTCCGGAATCCCCCTGATCTCCACGACCCCGTTCAGGTCGTTCACGTAGCTGATCAGCCGCTGCGCGTGCTCGCGCTCTTCCTCGTGCTGCTGCCGGAGCCACTCGGCCATACCGGTGAGGTTCAGCCGGTGAAAGTAGTTCGCTATGGCCAGGTAGAGATAGGCCGAGTAAAGCTCCAACTGGATCAGCCGGTTCAGGAGTTGGTTCATCTCCTGACTGAGCATCGCTTCGCCACCCTTCCAAAGAGGTATGCGCTCCCCCACGCCCCACGGTATGACCGCCTCCTCCCGCGGGTGCCCGCGAACAAACAGCCCCGCACCAGGGAGGTGCAGGGCTGTCGTGCTCTATGATTCGGGCCGGATCCGCAGCAGCCGCATGCCGTTCAGGGTGACGATCACCGTCGCCCCCATGTCGGCCAGAATCGCCAGCCAGAGGGTGAGCCAGCCGGGGAAGACCGCCAGCAGCGCCAGGAGCTTCAGCCCCAGGGCCAGGGCGATGTTCTGCTTGATCACCGCCATGGCGGCCCGGCTGAGCCGAATGGTGAAGGGCAGCCGGGTCAGGTCGTCGGCCATCAGGGCGATATCGGCGGTCTCCAGCGCCACGTCGGTGCCGGCGCCGCCCATGGCGATGCCCACAGTGGCCGCCGCCAGAGCGGGGGCGTCGTTGACGCCGTCGCCCACCATCGCCACGGAGCCGTGGGCGGCGCTCAAGGCCCGGACTGCCTCCACCTTCTGGTGGGGCAGCAGCTCCGCCCGGACCTCGTCGACGCCGACCATCTGCCCGATGGCCCGGGCGGTGGCCTGGTTGTCGCCGGTCAGCATAACGGTCCGCTCCACCCCGGCCCGCTTCAGCTGGGCGATGGCGCTGGCAGTGGTCTCCCGGGGGGTGTCGGCCACGGCAATGGCGCCCAGCAGCTCCTGCTCGGTGCCCAACAGCATCACCGTGCGGCCCTGGGCCTGCCAGTCGTCCACCAGGGCGGCGGCAGCGCCCGGGTCGAGCTTCAGGTCGTCCCGGAAGAGCGCCGGGCTGCCCACGTAGAGGAGCTGGCCCTCCACCTCGGCCCGAGCCCCCCGCCCGACGATCGCCTCGAAGGAGTTGGAGGCGGGCAGCCGCTCGCCGCCCTCCACCGCCCGGATGATCGCCCGGGCCAGCGGGTGCTCCGAGCGCGCCTCCACGGCGGCGGCCAGCCGCAGCACCTCGGCGGGCGCCAGCCGCCCCGTGAGCGACTCGACGCCGGTCACGGCGGGCTGGCCCCGGGTCAGGGTGCCGGTCTTGTCGAAGGCGACGGTCCGGATCGTTCCGGCCCGCTCCAGGTGTGCCCCGCCCTTGATCAGCACGCCGTTGCGGGCGGCGTTGGCAATGGCCGAGACGATGGAGACCGGGGTGGAGACCACCAGGGCGCAGGGGCAGCCCACCACCAGGATCGCCAGCCCTTCGTAGATCCAGTGGGACCAGTCGCCGCCGAAGGCGAGCGGCGGCACCACGATCACCAGGGCGGCCAGGATCATGATGGCCGGGGTGTACCAGGCGGCGAACCGCTCGATAAAGGTCTGGGTCGGGGCCCGCTGCGCCTGCGCCTCCTCCACCAGGTGGACCAGCCGGGCCAGGGTCGTGTCCTCCACCAGCCGGGTGACCCGGACCTCCAGGGCGCCGTGGCCGTTTACCGTGCCGGCGAAGACCTCGTCGCCCGGCCCCTTCTCCACAGGGATCGATTCGCCCGTGATATTCGCCTGGTTGATCGCCGTGCGGCCCGAGAGCACCTCGCCATCCATCGCCAGCTTCTCGCCGGGTCGGACCACCAGGGTCTCACCGACCCGCACATCTTCCACCGGGACCTCCACCTCTTCGAGCATGCGGATCACCCGGGCGGTCTTGGGGGCGATCTCCATGAGGGAGCGCAGCGACTGACGGGCCCGGTCCATGGTGTAGGATTCCAGGGCGTCGCTCACCCCGAAGAGGACCGCCACCACCGCCCCCTCGCCCCACTCGCCGATCAGGGCGGCGCCGGTGACGGCGACGGTCATCAGCACATCCATATCAAACTTGCGCTGGATCAGGTTCCGGAAGCCGCTCCGGAAGGTGGTGAAGCCGCCGATGACGATCGCCAGGGCGAAGAGCGTCACGTCCGCCCCCTCGGGCAGGAGCCGGTCCGCCAGGTGCCCCGCGAGGGTCAGGGCAAGTGCCACGCCGGTGGGAATCACCGCGGCATTGGCCCGCCAGAAGGGCTGCGGGGGCGGCGGCGCCTCGCGCTCGGCCCGGAGCGTGATGTTGTGGGCCTTTCCGGTCGCCTCCAGCCGCTCCCGGGGGACATCGCCCTCCACGGTCAGCTTGGCGGCGGCAAAGTTCAGTTCCACCCTGGTGACCCCAGGGGTGC
>JBMONB010000026.1:0-20419 GCA_049325315.1 Bacillota bacterium | reverse complement strand
TGGCCGTGACCGCCGCCGTGTTGGTCTCGGTCTGGTCCGGCGTGCCCGCGGCCAGTGCCGGGAATGTCTTGCTGGCGGTAGCCGTTGCCATGCCGCCGACCGGCACCACCGCCGGCGTAAAGGTCAGGCCGCCCAGGATATCATCGGTCGCCTCGGCGATAGTCAGCTCCACGTTGCCGGTGTTGGTAAGGGTGTAGAAGTAGTAGGCGGTGCCGCCCCCGGTCAGGGTGATGCTGGCCTGCCCACTGGCCGGGTCGTTCACCGGACTGACCCGCTTGGTCAGGGTGAAGTCCATCTCGACGGCCGGGGCCCGGTTGATCACCGTCGCCTGATCGGTCGCCGAGCCGAACGACTCATTGGCGTACATCACCTCAACGGTGACCGTATTGGTCTCGATCTCATCGGCCGAGCCAGGGGCGAGGGGGGCGAAGCTCTTCTCCGCCTTTATCTCCACGCTCTCGCCCGGCGCCACCGGATCGTGCCCGGGCGTCAGGTCGCCCAGGACGTCATCATCCACCAGGTCGATGAAGAGCGGCAGAGTGCCGGTATTGGTGATGATGATGGTGAAGTAGGCGGTACCGCCACCGCTCAGGACCAGCTCCGATTCCCCCGGGCTGTCCGGGTGGCCGCTCACCCGCTTCTCCACGGTGAAGCTGCCGGTCTCCCGGATGGGCGGCGCCTGGTTGCTTACGGTCGAGGAATCGGTCTGGGTAGGAAGCGGAGAGGTCTCATAGGCGAGGGAGACGGTCAGCACGTTCTCGAGGTTGTCGGGGGCGGAGCCGGGCGGCAGCGGCGGGAAGACCTGGCTGGCCTCCGCCTGCGCCACGGCGCCGGGGGCGAGCACGGTCTGATCCCAGACCAGGTCGCCGGCCAGTTCATCCTCGGCGCTGACGATGGTCAGGGGTACGTCGCCTGTGTTCTCTATGGCGTAGAAGAAGTAGGCGGTGCCGCCACCGGTCAGGGTGATATGTTCGCCCGCGGTCCCCCGGTCGTCGACGGTATTGACCAGGTTGCTGATGACGAAGCCAGGGCTCGCCGGCAGCGGGTTGTTGGTCACGGTTGCGGTATCCTCGTGCGAGAGGCTGCCCCCGCGGTAGCCGGCTGTCACGGTGACGATGTTCTCCACGACCTCCGGATCGCTCCCTGGCGGCAGCGGGGCGAAGGTGACGGGGTCTGAGACGGCGGTCACCGACTCGCCGGGGGCGATGGTGCCGGTGGGGAAGGAGATGTTCCCCAGCTTGTCGTCGACAGCGCTCTGGATCGTGAGCGGGACATTGCCGGCGTTCTCGAAGGTGTAGTGGTACCAGACCGTCCCGCCGCCCTCGAGGGTGAGGGAGTCGGTGCCGGGCGAGTCGCTGGACTCACTTGCCGTCTTGGTGATGCTGAAGTCCGGACGGGCGGTCGCTGCCTCGTTGGTCACCGTCGCAGAGGCCGCCCGGGGCCCTGCCTGCTTGCCCGCAAAGCTACCCGTGGCGGTGACCGTTCCCGAATCGGTCTGGGCCGGGCTGCCCGGCGCCAGCTCCGGGAAGGACCTGGAGACGGGGGGCGCCGTCACCGACTGGCCCGGGGGGATCTCCCCGGACGGGAAGGTGACACCCGGAACGCTCTCGTCCACGAGGCTCTCGATGTTGATCGGTGAGTTGCCAGTGTTGGTGATGGTGTAGAAGTAGTAGACGGTGCCACCACCGGTCAGAGTGAGGTTGGATTTCGCTTGGGAGGCGTCATCGACAGGGCTCACCGTCTTGGAGACGGTAAAGTCCGGGGCCAGCACCTCGCAGGCCGGGCCGGTGACCTGCCCCCTGAATATGTCGCGCTCCGTCGCAATGGACCAGGACTGAGAGCCGGAGGCCCAGAGCCCCGCATAGGTGACGGTGATCGTGTCGCCGTCGCCCATGGCGCTGGTTTCCCACTTGATCACCCGGGGGCCGGGGGAGGACTGAACCGATCCTCCATGGGACGCAGTGACATTCGTCGCGTTAAAGGACCGGCACAGGGCCAGGTCCAACTGCTGCATCGCCTGTGGGTTCCCTTTGCGCGAAAAGGAGTACGCCCACGTGGTATTTCCATTGGCATAGACAGGCCCGCTTGTCGACAGCCCCCAGGACCCAGCCGGGATCACATCGGCCCGTTCTGCCGTTGCGCTCACCGACGGCAACAGCGTCCCGGTAAGAATCAGCAGGGTGCTCAACCAGGAAAGGAGCCGCTTGCGCATACCTTCACCTCACTTTCGGGTGTTTTGCCACCCGCATCGTCCTGTTCTATTCCACAACATCGCCGATGTTACCTTCTTTTTCCTGGGATAATTGGTAGAAATAGGGAATAGATGTCGCGAATGGCCTCGCAAAGGGTGCCCCATGCATGAGGAACCACTTCACCTGATCCCGGAGGAGCTGCGGGCAGAGGTGGCCCGGGAGTACGGCATCTACATTGAGGGCGATCTCTGCCCCGCCTGCCGGCAGATGGTCCGCGACAAGCACGGCGGTCGCATCGAAGAGGTGGCCGTCGAGCGCATCGCCTTCTCCGAAAAGAACCGGATCGGCATCGGCACCTTCACGCCGTCCGACCCGAAGAGCCAAGATATTTCGGAGCTGACCGGTTCGGTGGACCTTGTGACCGTCCACCGAATGAACGAGTACCGATCGATCACCTGAGGCGGTACTCGAAGCGTCCGTCAGGCCAGATTGACACCTGTTCCACCAGGAAACGGATAACCTTCTGCCGCTGCTCCAGGGTGAGGGAACCCAGCCGCTCTCGTAGTCCTTGTCGGAGGGCCGTCATGTCATCATGGTCGGGCGAACAGGCAGCCGCAGTCTGCTGGTTCATGGTAACTGCATCGATCTCTGCTTCCAGGGTCCGCACTTGCTCCGCCAGGCGCTCCAGGTCGCCCTCCGCCCCGGCGGGAGCCAGCCCTCTTGCATAGAGGTGGTAGACGCGCCGCTGCTCCGCTCGCCGGGTCTCCAGCTCCCTTTCCAGGGTGCGAATGGTGTCGTCCTGCCGTCCCCCTGCTGTCCCTCGCTGGCGTGTCAACTCAAACTGCAGTGACTCAGGCTCCTGAAGCCAGTCAACGACCCGACGCCAGAGTGCCGCATCGATCTGGTGACTCTTGATATCCCGCCAGGGACAGGCCCTCGCCGGCCGGTCCCTGGCATCGAGGAGGTGGGGGTAGCGGTTGGTGCACCGGAAGTAGCGATACCGGGCGTCCCCCACGTAGTGGACCCGTCCGCCGCAGAGCCCGCAATTGCAGAGACCGGAGAGGAGAGCGACACCACGGTGCATCCTGCGGGTTCGTCTCTTCCGCTGGGCCTGGGCACGGTCCCACAGGTCTTCGTCGAGAATGGCTGGAACCGGAACGGTCACCCACTCCTCCTGAGGTTTGAGCCGGTCGGTGCGCGGCCGGTCTCGCTGCTCCCGGGGGATGGAGCGGAGCGGGCCGTTACCCTCACAGTCCCACCGGTTCAGCACAAGCCGTCCGGCGTAGGTGGAGTTCTGGAGCATCCGCATGATTGACGTCTTGCTCCACTGCTCGCACCTGGCAGCACGCACGCCCAGGGCCATCAGTTTGTCGGCAATCGCCTGGTAGGACCAGCCGTCAACATACCACTGAAATATGCGCCTCACCCAGGGAGCCTGCCCTTCATCGATTTCAAGTTGCTTCGCCTCGCGATTCCAGCTGTACCCGTAGACCGGGATATAGTTTGGGATCCCGCCCGCAGCAAGTTTGCCGCGCCGTCCCCGGCGCGTCCGCTCTACGATCTTGGACTTCTCAAACTCAGAGATGGCGCCGCGCATCTGAAAGAAGAGCCGGCCTTCTGCCGACTGGTCGTAGTTGTGCTGGACGAAGACCAGTCTGACTCCGCGCTTTTCGATCTCATCGGCGACCAGCAACTGGTTGGCCAGGCTCCGGCTGAAGCGGTCGGGGTCAAGGCAGACGAAGAGATCGACCGGGTGGCGGGCCAGGAAGTCCCGGCAGGCCTCCAGCCCGGGGCGCTCCAAGATCTCGCCGCTCGCTGTGTCCTCGAACTCGTGCATCCGCAGCTGGCGCCCCAACTCGCGTGCCAGTGTCTGAGCCCGAGTTGTGCACTCACGCCGCTGCTCGGGGAGGCTGAAACCCCTTCGGCCCTGCTCTTCGGTGCTCACCCGGTAGTAGAGGACAGCGACGAGTTCGGTTGGTTCCCCCACCTTCATCACCCCCGGTCACATCCTATTGGGGGCGTGAACACAAAAAGACACCCCGGCTTCAGCGGAGATCGGCAAGCCGTTCTGCCCCCGCAGCCATTTGGACGAACTGCCCGCGCATATACCTTCCCTACCAGACCGACGGGGGGAGGGAGAGCGGTGAGTCGGCGGGAGCAGAGGGGCCGCCTCCGGGAATCACCCAGCCAGGAGGCCATACGGAGCGCCCTGCGATGGATCTTCGAGCAGCCCGTCCGATCCGAGGCAAGGGTAAGGGCTGAGAGAGACGCAACGCCGGCGAACGGGCCCCCGGGTCAACCAGAGTGATCCCGGGGGTTTTCTGTCTGAACGGGGTATCATCGGTCGAGGACGGTACCTTTCGGGTCCAATTATCACCCAAATACTGTGACACAGGGGAGTTGAGTGTCCCCGGCGAAATAGTCCGATCATCCTTCCATGAAAGGGCGACGTACTAGCCATGGCTGCACCCATTTGTGTTGTCGCACCATACGCAGAACTCGCCGATGTCAGCCGGCAGATGATCGAAGAGACCGGCGCCGACGCCATGGTTGTGCCGGGCGACCTCTTGGCCGGGCTGGAGAGCGCACGGGGCGGATTGGCAGAAGGCGCCGAAATTATTGTAAGCCGGGGCGGAACAGCGCTTCTCCTGAAGCGGCGCCTCCCCTGCCCCGTGGTGGAGATTGGAGTCAGCGCCTATGACCTGCTCCGCTGCCTGACAACTTTGCCCCGGGGTTTCAACGGCAAGGTAGGCATTGTCGGCTTCGAGAACGTGATCAAGAATGCCAGCCTGTTCGGCCAGGTGATGAACCTTGAGGTCGTATCCATCACGTTGACCGAGAGCATGAGCGTACACAGCGTGTTGACTCGGGCTGTGGCGGACGGCGTTAAAGTGGTAGTGGGTGACGCAGTCACCATCCGCAGTGCGCGGGAGATGGGGATTCCGGGCCTGCTGATCACCAGCGGGCGCGAGGCGGTTGAGCAGGCCCTGCGGGAGGCGCAGCGGATCCTTCAGGTCATGCAGACGGAGCGACAGCGTGTGGCCGAACTCGAGGGAATCCTGAACAGTTCACACGACGCGATCGTCGCGGTCGATCAGGAGCGGCGCATCAAGCTGTTCAACCAGAGGGCCGCGGAGCTTTTCGAGGTCGCGGCTGCTGGGTCAGTGCTTGGCCGGCCGGTCAACGAGGCCCTGGGAGAGCGGGTGCCCGCCAACCTCTTCGCTGGATCGGAGCCGGTCCAGGGGCGTCTGCTCCGGATAGGCAACGCCACCGTCGTCGTCAACAAGGTAGCGGTCAACGCCCACGGCCAGGCCTTCGGCTCCGTCGCCACCTTTCAGGACGTGACGGCGCTGCAGCGGGCGGAGGAGAAGGTGCGCCGGGAGCTGCACGCCAAGGGGCTGATCGCTAAGAAGAGCCTCTCGGATATCACGACCGTATCCCCGGTCGTCCGCCGGGTCATTGACCTGGCCGCTCGCTATGCAGGGAGCGACTCAACCGTGCTGATTCAGGGGGAGTCCGGCACCGGCAAGGAACTCTTCGCACAGGGAATCCACAACGCCAGCCCCCGCAGGAACGGGCCCTTTGTGGCGCTTAACTGCGGAGCGATCCCTGAGAGTCTGCTGGAGAGTGAGCTGTTTGGCTACGTCGAAGGCGCCTTTACCGGGGCCAGCAAGGGCGGGCGGGCAGGGCTCTTCGAGCTGGCGCATCACGGCACCATCTTCCTGGATGAGGTCGGAGAGATGCCGTTCAGTCTGCAGACACGCCTGCTGCGAGTCCTGCAGGAGCACGAGGTGATGCGGATTGGAGGTGACCGGGTGGTGCCGGTCAATATTCGGGTCGTGGCTGCCACGAACCGCCCGCTGGAAGCGGAGGTATCTGCCGGACGCTTCCGGGCCGACCTGTACTATCGCCTGAATATCCTGTCGCTCCAGATTCCGCCCATCCGTGAGCGTGCAGAGGATGTACCCGTTCTGCTGACACAGTTCCTGGAGCGGCTGGCTGCCAGGCGAGGGCGAGCCCCGGCCAAACCGGGCCCGAAACTGCTGCAGGCCCTTAGCCAGTACCCATGGCCAGGGAATGTCCGGGAACTCCGGGGGTTTGCTGAGCGGGTTGATCTGATGGCGGCGGACGGCGCCCTGGGGCCGGAGGAGGAGGCGCTGCTGCTGAGCGGCCTCGGTATGAAAGCATCTCCTGCCATCGTCGCTCCAAGCCCCAGTTCGAACACGGAGCAGGCTGCATCCAGCGAGGTGATCCCCCTCGAGGGGACGCTGGAAGAGATGACGAATCGAATCATCGCTCAGGTGTTGGAACAGGAGCAAGGGAACCTCACCCACGCCGCTCGACGGCTCGGCCTGGATCGGACCACGCTCTGGCGACGTCTCCGGCGGTGAACCCAGCTGTTGCACAATGCAATTCGATTGCGTTGTGCAACAGTCTTTTTGTTGCAGATTGCATCGATAGCGGGGTTGATGACTGTGATTTTGATTGGCACGCTCCTTGCGGAGTATAAGGGTGAACCGAACCGAGATTGATATGCCAGGTGGGATCCATATATGAGGACCATCGCGATTATTGCCGACGATCTGACTGGAGCAGCCGATACCGGAATTCAGTTTGTGTATGCAGGTCTGAGGTCGCTGGTCCTTCTTGACCCCCGGGCTGCCGGCCTTCCGCCCGCCGATGTGCTTGTGGGTGTGACCGACAGCAGGCAGGACTCCCCGGAGGTCTCACGGAGGAAGGTGACCCACTGGGCACAGGTGATGGCCGCCTACCACCCGACGGAAGTCTACAAAAAGATCGACTCGACCCTGCGCGGAAACCCAGGTGCCGAACTGGATGCCTGCATGGACGGATTTCCCGGCCGAATTGCGGTGTTTGCCCCTGCCTACCCGGCGGCCGGTCGGACCACGATCAACGGCCAACATCTCCTGCATGGCCGTCCGCTGGAGGAGACCGAGGTCTCACACGACCCGACCACTCCGGTGCGGGAGTCGCGCCTTCTCCCGCTCCTCGCCGCACAGACACCCAGGCGGATCGCACAGATCCGGCTGGCCGATCTGGAGGCGGGCGCTGACAACTTGGCACGCATCTTGCACCAGCGCCTGGCCGATGGGGCCGAGATCCTGGTCAGCGACGCCGTCACGGACCAGCACCTGGCCGACCTTGTCGCCGGGGTACGCTCTCTCGGCAGGCCGCTGCTGTGGACCGGATCCGCTGGTCTTGCCCGCCATGTTCTCCCGGTGAAGGCCACGACCAGGCTGGCGGTTCCGGTTCCGCTGGCGCATCCGCTGCTGGCCTTCGCCGGGTCGGTCAGCCAGACGCTCCGCCGCCAGGTGGCGTATTACTGCAGGTCCACCGGCGCTGCCTGCATCACCGCCGATGCAAACGTCCTGACCGGGGCCGGTGCCGAGGCGGAGGCGGAAGTGCGCCGGGTGGCGGCAGAAGCCCTGGGTTGGCTGCGGGCAGGCCGCAGCACCGTGGTAACCACCAGCCTCCCCTCGGGGTCGGTGCAGGTGTCCGGCCCAGAGATGGTGGCGGCTGCCCGGACGATTTCGGACAGGCTGGGCGCTGCCGCCCGGGCGATTCTGGCGGAGGGCTGGTACGGGCCGCTCTTTTTGTCCGGCGGCGATACCGCCCTCGGTGTCTGCCACCAACTGGGCGCTGCGGGTATCCGGCTCCACCAGGAACTCTTATCCGGAATCGCACTGGGAACCCTTGTGGACGGTCCCTACGAAGATCTGCCCGTCATTACCAAAGCGGGCTCCTTTGGGGCGGAGGATGTCCTCTGCCAGATCAGTCAGATCGCCCTGCCTGCTCATAGAGCCGCCGACCATTCTGTCCGGAAAGGTTGATCTGCTCGTGTCAAATCAGTCGCTCGACCGCCGCCCGATCATCGCCATCAGCATGGGCGATCCGGCCGGTGTGGGGCCCGAAGTGATCCTGAAGGCGATGCGCAGCGCACGCACCCATTCAGCGGCCCGGTGCCTGGTGACCGGCGACGCTGCGTGGCTGGCCCACATCGGCCGTCAGCTCCAGCTTGGTGTGGAGGTACGGGCTGTTCAGTCCGTCGCCGAGGCGCAGTTTGCCGAAGGCGTTGTGGATGTTCTGGACCTGCGCAACGCCCCCCTCGACCAGATTCAGCTCGGCGTGGTCAACCCGCAGGGTGGCAAGGCGGCGGTGGAGGCGGTTCAGGTCGCCGCCAATCTGGCTCTGCAGGGGCTCGTGGACGCGATCGCCACAGCCCCCCTGAACAAGGAGGCGATGCACCTCGCCGGATACCGGTATCCCGGTCACACCGAGCTGCTGGCTGAGATGACCGGAACCGAGGACTACAGCATGCTGCTGGTCACACCGAACCTCCGGGTCTTCTTCGTGACCGTGCATGTCTCGCTGCGCAAGGCGCTGGATCTGATTACGACCGACCGGGTCCGGCGGATTATCGGCGTAGCCCAGCGGACCTTGCACCGCCTCGGCTTCAGCCATCCCCGCATCGCTGTGGCCGGGCTCAACCCGCACGCCGGCGAGGGCGGGCTCTTCGGCGACGAGGAGATCAGGGCGATCAGCCCTGCGGTCTCCAACGCACAGGTGGACGGCATCGACGCAACCGGACCCTGGCCGCCGGACACGGTCTTTGCCCGGGCGATGGCCGGCCACTACGATGCAGTCGTTGCCATGTATCACGATCAGGGGCATATTCCGATCAAACTCCTCGGCTTCCAGGACGGTGTGAACGTGACGGCGGGCCTGCCAATCATCCGGACATCGGTCGACCATGGCACCGCCTTCGACATCGCCGGCAAGGGGATTGCCGACGAAAACAGCATGATTGAGGCAATTCTGCTGGCCAGCCGCCTTGCGGGCGCCAGCATGACAAAGGAGACAGCCTGATGCGCGTATTCGATGAGACGCTGAAGCCCCGCCTTCAGAACGGCGAGACGCTCTTCGGTCAGTTCGTGCAGATCCCATCCCCAGCCCTGGTAGAGATCGCCGGCTACACCGGCTTCGACCTGGTAGTGATTGACAACGAGCATGGGCCGGCCGGTATTGAGACCACCGAGCACCTGATCCGAGCCGCCCGTTGTGGCGGGGTTCCGGCGGTGGTCCGGCTGACCGAGCTGAACGAGAAGGAGATCCTCCGGACTCTTGACGCCGGTGCGGCCGGCATCATGGTGCCCATGGTGAACACGGTGGAGGAGGCGGAGCGGGCGGTCCGGGCGGCCAAGTACCCGCCCCGCGGCACCCGTGGCGCCGCTACCAGCACCCGGGCCGGCGGCTACACCGTCTTCGGCGGGCTCGGCCACCTGCAGGCCTCCGACGCCTCGACCCTCGTCATCCTGCAGATCGAATCGGTGGAGGCGCTTCAGAACCTCGATGCGATCGCCCGGGTAGCGGGCGTCGATGCGCTCTTCATCGGGCCGTCCGACCTGAGCGCCTCGATGGGCTACCCGACCAATCCCGGCCACCCGGCGGTGCAGGCGGCCATGATCGACGCTGTCAACCGCATTCGGGCAGCGGGGATTCAGGCCGGCCTCATGGTCAGCAGCGTGGCGGACTACCGGGTCTGGCAGGAGCGGGGCGCCCGACTGATTACGATGGGCGGCACCAACATCATCACCGCCGCCATGCAGTCCCTGACCAGGGCGATCAAAGAACAGCAGTAGGAGGGGCCGGGATGTTGCGACCGATCTACCCATTCCGTACCCCAAAAGTAATCTGGGCGGCAGCGGGAGCGGTGGCCAAGCTTGGACCTGAGGCACAGCGTCTGGGCGCCACCAAGGCGTTACTGATCACGGACCGCGGCCTCATGGCAACGGGGGCCCCGGAGCGGCTGAAGGGGCTCCTGACCGATGCCGGGGTAAGCTGCCATCTTTACGCGGATGTGCAGGCCGAGCCCAGCGCCGAGTCGCTCGAGCCCGTGGTGGCCCTGGCCCGTGACCTCCAGGTCGATCTGATCGTCGGGCTGGGCGGCGGCAGCGCCATCGATGTGGCCAAGGCAGCGTCGCTGCTAGCGGCCAACGGCGGGACCGCCTACGACTACTTCGGCACCGAACTGGTGAAGCAGCCGGGCATTCCGGTGATCGCCGTTCCGACCACGGCCGGGACGGGCGCTGAGGCGACGCCGAACGCCATCTTCACCGACACCCGGGAGCAGGTCAAGAAGGGGATTGTCAGCGCCTACATGATGCCGGAAGTGGCCATTGTAGATGCCGAACTGACCCTGACCGTGCCGGCCTCGGTCACCGCCGCCACCGGCATGGATGCCCTGACCCACGCGATTGAATCCTACACCTCGGTCAAGGCTACCCCTACCACCGATCTGTACGCTGCAGAGGCGATCCGGCTGATCGGCCGCTCGATTCGCACCGCCGTCTTCCAGGGCAGCGACCTGGCCGCCCGGACCGACATGGCGCTGGGCAGCCTCTATGCCGGCATCTCCATCGCCAATGCGGGCACCGGAGCCGTCCATGCGATGGCCTATCCCCTCGGCGGCCAGTTTCACGTCGCCCACGGCATCGCCAATTCGGCTCTGCTTCCCTTCGTGCTGAAGTGGAACATTCAGGGCAACCTCTCCAAGTTCGCTCAGGTCGCGGCGCTGCTCGGTGAGCAGGTGGATGGGCTCAGCCCCCTGGAAGCGGCGGAGCGGGCGGTCACTGCGGTCACCCGCCTCTGCGGTGACCTGGGGATCCCTGCGCATCTCGCCAAGTTCGGCGTCACGGCGGAGGATCTGCCAGCCATGGCCCAGGCGGCTCACGCCACCCGGCGCCTGATGGACAACAACCCACGAAACCTGTCCGTGGCCGAGGTGGAGACGATCTACCGCGAGGCCCTATAAGGGAGGCAGAGAGCGATGAGCAGGAAAAAGGTCCTGATGCTCCAGCCGATCCACGAGGTCGGGTTTGAAATCCTGCGCGAGCGCTTTGAGGTGATTGTGGCCAAGGATCCTGCAGCGCCTGCTGTATTGAGCGAGCTCAAGGGTGTGGAGGGGATCATCGTCCGAGTCGCCCCGCTCACCCGGGAGATGATCGAGGCTGCCGAGAGCCTGAAGGTGGTGGCCAAGCACGGCGTCGGGGTGGACAACATCGATGTCGCCGCCTGCACGGAGCGGGGGATTCTGGTGCTGAACACGCCGGACGCCAACGCCATCTCTGTCGCGGAGCACACAATCACCGCCATGGCCAGCCTGGCCAAGCGGGTGGTCTATGTCGACCAGGCCACCCGGGCCGGCCGCTGGCAGGTCCGTGACGAGTACCGGACCGTTGACCTGGACGGTAAGGTGCTCGGTCTGGTCGGGGTTGGCCGGATCGGCACCCAGGTGGCCCGCAAGGCCCGGGGCGCCTTCAACATGAATGTGATCGCCTACGACCCCTTCATCACCCCCGAAGTGGCGAAGGAGGACTCCATCGCCCTGTGCGCCGACATGGACCAGGTCTTCCGGGAGGCCGATGTGGTCTCGCTGCATATCCCTCTGACCCCCCAGACCCGCAACCTGGTAGGGGCGGAGAAACTCGCCCTCATGAAACCGTCCGCTTTCCTGGTCAACTTCGCCCGCGGTGAGATCGTCGATGAAGCGGCGCTGGTGACCGCTCTGACCGATGGCCGCATCGCCGGCGCCGCTCTTGATGTCTTCCAGCAGGAGCCCACCAGCAAGGATAACCCGCTCTTCCAGCTGGAGAACGTGATCCTTTCGCCCCACAGCGCTGCGCTGACCCGTGAGTGCGTGATGCGCATGTCCAGGACGACGGCGCAGGGCGTGGCGGATGCACTGACCGGCATCAGACCTCGGTATGTGGCCAACCCCGAGGCGCTCTCCGCCTTCAAGTAACAGCACGGCAGGTGAGTTGGCAGTGAAGAAGTACGATCGGATCGCTGCGCTGGTCCTGATCCTCCTGGGTGCAGCTGTCGCCGTCTACGCTTACAGCCACCTGGGACTGGGCACCCTGCGGCGCCCGGAATCCGGGATGGTGCCCTTCGCGGCTGCCCTGGTTGTGATCTTCTGCAGCGGGGGATGGCTGACCGAACTGCGCGGCCGTGACGAGAACCCGGTCCCGTTCTGGGGCAAGGGTGAATGGATCAGGCCCTTGTTGGCGCTCATCTTCCTTGTCCTCTATGCCCTCAGCATGGAGACCGTTGGCTACCTGCTCTCGACGCTGCTCTTCCTCGGGGCATGGCAGTTCCTGATTGAGCGGCAGCCCTGGCGCAGAGCCACAGTGATCACGCTGCTGGGAGCCTTCGGCATGTACCTGCTCTTCGTTTACTTGCTGGGAGTCCCCGTTCCTCAGCCCATCTGGTCCTAGAGGGGGGGTCCGTGGTTTGGAGATCTTTCAGGGGTTACTTGATGGATTCGCGATCGCGCTAAGCACGAATAACCTGCTCTTCGCCTTCCTTGGGGCCCTGCTGGGCACGGCCATCGGTGTCCTGCCCGGTCTGGGGCCGGCGGGTACGATCGCTCTGCTGCTGCCTGTGGTCTACCAGATGGGCTCCTCGACCACCACCGTGATCTTCCTGGCCGGCATCTACTACGGGTCGATGTACGGCGGCTCCACCACCTCGATTCTGCTCAACCTGCCCGGTGAGGCAGCCTCTGTGATCACGACGCTGGACGGCTACAAGATGGCCCTCAAGGGCCGGGCCGGAGCCGCCTTGAGTATCGCTGCCATCGGCTCCTTTATTGCCGGCACCTTTGGCGTGATTGGTCTCACCCTGGTCGCCCCGCCTCTGGCCGAGTTTGCCCTTCGGTTTGGGCCGCCGGAGTATTTCGCCCTCACCCTGGTCGGTCTGCTGTTGGCGGTCATGCTCTCCGGCAGTTCCATGTGGAAGGGCATGGTCACGCTGGCGATCGGAATCCTTCTGGCCAGCGTCGGCATGGACCCGATATCCGGCAACCTCCGCTTCACCTTTGGATCCATGGGCCTGATGAGCGGCTTTGACTTTACCACCCTGGCCATGGGTGTCTTCGGTCTCGGTGAAATCCTCTTCAACCTGGAGAAGAACGAGACCGTTCAGGTTCTTACCACCAAGATCGGTCGCCTTCTGCCCTCCCGCTCGGACTGGATTGCCTCCCGCTGGGCCATCCTCCGTGGGTCGGTCATGGGCTTTGCGGTCGGCATTCTGCCGGGCGGCGGCGGCGTAATCGCCTCGCTGGCCTCCTACGCTACCGAGCGCCGGCTCTCCAGGAACCCCGAGGAGTTCGGGCATGGAGCCATTGCCGGTGTGGCGGGGCCCGAGTCGGCCAACAACTCCGCCTCGACCTCTTCGTTCATCCCCCTGCTCACGCTGGGGATTCCCAGCAACTCATCGATCGCCATGATCTACGCTGCCCTGTTGATCCAGGGGGTCACGCCCGGCGCCTTCCTGATCAAGGAGCACCCGGAGGTCTTCTGGGGCGTCACCGCCTCCATGTACATCGGGAACGTGATGCTCCTGCTGCTGAACCTCCCGCTGGTAGGCCTCTGGGTCCAGCTGCTCAAGGTGCCCTTTCACATCTTGGGTCCCCTGGTTGTGCTGGTGACGGTGGTCGGCGTTTACAGCACCAGCAACGACATGTTCCAGGTCTACACGCTGATTTGCTTCGGCATCTTGGGCTACCTGCTGCGCAAGTTCCGCTTCGAGCCTGGTCCCCTGCCTATGGCCTTCGTACTGGCACCCATGATCGAGGACTCGGTTCGCCAGTCGCTGCTCATGTCCCGCGGCGAACTGAGCATCTTTGTGACCCGGCCGATTTCGGCCACCCTGCTCGGCGTCTTCGCCGTGATGGTGCTGAGCCAGGTAATCAGGGCCCTACTGTCCCGTCAGCGGGGCGTTGTCTCCTAATAACACGAGGGGGAGATCAGTATGAAAGCGATCCGTAGCCTGATCGGTGTGCTCCTGACCGTCGTCTTGCTCGCCGGCTGCGGCGGTGCCAAGCCCAAGGAAGCCGAGCCCGCGGCGCCCAAGGCCGAGACTCCGAAGGTGGAAGAAAAGAAGAGCTGGGCTCCCGATAAGCCTGTCACTCTGATCGTGCCCTACTCCGCCGGCGGCGCCACCGACATGCTCGCCCGCACCGTTGAGAAGGTCTGGTCCAAGCACGTGCCGCAGCCCCTCACCATCGTCAACAAGAGCGGTGCGAGCGCTATGGAGGGCCGCCTGGCGGTTATTCAGTCCAAGCCTGACGGCCAGACCCTGCTGATCGACTACGGCAGCAGCGCCGACATGCTCGTGCCCCATCTGCGTCAGCTGACCCATGATCCCCTCACCGATCTGGTTCCTGTCTCGATGATCACCACTCATTCGGTCCTGATCGCCGTTCCGGCCAACTCCCCGTACAAGACGCTGCCCGAGATGATCGAGGCCGGCAAGAAGGGAACCCCACTTACCGCTTCCGTCTCCGGCGCCGGCAACCTGATGGATATTGCGATCAGGGCCATCGCTGGTGCCGCCGGGGTTGAGATCACCACCGTGCCCTTCAAGGGCGGCGGCCCTGCTACCACCGCCCTGGTTGGCGGTCAGGTCTCGCTCAGCGCCGGCCATCCGTCCGAGTTCCTGCCGCACGTGAAGGCGGACCGCCTGCGTATCCTGGCTGTGGCCCTACCCGAGCGTGACCCCTCGCTGCCCGATGTCCCGACCCTGAAGGAGCTTGGCATCAACTTCACCAACGTCGGCTCCCTGAAGGGCATCGCCGCTCCCAAGGGCACCCCGGCCGAAGTGCTCGCCTACTACGAGGGTGTTTTCAAGAAGATTACCGAGGACCCGGAGTTCAAGGCGGGTATGGCTGCCATCGCTCAGCCGGTGGTTTACAAGAATCAGGCTGAGTTCACTGCCCTTACGAAGCAGACCTACGCCGACTTCGGCAAGTTGGTCAAGGATCTCAAGATCGAACTGAAGTAGGGTCAAGCATGGCGCTCCCCAGTGAATGGTCACCGGGGGGCGCTGGTGTATCTTCATTAGTGGTAGACCGCTGGTATCCAGATCCCCTGCCTATTTATCCCAGGATGGTGAGAAGCTGATCTAGCCCGATCCGTGACTGAAAGCGATGTGCGGCAATCACGCCTCGTTACCTGCCGATATCGGCTCCAGCTGACCCACCTTCAGAGCCCCGTTACATGGTCTGTGGACCTGTCGACCATCGGCCAGTTCGGGACCGAATCGGACCCCCGGGCCTACCGGTTCGACGGCGAGTTGAACGTCGCCAACCGCGGGCTCATGGAGTTCATCGAGATGCTCAAGTGCGACGAGAAGTTCCTCTACGGGCTCTTAACCCTTTCGCAGGAGCAGGTCGGGTTCAAAACAGAGAATGGAGTGCTCAACAGGTAATGGTGAGTACATACTTGGCCATTTGTGCCTCTGGAGATGCGGTCGATAGTGGCTCAACACGAACCTGGGAAGAGTTCCGGGATACTTACGCTGGACCCGTCGAAGTCCGTCCCGAGCGGGCAAGACGACCTCCGCTGCGAACTTCATCCCGTTAGTGTGGCAGCTCACATATGACTCACCATTCTGCGTGTTCAGCGTTAATTGACGGTGCCTTGAAGGGGTTTTCGTTTTCATAATTGAACTTACTTAAATCCAACTCCTTAGTATGACTCGATGGTACTAATGGTTGTAAGGAAAGCTGCAAGAAGGCTGCAAGCTAGGTTACTCTTGGAGATATGATAGCAGTGAGCCCGTGAGGCAAACTACGGAGGTCCGAAACGACATGAAGATCTATCTCGAGAACGTTCGAACCTTTGATGGAGAGCATCAAATACCGCTCCGGAGGCTGACTGTTCTAACCGGTGAGAACAGCTCAGGAAAGAGTACGTTGATGGGTATGGTTTCCACCATGGGTTCTGAAAGCGGGTTTCCGTTCGACCCGAAGTTTGACGCGCAACCCTATAACCTTGGGTCATTCGATACAATTGCAACGTTTAAGGGAGGGCGGTATGGGAGAGCAAAACACTTCACGGTTGGTTTTGAGGCGGATGGGCCAGAAAAAGGAACGACGCGAACGGTTCGAGCACGTTACGAAAGTGACCAAGGCCGCGTTTCCCTGGCCAACCTCTCAGTTAATGATGGCGCGCGCTCATTGGTGATTGAGGTTACCAATCGAGACTCAAGTCACTACGAGACCAAAGTTCGCCTTCGGCTAGAGAATGGGGAGGAAGAGTTCGATCTTATAACTCCTCGTACTGACCACGCAGAGGATCTAAGGCACATGATGATGTCGGTCGTCTTTGAACGGTCCAATATGAGCAGTAGGTCTGTACGAGCTTTGATAGAGTTGACCGGGATGACCGGGATGATGAGGCGTGTAGTCTCGGTTGCCCCCATTAGAACACGTCCTCAGAGGGTATACAGCCAAATAGAACAGAGGTTTGAGGCCGCTGGAGACCATATACCATTCGTGCTAGATAGGCTACTGACCGACGGGGACACCAAAGCGGAAAAGAAGCGAATACAAAGTGCCTTGGAGCGTCTCGGGCGGGAATCCGGCCTCTTTGACTCTGTGAGTATCAAGAAGCTCGGCATACATTCACCAGACCCGTTCCACATTATGGTCAACGTTGCCGGGCGCGCCCGAAACCTCATTGATGTTGGATATGGGGTAAGTCAGGTGCTGCCTGTGGTTGTTGAAACGGTGCTTTCTGCCAAGAACAGCATGATCCTCATGCAACAGCCGGAGGTTCACCTTCATCCACGTGCCCAAGCGGCGCTAGGAACTTTCTTTTGCGACATGGTCAAGTCAAGGGGTTGCCATCTTGTCTTAGAAACACATAGTGACTTTATCCTTGACCGCATCAGGCAGGAAGTGGCTATGCAGACCATCCCCGCTGATTGGGTCCAAATTCTCTTTTTTCACCGGGAAGGTTACGTAACCAGAGTTCACCCTCTTCGCCTCGATCAACGCGGGAATGTTCAAAACGCACCCAACGTGTATCGGGACTTCTTTTTCCGTGAAGAGATTCAACTTCTCACTCGAACTAAGGAGTAGGTATGTGCATCATTATTGACAATAACGTAGTATCGGCTGTTTTCCTGAACTCCAACCCTGATTTCAGAGACCTTCACGCTTCACTCTTTTCAAATAGGAATCCGCAGGTTCGGATTTTCTACGGCGGGACTCTCCGCGACGAGTATTTGAAGAATGGCACCGTCAGAAAGCTCCTGGCATTGTTAGACCGTGCTGGGCGCGCCGTTCAGGTCACCGACGGTCCTATCGAGGCTGAAGAACTAATTGTTAAGGCGATGGGGCTTTGTGTGTCTAACGACATCCATGTCATTGCCCTCGCGAGGGCGTCTGGAGTTCGTCTGCTGTGCTCTCATGATATTGCCCTACATAACGATTTCACCAACGGACGATTGATCAACCGTCCACGGGGTCGAGTCTATCAGAATACTAGCCACAACCACTTGTTGACAGCGTCCTGCGGCCGTTGACGGATACGTTGGATGTTGGGTTATGCTGAAGCACTCAGAGTTGCGGTCGCACACTACCAGTGTGCGAGCAGGGCCTACCCGGCTGGTCCTAGACAGCCGGTTGGACTCTTACCTGTGGAAGAGCCCCCCTTTTCGAGGGAATAACTCAAACCAAGCCATAGCCAACCGGATCACTTCCTCCCGCCTCTCCGGGAGTCAGATCCTCCAGCGTCTGCTTTACCTCCGCCATCAACTCCGGGCTTGAGAGCAGCTTCACCAGAAGCCCGGGTCGGCCGCCGCAGCCTTCTCGACCGGCGCCAACAGCGCCCCAATCTACCGGTTCACCTCCTCGCTCGCCAGCAGCGCCTTCTCTAGCGGCCATAACCCCTTGGAGTAGAGAAGCCCCAAACAATCCAACTCCGCCTCCCGCTGCTCAGCTCGCCCCCCAGCATCTCACCTCGGCCTGGTGATCCAGCCCCCACTGCATCACCCGGCGCCACAACCGACAGCCGCTCCAACTCCTCCGCCAGCCGGGCCGGGTCAGGTCAGTGAGCCACTGCTCCACCTGGTGATGATGAGGCCCCGCTGGTCCAGGTAATCTTCCGCCTTGCCTACGAATGGCCTGGGCGCCCGGTCCATCACCCAGCACCTGAATGAGACCCGACCACTCTCCCGCTGGGGCCTTTCCTGGACACGTGATGGTTCTGCGCGATTGTGGTCTCATCAGGGCTGCCCATCAGAAAATGCTACAAAGCAAGAGAAGAGGCCAGATCGCCAACCGGCGATCTGGCCTCTTCTCCGTTGAGCGCCACTTATGGTGGGCTGTAGATAGCGGGCTGTACTCTCAACTGAGGGGATGCCCCCCTCGGCGAGTGTTCTAACACAAATCCTAGTACTGCCAACCGGATTAGCTCCTCGCGCTTCTCTGGCGTCAGATCCTCCAGCGTCCGTACCACCTCCGTCTGCAACTCCGGGCTCGAGAGAAGCTTCACCAGAAACCCCGGCTCGGTCGTCACAGCCTCTTCTACCGGCGCCGACAGTGCCATTAGCCGTCCTCGGAGCGCCGTAATCTGCCTATTCACCTCCTCGATGGCCGGCAGCGCCTTCTCCTGGGGCCAAAACCCCTTGGCGAAGAGCAGCCCCAAGCGCTCCAACTCCGCCTCTCTCTGCTGTAACTCGCCCTGCAGCATCGCAGCTTCGGCCTGGTTGTCGGCGATCGCCCCGGCAGATCCCCCTTCTGAAGACAGCCGCTCAACCTCCTCCGCCAGGCGGACCGGGTCCGTCAGCCACTGCTCCACCTCGGCCCAGACCGCCGCCTCCACCGCAGCCCGGGGCTTCGCCGGCAGGTCGCAAGACGAACCTGACTTGTCCCGGCTACTCCAGTACTTGGCGTACCGGTTGGCGCAGACGATCTTCGTTCCGTTCAGGTAATATAGCTTCCCGCCGCACAGGCCACACCTTCCTAGCCCAGACAGTGGCCTCGGCTCGTCCCGGCCGCCGGTGCGTCGCTTCCCCACCCGAAACCCGTCCAGCACGGCCTGTGCTTGCTCCCATACCTCCTGGTCGACCAGGGGCGTGATCTCGACATACTGCCACTGGGCCTCCGGCTTCGGCTTGGCCGTCAGGACGATTCCCTTTTCCTCCCGCTGCCGCTTCGGGAGCCGGCGTGCCACGCCGATGCCCTTGTGGTCCTTCTTCCCCAGCGCTAGCAGGCCGGTGGCATAGGTCGGATGGCTCAGGATGCGCCGAACCTGCGTATGCTGCCATTCCCCCTGACCGGTCTTCGTCGGGATCCCTAGATGATTCAGCCGGTTAGCGATGGTGAGCGGCCCGATCCGCTCAGTGGTGCACCAGCGGTAGATCTGCCGAACCCACTCGGCCTCCTGGGGGTGGGGAATCATGACCTCACGGGCTTGGGCGTGCTTTCCTGCCCCCTTAATGAACTCATACCCATACATACGCACAACATGCGGCAGCCCCCCGGCGGCGATTTTGCCCCGCTGTCCCCGGGAGGTTCGCTCCAGGATCTTCGCCTTCTCGAACTCCGCAATGGCGCCCCGCATCTGGTAGAAGAGGCGCCCCTCAGGACTCTCCTGGTAGTCGTGTTGCACAAACTCCAGCCGGCATCGATTGCGCTCGATCTCATCGGTAACCAGGAGCTGGTGCATCAGCCGGCGGGCCAATCGGTCCGGATCGAGGCAGATGAAATAGGCGACCTGCTCCCGGCGCACCAGATCCAGCGCGGATTGCAGGCCAGGCCGCTCCAGTAGCTCGCCGCTCAGGTCATCGGTGAACTCGACGACGGAAGCAGTCTCGTTGGCGGCCTTTGCGAGGGCCTGGGCTTTCAGGCGGCAGGCCTTCATCTGTTCAGACAGACTGAAGCCGGAGCGGTACTGCTCTTCGGTGCTTACACGGCCGTAAATGACAGTAAGTATGTGACCGCCCCCCAGCGTTTCCTCCCAGAACCAACACCTACCCTCTATCCATATGGCACCCCTGGCCGGCATAGGTATATGCGGGAGGTGACCGGAGGTGGAGGTGCAGCCCCGAGGCGGTGTAGTTGATGACGAAACTCAGAGCCAGTCCTCCGAGCGGGAGCGCGCTGATGCTGGCCTGAACCGGGCCATCCGTCTCCTCTTGCTGTGGACAGAGGAGCGGCTTCGTCGCCGTGAAGCAACGGGTGACCATAAACCATAAGGTCAAGCGGCGAGGGGGCACTATCCAGTGCCCCCTCAGGCTGTTGACAAACTCATGTAGGAAGCGGATCGCACTCGCGATCTGCTTCCTTTTTTGTTAGACTATACTTACAAGAACATAATTAGGCGGTGGTCACTGTGCTGCGGGGTCCTCATGGC
>JBMONB010000025.1:0-20603 GCA_049325315.1 Bacillota bacterium | reverse complement strand
TCTACAAGCACCTGGAGATCGATTCGCCCTACAACACCTACAAGTACCCGGAACTCCCACCCGGCCCCATCGCAGCGCCGGGCGAGGACTCGATCCGGGCGGTGCTCTACCCGGAAGCCCACGAGTTCTACTACTTCGTAGCCAAGGAGGACGGCTCCGGCGAGCACTTCTTCGGCAAGACCCTCGACGAGCACAACGAGAACGTGGTAAAGGCGCAGGCCAACCTGAACAAGTAGCAAAAACGCCCCCCCGGCCGTAGGCCGAGGGGGCGTAAGCACCCCCGGCAGGAGAGCCAGGGGTGCGCTTGGGCATCAATCCATAAAGTCCTTCAGCTTCTTGCTGCGGGTGGGGTGGCGGAGCTTGCGCAGCGCCTTGGCCTCGATCTGGCGGATACGCTCTCTTGTTACACCGAAGGCGGTGCCAACCTCTTCCAGGGTTCTTGTGCGGCCATCTTCCAGGCCGAACCGCAGGCGGAGGACCTTCTCCTCCCGGGGGGTCAGGGTGCGGAAGACCTCTTCGAGCTCCTCCTTCAGCATCCCGTAGGCGGCGGCTTCGGCGGGGGCCAGGGCGTCGTGGTCCTCGATGAAGTCGCCCAGGTGGGAGTCATGCTCCTCGCCGATGGGCACCTCCAGGGAGACCGGTTCCTGGGAGAGCTTCTGGACCTCGCGCACCCGCTCCGGGGTGAGATCCATGGCCTGGGCGATCTCCTCGACGTGCGGGTCACGCCCCAGGTCCTGCGTTAACTGGCGGGTGACCCGGATCAGCTTGTTGACGGTCTCTACCATGTGGACGGGCATCCGAATGGTGCGGGCCTGATCGGCAATGGCCCGGGTGATCGCCTGTTTGATCCACCAGGTGGCATAGGTGGAGAACTTGAACCCGCGGGTGTGGTCGAACTTATCTACGGCCTTCATCAGGCCGAGGTTTCCCTCCTGAATCAGGTCGAGCAGCGGCATCGACCGGCCGATATACCGCCGGGCAATGGAGACGACGAGCCTGAGGTTTGCCTCCATGAGGCGCTGCTTGGCTGCCTCATCGCCCTTCTCAATCTGCACGGCCAACGCCAGTTCCTCGGCGGCCGAGAGCAGAGGGACACGACCGATCTCCTTTAAGTAAAGGCGAACGGGATCATCGATGGCGCTTCCCTCGGACACGAAGAGGTCCTCATCTGCCGCGACCTCAACCGCCTCTTCGGCGTCAGGCGCATCGGGGTCGTCGACCTCCATCTCTTCCTCTTCCTCGTCCTCGGCCGGAAGGCGGACCTCCTCGTCGTCCATGGACTCTCGGTTCGCCATAGGGAACCCCACCTCCGTCTCGGTCTTCCTCCCACCGGTACAACGCAGGGAACCTGCTCAATGTACCACCTTCCAGCGGTAACCTTCCAGACTTGAAATTTTGCTCAAATTGTGGTATAGTGGAGAGGAAAGCAGGGGCCATGACCTGAGTGCGTCGTGGCCTCGTTACATAACTGTATACGAATGGGCGCCTCGGGGCAATCTACCCCCGAGGTGTTTGGTTATGCGTGTCAAAATGGCCCAGCGGATGCTCTGGTTGAGCGTAATCGCCCTGGGCGTCTTCGGCTCCCTGGGCCTGCGAGTCTTTCAGCTCCAGATCGAGGGCGTGGATCGGGGGCATGACCTGCTGGAGACGGTCTACAGCCAGCGTACGCAGTCGCTCTCACTCCAGATGCGGCGGGGGCGGATTCTGGACCGAAACGGGGTGGACCTGACCGACCCGGAGTCGAGCTTTGGGCTCGGGCTCTTCCCCAAACTGCTGGGCGACCCGGCGGAGGCAGCGCAGCGGCTGTCGGCGGTGCTTTCGCCCCACCAGGTGGCGCTGGTGCTGGAGCACGCCAGCAAGAGCCCGGAGCCGGCCTGGGTCCTGGAGGGGCTCTCAGCCCCGGTGCGGGAGCGGCTGGAGCGGCTGAAGCTCCCGGGCCTCGTGACCGGGCCGACGGGGCGGCGCTATGGGGCGGAGTCGCTGGCCCGCCACCTGGTGGGCTACGCCAGCGAGCAGGGGGGACAGCAGGGGCTGGAGCGGGCCTACGAGGGGGAGCTGGTGGGCGATCGGGTGCCCTACCTGGTGGCGACCTTCGACGGGCGGGACCGGCCGCTCTTTCCCATTCGCCGGATGTTGCCGGAGACGGGCAAGGAGCCCTATGACCTCTTCACCACGCTGGATGCTCGGATGCAGCGGGTGGTGGAGCAGGAGATGGATGCAGGCGGAGCGATGCTCCGGGGGGCGGTGGTGGTGATGGAGGCCAGGTCCGGCGAGGTGCTGGCTCTGGCCTCCCGCCCGAACTTCAATCAGATGCGCATCAGCGGGGATGAACGAGACTCGCCGCTGGTCAACCGGGCGCTGCTGGCCTACGAACCGGGCTCGGTCTTCAAGAGCCTGGTGGCGGCGGCGGCGCTGGAGGAGGGGAAGGTCTCGCTGGACGAGTCCTTCGACTGCCAGGGCCACTACGAGCTGGGCGGTCTCACCTTCGGTGACGCCAACGGGGAGGGGCACGGGTCGATTACCTTCCGGGAGGCGGTCGCCCGGTCGTGCAACATCACCTTTATTCAGGTGGGCTACGAGCGGCTGGGGGCGGCGAAGCTGCTGGAGGCGGCCCGGCGGTTCGGTCTGGGCAGCCCGACCGGGATTTACCCCGGGGCAGACGAGTCGGCCGGCCGCCTGCCGCCCCTGGCCTACGGGGGCGATGTGGCCCAGTTCAGCTTCGGACAGGGCGGGCTGATGGTGACGCCCGTGCAGGTGGCCCGGGCCTATGCCGCCATCGCCAACGGCGGGATTCTGCCCCCGGTGCGGGTGGTCACGGCGGCCAAGAAGCCGAGCGGCGTGGTGATGGCCCGCCCCGAGACGGGCCAGGCCCGGCGGGTCATCAGCCGGGAGACCGCCCGGGAGCTCCAGGAGGCGCTGCAGGGGGTGACCGACCCAACGGGACGGGGCACCGGCCGGGCCGCCTGGGTCGAGGGCCAGGGCTCGGCGGGGAAGACCGGCTCAGCGGAGACGGTGCACGATGGCCGGCCGGTCACCCATGCCTGGTTTGCCGGCTGGACCCCGGTGGAGTCGCCCCGGTACGTGATCGTGGTCCTGGTAGAGGACGGCAAGTCGGGCGGCCTGGCTGCCGCCCCGCTCTTCCGGCGGATCGCTGAGGGGATACACGGGCTGTAGGAGGTCAGGGCTGCTGCGCCAGCAAGGCCCGGACCGCATCGCTGGTGGGGATCGGGCTGACAGCGCCATACCCGGTGGTGGTC
This sequence comes from Bacillota bacterium, assembly GCA_049325315.1. Taxonomy (GTDB): domain Bacteria; phylum Bacillota; class Sulfobacillia; order Symbiobacteriales; family Symbiobacteriaceae; genus JAWLHU01. The sequence continues at coordinate 17,346 of JBMONB010000025.1, read as the reverse complement.
AGGGCTGCCGCAGCGTTGGCGTAGCGGGCCGCCTCCCGGGGGGTCGCCCCGGCGAGCAGTTGGGTGACAAAGGCGCCGTCGAAGGTGTCACCTGCGCCGGTGGCATCGACTGTCTTGACCGTGAAGCCGGCGACCCGGTAGCGCTCGGTGGCGGTGGCCACCAGCACGCCCTGCCTGCCCAGTTTGAGGGCGATCAACTCCACGCCCATCGCCAGGTAGGCATCGACGATCTGATCGGGCTCTTCCAGCCCGGTCAGCTGTGTGGCGTCCTCGAGGCTGGGGAGGAAGACATCGGCCAGGGTGGCGGTCTCGTGGATCACGGCCCGGGCTCGGGCCAGGGGCCAGAGTTTGAGGCGGAGGTTGGGGTCGTAGGAGAGGGTTACGCCGTGTGCCCGTGCGATGGCGATCGCCCGGAAGACGGCGTCGCAGCTGGTGTCACTGATCGCCTGGCTGATGCCCGAGACATGCAGGAGGCGCAGGCTGGCGATGGTCGCTTCGGGGATATCATCCGGCTGGATTCGGCTGGCCGCCGAGCCCTTGCGCAGGTAGGTGAACTGGTGGCCCTGCGGGGTGTGGGTAATGAAGTAGATGCCGGTGTGCGCATCGGGGTCGCGGGCGACCAGGCTGGTGTCGATCCCCTCGCCCTGCCAGAACTGCAGGAACTGGTCACCAAACGAGTCGGCCCCGACCCGGGTCAGATAGCCCACCTTCGCTCCTTGTCGGGCGGCTGCCACGGCGAAGTTTGAGGTGTCGCCGCCGAAGCCGGGGAGGTAGAGCGAGCCTCGCGCCGGGTCGCTCACCTCGCTGAACTCCATCAGCGGCTCACCAATGGCCAGGATATCCATATGCTTCCCCCGTTCAGAGTTGGCTGTTTGTGGCGTGCCGTGGGCAGACGGGCTACAGTGTGTTGATGAACCCGCCGTCCACCAGGAGGGTGGAGCCGGTGATGTATGAGGCGGCCTGGCTGGCCAGGAAGACGACGGCGTTGCCGAACTCCTCCGGGCGGCCGTAGCGACCGGCTGGGATGCGGCTCTGCCGGTCGGTGGCCACCTCCTCGACCGTCTTGCCGGTCGCCTTGGCCGTGATCGAGTCGAGGGCATCGATTCGGTCGGTGTGGACCCAGCCGGGGGCGACGCAGTTGACGGTGATCCCATCGCGGGCCACCTGGGCGGAGAGCGTCTTCATCATGCCGGTAACGGCGGCCCGGAGGGAGTTGGACAGGACCAGGTTGGGGATCGGCTGCTTCACCGCTCCGGAGGTGACATAGAGGATACGCCCGTACCCCCGCTCCTTCATGGAGGGGATGGCCGCCCGGCTGAGGCGGACGGCGGGGGCCAGGAGCAGGTCGTAGGCGGCCTGCCAGGCCTGGTCATCGAAGTCCATGAACATGCCGGCGGGCGGGCCCCCTGTGTTGGAAAGCAGAATGTCGACCCCGCCGAACCGATCCAGGGCGGTCTGCGTAAAGCGGTCCAGCTCTTCCCGGCGGGTGATGTCGGCCTGAACGGCCAGCACGTTGCGCCCGGTATCCTGTCGAATCCGCTCGGCCGCCCGCTGAATCGCCGCTTCATCGCGGCTGCAGATGGCCAGGTCGCACCCCTCCCGGGCCAGACCCAGGGCCGAAGCGTAGCCGAGCCCCTTGCTGGCGGCGGTCACCCAGGCGACCTTGCCCGCTAATCCTAACTGCATAAGATCCATCCTCCTCCTGTGCCTTTCGATACAGAATGTTTTCGACAGAAAGAGAGCCCGTCACCTGCTGAGGTTACGGGCTCTCTTCAACCTTTAGTAGATCGCGGGCCATTTGCAGGGCGCTCAGTTTGGCGGTGAGCAGTTCGATCTCCGCATCGAGGGCGGTGATCGTCCGCTCGGCGGTGTGGAGTACCTCCTTGAGCGAGGCCAGCTCCGACTGAATCGCCCGCTGCTGCTCGCTGGAGAGCAGGGACAGGGTGGCGAGGGTTCGCTCCAGGTTGACCCGGTTGGCGGCGAGAATCTCCCGCTCGGCCTTCTTGCCGATCAGAATCTGCTCGACTTCGCTGATCTTCTGGGCAAAGAAGCCGGCGGCGTCGAAGAACTGAATGTCCGGCATATGCCCCTCCCTCTGCGTTTACGGGTTTCACTTTATTGTACACCGGGTGGGTGAGGCCGTCCACAGCCCGCTTAACAGTCGGGCTTTGGATCGCCTGAGGCCGGGGTGAGCGCGCCATCGGGCGCCACCTGTGTGCCACAGCGGCGGGAGAGGCGGTGGAGCCGCTCCATGATGCGGCGCTCGGCATCAGCCTCTACCGGACGGGGCTGCCCCTCGGTGATGTAGAAGGGGGTGAAGTGGGCCGCGGTCACCCCCGCTTGATCGAGCGTCACCTGGAGGATGCCGGTCTCCTGGTTGAGGCGGCGGGGGACGCCGGGGAAGATGAAGTTGCCCAGGGAGTAAGCGACCAGGCGATCTCCCCGCCAGTCGATGCGCTGGAGCACGTGCGGGTGGTGGCCGATCACCAGCGTCGCCCCGTTCTCCAACAGCTGGCGCGCCAGCGCCACGTCGGCGGGGCGGGGCTCGTCGTGCCGCTCCTCGCCCCAGTGCAGCAGGAGGATCACATGGTCTGCCTCCTGGCGGGCCTTGCGGGTGGCATCCAGCACCACCTTGGGGTCCCAGCCGGGGGCTGTGCCGGGGTGGCCCTCCCAGGCGACCCAGTGGGTGGCGGGAATCACCCGGCTGAAGGCGAGAAAGGCGAGCCGGATTCCCCGGACCTCGATGACGACGGGGCGGGCAGCTTCGGCCAGATCCCCGCCGGCGCCCACCGGGTGGATCCCGGCCTCCCTCAGGTGGGCGATGGTGTCCAGCAGCGCCTCGGGGCCGTAGTCGAGGCTGTGGTTGTTGGCCAGGCTGAGCACGTCGATCCCGGCCCGGGCCGCCCCGCCTACGGTGTCGGGGTGGGAGCGGAAGGTGAACTGCTTGTCGGGCTCGGCGGCGCCGCGGGTGGAGACGGCTGTCTCCAGGTTGCCGATGGCGAGGTCGGCCTGCTGGAGCAGGGGGGCGACGTGCTGCCAGGGGTAGTCGGGGCCCCGCCGGGCGACCAGGCCGGCCAGGCTGCCGCCGGGGAGAATGTCGCCGACGAAGGCGAGGCGCACGGCGGGGGGCGGCTCGGGCTCTGGCTCGGGCTGGGGCTCGGGCGCAGGCGGGGGTTCGAGTGCGGCGGTGGGGGCGGGGGGCTCGGCAGGGGGGACCGGGGCGCAGCCGGCGAGCAGCAGACTCACCAGCAGCGCCAGCAGCGGGCGCGGGAAACGGGACATGGGCGGGGCCACCTTTCCTGAACGTGCGGGGTTACCCTCTCTTGTCTGCCCAGACGGGGTCTGACTCAAACCGGCTCCCCTGGTCTGGAAGGCCCAGCAGGAGCCGTCCGGCGGCCCGCCAGCCGGCGATCTGCCGGACCCAGAGCGCCTCGTTGACCCGCTTCAGGAGGCCGGGCAGCCAGCCTCGCAGGGCGAGGGAGCCGATCAGCCCCACCGCCTGGTGCTGTCCCAGGTCGACCAGGGTGCCCTTCAGGCGAACCGGGCGGGGCATGCGCCCCGTCAGCCGGTCGGCCAGTGCCCGGCCCTGCTGGACGGCGGCCTGGGCCGAGGGCGGGTGGCCGGCGGCGGAGTCGCCGATCACGTAGAGGTCGGGCAGCGGGGTCCGCAGGTCGGAGCCCACCAGCGCCCGGCCGGCCCGGTCGGTGGGAATCACCAGCCGGGCGACCAGCGGGTGCGCCCGGACCCCGCAGGCCCAGACCATGAGGCCGAAGGGGAGCGCCGTGGAGTCGGCCAGGTAGGCCCTGCCGGCCTCCACCCGGGTGACCGGGGCCCCTGTGATCACATTGACCCCCAGGTGGCCCAGCCGGCGCCGGGCGGCCCGAGCGAGATGGGGCGGGAGGCCGGGTAGGAGGGAGGGGGACCCCTCGACCAGGGTGAGGGAGCGGCCCTCCGGCCGGTTCAGGGCCATGTGGGCGGCCAACTCCACCCCGGTCAGCCCGCCGCCGGCAATGATCACCGGCGCCTCCGCGGGGAGGGCGGCCAGCCGCTCCCGAATGGCCAGGGCATCGGCGGCCCCGTGGAGCATGAGGCAGTGCTCCCGCACGCCCTCCACGCCGAAGTCGTGATCGACCGAGCCCACTGCCAGCACCAGCACATCGTAGGGGACCTCGCCAGCGGTGGTGGCGAGGGTACGGCGGGCTGGGTCCAGCCCCTCGACCCGGGCCTGAATGAAGCGGAAGCCCTCCATCTGCGCGAAGGGGAGGAGCACCGAGGCCGCCGACCGGCTGGCGGCCGCCACCTGATGCGTTTCGATCAACATTGTATGAAACGGATTCTGGTCGATGAGCGTAATCGGAACCCCGGCATCGCGGGCCCGCAACTGGCGAATAAAGGCGAGGCCGGCGTAACCGCCGCCTACGACGGTGATGGACCGCGTCATACTGCAGCCCTCCTTTGTGAATGTGAACTCTTTCACATTAAAGATAACAGAAATGCCCCTCTGGAGTCAACATTTTTGATAGCAAAGTGACAAAAAACGGTGCGCGTCGACTCTGCCGATCCGTGTTGACAAAGGTTCGGGTGGCGTTGTAAGATCATATTCCGCACCGCGCTTTGTAGACGAAGCGCCGGTCATGCCAAGGTTGGTATGATTTCGGGGCTTGCAGAGATGGCGCCGATGTAGTAACATAACATCTCGCCAGGCGTTGCTTACAGGCCGACCGATAACGCGGCCCCATCGTCTAGAGGCCTAGGACGGCGCCCTCTCACGGCGCAAACTGGGGTTCGAATCCCCATGGGGTCACCAAGCTGGACCGCTAGCTCAATGGTAGAGCATTCGACTCTTAATCGACAGGTTGAAGGTTCGAGTCCTTCGCGGTCCACCAGCATGATGGCGGTGTAGCTCAGTTGGTCAGAGCACACGGTTCATACCCGTGGTGTCGCTGGTTCAAATCCAGCCACCGCTACCAGTTTCGGCCCGGTAGCTCAGTTGGTAGAGCAGCGGACTGAAAATCCGCGTGTCGCCAGTTCGACTCTGGCCTGGGCCACCAACGCAGCGGCGCTGCCGCTGCACCTGCGGGTTTAGCTCAGTTGGTAGAGCGCCACCTTGCCAAGGTGGAGGTCGCGAGTTCGAGTCTCGTAACCCGCTCCACTGGTTCCGTTGTATTCGTTCCGTTCATATGGGGCTGTAGCTCAGTTGGGAGAGCGCTTGAATGGCATTCAAGAGGTCAGGGGTTCGATTCCCCTCAGCTCCACCAGTCCGCTAGTGACCCGGTGGCAACGCGTCAGGACCGGAAGGTAGCAGCGCACTGTCGGGTCGCTAGGTGGACATAATGCGCGGTTAGCTCAGCTGGGAGAGCGCATGATTGACGTTCATGAGGTCAGAGGTTCGATCCCTCTACCGCGCACCAGAGAGAAGGCTCGATGCTATGTGGCATCGAGCCTTCGTCTTTTTCCACCGGCCTGCTGGGTAGGATTTGTCCCCCTCCGTCCCGAAGATAGTTTAGGGAACGAACCATTATAGGGGGCAAGTGGACGACATGCGTATCTTCATCTCCTGCGACATGGAGGGCATCACCGGGGTGGCCATCGGCAAGCACTGCCGGCCGGAGGAGCCCGAGTACCAGCGGTTCCGCAAGCTGATGACCCGCGATGTGAACGCCGCCATCGAGGGCGCCGCCAGCCAGGGCGCCACCGAGTTCCTGGTGGTGGACTCCCACGGTCCCATGACCAACATTCTGATCGAGGAGCTGGACCCGCGGGCCGAGCTGATGAGCGGTTCCAACAAGCACTTCTGTCAGATGGAAGGGGTCGACGGCGGCTTTGACGGCGCCTTCTTCCTGGGCTATCACGCCCGGGAGGGTGGCGGCGACGGCGTGATCAACCACACCCTGATGGGCGTGGCGGTCACCCAGCTGCGCTGCAACGGCCGGGAGATCGGCGAGACCGGGCTGAACGCCGGCCTGGCTGGTCACTACGGCGTGCCCGTGGCGCTGATCTCAGGCGACGATGTGGTGGCGGAGGAGGCCCGGGAGCTGCTCGGCGATGTGGAGACCGCTGTCGTGAAGCGGGCGATCAACCGGCACACCGCCCGTCTCCTCTCGGTGCAGACGGCCCAATCGCTGATTCGGGATCGGGCGGCCGAGGCGGTGCGCCGGCTGAAGGATGGCGCTTTCCAGCCCTACAAGGTGCCGGGGCCGATCAGCTTCGAGGTCGACTTCAAGACCACCGACAGCGCCCACATGGCCTGCCTTTTCCCCTGTGTGACCCGGCTCTCCTCTAAGACGGTCGCCGTCTCGGCCGATGATTACCCGAGCGCCTTCAAGAAGCTGTGGGGCACCCTGATCCTGGGGGCCAAGACCATGGGCGGGGTGCTGTAGTACCGCTGGGCCCCGCTGCCACTCCGGCAGCGGGGCGCCCAATCCTTCCCAGCTGAAAAATGGGGCGGATGGAGCATTTTCGGGCTTGCACCGTTGTAGAGGCCGTGATAACATAGCATTCGCACCGGTTCAAAACGTGGAGGCGTGGTGTAGAGGCCTAACATGCGGCCCTGTCACGGCCGAGACCGCGGGTTCGAATCCCGTCGCCTCCGCCAGTTTTCTTTCCGGGTTGCGCAGATGTGGCGGAATTGGCAGACGCGCACGGCTCAGGACCGTGTCGGGTAATCACTCCCGGTGGGAGTTCGAGTCTCCCCATCTGCACCAGCGAAAAACGACCACCCCTTTCGAGGGTGGTCGTTTTTTTGTTGGTGGTGGCAGGACCGTTCGTACGCGGCGGGATGGATGGTGCGACCTTCCTTTGAGGAGCTGGGACAGACGCGGGTAGTGGCCCGGACAACTTGATGACGTGCCTGAGCTGGGCGCAATCGCCCTGATGGAGGTGGGCTATAGTGTCCTTTGCGTCGCGGCACGGGGCACACCTTATGCGCTCTGGGGGGCCAGGCTGCGCTGGTTCTTGAAGAGCAGGAAGTAGGTCAGGCTGTCGGCCAGCGCCTGCCAACTGGCTTCGAGGATGTTGGAGGAGGCGCCCACCGTCGACCAGGTGTCGACCCCGTCGCCGGACTCGATCAGGACCCGGACCACCGCCCCGGTCCCGTGGGAGCCCTCGAGGACCCGGACCTTGTAGTCGAGCAGCCCCACGGTGGAGACGGCGGGGTAGACCTGGGTCAGCGCCTTGCGCAGGGCGGAGTCCAGGGCGTGGACCGGCCCGTTGCCCTCGGCGGCGGTATGGACCACCTGCTCGCCCACCTGGAGCTTAATCGCCACCTCGCTCTCGGTGGGGCCGCCGTCGCTGCCCGAGACCATTAGCTTCAGGCTCTGGAGCCGGAAGGGGTGGACGCCCTTGTGGGTCAGGACCGCCAGGGAGGCCTCGGCGCCCTCGTACTGGTAGCCCTGGCTCTCCCGCTCCTTGACCAGGCGGACCAGGTCGGCCGCCTCCCGCGTGTCGAGCGACTCACCGAAGGTGTGCAGCAGGTTGGAGCGACCGGCCAGCTCGGAGACTACGACGCGCCGCTCGTTGCCCAGCCGCTCCGGGGGCATGTGCTCGTACATGACCGGATCTTTCAGGAGGGCGCTCACGTGCACCCCCGCCTTGTGGGTGAAGGCGTTCTTGCCCACGTACGGCTGGGCGTCCCAGGGGGGGAGGTTGGCTACCTCGCTGACCAGATGGCTGACCGGGGTCAGCTCGGCCAGCTTCTCCTCGGGGAGGCAGGGGATTCCCATCTTGAGCTGGAGGTTGGGGATGACGGCGCAGAGGTTAGCGTTGCCGCAGCGCTCACCGTAGCCGTTGATCGTCCCCTGAACCATGGTGGCGCCGGCCTCCACGGCGGCGAGCGATACCGCCACGCCCAGGCCCGAGTCGTCGTGGGCGTGAATCCCGAGGCGGAGCCCCGGGAAGCGCTCGCCCACCGCCCGGACCGCCGCGGCCACCTCGCCGGGCAGGGTGCCCCCGTTGGTGTCGCAGAGCACCAGCCAGTCGGCGCCGCCGGCTGCCGCAGCCTCCAGGGTGGCCATGGCGTAGGCCGGGTTGCGCTTGTAGCCGTCGAAGAGGTGCTCGGCGTCGTAGACCACCTCCTTGCCCTGCGCCTTCAGGTAGGCCACCGACTCCCGGATGATCCGCAGGTTCTCCTCCAGGGTGGTGCCGAGGGCGTGGGTGACGTGGTAGTCCCAGCTCTTGCCGAAGAGGGCGACCACCGGGGTCTGGGCCGCCAGGAGCGCCTGCAGGGTCGCATCCTCCTCGGGGCGGGCGCCGGCCCGGCAGGTGGAGCTGAAGGCGACCGCTCTGGCCCGCTTGAGCGGGTGGTCCTGGAGGAGGCGGAAGAACTCCTCATCCTTCGGGTTGGAGCCGGGCCATCCCCCTTCGATATAGGGAATGCCGAGGTCATCGAGGCGGCGGGCGATGCGGAGCTTGTCCAGACTGGAGAACGAGATTCCTGCCCGCTGCGATCCATCCCGCAGGGTCGTGTCGTACAGGGTAACAGCTTTCATCCTCATGACCTCCCTCCACCAAAATAGCAAAAGCCCCCATCCCACCATTGGGACGGGGGCTCTGACGCCTCCGTGGTACCACCCAAGTTGCCGCGCACAGGGCGCAGCCGCTCTGCCGGCACAAACATGCCGCCTCCCGCTAACGGGGGAGCACCGGCCACGCCTATCCCCCCGTCCAAAGAACGCCGGGGGCGTCAGGTGGCGGCTCGAAGGGGATTTTCGCCGGGCGGCCGTGCGGATCTTTCAGCTGGTGATCCGCTCTCTGTGACGGCGCTGCTCACAGGTACTCGTCCTTCTCATCGCCTGGGTTCAAATCGGTTATTAGGGTACACTTTATCGGTAAGGGTGTTTGTCTGTCAAGTGCGAATTTCGGGGTACCGCCACCGAAATAGCGCCCAGAGGCCGCGGAGGAGGCCGAGCACGCAGAATCCCCCCTGTCAGGCGCATCTCCTTCGACCCTATGAGCGGCCCGCCTGTGGATATGCCTGCCCTTGACCCGATGGTGGAAGAGGAATATGATGGTGTTAATCTTTCGCATTACGAACGGAAGGGTGGAAACAGATGCACAAGCCTCTTAGCCAGACCTGGGACCTTGACGTCTTCTTTGAAGGGGGCAGCGAATCGAAGGAGTTCGGCGCCTTCCTTGACACACTACAGGCGGATATCGCCGCCCTGCGTACCAGGTTGAACGAGGTGAAGGTCCCGACCACTCCGGCGGAGCTGGGCGACTGGAGCCCGCTTCTGGTGGAGTTTCAGGCGATGGCGAAGCGGATTCGCCAGGCGGGCGCCTTCGTCTCGTGCCTGAACGCCCAGTCGATGACCGACCAGGGCGCCAAGTTGCTGGGGGGCCGGGTCAGCCAGATCTCGGCCGGCTTCGGCTCCGTGGCGACGGTGCTCGATCACCAGATTCTCCAGCTGCCCGAGCCGGTGCTGGAGGCGCTGCTGGCGCAGCCCGATTTCGCCCCCATTGCCAACCCAATTCGGGAGCGGCGGGAGCGGGCGGCCAAGAAGATGGACCCGCAGCGGGAGGGGCTGGTGAACGACCTCTCGGTGGACGGCTACCACGCCTGGGGCCGGCTCTACGACGCCGTGGTGGCCCGGATTCAGATCCCCTGGGAGGAGCACGGCAAGACGATCTACCTCTCGGCGGGCCAGGCGGCCAACAAGATGATGTCGGGGGACCGGCTGGTCCGGACCACCATGTTCGAGAAGTGGGAGCGGGCCTGGGGCGAGCAGGCCGACCTGGTGAGCGAGGCGCTCAACCACCTGGCGGGCTATCGCATTCAGCTCTACAAGCACCGGGGCTGGGATTCGATTCTCTCCGAGCCGCTGGAGAACAATCGCATGAAGGCCGAGACGCTCGATGTGATGTGGGCGACGATCGAGCGGAACAAGCCGGTCTTCGTGGAGTTCCTCAACCGCAAGGCGAAGCTGATGGGCCTGGAGAAGCTCTCCTGGCACGACGTGGGCGCCCCCATTGGCGGCGACACCGCCAAGGTGACCTACGACGAGGCGGCGGAGTTCATTGTGGAGCACTTCCGGCGTTTCAGCCCGCACATGGCCGACTTTGCCGCCAAGGCGTTCGAGGACCGCTGGATCGAGGCGGAGGACCGGCCCGGCAAGCGGCCCGGCGGCTTCTGCACCTCCTTCCCGGTCGCCCAGCAGTCCCGCATCTTCATGACCTATGCCGGCAACGCCTCCAACGTAGCGACGCTGGCCCATGAGCTGGGCCACGCCTACCACCAGGCGGTCATGAATGACCTGCCGCAGATGGCCCAGGGCTACGCCATGAACGTGGCGGAGACCGCCTCGACCTTCGCCGAGCTGATCGTGGCCGACGCTGCCGTGAAGGCCGCCAAGACCGATGCGGAGCGGCTGGCGCTGGTGGAGGACAAGGCGGAGCGGGGGATCGCCTTCTTCATGAACATTCACGCCCGCTTCCTCTTCGAGACCCGCTTCTACGAGGAGCGGAAGAAGGGCCTGGTCTCGGTGAAGCGGCTGAACGAGCTGATGGTCCAGGCGCAAAAGGATGCGTACCACGACGCCCTGTCGGAGTACCACCCGCACTTCTGGGCCTCGAAGCTCCACTTCTACTCTACCGGCCAGCCGTTCTACAACTTCCCCTACACCTTCGGCTACCTCTTCAGCTCCGGCGTCTATGCCCGGGCGCTGGCGGAGGGGCCGACCTTCGCCGAGAAGTACGTGGCGCTGCTGCGGGACACCGGCCGGATGCGGGTGGAGGACCTGGCCATGAAACACCTGGGCGTCGATCTGACCCAGCCGGACTTCTGGCAGGCAGCGGTGGACGTTTCGGTGGAAGATGTCAAGCAGTTCCTGGCGCTGACCGCCGACAGGTAAAGCAGAGGGGGCGAGCCGTTTGCCGGCTCGCCCTCAGCCTGTTGAATGCCCAATTTTCACGCGTGGCGCTGGCGCCACGCGCTATGGTGGTTCCACCAGAAAGTCCCATCGCACTTTTCATTTCGTGGGGAAAATCTCGGTGAATCGCTGAAAATCGGGGGCACCTGGGTCAATGAACCGGCGTTTCTCGCTTGATCTGGGCCAAAATGCCCCCTCTGAAACCAAGAACATCGCTCTCAGGGCGCAAGTAGCCCCTTCATCCACGTGGTTCCACTAGAAATCCCCTACCACATCGAGCGGCATCTGGGAAAAGATCTCGGAACCCAGGATGTTCCACATCCGAGGGCGAACCTGGTACGAAATCACAATGGAGGTGCCACATGTGAACGCCCAGACCCGATGGGTCCCGATTTAAGGCCTGAACAGCATGACCCGGTGCAGATAACTCGCCGCCGGATCGAGACAAGCCCCGGAACTGGGTCACAACGTACGCGAATGCAGCCGAGGGTCATCGCCTCCGGCTGCATACTTGTGCGACGCTATTCGTCTGGCAACAACCTGGGGAGCGAGCCGTTTGCCGGCTCGCCCCTTTCTCTATGGCATCCCCGGTGGCGGGGGTGCGCTTCTCACGTGCACCCAGCCCGGCCCCAGCCAGGGGAAGGTGGCGCAGGGGCCATCCGCCTGACGGCAGATGGCCAGATCGCCATTCCCGGCGACGGTGAAGCGGCTCTGGGAGGTGGGCGTGACCAGTACATAGCCGCCGCCGTACCCCGCCTTCACGACCTGGAGATCATGCTTCTCGCCCTGCCGGTCGTACAGGCTCGAGACGAACGACGACTGGTTGGAGTAGGCGAGGCGGGGCGTCTGGTCATAGGCCCCCGCCCAGACGGAGAGGCCCCAGCGATCCCCCATCTCCGGTATGGGCCCCGCCAGAATCACGTAGTCGACGATCCAGTCGGTCGGGTTCATTCGTGACCCTTGTGTATGTCTTCCCGCCTTGGGCAGCACGGTGAAGTGGTTCACCTTGATCGAGGTGGTGATGCGGTCGATCAGCTGTCCGCTCCGCTTCTCCACCACGAAGACGTAGGAGGGCAGCTTGGAGGGCAGGTTGGGCAGGTAGGCGTTGAGGAGCAGGTACCCGTCGCCGTCGATCAGGCTGATGCGGCCCTGGGTATCGGCCTCAATCTCTGTCAGGGGCAGGCCGGCTGCCTGGAGCTCCTTCAGGTAGGTGGTGACCGCTCCCTTCAGCGCCCCAGCCGCCCGGGAGCGGTCCAGGTCGGGTGCGGTGCCCGAGGCCAGCTCCAGCACCGCCCGCAGCTCCAGACGCGCCATGTCCAGCGGGCTCTTGGCCTCCTCGCCGAAGGCGTAGGCCGGGGAGGCGGTGCCGTAGTTGAGCGTCAGGCCCGTCAGCATCACCAGCACAGCGCCCGTCGCCGCCCACTCCAGGAGAAGCCGCCTGCGGGCCCGGGGGCTCTCCTCGGGGAGGGGGAGCGCCTGCAGCGCCTGGGCCCTGCGGCGCAGCCCTTCAGCCACCAGGTTGAAGGCGATGATCGCCGCCAGGAAGCAGAGCGCAGGCACCCAGATCGACCAGGGCGCCTGGTAGATCACATCGTAGGGGCGGGAGAGCATGGAGGACCAGTCGGGAATGCGGGAGATGGCGATGGTCTTGGAGTTGGACATCACCTCAAAGCCGGTCATGACGGTGACCGAGCCCGCCAGGAAGATGGAGAAGACCCCGAACTGGGCCAGGAGCAGCAGCGTCCAGGCCATGTCGGCGGCGGCGATCACCCAGAGCTGGGGAAGCAGGTGCGGGAAGAGGTAGCGCCAGAAGATGCGCCCCGACCCGGCCCCCGCCGCCCGTGCCCCCTCCAGGAAGGGCTGGACCGCCACCGCCTCCGCATGCTGGCGGATATTCTCCACCAGCCGCGGGATGCCCGCCGCCGCCAGGATGGCGGTGATCAGCCAGTAGGAGGAGGAGTGGCCCAGCACGGGCACCAGCGGCAGCAGCGCCGCGGGGATCAGCAGGACCGGCAGAGCGGAGAAGACCAGCCCCAGCGTGCGGGCCGACTGCCGCCAGAGGCCGCCGGTCAGGCCGGCCGCCAGCCCCCAGGGCAGGGCAACGAGGAAGCGGACCGGGGTGACCGCCAGGGTGAAGAAGAGGGTGTAGCGGGCGCCCACCACCAGTCGAGCCAGCAGGTCGCGCCCGGCCATGTCGGAGCCCAGGGGGTAGCCGGGGGTGCCAGGCTTGTAGGGCGGGAAGAAGACCTCGCCGCCTGTCACGATGTACGCCGGGATCCGGTGGGCGGTGGAGAGGTCGAGAAAGCGCCCGCCGAAGAGGGCGATCACCGCCAGCGCCCCCACCCCGGTGAGGCCCAGCAGCAGCGGGGGGTTGGTCAGGAGTTCCTTCCAGAGGCGGCTGGGCCGCCAGATCCATGCGGCCTGTGCCAGCGCTGCCGGCCACTCCCTGACCCGATGAGCCAACGCCCGCGGTAGCGTACCCAGACTGCGCACCCACTGGCCCGCGGGCAGAGCGGCAGCGGGGCCCCTGGCCTCCGGCCGCCGGTGCTCCTCCAGCCGGGGGTCCAGCGCCAGACGGATGGCGGCGAAGGCGATGTCGATCAGCACTGCCCAGCCCAACAGGAGCACGGCGATGGAGGAGGAGGCGGTGGGCTGGCCGCCCTTCTCCAGAATCAGCCCCAGGGTCCGGCCGATCCCGGGGAAGTAGAGGATGTACTCCACCACCACCAGGCCGGTCACCAGCGCCGCCATCACCAGCGGGCCGGCCTCGGCCACCCGGATCCAGCCGTTCTTCAGGGCGTGGCGCAGGATCACCCGCAGAGGCGTCGCCCCCTTGGCCCGGGCTGTGCGTATGTAGAGTTGGTCATGGACCTCGTCGAAGGCGACCGCCGCCACACGGGCCACCACAGCCAGGGGCAGGGCGGCGAGCGCCAGGGTCGGGGCGATGAAGTGGCTGGGCTGCAGGGAGGCCCCCAGGGCTGTGAGCGAGAAGAGCTTGAGCCCGAAGGCGGAGAGGAACCAGACCACCAGCGCTCGCAGCCCCAGCACCACCAGGATATCTGGCGTGGAGAGCAGCAGCAGCGTGCCCAGCAGAGTAGGAGGCCGCAGCCAGCCCGCCCCGAACCGGCTGCCCAGCAGCCCCAGCAGGGTGCCGCCCGCAAGGCTGACGACCAGGCCCAGCGCCAGGAGCAGGAGGCTGGCGGGGGCGCGCCCCTGCAGCTCGGCGGCGACCGGCTTCTCCTGCATGTAGCCGGTCACCCGCAGGGGCTGGAGCGTGCCCAGCTCACCCCGGATCACCTGGGAGAGGTACTCGCCGCTGGCGCTCAGCCACTGGCTGGTGGAGAAGGTGGAGGCACCCGCGGGAACCTGAATGACCCCGGCCTGAACGTGGAGCAGGAGAACTGCGATCAGGCCGGCACAGAGGAAGAGCGCGAACCGCTGCAAGATGGCACGGGTCCATCGCTGAAGCTGCATGAATCCTCCCTCCTGTCGGGGGCGAATCCGCTCAGGCGTTACCGAACCGGCTCACTTTCGATAATCACCCGGGCGCGGGCGAAGATTCCCTCCCACATGGGGCGGGTGAGAACCCCGGTGTTGGTGTTCTGCCGGCTGGGGTGGTAGGAGCAGAGCAGCGTGGGCAGGTTGTCGAACCGGTACTCCGCCCCGTGGGAAAAGGCGGGGCGGCCCAGGTCGTACCCCTGCTGCCGGCGCAGCTTCACGTAGGCGTCGAAGGCGATCTTGCCCAGCACCACCACCACCTTCAGCTGGGTGAGGAGCGCCAGCTCCTGCTCCAGGTAGGGGCGGCAGGCCTCCAACTCGGCGGGGAGCGGTTTGTTGCCGGGCGGGGCGCAGCGGGCGACGTTGCTGATATAGGCGCCGGTCAGCGCCAGGCCGTCGTCCCGGTGGAGCGACTCGGGCTGGCTGGCGAAGCCGCAGCGGTGGAGCGTGCGGTAGAGCCAGTCGCCCGAGCCCCCTGGCTCGTCGCCGGTGAACATGCGGCCGGTCCGATTGCCGCCGTGGGCGGCGGGGGCCAGGCCGAGAATGAAGAGGCGGGCTGCCGGGTCGCCGAAGCCGGGAACGGGGCGGCCCCAGTACTCCTGCTCCCGATAGCGCTTTACCTTGGTGCGGGCGATCTCCTGACAGTATGTGCGCAACCGTTCGCACCGCTCGCAGGCGGCGATTGCATCATGAAGTTCATAAATACTATTCATACGGGAAAAGTTCGCCGCCGCGGCCCGCCGTTCCTCCATGTGCATGCCGGGCTCCCCGCCGGGCAGGGTAAAAGGCCGACGGCAAGAGACGCCGCCGGCCTTTTGCGCGCAATGGCCTACCCCTTGCGCATCAGCCGCAGGTGGAAGAGGACCTTGTCGATCTGCCCCTCCCGGTTCCGGTAGAAGGTGACCGTCTCGTCGGTGCCGGTGAAGGCCACCAGGAAGGTGTCGTTGCCCACGTAGCGCAGCGGCAGAACCCCGGTCAGCCGGGACTCCACCTCCAGCCCGCTCTCCCCCAGCCGGAAGGTGACGGGCCCCATGTCCGAGGGGTAGGTGTGGGCGTACTCTGCCAGCGCTTCCCGGGAGATCGCCACCTCTTCCAGGGTGAACTGGGTGGGATCGGCACCGTGGCCCAGGAAGGCGCTCACACCGGCCATCATGATATCGGTGGCGGGGGCGTCCATCAAGTTGATCAGGGTGATGCCGGTCAGCCCGGCCTCCGGGGCGATGACCATGAGCGACTTGACGCCCTTATAGGTGCCGCCGTGGTGGACCAGGGTGGTCCCGCGGAAGCGTTGGACCATGAGGCCGTAGCCGTAGTGCACATCGGGGCCCAGGGTGATCGCCGGGGCGGTCATCGCCTGGACCGATTCGGGCCGCAGAAGCCGGGTTCCATCCACCAGCCCGCCCGTCCGGAATAGCTCGGCGTAGCGGAGCATGTCGGTGGTGGTCGACTTCAGCATCCCCGCCGCCGAGGCGAAGGGGTGGGCCGCCCAGCCGGGGGCGGGGGCCGCTTCGGCGCCGTCGCGCACGTAGAGCTGGGTCACGTTCTCCCAGCCGTTCAGCAGGTCGTTGCCCGCCAGGGTGGAGCGGGCCATACCGGCGGGCTCCAGGATCTGCCGCTGAATGTAGGT
Source organism: Bacillota bacterium (assembly GCA_049325315.1). Classification (GTDB taxonomy): domain Bacteria; phylum Bacillota; class Sulfobacillia; order Symbiobacteriales; family Symbiobacteriaceae; genus JAWLHU01. The sequence goes on along the minus strand of JBMONB010000025.1, from coordinate 1,359 downwards.
GGGGTAGTCGACCCCGCTCACCGCCGCGATCACCAGGCCCAGCAGCACATAGCCGTCGTTGGAGTAGCTGAAGTACTCGCCCGGGGCGCCCAGCAGCTGGTAGTCGAGGCCGGCCATGAAGTCAAGGAACTGCTCGGGGGTATCGACCTGGGGCAGCTTGCGGAGCGCCTCGGTCTGGGTGGCGAACCGGGGGTCGGCCAGGAGCTGGTCCCGGGTGCAGGCCTGCATGCCCGGCAGCGGCGGCAGGCCGGCGGTGTGGCTGAGCAGGTGGTGCAGGGTGATCGCCTTCGTCTGCGCCGGGTCCGGGGTCCGGAAGGCCGGCAGGTACCTGACCACCGGGTCGTGGACCGAGAGGATCCCCTGCTCCTGCAGCTGCATGATCGCCACGCCGGTGAAAGACTTGGTGATCGAGGCGATGCCGAAGACGGTCTCCGGGGTGACCGGCAGCCCCCGCTCCCGGTCCCGCCAGCCAAACCCCTGCAAATAGGCGGGCTCGCCCTGCGCCGCCATACCGACGGCGATCCCGGGCACCCTGTGCTCTACCGCCCGCCGCCCGATGTACGCCTCCCACTGCTGAATCCAGTTGGCTCGAGTCATCGCTGCATCTCCTCCTTGTCGCGTCGCGCAGAAAGGTTCCACCCAAAGGCTAATCTTTCCTGCCGGGGGCATACTAGCCAGCGAAGGAGAGGAGGGTGCGCATGCGCACGTTCAACGAGCAGTTCTTCGCCTGCCCGCCGGGGGAGGCGTTTGACCATGCCCGCCGGGTGGACCGGTGGCCGCAGGTTCTGCCCCATTACCGCTGGGTCCGGTTCCACGAGGGCGGGCCCGATGCGGGCGGGGTGGTGGAGATGGCCGCCCGGCGTCACTTCGGCCGGCTGGGCTGGCCGGTCTGGTGGCTTAGCCGCATGTGGGTCGACCCGGACCGGTGGGAGGTCCGCTATCGCCATATCGATGGAATCACCACGGGGATGGATGTGCTCTGGCAGATAAAGCCCGTCGGTTCGGGCAGCCGGGTGACGATTGTTCACGAGTGGGCCGACGGCCCCCGCTTCGCCGGCCCCCTCGCCCCCACGGTGGGGCGCACCGTGATTGGGCCGCTCTTCGTGCACGTCATCGCCGGGCGGACGCTCCACCACCTGGCGGAGCAGGCGGGCCGGGGGGTGGCAATGTGAACGAGCGGCGGGCGGTGATCACCGGCATTGGCTGCATCACCCCGGTAGGCATCGGGGCGGGGCGGTTCTGGGAGGGGGTGCTGCACGGGCGCTCCCGCATACGGAAGCTGGACCGGTTCGACGCCAGCACCTTCCGCACCCAGGTGGCGGCCCAGGTGGACGACTTCGACCCGTCGGCCTACCTGGA
>JBMONB010000024.1:0-21406 GCA_049325315.1 Bacillota bacterium | reverse complement strand
TTGAAATCATTCCCGGTGATACGGTGCTCTTTGCCGCCACACCGATTCCAGGCAATGAGAAGTCGGTCGGCCGCACGATCAACAACCTGTACCGCCGCGGGGCCGAGGTGATCTACCAGCGGGACGCCGGTGTGCACGTCTCTGGCCACGGCAGCCAGGAGGAGCAGAAGCTGATGATCAACCTGACCCGGCCGAAGTTCTTCGTGCCGGTTCACGGTGAGTACCGGATGCTCCTGCACCACAAGCGGCACGCACAGTCCTGCGGGGTTCCGGCGGAGAATATCCTGATCGGGGAGAACGGCACGATCTTCGAGTTCACCCAGGACTCCGCCCAGATCGCCGGCAAGGTTACCTCCGGCCAGGTGCTGGTGGACGGCCTCGGCGTGGGCGACGTGGGCAACATTGTCCTGCGTGATCGCAAGCAGCTCTCCCAGGACGGGATCCTGATCGTTGTGGTCGCTGTCGACCCCGAGTCGGGGGAGATCGCAGGCGGACCCGATATCGTCAGCCGTGGCTTCGTCTACGTCCGGGAGTCCGAAGGGCTGCTGGAGGAGGCGAAGGAGCGGGTCAAGAAGGCGCTGCATGACCAGATGGACCGCAACGTCACCGAGTGGGCGGTCCTCAAGAGCAGCGTCCGGGACGCCCTCTCCAAGTACCTGTATGAGAAGACCCGCCGGCGTCCGATGATCCTGCCGATCATCATGGAAGTGTAGGGACCGAATGATTGCATGAACCGCCGATGCGGCAACCTAGTGGAGCGAGGTGTGAACCTCGCTCCATTCTCCTTACCGGGGAGGTCGTGTAAGCACATGCCGAACTTCCGTGAGTGGACGGCCTCGGAGATCATTGCCCAGATGCCGCAGGCCCGCAACGTGCTGGCCAAACACTTTGGGTCCGAGGGGATCGGCACCGGCTCCGGCTTCCGGCTCCGGGACCTGGCCCGGAGGAAGGAGATCGACCTGTCCAGCGTGGTGAAGGACCTGAACGACATGGCGAGGGCGACGGGAACCATCTGGTAGCCTCGTGGGGGGGCCGGCAATGAGCGGCTCCCCCCAGACATACAGCTCTCCTGCCGATACCGGAATCAGGGGGATGTACGCAGAGAGGGCGGAGATACTAGGGCCAGGGGCCACCAGCGGCACCTGGGCCGCAGGCCACGATCTTTGTCACTAAGCAGGAGCGTGACCCATGCGATTTAACGATGACGACTTCCTTTTCCGTGCCTTTGCCGCCGGCACTCCCGATCCGGAACGAACGGGTGCGCCTGTTCCCGGGGCGTCGCCCACCCCGTCGCCAGAGCCGGAACCCGGACCGGGCAAGCCGGCCCGTGGACCTCGCGGCAAGAAGAACGCCCCGCTGGAGAACCTGGAGTCGATCGGGACCACCCGGCTGCCCCAGGTGACGCAGAATATCCACCTGATCACCATTGTGGGGCAGGTGGAGGGGCACCTGACCCTGCCGCCGCAGAACAAGACCACCAAGTACGAGCACATCATCCCGCAGCTGGTGGCGGTGGAGCAGAACCCGGAGATCGAGGGGCTGCTTCTGGTCCTCAACACCGTCGGGGGCGACGTGGAAGCAGGTCTTGCCATCTCAGAGATGGTGGCCAGCCTCTCCAAGCCGTCGGTCTCGCTGGTGCTGGGCGGGGGACACTCCATCGGTGTGCCCATCGCCGTCTCCACGACCTACTCCTTCATCGCCTCCACGGCCACCATGACGATCCACCCGATCCGCCTGACCGGCCTAGTGATCGGGGTACCGCAGACCTATGACTACCTCGACAAGATGCAGGACCGGGTGATCCGCTTCGTGGTGGAGAACTCCAAGATCGGGGAGGAGCGGTTCCGGGAGTTGATGTTCCGCACCGGCGAGTTGGCGCGCGACATCGGAACCGTGGTGGTCGGCAAAGATGCGGTCAAGTCCGGGCTGATCGACGAGGTAGGCGGTCTCTCCGCCGCGGTCTCCAAGCTGAACCGGCTGATCGCCGACCGGAGGGCGGCGGGACCGGGGGTGGTCCAATGAGCAGCGCCGGGCCCGGGATTCTCTGGTCGGTGATGCCGATAGAACTGGTACTTGAAGGGCTGGCGCCCTCCACGCCGGCCCGGGCTGAGATGGTGGTAGACGGCCGGATACTGGAGGTGGAGCCCGGCTCCGACGGCACAGCGACGGTACAGCGGCTCCTCTCCACCGACCCGCGGGACTACCTGGACCCCCGCTTTCAGCCGGGAGCCCGAGTCCGGGTGTAGCCCACCGGCAGCAAGACCAGGCGGCGGCGAATGCCGGCTGGTCTTGCTGTGGTGGCGAAACGTCATCCACCTTTAGAATCATTCTCGTTTGGTACCGAAAATGGGGGGTTGGCAGGAGGAATCTCTCTTCCTTCACCCGAAACTTATGGTGAAGTGAACGAGAGAGGTGACAACGGTGGGTCTGATGTTGAAGGATATTTATACCCGGCTGTTGGAGCGGGGCCATAAGTTGACCCCACAGCGCTGGGCCATTATCTCGATCTTTTTGATGAACCGTGGCCGGCACCTCTCAGCGGATGACGTCTACTCGATGCTGAAGGAGACCTACCCGAACAACGGCATCGCCACCGTCTACCGGACGCTGGAACTGCTGGAGGAGATCGAGGTCCTTCAGAAGCTGGACTTCGGCGACGGTCGGGCCCGGTTTGAGGTGCGCGATGAGGACAACCATCACCACCATCACCTGGTCTGTCAGTGTTGCGGGAAGATCATCGAGTTTGAAGATGATCTGCTGGAGGCGCTGGAGGCGGCCATTGAGCGCAAGACGGGCTTTAAGATCAACGACCACGTGGCCAAGTTCTACGGGACCTGTGCCGAGTGCCAGGCCGCCGGGTGTTAGCAGGAATCTTAGCGGGGCCGGGCGTTGCCATAACGCTCCGGCCCCTTGAAATGTGGTATACTCAAGCCATATCAACCAACCTCTGGGGATTTGCCCCCGGACGGTTCAAGCAGGGGGGTTCGTGCGTGGCAGAGCGGCGAGTGCGGACTCGCACGGCCAAGGCGGCGGGAGGGGCACAGCAGGGGCCGGGTCTTCACCAGGAGATACGGGGCCTGCTCTTCTCGGCGGCCGGCGTCTGGTTCCTGCTCTCATTGGCGGGCAAGGGCGGCGGCGTCGCCGGGACTGCCCTGAGCGCTGGGCTCAAGGCGCTGGGCGGCGAGGTCGGGGCCTGGGCGGCCTCGGCGCTGCTGGTCTGGTTCGGCCTTTACCTCATCTACCTGCGCTTCCACCGGCGCCCCTTCTACTGGGGCCGCCGGTCATGGGGGCTGCTTCTCCTGTTCCTTGCCGCTGAACTGACGGTACAGCTCTGGAGCCAGGGCTATCTGCCCGGGGGCGGCGACCTGGAAAACGCCAAGATGGGCCTGGGCGGCGGGCTGATCGGCTATGGGCTGGCCTACCCGCTGACCAAGCTCTTCGGCGAGGCGGGGCGCTGGGTGGTACTGGTCACCGCCGGCCTGGTGGGGCTGGTGCTGAACACCGAGCTGACGCTGGGCGGGGTGCTCAACTGGTCCAAGGAGCGGGTGGTCAGTGGCGCCCGCGGGGCGAAGGGGGCCGCCGGGGAGTTCTACGATCTGGTCAAGAATCGCCCGGCCCGGAACGGGGAGGCGGCGGACGAGCCCCTGGAGAGCGAGCCCCGCCGCCCACGGCTGGCGGCTACCGAGGAGCTGAATACCATCGGGGAGCCGCGGGTGGTCACGCCCGCAGCGGAGAGTGTACCCGTGGTGAGGGGGAAGAGCCCCGCGCCGGAGAGTTCGGAGCCGGTGATCCGGCGGCCTGATCCCGCCCTGGTGGAGCCGAAGGCGGGGGACCTGGCGGCGAAGGCTTCGAAGTCGGTGGCCAACGCCAGCGAGAAGGCGAAGAAGAGCGAAGAGGCGCAGCCCGTTCCCCTGGTTCCCACGCCGAAGGGGCAGCTGGCCCTCGACCCGGAGCGGCTGGGGAGCTCCTATCAGCTCCCGCAGGTTTCCATGCTGCCCAAGACGGCGCCCAAGCACGCCATGAGCCACCAGGACCACCTGGCCAAGGCGCAGCTGCTGGAGCGGACCCTCCGCTCCTTCGGCGTCGAGGCCCGGGTGGTGGAGATCAGCCCCGGTCCGGCGGTGACCCGGTTTGAGCTGCAGCCGGGCGAGGGCGTTCGTGTCAACAAGTTCACCAACCTGGCCGACGACCTGGCGCTGGCGCTGGCGGCGGAAGATATCCGGGTGGAGGCGCCCATTCCGGGCAAGGCGGCGGTGGGCATTGAGGTGCCCAACAAGGAGCGCTCCTCGGTCCACCTGCGCGAGGTCATGGAGACCCCGCCCTTCCTGAACGCCTCCTCCAAGCTGACCGTCGCCTTCGGCAAGGACCAGGCCGGCAACCCGGTGGTGGGCGACCTGTCCAAGATGCCCCACCTGCTGATCGCCGGCTCCACCGGCTCCGGCAAGTCGGTCTGCATGAACACCATCATCTGCTCGCTCCTCTTCAAGGCGCGGCCCGACGAGGTCAAGATGATGATGATCGACCCGAAGATGGTCGAACTCTCCACCTACAACGGGATTCCACACCTGATGGCGCCGGTGATCACCGATGTCAAGAAGGCGGCGGGCTTCCTGAAGGGCGCCGTCAAGGAGATGGAGACCCGCTACGAGCTGTTCGCAGCGGTGGGCGCCCGGAATATTCAGCAGTATAACCAGTTGTGCCTCGACGACCCCGGGCCTGACCCGGAGAATCCCCGCAAGCCCCTGCCCTACATCGTCATCTTTGTAGATGAGTTGGCCGATCTGATGATGGTCGCCCCGGTCGATGTCGAGGACTCCATCTGCCGGCTGGCCCAGATGGCCCGTGCCTGCGGCATGCACCTGGTGATCGCCACCCAGTCGCCCCGTGTCGACGTGATCACCGGCCTGATCAAGGCGAATATCCCCTCCCGCATCGCCTTCGCCGTCTCCTCGCTGGTCGACTCACGCGTCATCATGGACTACGCCGGCGCCGAGCGGCTGCTTGGCAAGGGCGACATGCTCTACCACCCCACCGGGTACTCGAAGGCGGTCCGGGTGCAGGGCGCCTTCATTCACGAGAAGGAGATCGACCAGCTGGTCACCTTCGTCAAGGCCCAGGCGAAGCCGGTCTTCACCGCCCAGGAGGTGGCGGTCGACACGTCGGCCTCCAAGCGGGGCGGCGGCGCTGCGGATGGAGACGGCTCCTCGTCGGCGGTGGATGCGGTCTTTGCCGATGCCTGCCGCGTCGTGGTGGAGCATGGCCAGGCCTCGGTCTCGATTCTGCAGCGGCGGCTGCGCTGCAACTACACCAAGGCCGCCCGCCTGATCGACATGATGGAGGAGCGGGGCTTTGTCGGCCCGCACCAGGGCTCCAAGCCGCGGGAGGTCCTCCTGACCATGCCGCAGTGGCAGGAGCTGTTCAAAGATGCCGCCACCCAGGAGGAGGCGGCGGCCACCGACGAAGGCTAAACAAGCATAGAAAACCGCGCTGCCAGGAGGCTGGCAGCGCGGTTCTTTTACTCGTTCTTGCCGGTCACCTGGAAGTCTGACTCCTGGGTGATCAGGTGGACCCAGGTGGGGCCGGGGGCGAGCAGCGGGACCTTTGAGTCGGCGGGGGTAAGTTGAAAACCGCCATCGGCCAGGGTCCAGGTTCCCTCCCAGCGGTAGCCGGCGCTCAGCACCGTCGCCCTGCCGCCCTTGTTCAGGTGGAGGGTCCAGCCCAGGTCGGGGCCGTTGTTCACCCCGGTCAGGTTCAGGAAGACCAGGTTGACCGCCGCGATCTGCCGGCCGCTCTCCAGCTGGTGGGGCTCGCCGTCCTCGAACCGGAGGTACTCGGTGGAACGCCACTCCCAGGTGACCTGGTGGTACTTGTGCCAGGTAACCACCGCCTGAGTGGCAGCGGTGCCGGGGGCGGGGAGGGAGGGGGCTCGCCCGGTGGTCGGGGCTGCCTTCAGTTCGAGCTTGCGACCGGTGACGCCCTTGTCCAGCAGTTGGGTGGAGGTGTAGAGGTTGTGCGGGGGCTGCCGGGCGTCGGAGCGATAGAAGGACTGCCAGCCGCCGTAGATCTCGTCGAGCGACCAATCCTGGAACTGGGTCATCTCCAGGGCGTCTGTGTTGCCGCCGGCGTGGGCGAGGGGGGCCTTGTAAGCCCGGGCTACGGTGACAGGACCCGTCCGGGCGCTGCGCACCGGGCCGATCTTCTCGGCTGGGGTCGTCCAGTAAAAGGCCAGGAAGCGGGTAATCTCCGATTCCGCCAGCGCCTCCACCACCATGTCGGCCTCGGCCAGCCCTGCCTGGGGGCGGGCCTGGGGGCTGTTCTCCACCACCACGGTGACCGGACTGGGCCAGAGGGGTTTTTCTGCGGTGGGCAGGAGGTAGACGGGGCCGCCGGTCAGTGGGGGATCAGCCGGCTCTTTGGATGGGCGCTGCTGCACCGGCTCGACCACGGCGGGGGTGGGCGGAGGGGGCTGGGTGGCGGGGGCAGGGGGCGTTGGGGACGGGTCGGGCGCCTTGGATCCGGATCCGCCACAGCCGGTGACCATGAGGGACATTACCAGCAGGATCACGAGTCGTTTCACAGAATCACCCCGATATGGGTTTCACCGTCACGGCCAAAAACCCCTTTGGGAGCCGTAGGATTGTGTGATATAACAGAACGGAGTAAAACGGGTATCTGGGAGGGGTCACCGGTGCATCGGAATCGCTCCGCCAGGGGCGCCAGGGGGAACTGGCTGGCCCTTTCCGCCCTGATCGTCATGCTTCTGACCTTGCTCCTGCTGCTCCTCTGGGCACCGACTTCGACGGAGGCCACCGTCGCCGCCGACCAGGGGGTGGGGGTGATGGAGCCTGCCCCACCGCCGGCCCCCGAGCCAGCAGGGGCACCACCCGCTCCTCCGTCGGCGCCAACCCCCGAGCCTGTGGCGCCACCGCCGCCGGCCTCGCCGAAGCTGTCGGTGCCGATTCTGATGTACCACGTGATCGCCCCGGGCCCCAACAACCTCTACGTGCCCCCCGCCGAGCTGGATGCGCACCTGGCCTACCTGGCCCGGGAAGGCTACCAGACGGTCACCCTCCAGCAGCTGCACGCCCACTTTCAGCACGGGGACAACCTTCCCGAGCGACCGGTGGCTCTGACCTTCGACGACGGCTACGCCGACTTCTACACCGCAGCGCTCCCCCTGCTGCAGAAGCACGGGATGGTGGGAACGCTCTTTGTGATCACCGGGAAGGTGGGCCAGCCTGGCTATATCACCTGGCAGCAGGCGCAGGCCATCTCGGCCGCCGGCATGGAGATTGGCTCGCACACCGTGACGCATCCGGACCTGCGCTACCTGGATCCCAGGCGGCTCCGCGCCGAGCTGGGCGACTCTCGCCTCCTCCTGGAGGAACGGCTGGGGGTGTCGGTCCGGTTCTTCGCCTACCCGGCGGGCCGGTACAGCGACCAGACCCTCGCCCTTATGCCCGAGCTCTACTGGGGCGCAGTCACCACGCACCCGGGGGTGGCCACCCCCTGCCAGGACGTGCAGCAGTGGCGGCGCATCCGGGTGGGGCCCCGCCTGAGCGGCGAGGCGCTGGGCCGGCTGATCGAGCACTGGGAGCGGGAGACGAAGCCGGAGCGCTGCCAGCCGAAGGCGCCTGCCCCGCCCAGGAAACCCGGTCCCCGGGGGCCGCATCCATAGCGCCAACACCAGGACTGGTCATCCGACCGGTCCTTTTCCCTTTGGCCCCCGCACGAGACCCGCCAATTGGTTTGGTGAATGGATGTTGAAATGGATGGCGACCTGTCGCAAACTTAACAAACGAGTCGAGTCGATTTCATACGGAGGCGGAACGAACGTGAATGTGATGAAGCGATTTGGTGCACTGCTCCTGACGGCGACCCTCCTACTGTCCGGCTGCGGCGGCGCGAAGCAGCCCGCTGCCCCCGAGGCGCCCAAGAGCGAAACGCCCAAGGCGGAGGAGAAGGTGCTGACCCTGTACACCTCCTTTGGCGCCGACCTTTATACACCCATTGTCGATGCCTTCCAGAAGGAGAGCGGCATCAAGGTCGATGTGGTCTTCGGCGGCACCGGCGAGATGCTGAAGCGGCTGGACGCCGAGAAGGGCGCCCCCCAGGCCGATGTGATGCTGGGCGGCGGCGCTGAGTCCTTCGAGGCCTACCGCCCGCTCTTTGAGGCCTACACGGTCAAGGAGGACAAGATGGTCCCCGACGCCCTGAAGGCGCCGGACCGGCTCTGGTACGGCTTCAACGCCCTGCCCATGGTGATCATGTACAATAAGAACCTGGTCACGGAGGCCGACCTGCCCAAGGGCTGGAAGGACCTCCAGGACCCCAAGTGGAAGGGCAAGCTGGCCATGGCCGACGCCACCAAGAGCGGCACCTCCTTTGTGCAGGTGGTCACCATGCTCCACCTCTTCGGCAAGGAGGATGGCAAGGGCTGGCAGGCGGTGGAGGCGGTGGTGAAGAACGCCAAGGTGCTCGGCTCCTCCAGCCTGCCGATCAAGGGGGTCGACGCCGGGGAGTACGCCCTGGGCCTGACCTACGAGCACGGCGCCTGGAAGTATGCCAAGGCCGGTGGCCCCGTGGGCTGGATCTACCCGGCGGAGGGTACCGCCACCATTCCCGACGCCGTTGCCATCGTGAAGGGCGGCAAGCACCCGAACAACGCCCGGGTCTTCATGGACTGGCTCTTCTCGAAGAAGACCCAGGAGATGGCCGCCAAGGAGCTGGGCCTGCGGGCTGCACGCACCGACGTGGCCCCGCCCGAGGGGCTGGTGCCCATGGAGCAGATCAAGCTGATCAGCCTCGATGTGCCCTGGGTGGCGTCTAACCGCGACAAGATTCTCTCCACCTGGAAGGACCTCATGACCAAGTAGTGAGCAAGGAGGGCTGCCCATGCTGGCCGTGCGGGCCGTTGGCGTCAGCAAACGCTTCGGAACCACCCTGGCGCTGGACCAGGTCGACCTGACGGTCGAGCCCGGGGAGCTCTTCACCCTGCTGGGGCCCAGCGGCTGCGGCAAGACCACCCTGCTCCGCCTGCTGGCGGGGCTGGAGGAGGCGGGCAGCGGGCAGATCTACTTCGGCGAGAGCCGGGTCGACCAGCTGCCCGCCTACCGCCGCAGTGTGGGCATGGTCTTTCAGAGCTACGCCCTCTTTCCGCACCTGAGCGTGGAAGAGAACGTGAAGTACGGGTTGAAGGCCCGGGGGGTGGAGGCGGCCGAGATCGAGCGGCTTGCCAAGGAAGGGCTGGCGATGGTCGGCCTCTCCGACCTGACCCACCGGGCGCCGGGCCAGCTCTCGGGCGGCCAGCAGCAGCGGGTCGCCCTGGCCAGGGCGCTGGTGACCCGCCCATCGCTGCTCCTGATGGATGAGCCCCTCTCCAACCTCGACGCCCGGCTCCGGATCGCCATGCGGGCCGAGGTCCGGCGAATCGTGAAGGAGGCGGGGATCACCACCGTCTACGTCACCCATGACCAGGAGGAGGCACTGGCCATCTCCGACCGCATCGGCGTGATGGAGGCGGGCCGGTTGATCCAGGTCGGATCCCCGGTCCAGATCTACCGGGCGCCCGCCTCCCGGCAGGTGGCCGCCTTTGTGGGCGCCTGCAGCTTTTTGCCCGGCGAGATCCGGGGCGGCCTGCTGGCCCTGGCCGGCTCCTCGGTCCGGGTGGCCCTGCGCCACGAGGGTCCGGTCACGGTAGGCATTAGGCCCGAGGCGCCGGTCCTCTCGGCCGCAGGGGCGGGGGAGGGGCTGGTCCTGACCGGCCAGGTGGCGGGCGAGTCGTTCCTGGGCCCCTTCACCCAGGTGGAGGTCCGGCTGCCGGGGGGAGGGGCGGTGGCTGTCGCCTCCACCCAGCCGCCAGGGAGCCTGGCGCCCGGCGCCCCTGTCACCCTGCGGGTGGCCGCCGCCGATCTGCTGCTCTTTGACGCAGCCACCGGGGGGGCGATCCGATGAAGGGGAGGGGCTGGCGGGCGGTCGGGTGGGCCGCCCTCCTTTTCCTGGCGCTCTTCTTGGTCTACCCCGTGGTCCGGGTGACGCTGGGCAGTCTGGCGGTGCCGGCGCTCTGGGAGGAGTTCTTCACCCGGGGCTACTACCGCGGGGCGATCGCCAACAGCCTCTGGCTGAGCGGCGCCGCCACCGCCGGGTCGATTCTGCTGGGGGTCCCCCTGGCGGTGCTGATGACCCGCTACACCATGCCGCTGCGGGGGCTGGTGCGGACCCTGGCGGTCCTCTCCCTGCTCTCGCCCCCCTTCATCGGCGCCTATGCCTGGGTGACGCTGCTGGGGCGGGCCGGGATTCTGACCGGGCTGCTGGGGTTGAAGAACTTTTCGATCTACGGCCCCGCCGGCGTCTTGCTGGTGCTGACCCTGCACCACCTTCCCTACGTCTTCCTGCTGACCAGCGCCGCCCTGAGCCGCATCGACCCCTCGCTGGAGGAGGCGGCGGAGACGCTGGGCTCCCCGCCCTGGAGGCGGCTCCTGACCGTGACACTCCCCCTGGCGCTGCCGGCGATCGCCGCCAGCGGGCTGCTGGTCTTTACATCCGCCCTGGCCGACTTCGGCACCCCGATGCTGATCGGCGAGGGGCTGCGCACCCTGCCGGTGGTCGCCTACAACGAGTTCCTCAGCGAGCTGGGCGGCAGCGCCGGCCTGGCCTCCATTGCCAGCCTGGTGATGCTGGCCATCGCCCTCGGGGCGCTGGGGCTGCAGGGCTGGGTGCTGGGCGGTCGCTCCTACGCCATGAGCGGGGTGCGGCGGCCCGAACCGGCCCGGCTGGGCCCGGTCGGCACGGCGCTTGGCGCCGCTTATGGACTGCTCCTGGTGGGGGTGGCGGCGCTGCCGCAGGGGGTGATCCTGGTCACCTCCTTCCTCAAGACCCGCGGGCCCCGCTTCACCGGCGAGTTCGGGCTCGACAACTACCTGCTCATGTGGAGCCGGATGGGCGAGGCGGTGATCCGGACGATCCTCTACGCCACCACCGCCACCGCCGTCATGCTCCTGGCCGGGATGCTGGTAGGCTACCTGCTGGTGCGGCGGACCGGCAAGCTGAGCCGGGCGATCGACTGGCTGCTGATCCTGGCGCAGATCCTGCCCGGCACGGTGCTGGGCATCGGCCTGATCACAACCTGGGGCCGCCCGCCCTTGCCGCTGGCGGGAACCGGCATGATCCTGATCATCGCCTTCATCGTCCGGCGCATCGCCTACACGGTGCGGGCCGCATCGGCCGGGGTGAGCCAGCTCTCCCCCGCCGTGGAGGAGGCATCGCTCTCCCTGGGGGCGCCCCCCTGGCGGACCTTCCTGCGGATCACCGCCCCGCTGATCCTCCCCGCCGCCCTGTCGGGGGCGATCGTCAGCTGGATCTCCACCATCGGCGAACTCTCGGCCACGATCATGCTCTACACCGGCCGGACCGTCACCATCTCCGTGCTGATCTACAATCAGGTGCTGACCGACAGCTTCGGCACGGCGGCGGCCCTGGGCTCCTCGCTGATCGGCCTGACGCTGATCACCCTCTGGCTGCTCCAGCGCTGGAGCGGTTCGGAGGACCCGTTCCGGATCGGGTAATCTACCAACGAAAGGGTCGGCGCCTGCAAGGGGGGCCGGCCCTTTCGCGCCTCTCACGCCGTGTAGGAGCCGATCAGCACCTGGGGCGAGGCGGAGTTCACCCCCGACGCGGTCCGGTCCTCCACCGTGACCAGGATCGTGTCGTGCCGGTTGAGCGGCAGCCCCTCTCCCTGGAAGCGGAAGTTCTCGCCCCAGGCCCGCTGGCAGAAGCCCACCGGGGTGCGGGTCTGGGTCTGCTGGTTGACCAGCCAGACCCGGTAGGCGTTGAACGGCCGGTCGGTGGACTGGTCACGCCCCAGGGCTGTCGGGCTGGGCAGCCCACGGAGCATCAGGGTCAGCGCCCCCTGCCGGAGATTGACCGTGGCGGCCCCCGCTGCCCGGGGCGCCATGGGGTGCCGCTGGACCAGCTGGACATGGGCCTCCAGCGGGTTGGCGCTGCGGGGCCCCTCCGCCCGGGGGGCGGGGGCAGGGGGCGCCTCCGGCTCCGCAGCCGCCCCCGGCTCCGCAGCCGCCTCCGGCTCCGCGGCGGCCTCCTGCGCTTCAGCAGGCTTCACCTCCAGGACCGGCCCGTCGGCTGGGCGGGCCGCCACCACCTGGAGGACCGGCTCCTCCACCGGGACCTCCGCGGGGACCGGCTGCTCGGGCTCCATGGAGGCGCCGGTCTGCAGCCAGATCAGGCTGCCCTCCAGCACGGCGATGGAGCCAGCCGGGCTTCCGCCAAAGGGCTCGGCCGTCACCCGGACCAGGTCGGACCGGGCCGCCTGCAACGTGGAGCCCTCGAAGACCCGGGTGGCGCTGCCCTGACCGCCCGGCCCCAGGTTGAAGGCGCCCAGGCTTACCGGCCCCTCCGGCCCGATAAGCCATCCCTCGTAGTAGAAGCCGCCCTGCCCGGACCGGTCTGTCAGCGCCTGCCCGTTCTCGACATAGAGCGTCACCCGGCAGCGCTTCTCGTCCCCGCTGATCAGGCAGTAGCCATGCATCGGCTGACCCTCCCGATAGCGGTGAGAGGGCGTCAGCTCCTCCAGCCGTGCGACGGCCAGGCGGGCGCTCGCTTCCTGTTCCATCTGTTTCCCCTCCCGTCACCATACTCCCCTCCATGCCTATGCAACCGGAGTGACTCCCATGTAATGTGACACGATCACGGACGCGCGCAAAATTTTTGTCACAAGCGAGAGGAATCCGGTGGCAACTGTGCGAATAAGCATATATCATACACAAGATTGCCTTGTCGAATGGTTGCAAGGCAGAACCGACCGTTCGTTTGATGACTTTGGCAGGGTAGTAGTTGGGGAGGGAGTGAAGGGATGAGCCTGGACTTCGATCTAAGCCAGGAGCAGTCGATGATCCGGACGCTGGCCCGGGAGTTTGCGGAGGGCGAGGTTGCCCCCGGAGCTGCCGAGCGGGACAAGACGGGGCGCTTCCCGGTGGAGTTGGTCAGGAAGATGGGGGAGTTGGGTCTCTTCGGCATCCCCTTCGCCGAGGAGGTCGGCGGCATGGGCGGCGATACCGTCTCCTACGCCCTGGCGGTGGAGGAGATCAGCCGGGTCGATGCCAGCCTGGGGATTACCATGGCGGCCCACTGCTCCATCGGCATGGGACCGGTCTACTACTTCGGGACCAAGGAGCAGAAGGAGCGCTGGCTTCCCGGCGCCGCCCGGGGCGAGTACCTGGCCTCCTTCGGGCTGACGGAGCCCGGGGCTGGCTCCGACTCGGCGGGCACCAAGACCACCGCCGTCCGGGAGGGCGACCAGTGGATCCTGAACGGTTCCAAGGTCTATATCACCAACGCGGCTTACTGCGGCTTTATCGTCTGCACGGCGGTAACCGAGCCGGGTAAGGGGCACAAGGGGATCAGCTCCTTCATCGTGCCGAATCCCACCGAGGGGTTCTCGATCGGGCCTGCTTATGAGAAGATGGGGCTGCACTCCTCCGATACCCGTCCCCTCTACTTCGACAACGTGAGGCTGCCGGGGGAGAGCTTGCTGGGCCGCCCCGGCGAGGGCTTCAAGCAGTTCATGGTCACCCTCGACGGCGGGCGCATCTCCATTGGCGCCATGGCGGTGGGCATCGCCCAGGCCTCGCTGGACGCTGCGCTGGCCTACGCCAAGCAGCGGGAGCAGTTTGGCCAGCCCATCTCCAAGTTCCAGGCGATCCAGTTCAAGCTGGCCGACATGGCGATGGAGATCGAACTGGCCCGGACCATGGTGCTGAAGGCGGCGTGGCTGAAGGACAAGGGGCGCCCCTTCTCCCGGGAGGGCGCCATGGCCAAGCTATTCGCCTCCGAGGCAGCGGTGCGGGCGGCGAACCAGGCGATTCAGATCCACGGCGGAGCGGGCTACATGGAGGACTTCCCTGTCTCCCGCTTCTGGCGAGATGCCAAGCTGACCGAGATCGGCGAGGGCACCAGCGAGATCCAGCGCCTGGTGATCGCCAAGCAGCTGGGGTGCTAACAGCCCCCCCAACGTAAAAGGAGGATGGAGCCAAGTGATCAAGTCGAACATGGCGGGCACGGTCTGGAAGGTCCTGGTCAAGCCGGGTGACTCGGTGCAAGCGGGTCAGGACGTGGTGATCCTGGAATCGATGAAGATGGAGATCCCCATTAGCGCCGAGACCGCCGGCACGGTCAAGGAGGTCAAGGTGAACGAGGGCGATTTCGTCAACGACGGCGACGTGGTGGTGGAGCTGGGCTGATGATCTGGCTCGCCATCGGCGTGGGTGTGGCCGGATTTCTGGTCTGGATGGCCATGGGCGAGCTCTGGCCCCTGGCTTCCGCCCTGGGGTTCGGCCTTCTGCTGGGCACGCTCTGGTACATTGCTAACCTGCTGGAGCGGATCGCCATCAAGCTGGAGGCGGTGGACCCACCCGTACGACAGGCCGACCCGGAGGAGCTCCTCCGGCGGCGCCCGGGGCGCCTCGCCGGTCGGCAGAAGTACCATATCAAGCACCCGCCACAGACGTAGTGGAACAGGCATAAGGGGGCGAATGACGTGCGCACCGTTCGCATAGGCGCCGGGCAGGGGTTCTACGGAGACTCCCTCTTGCCCGTGCTCGACGTGGCCCGGTACGGAAACGTGAAGTACATCAGCTTTGACACCCTGGCGGAGCTGACCCTGGCCATTCTCGAAAAGGGCCGGAAGAAGGACCCGACCCAGGGCTATACCAAAGACGTGGTCCCGATGATGCGGAACCTGCTGCCCATCGCCAAGGAGCGGGGGATCAAGCTGATCACCAACGCCGGCGGGATCAACCCGCAGGGCGCCGCCAGGGCGGTGGCCCAGGTGGCGAAGGAGCTGGGGCTCAAGGCGAAGATCGCCTGCGTCACCGGCGACGACATCTACGACCGGCTCGACTCGCTGGCCGCCCAGGGGGTCACCTTCGCCGACAAGGAGAGCGGCCAGGCGCTGGGCGACATTCGGGACCGGGTGCTCTTCGCCTCGGTCTACCTGGGCGCCCAGGCGGTGGCCGATGCCCTGCGCACCGGGGCCGACGTGGTGATTACCGGGCGGACCACCGACACCGCCCAGTTCCTGGGGCCGGTGCTCTACGAGTTCGGCTGGGGCGCCGATGAATGGAACAAGCTGGCCCAGGGGATCATTCTCGGCCACGTCATGGAGTGCTCCGGCCAGGCGACCGGCGGCAACTTCCAGGTGGGCTGGGAAGATGTCCCCGACCTGCACCGGATCGGCTACCCCATCGCCGAGGTGAGCGAGGACGGCACCTTCGTGGTCACCAAGGCCCCGGGGACCGGCGGGCTGGTCAACGTGCGCACGGTGAAGGAGCAGTTCCTCTACGAGATCCACGACCCCACCACCTACATCACCCCCGACGTGATCTGCGACCTGACCACCACCAAGATCGAGCAGGTGGGCGAGAACCAGGTCCGGGTCAGCGGCACCACCGGACGCCCCGCCCCGCCGACCCTGAAGGCGCTGCTGGGCTACGCAGACGGCTGGATGGGCGAGGGCTATATCTCGTTCGGCTGGCCCAAGGCCTACTCCAAGGCGAAGCGGGCGGCGGAGATCGTCACCAAGCGGCTGGAGATGCAGGGGGTCAAGCCCAAGGAGATTCATATCGAGTACATCGGCATCAACTCGCTCTGGGGCGCCCTGGCGCCCGAGCCGGTCGATGAGGATGCGATCAACGAGGTGCGTCTGCGCATCGCCATTCGCACCGACAACAAGAAGGACTGCGAGGTCCTGGCCCGGGAGTTCCCGCCCCTGCTCCTCTCCGGGCCGCCCACCGCATCGGCGGTGGCCGGCACGCCCGCCCCCCGGGAACTGATGGGCCTCTGGTCGACGCTGATCCCCCGGGAACTGATTGAGCCGCACGTCAAGATCACCGTGGAGGAGGTGTAGGAGATGGCCCGCACGATTCGACTGATCGAGATCTGCCACGCCCGCTCGGGTGACAAGGGGGACGCCTCCGACATCTCCCTCTTCGCCAACGATGATGCGGCCTGGGAGATCATTCGCAAGCATGTGACCAGGGAAAGGGTGGAAGAGTATTTCCGACCGGTGGCGAAGGGACCGGTGGAAATGTGGGAGGTACCCAACGTCCAGGCGTTGAAGTTCTTGGTGCACGGCGCACTGGGTGGAGGGGCCCCGCGCTCCCTGCGGAGCGACAACCTCGGGAAGACCTTCGCCGCCGCGCTGCTGCGCATGGAGATCTCGATCTGAATGGACTAGGGGAGTAGTTGCAGCGTGGGGAACCTTGAGGCAGGGCTTCCGGCCTTTTCGGTGGATGTGGAGCGGGCCAGGGCATTCGTCCTGGCCCATGGCGGTTTGCGGGAACGGGCACGGCTGGACGGCATCTTCGGGCGTGGGGAGCCCGAGCGTGAGGTCCTCCGGGAGATCGAGCGGCTCCAGAATCCGGATGGCGGCTTCCCGCTGTTGGGGCAGCCGGGGGCGCCGTCGTCGGTGGATGCGACCGTCTACATGCTGGCGCAGCTGAAGGATATCCCGCCCCTGGGCGGTTCGCCCATGGCCTCGCGGGCGCTGGCCTTCCTGCGCCGCGCCCAGCGGACCGATGGCTCCTGGGTGGAGTCGCCCGCCGTTCAGGAGATGGCGCCCCCCCTCTGGGCCAGGGGCGACGATCCGCTCACGGTGAGCTACCTTACCGCGGTCGCCAGCTATACCCTGCTCACCATGGAGCCGGAGCACCTGGACCCGATCGCCCGGTCCAGCCGCTGGCTGCGCATGGAGCTGGGCAGGATCGGGGAGGGCGAGAAGGCCTACCACCAGACGCTCTTCCTGGCGGCGGCGATCTGGTCCAAGATGGTGGGGCCCAACTCCACCGAGAAGGCCTGGGCTTACGATCTCCTCTCCCGGCGGGAGCTGGAGGCCCCGACCCTGGGCTGGTGGCTGACCACGATGATGGAAACCGGAATCGAGGCCCGGTTCTTTGGCACGGTGCTGCGGCTGCTCAACCGCCTGGCGCAGATGCAGCAGGGCGATGGCAGCTTCCCGGCCGAGGAGTCCTTCGCTGTCGAGTCGACGCTGACCGCCCTGCGGGTCTTCCGGGGGTTCCGGCTGATCCAGGGGCCGAGCACACAGAGGGGGTAAAGAGCCATGGAGCGCGAGAAGGTGCGGCTGACCCGGGAGGGTGCGGTCGCCTGGGTCCAGATACACAACCCGGAGCGGTACAACGCCCTCTCCCGCCGGGTGGTGGAGGAGCTGCACGATGTGGCCTGCGAGCTGACCGTCGACCGGCAGACCCGGGTGGTGGTCCTGCACGGCGGCGAGTCGAAGGCCTTCTGCTCCGGCGCCGACCTGAAGGAGCGGCAGGGGCTGAGCGAGCCGCAGGTGATCCAGATGGTCCACATGCTGCGGGAGGCGGTAAACGGCTATGCCAGGCTGCCCATGCCGGTGATCGGGGCGATCCACGGCATGGCCTTCGGGGGCGGCATGGAGCTGGCCCTGGCCTGCGATATCCGCATCGCCGCCGCTGACGCCCAGATGGGCCTCACCGAGGTGGGCTGGGGGATCATTCCGGGGGCGGGTGGCTGCACCCGGCTCCCACAGCTGGTGGGCCCGGCGCTGGCCAAGGAGCTGATCTTCAGCGCCCGGAAGCTGACCGCCGCCGAGGCGAGGGAGCTGGGCCTGGTCAACCGGGTGGTGGAGCGGGCTGCCCTGCTGGAGACCGCCCGGGAGCTGGCCGAGCAGATCGCCCAACAGGCTCCGCTGGCGGTGCGGGCGGCCAAGCGGGCGATCGACGGCGGCTTGGACCTTTCCGCCGGCCTGGCCCGCGAGTGGCAGGAGTACCAGACCATCGTCGGGACCGAAGACCGGCTGGAGGGGCTGCGCGCCTTCGCCGAGAAGCGGGCGCCGGTCTACAAGGGTGAGTAATGTGCTGCAGGGGGTCCGGCTCCTGCCTCACCGGGTCACCCTGGTCGGCGCCCTGGGCGGTCTGCTGGCCTCCGCCGGGCGCGACGTCGAGCTGCCCTACCTGGCAGGGGTGACGGGCCATGCCTTCCGGCTGACGCTGGATCTGGTGATCTCGCCCTCCGCCCCGGTGGAGCTGAACTTCCACGAGGTCTTCCCGCTCTGGGAGAACCTCGGCGCCTGGTTCAAGCGGGTGGCGGCCAGGCCGAACGACGAGTCCTATGAGGCGGTCCGGGAAGAGGCGATCCAGCGAATCCGGCAGTCCCTGGAGCGGGGCCGCCCCGCCATCGTCTACGACCTGCTCCAGGTGCCTGAATATGGCCTGGTGGTCGGGGCCGACGAGTCCCGCTTCGCCTGCCTCACCCTGGCCAACCCCGACGAGCCGGCCTGGATGGAGATCGCCCAGTGGCCCCCCGCCGAGCACGCCGCCTTCACCAGGGCCGAGGCGATCACCCTGCTGGACCTGGCCCCCGGGTATGACCGGCGAAGGGCCGAGGTCGCCTCGCTCCGGTTTGCGGTCGACCACTTCTGGGAGCCCCCGTCCCGGGACATGTGGCTCCAGCACGGCAAGGGCGCCTACGAGTTCTGGCAGGCGACCCTGGCCTCCCCGCTGCCCCTGCACGGCCCCGACCCCGGCCTGGGTTACAGCTACAACCTGCTGCTCCTGCACCGGGCCCGCCGCGACGCCGCCGCCTACCTGGCGGAGCTGGTGGCGAGGTACCCTGAAGCGAGCACCCTGGCGAACGCCGCCGAAGCCTATGAGCGTCTGGTCGCTGTGCTGGAGGAGGCGGTGGCGCTGCTCCCCTTCCCCGGCGAGGGCCTGGAGGAGGCGCGAGGCCAGCTGGCCGGCCTCCTGGCGAAGGCGCTGCGCGCCGAGCAGGAGGGCATCGAGCAGATCGAGCGCTCCCTGAGGGCGCTGCGGTAGCTGGTGGAGCGCGGGATATCTGCCACGGATTTCACGGATTAAACACGGATTAACACGGATTAAAACCAATGATGGTGATAGGGGTAGATCCAAGGAGCACCCGTTGCACCCAGGCATGGTTGTCCGAAAAAATCCGCGTCAATCCGCGTCAATCCGCGAAATCCGCGGCAAAAAAGAACCCCACCGAAAACAGAAGGGGGAACCAACGTGAGTCTGGAGGAGAAGCTGAAGGCAAGGGAGGCCCAGATCAAGGAGGGGGGCGCCCCCAAATACCACGAGCAGGCGAAGAAGCAGGGGAAGCTCTTCGTGCGGGAGCGGATCCGCCTGCTGGTGGACGAGGGCTCCTTTGTGGAGGATGGGCTCTTTGCGAACAACATGGCCCCGGACCTGCCCGCTGACGGGGTGGTGACCGGGCTTGGCAAGATCGATGGCCGCACGGTGGCGATCATGGCGAACGACTCCACCGTGAAGGCCGGCTCCTGGGGCGCCCGTACGGTGGAGAAGATCCTGCGGATTCAGGAGAGTGCCGAGAAGCTGCGGGTGCCGCTCTTCTACCTCGTCGACTCCGCCGGCGCCCGGATCACCGACCAGGTGGAGATGTTCCCGGGCCGCCGTCATGCGGGCCGCATCTTCTACAACGAGGTGAAGCTCTCGGGGCTGATCCCGCAGATCTGCCTGCTCTTCGGGCCCAGCGCAGCGGGTGGCGCCTACATACCCGCCTTCTGCGATGTGGTCTTCATGGTGAAGGGCAACAGTTCGATGTACCTGGGCTCGCCCCGCATGGCCGAGATGGTGATCGGCGAGAAGGTGACGCTCGAGGAGATGGGCGGGGCCGAGATGCACACCGCCGTCTCGGGCTGTGGCGACTTCCTCTGCGAGACGGAGGAGGAGGCGATCACCCTCGCCAAGCGCTACCTCTCCTACTTCCCGCAGCGCTGCCACGAGAAGCCGCCCATGGCGGCCCCGGCCGAACCGGGGCCGGGCCGGCCGGTGGCCGAGATCATTCCGGCCAACCAGAACAGCCCCTTCCAGATGTACGAGCTGATCGACCGGCTGGTCGACCAGGGGACCTTCTTCGAGGTCAAGAAGCGGTTCGCCCCGGAGATTATCACCGGCTTCGCCCGCATGGGCGGCCGGGTGGTGGGGATTGTGGCCAACCAGCCCCGGGTCAAGGGCGGCGTGCTCTTCGTCGACTCCGCCGACAAGGCGGCCCGGTTCATCTGGCTCTGCGACGCCTTCGAGATCCCGCTGCTCTTCCTGGCCGACGTGCCCGGCTTCATGATCGGCACCGCCGTGGAGCGGCAGGGGATCATTCGCCATGGCGCCAAGTACATCGCCGCGGTGAGCGAGGCGACGGTGCCCAAGATCTGCGTGGTGGTCCGCAAGGCGTATGGCGCCGGCCTCTACGCCATGGCCGGGCCCGCCTTTGAGCCCGACTGCACCCTGGCGCTCCCCTCGGCCTCCATCGCCGTCATGGGGCCGGAGGCGGCGGTTAACGCCGTCTTCGCCAACAAGATCGCCGAGCGCCCCCCCGAGGAGCGGGCCGCCTACGTGGAGCAACTGCGGGAGGAGTACAAGAAGGATATCGACATCTACCGGCTGGCATCAGAGCTGATCGTCGATGCGATCGTGCCCTTCGACCGGATCCGGGAGGAGTTGGTCGCCCGGTTCGCCATGTACGAGTCGAAGAAGCTCGACTGGCCGGCCAAGAAGCGGCCTGTCACACCGGTGTAAGCGCAGAGAGACCGCCCTCACGTGGGGGCGGTCTTCTCTTTTTGGCGCTGCACAGTGCAATGCAACCGGTAGGATGCCACTGAACAGCCCGTAACCTCACGAGAACATGGCGAGGAGCGCCGGCACCCCGATCGCCCCGATGATCAGGAGCGCACCCCGGCCACCGCGAGCCAGCGCTCCCGCTTCCAGAGCTTGTAGCCGTCGAGCCCGGTGTAGATCGAGACCCCCGCCCCCACAAGAATGATAACCAGGCGGTCCCAGTCCTGCATCGCCGCTCACTCCTCCACGTTCCTGCTCCCGCCGAGAGTCAGGCCGTGCCGGCGGATCCGCATCTCGGCCCAGAGGCGCTGCAGCCCCTGCCGGGCCAGCGCTTCCCCCACGATCACCGTGCAGATGTGCCGCATGGAGATGCGCCGGGAGACGCCGCTGTTCATGATATAGACCGCCTGGGCAAGGCTGTCTGCCTCGGCGGCGAGGAGGTCGAACGGCGGCCCCCCCTCGGCCTGTCCGCCCGGCCCGGGGCGGGGCCAATCGTCACGTCGCGCATCTCGATCCCGATATTCTCGGGCCACCGGAGCCTCTGGGCAAGAGCCGTCCGGTTTGCTTCCAAGCTGGCTGCCAATCGCTTCATGGCAGTAGGATGCGCGCCTTCGCTTCATCTATGCCGGGCGTGCCAGGGGCCGTCCCAAAAGCAGATTGATCTGCTTGGGACGGCCCCCTTTTCATGCCCGATAACTGGTGCAAACAGGTGCAAGAGAGCGATTCTTGGGCCCCTAGTGGGCATCGAAGCGCACTTGGTTGTC